>JBGOZF010000022.1:0-61051 GCA_041480065.1 Rhodocyclaceae bacterium
ACCATCTGGGCGCCCATGTTCTCGAACTTGTCCTTCAGTTCGATTTCCTTGGCGACGGAAACGCCGTCCTTGGTGACGGTCGGGGCGCCGAAGGAGCGCTCCAGAACCACGTTGCGGCCCTTGGGACCGAGGGTGACCTTGACGGCGTCGGCCAGGATATTGACGCCATGAACCATCCGCTGACGGGCGGTATCGCCGAATTTGACTTCCTTAGCAGGCATTGCTTATCTCCTTGATCCGTATCCGATTAGGCTTCGATGACGCCCATGATGTCTTCTTCGCGCATGACCAGCAGTTCCACGCCCTCGACCTTTACGGTCTGGCCGGAGTACTTGCCGAACAGCACGCGGTCGCCGACCTTCACGGCCAAGGCGCGAACTTTGCCGTCGTCCATGACCTTGCCGGTACCAATGGCGACGATTTCGCCTTGGTCGGGCTTCTCAGCGGCGGTATCGGGAATGACGATGCCCGAGGCCGTCTTGCGCTCATCTTCGATGCGCTTGACGATCACGCGATCGTGCAAAGGACGAATTTTCATAGGGTTATCTCCTTATTGATAGCTGGCTTGTTGAAACTGGAGAGGCCGCGGCCCGCATGTTGGAGCAGCGGCAGGTATTAGCACTCACTAACAGCGAGTGCTAATAATAGGGGCCAAGGCTCGGTTTTTCAAGAGCGCCGTTGCGTCAGCTCTCGACCGCATCCTGAGATGACACTTCTGCAGCCTAAGACGGCACTCGACCTCAAGCACTGGCGCGGGTTCGCAAGGCGGCTCCGTTCATACCATGGTCAAGACGGCTTACACCGCTGTTTGAGGAGGTATTTCTCTTGGGCGGGCTCTTGTCCCGTCCCGGCCGTTGCCTTCGTTCGTCTATCATCAGCGGTCTTCAGGAACCCACTTCAGGGCATTCGATGATGGCCGACAAATCACATCACATCCGCAGCATCCTCGTCGCCAACCGTTCGGAAATTGCGATCCGCGTCATGCGCGCGGCAAGCGAACTGGGATCCGCACCGTGGGGATTTACTCCAACGAGGACCGTTTCTCGCTGCATCGCGCGAAGGCGGATGAGAGCTATCTGGTCGGCGAGGGCAAGAAGCCCATCCAGGCCTATCTCGATATCGACGACATCATCCGCGTCGCCAAGCTGGCCAAGGTCGATGCGATCCACCCCGGCTACGGCTTCCTGTCCGAGAATCCGGACTTCGCCGATGCCTGCGCCAAAGCCGGCATCGCCTTCATCGGCCCGAAGCCGGAGGTGATGCGCGAGTTGGGCAACAAGGTCGCAGCCCGGGCACTGGCCGAGCGGGTCGGCGTGCCGGTGGTGCCGGCCACGGGGGCATTGCCGACAGACCTCGACGAGTGCCGCAGGCAGGCCGCGAAGATCGGCTACCCGCTGATGCTCAAGGCGAGCTGGGGCGGCGGCGGCCGCGGCATGCGCGCCATCAACAACGAAGCCGAACTCGGGCCGGCCATCGAGATCGCGCGCCGCGAAGCAGCGGCGGCCTTCGGCAACGACGAGGTCTATCTGGAGAAGATGGTCGTACGCGCCCGCCACGTCGAGGTGCAGGTGCTCGGGGACACGCACGGCAACCTGGTGCACTTGTTCGAGCGCGACTGTTCGGTGCAGCGGCGCAACCAGAAGGTCATCGAGCGGGCACCCGCCCCCTACCTGACTTCAGACCAGCGCCAGCATCTTTGCCAGGCGGCCCTGACCCTGGCGCGCGGCGTCAACTACACGCACGCCGGCACGGTCGAGTTCCTGCTGGACGCCGATACCGGCAAGTTCTATTTCATCGAGGTCAATCCGCGCATCCAGGTCGAACACACGGTCACGGAGGAAGTCACCGGCATCGACATCGTCAAGGCGCAGATTCGCGTCACCGAAGGAGCGCGCATCGGCGAGCCGGACTCCTACATTCCCGCGCAACAGGACATCGTGTTGCACGGGCACGCACTGCAATGCCGCGTCACGACCGAAGACCCGGAGAAGAACTTCACGCCCGACTACGGCAAGCTCACCGCCTACCGCAGCGCCGCCGGCGCCGGCATCCGCCTCGACGCCGGCACCGCCTACACGGGCGCGGTGATCACGCCCTTCTACGATTCGCTGCTGGTCAAGGTCACGGCCAAGGGCCACGATCCGGAAGAAGCGATCCGGCGCATGAACCGCGCGCTGCGCGAGTTCCGCGTCCGCGGTGTGGCGTCGAACCTGACCTTCCTCGAGAACATCATCCTGCATCCGTCGTTCAAGAGCGGCGAATGCACGACGCGCTTCATCGATACCACCCCCGAGCTGTTCACGTTCAAGAAGCACAGGGACCGGGCAACAAGACTGCTGAAGTTCATCGGCAACGTCGAGGTGAATGGCAATCCCGAGATGAAGGGACGGACCGTACCGCATCAACCGCTGCCGGCCCCCATCAGGCCGAAGGCCGATATCACTCTCGATCCGCCTGCCGGCAGCCGCGACCGTTTCAAGCAGCTCGGCGCGCAGAAGTTCGCCGAGTGGATGCGCGCGCAGAAGCCGGTTCTGATCACCGACACGACGATGCGCGACGCGCACCAATCGCTGTTCGCCACCCGCATGCGCACGGCTGACATGGTCGCCATCGCGCCGTACTATGCCCAGCTCCTGCCGCAGATCTTCTCGCTTGAATGCTGGGGCGGCGCCACCTTCGATGTCGCCATGCGCTTCCTCAAGGAAGACCCGTGGGAGCGGCTGGCCAGGCTGCGCGAAGCGACGCCCAACATCCTGTTCCAGATGCTGCTGCGCGCCTCGAACGCCGTCGGCTACACCAACTATGCCGACAACGTGGTGCGCTATTTCGTGAAACAGGCTGCCGCCAGCGGCATGGACATCTTCCGCGTCTTCGATTCGCTCAACTGGGTCGAGAACATGCGTGTAGCGATGGATGCGGTGATCGACAACGGCGCGCTCTGCGAAGCGGCGATCTGCTATACGGGCGACCTGTTCGACGCCAGCCGGCCGAAGTACAGCCTCAAGTACTACGTCGACATGGCCAAGCAGCTCAAGAAGGCGGGCGCCCACATCATCGGCATCAAGGACATGGCCGGCGTCTGCCGGCCGCCGGCGGCGCGGGCGCTGGTGAAGGCGCTGCGCGAGGAAGTCGGCCTGCCTATCCACCTGCACACTCACGACACCAGCGGCGGCAGCGTCGCTTCGGTGCTGGCGGCGATCGAGGCCGGCGTCGATGCGGTCGACGCGGCGATGGACTCGATGAGCGGCCTTACTTCGCAGCCGAGCATGGGTTCGATTCTCGCCGCGCTGGAGAATACCGAGCACGCGCCCGGCATCACGCACCGCGACATCCAGCCCTTCGCTCGCTACTGGGAAGGTGTGCGCCACTACTACGCGCCCTTCGAGGCCGATATCCGCGCCGGCACATCCGACGTCTATCGCCACGAGATGCCCGGCGGCCAATATACCAACCTGCGCGAGCAGGCCCGCTCCATGGGCCTCGATGCGCGCTGGCCGGAAGTCGCGCAGGCCTATGCCGACGTCAATCAACTGTTCGGCGACATCGTCAAGGTCACGCCCTCGTCGAAGGTGGTCGGCGACCTGGCGCTGTTCATGGTCGCCAACGGCCTGACGCCCGCCGAGGTCGCCGATCCGGACAAGGACGTGTCCTTCCCCGAATCGGTCGTGTCGATGTTCCGCGGCGAGATGGGCTACCCGGCCGACGGCTTCCCGCCGGCCCTGCAAAAGAAGATCCTCAAGGGCAAGACGCCGATCGAGGGCCGCGTCGGCGCCCACCTGCCCGCGGTCGACCTCGATGCCGCGCGTGCGGCGGCCGAGAAGGCGGCCGGCCGCCAGGTCGACGACAACGACCTCGCCTCCTACCTTATGTATCCCAAGGTGTTTGCCGAGTTCGCCGAGCATCAACGCCACTACGGCAACGTCTCCGTACTGCCGACGCCGGTCTTCTTCTATGGCCTGCATGAAAGGGAAGAGGTCGCCGTCGACATCGACCCGGGCAAGACGCTGGTGATCCAGCTCACCGGCCGCCAGGACGACGACGGGGAAGGCATGGCGCATCTCTTCTTCGAACTCAACGGCCAGCCGCGCCCGACCCATATCGAGAAGGCCGGCCTGGCGAAGAAGAAGGCGCACACCAAGGCGGAAGACGGCAACCCCAACCACGTCGCCGCTCCCATGCCGGGCACGGTGGCGACCGTGTCGGTCAAGCCGGGTCAGAAAGTCAGCCGCGGCAGCCCGCTGCTGTCGATCGAGGCGATGAAGATGGAAACGGCGGTCACGGCCGAGCGCGATGCGACCGTGGTCAAGGTGCTGGTCGAGCCAGGCGACCGCGTCGAGCCGAAGGATCTGTTGGTGGAGTTTGGTTGAGGCCAGGCGTCCTGCCTTCAACCACCATCGCAACAGTCGACCCGGCCAACACTGGCTGATCAGTGGTTGCGGCGCAGACCGGTCAATTCGGCTCGCGCAGTAACACCGTGCCAGCGCTCGTTCCTAGAGCACAAGACCGGTGGGACAACTTGATTGGTGCGAACTCTGTTTCGTTCTGCAGGAATCTTCGATTGCGAGGAATCTGGGCAGAGATACCGAGCATCCACCTGTGAACTTCCCGCGCAACGGTTGAGGTTCCCGCAAATGATGCAAATGCACTATTGCTGATAGGGCAGCGTCTCGCTAGTCTTCGGCCACAAGCAAACCTGGCGGAAGCAGACGATACCGCGACGCTGCAATTGCCTTGGTCTGCGCCTGGTGCCGATGGCCGAATTCGAGTAATCACGCGCGGCACCCGGCGTCTTCTCATGAACTCGTGGGAGGGATTCCGGCAGGTGGAGTAGCCCACAATTTCGTAGGGTCGACGACTTGGCCATAGCGAAGGAGCAATCATGTTTCAAATCCCGGTCGGAGATGGAAGCCTTGCCGTAGTAGAAGGTCCACTGGATCCCAGCCTTCCCCTCGTTCTGCTCATACCGGGCATGGGAGGTACGGCAGCCGATATGACCTCACCATTGTCTGCACGAGCATATGCCGCGTACGACAAAACGGCGAGCTATCCTCCATACAGCCACGCGGGATTCAACATCGTGCCCCCGGTGATCCCAGTGGCAGGGTATTTTGGTGATCCACCGATTACATCGGTGACAAGCTGGAAGGACGCGCTGGTGTCGGCCGGATTCAGCACCGTGTCATACGAACCAAGCGCCCCGAATGGAACGTTGGCGCAAAATGTCGCTCAACTGACCGGCTTTGCTGCCGGTTCGCTGACAAGCGATTCCCGCGTCAACCAATTGCAGGTGGCAATTCTTGCGCACAGTCGGGGCGGGATTGTGGCACGAGCGGTACTTGCAGGCATTCGGACGAATCCGGCGATCGCCGCATTCGTTGGACGCACCAAGGCACTCGTCACATTGCATTCCCCACACCAAGGCAGCAGTCTGGCCACCGTGGCGATGAATGTGGATGCGATGGCGGCCAAATTGCAGGAGGCTTTGGCCGTGCTGAACCAGCCGTCGCCCGATCTTCTTTCCATGCTGCGTGCCTACGCCGGCAACCCGGCGTTCGCCGAACTTGCGCCGGGGAGTCCTCAGCTATCGACGATTTCGGCAATGGAGCCGGTGGCTGGAATTGCTTACCACACCTTCGGCGGCACGAGCACATTGGTTCAAAGGCTGTGGCAGCGCGCCTATACGCCGGACAGCTTTATACCGCTGCCTTTGCCGTTCCCACTATTCCACTGGGCGACAACACCATTGCCTTTGGGCACACTATTGGATCCGGGCACTTTCGTTCCCTCTCAGATACTGCTGCCGTTGCCTTTGATGACCGAGGCCATAGCTCTAATGGCGCAACTCGCGTCTTCGCTGCCGGAATTGCGAAATGGGGCTGGCGACATATTGGTAGCCGACGCTGCCGCCCACCTGCCGTTCTCAGCGTCGCGCACTACCAATGCATTGAATCATGCCGAAGCACTTTGGGATCCGATGCTGCAACGCCAAGTCTTGGCGATTCTGGCGCAGTTTCATATTCCCGCGCCGCGCCATGAAGCAAGAGCCTCGATTAGCCCCTACCCCGCATCAACGGCCTTGGCCAACCATGTGGTCAGCGCCCATGATGTGCAAACAGGCGTGGCTCTGGCAGGCGATGTCGCAATTACCAGTGCGCTCGGTGCAGTGGTGATGCGCGCGCGAACCGGCGAGGCATTTCAGTTCGGATTCAAGCCGACACGGCGGCGGGTGTTTGACCCGGAGACTCGAACCTGGACGGTAGAGCTGGTCTATCCGACCGTCAGGGTGACGTTCGACGATCAAAGCTACCACGCAGTCGACGTCGACATTGGCCGAGACGCATAGTGAGTCTCGTCTTCTGAATGGAGCCGTCCGTCCATGTGCCTGGCAACTGGCTCGAAGGCGCGACCTATCCCTTTCCGGCAACGAACTGACATTCTCGAGGTTGCGGAACATCGCGCCGGGACGCGTCTCTATCCAGAAGACGGCGGCGTGCGGCCGATAATTCGGCGCAACCGCCACTCTGATCATCCGGCGTCCACTGCCGCTTTCAGCTTGCGAGCCGCCTGCAGGATATCTGCCCCCTTGCCGGTGAGAACCACGGCGAAGAAATCCAGGAGTTCGCCGATCTTGTCCATGCGCTTCTTCCAACCGGCAATCTGCGAGATGACGTCATCGGTGTACTCGACCGCGGCATTGATGTGTTCGGCGGTGACCTTGACCTCTCCCGCCAGAAGGTCGATCTGCGCGACCACGAGCGACGTCGCGAGGCTGCGCAGTTGCTGCTGTGCCTGCCCGATCGCCTGCGCCGCATCGACGCTGGTTTCGGTGGCCAGAAACGGATTCAGCTCGTCGGCCATCGTCTTGAGCCGGTCGATGGACTCTTGCAATCCTGCCCCCGACAAGACGTCTCCGTCGTTCGCCACTTCAAGTGCGGTGGATTCAGTCATGTCTTACTCCTCATTCAGTTGTTCTCGCCTGCGACGGCCTTCCTGGCCGTGATCGCCTTTTCGCGAAGGTCCTTAAGACGCTCGCGAAGATCCTTTGGATCAGGCTTCAGCGCCTCTTCGGAGAACTTCTCCAACGCCTGTTGCCACGAATCGATGGCCGCCGCGACCTTGACCGGCACGCTGTCCGGTGAGTTGCCGACGCGCTGCCTGAACAACGCCTTGCGGCCCTGCAGTTCGCGATACAGCTCGGCGGTCCGGATGGGTTCGGCTTGACGCAGCGCCGGGCCTCGCAGGCTGATTTCCGTTGACGTGACCGAACTGTTCGCGATGGCGACGAAGTTTCCATAGGGCGCTCTTGTTCGACCGGGAGGAGCCTCGGGCGACTCGACGAAGAAGGAGCGAAGCACGTCGCCGCTGATGGCCAGGTTTGGCGTTTCCTCGATCAGTCGCTTGACCGCCGCGTCCCGCCGGGTCGCCGTCGCGATGCCGAAGAGGACATCCACGACCGCGGACAGGGCGCCCACCTCCTTCGCGTTCACCAGGGTCTTGCCGTCCTTGTTCTTGAGGCCCTGCAGCTTGCCCGCCACATCCTTGAGGTTCGACGACAGGTCGAACGACTTGTCGTCCGCGAGCGCGGCGAGTGCCCTGGCATAGTTGTCGAGTACATCCACGGTGACGCCCGCCAGTCTTCCCTCGGCGGACTTGTACTGCTCGCAGTCCTTCAATGGTCCGTCGTCCTGGATATTGTTGACAACGATGACCAGCTCGGCCTGCTGGACACACAGCCGGTCCATTTGGGTGAACTCGGTTCTGACGGTGTCGGTAAGCTT
The DNA here is from genome assembly GCA_041480065.1 of Rhodocyclaceae bacterium. Lineage (GTDB taxonomy): Bacteria > Pseudomonadota > Gammaproteobacteria > Burkholderiales > Rhodocyclaceae > Fen-999. The sequence goes on from JBGOZF010000022.1 coordinate 7,779, forward strand.
GTTGGTCTCCCTGGCGAACTCGGACACCGCGCCGAAATTCGCACAACCGCCGACCAGGCTTGCGGCCAGCGCACCTGCCATCAAAGTCCGCATCACTTACTCCTTTCGCGATCGACTACCTCACCACCGACATCACATTCCTCGGACCATCGCAAGTGCGCCTATTCCTCTTCCTTGAGCTCGGGGGCGTTGCCACTCATTTCGACAATCGGAATCCAACTTCGGTTGGGATTTGGCCACAACGCGCCTGAAAATGCAATCACGCTATGACTAAGTCATTGCCCGACGGCGCGTCGTTGCAGCTCCACGCCAACTTTCACAACCACGCTCGCCCAGTCGCCCATGCGCGATTGCCGAAAGAGACGCATCACGCCGGGGTACCAGGGCGAATCGGTGCGCCCGCTCAGCCAGCGCCAGTCGGTCTTGTAGTCGGGCAACAGCACCCAGCAGTCCTTGCCCAGCGCCCCGGCAAGATGGGCGACAGCCGTGTCGACGCAGATCACGAGGTCGAGATTCGCCACCACCGCCGCCGTATCGGCGAAGTCGGAAAGCTGCGGCCCCAGGTTTACCACCGGCAGGCCGGCCGGCGGATTGGCCGCCTCCTCCTCGCCGGCTCCCTTCTGCAAACTGAAGTAGCGCACACCGGTAATCGTGCCCAGGGGCGCCAGCGTGGCCAGACCTGGCAGGGACCGATCGGCGTCGTTCTCGAAACGAGGATTGCCTTTCCACGCCAGGCCGACACGGACATCGGCGGGTGCACACTCGGCGGACAGCACGGCCGACCATCTTTCGGCACGCTCCGCGTCGGCGTGCAGGTAGGGCAGGTCCCGGGGAATCGAATCGAGACGCGTCCGGCAATGTAACGGGATGCTGAGCGGTGGCGTCCAGAAGTCCCACTCGGAATGGGGCAAGGGGTCGTCGAAGGGGTAAACGGCATCGACGCCGGTCAGCGTGGTGAAGAGATTCTTCAGCGCCGGATGGCAAATCAGGTCGATACGCACGGCTCCCTGCGCTTTCAGTATCGCGGCGTAACGGCAGAACTGGATCATGTCACCATACCCGGCCTCGAAGCCGATCAACAGGGATCGGCCGGCGAGCGGCTCGCCCTGCCAGCGCGGACAAGGCAACAGCTTCTCGAGTTGCGCATACCAGTCCCGCTTTTCAAGACAGCGCCAGCCTTCCTCGTAGCGGCCTTGGCGCAGCAATACGTAGGCCAGATTGAAACAGGCCAGGCGGTAGTCCGGGTCCAGTTCCATTGCCTTTCGGTAGCTCAATTCCGCGGCCTCTTCCTGTTTCCGGCACGCCTGCAAGACCCCGAGATTCGACCAGGCCGCCGGAGAACCCGGCATCAGTTCGAGCGCCCGCCGATAGGCAGCCTCGGCCTCTTCGAAGCGTTTCCGGCCGGCGAGCAGTGCTCCGAGGTTCAAGTGGATCTGCCCACAATCAGGATCGAGGCGAATCGCCTGCCGGTAACGCTGTTCCGCTTCGTCCGGACGGCCCGCCTGATCGAGCAACAGGCCGAGATTGGCGTGCGCCTCGGCAAAGTCGGGCAGCAGTCCGATCGCCTCGCGGAAGCGCGCCTCTGCCTCGCGGGCATCGCCGGCCGCCATCAGGCGATTGCCCTCGAAGAAGAGTGCCTCGGCACTTGTCAGGTCTTGATTCACTACGTTGCCGTAGAACACCGGCGCCGTTACTGCGCCGGCTCCGATGCGATACCCAGGCGCCTCATCTTGTCCCACAGCCCCTTGCGGCTGATGCCGAGGCTCTCGGCGGTATGGGTCATATGGCCGTCGTTCAGTATCAATGCCTGGGCGATGTAATTTCGTTCGCACTCCTGCAGGTAGGCGGCAAGATTGCCGTCAGCTGCCGGCGGCGTCCAGGTGGTCAAGCCCTCGCCGAAGAACGCCTCCGGGCCAAGCACGGGGCCCGAAGCCATGACGCAGGCACGTTCGACCGCATGCTTGAGTTCCCTGACATTCCCAGGCCACGGGTATTCAAGTAGAGCCTGCTCGGCGCGCTGGCTCAGGCGAAACTGTTCGGTGCCATGAGTCGAGAACTCGGCGATGAACTTGTGCGCGAACCAGAGCACGTCCTGCCGGCGCTCGCGCAGCGGCGGCACGCGCAGGTTGATGACGTTGATCCGGTAGTAGAGGTCCTCGCGGAATTCGCCCGCCTCCACCATTTCCTTGAGGTCGCGATTGCTCGCGCACACCAGGCGAAACTCCACCGGAATCGCCGCTTCGCCGCCGACGCGGACGATCTTGCGCTCCTGGATGGCCCGCAGGAACTTCACCTGCATCGGCAGCGGCAGTTCGCCGATTTCGTCGAGAAACAGGGTGCCGCCGTTGGCTTGTTCGAAATAGCCGCGCCGCGCGCGCACCGCACCCGTGAATGCGCCCTTCTCATGACCGAACAGTTCCGCCTCGTAGAGGCTTTCCGTGATCGCGCCGCAATTCACCGCCACGAACGGCACCGTTCCGTCCCTACAGGCCAGCCGGTGCAGTTCATTGGCGACGTGCTCCTTGCCCACACCCGACTCGCCGCTGATCAGGATCGCCGAGGTATGCACAGCGAGCTTCGGCAGCATCTCCGCAATACGCCGAAGCTGCGGCGAAACACCCAGGCTCGATTCGCCAGTCCCGCTGGAAACCGAGCGATCGGACAACTGCCTGACCTTGTCTACAAGCCGGTCAAGGTTGAACGGCTTGGTGATGTAGTCGGTGGCGCCGGCCTTGAGCAACTCGACCGCCCGATCGATGGTGCCGAAGCCGGTGATGAAAATAAAGGGCGGCGGCACTCCGCCGCGTTCGCGCTCGGCCAGAAAGAGTTCGCCTCCGTCTCGATCAGACAGGCGGATGTCGCTGACGACCACCGCATAGTCGCGCTGGCGCAAGCCCTTCTCCGCCGCTGCTGCCGTACGGTGCCAGTCGACGTCAAATCCTTCCAGCTCGAAACGGTCGCAAAGCGACTGTCCCATGATGGGATCGTCTTCGATCAGACAAACAGTCGGCAGGCCAGGCTCACTCATTGCGGTTCATCGGTATGGTCACGGTAAAGCGCGTCTCCCCCGGTTCGCTCTCGGCAGTGATCTCACCGCCGAGCTGCTGCACAAGTTGATAGGTTACCCACAATCCGAGGCCGTGGCTGCCTTCTCGGGAACTCGGCAGTGGCTCGAACAGCGCTTCCATCGCTTCGCGGGCAATGAACTGACCATCGTTGCCGACGACGATCTTCAACTGGCCGTCCTCGCAGCCGATGCGGCAGAACACGGTGCCGTCCTCGAATACCGCTTGCAGCGCGTTCAGCAGCAGGTTGAGCAGTATCTGCCGCACAGGCGTCGCCGGCATCGACGCCGCCTCGTCGAACAGGTTCTGCCAGACGAGGTCCGCCTGCTTGTCGTGGGCGTCCGGCAGCACCAGCGTGCGAATGTCCTCGATGTCCTGCCGGCTGAGCGGATGACTGCGGTGGGTCGCCTCGACCAGCAGCGCCGACACCGTTTCGGAAATCTGTTGCAGCCCCCCCTCGATCAGCGACAGCGTGTGCAGTGTCAACGGATCCTCGTTGCCATGGCGCCTGAAGGTCGATATCGAATTGAGCATGCCGCCGAGGGGATTGTTGATCTCGTGGGCGATGGCGGCCGAAAGCCGGCCCACGGCCGCCAGGCGCTCCGAAAGGATCATCTGGCCCTCCATCGCCTGCTTCTCGCGCAACTCCCCGAGCATCGCAGCGAAGGCCTTGGCCAGGCGTCCGATCTCGTCCCCGGACTCCTCGACCTGAATCTCGGAATCGTCGGGGATGGTCGTGCCGACCTTGCCCATCACATCGGCGAGATTGACCAGCGGCTGGGCGAAACGCTGCGCCCAGACCCAACTGGCAGGGATCAGCACGGCGATCACCAGCAAGGAAACAATCGCGCCGCTGCGCACGATTTCCAGGAATCGCGGCACGAAGGCGTTCTTCGAATAGCCCATCACCAGCGTGCCGAGCATGACGCCGTCGGACACGATCGGCGTCAGCATGTAGATCATTTCCGAGTCGGCCAGATCGACGGCCCGGGTCTCGAATTCCTTGATGCCGGGCAACAAGGCCTGCATGCGGTTGAAGTCGGGATTGATTCGTCCGGGATCACCCAGCATCGGGTAGTCCGCCGGCTGCGTGGCGATGTAGATCTGGTTGCGTCGATCGAGCACCACCACGAATTCGGCGATCTTCGGATTGCTTTCCGACGATGTCGAGAACGGCGAGTTGATGATTTCGTAAGCGCGCCAGACATCATCGTGCGTCAGCGGCGCCACCAGCGTGTTGGCGAGAACGCGGCTCATGCTGGCGGCCGTGGAGACCACGTCCGCCTTGAGCTCGCGATACTCCCTATAGATCAGCGATGCAGTCAGCAGCGAAGCGGTCGCCAGCACGAGGACAACCCCGCGCAGCGGGATCTTGTAGCGGAAGCTGAGATCACGCAGCAGGTGCATTGTTGTAGCTGCCGAACACCTTGGCCATCCGCTCGATTTCCGTGAACAGACGTTCTTCGCCGGCCACGAAGCCCGTCAGGTTCAGCATCTTCAGCAACTCGCGGCCCTCGGCATCCTTGCTCATATCCATCAGCACGCGCCGCACCTGGGACTCTTCCTCGTGCGCCAGCGTCGCACGGACAACGAAGGGCGGGAAGCCGAACTCCGGCGAACGCTCGACCACTCGCGTCATGTTCGTGAGTTCGGGATGGAATCGTGCCAGCGTATCCCACACGTAGCCATCGACTGCACCGCCGTGGGCGACGCGCGCCGCCACGGCATCGACGACCTTGCGGTGCGCCCAGGTGAAGAAGGTCTTGCCGAAGAAGGAATGGGGGCGTTCCTGCAGCGTGATCAGGTGGTAGTTGGGATAGAGGCAGCCGGAATTGGAATCGGGATCCGAGAACGCAAAGATCCGGCCGCGCAGGTCCAGGATCGACTTGGTGGTCTTGTCCGCACTCGGCACGATGAGGTATGACCGATAAGTCGGATTCCCGTTGTACTCGGGCACGGCGAGCAAGCGCAGAAACTGACGGCCGCGCACGTACGGGTAGCCGCACAGCCAGGCGAGGTCGAGCTTCCCCTGCCGCAATAGCTCGACGATCTCGCGATAGGAGCCGCGCTGCACCAATTCGATCGGGCGCGACAGCTGCGCCTCCAGATAGGCGCGCCAACGATCGAGAAAGCCGGCCTGATCATCGAGGAAAACCGGCGTCAAGCCGATTCGAAGGGGTATTGCAGCCGGCACGTCGTTTGCGCCGGCGGCGCCTGCCCAAGCAAGGGCGACTGCCATGAACGTCCTACGATGCATACGTGTTTCCGATTGGAAGAGCGGGGAATTCTACGCTGCCCGGCTTATGTCCCAATTGGCGTGGAGCCCGCAGCGCGTTTCAGCATGACAAGAAGTCCTGCGGGCGATGCCCGCAGGACCCAGGATGCCACGTCGGAACGACGGACAGTTGCAACTGCGTGGTTGAATCCCCTCTGCTCAGCGCTTTCCGATCAGGCCCATATCGAACTTGTAGACCAAGCCGACCGACAGCGCCGTGGCAGTCTTCCCGGCGACGATTCCGGGCACACCTTGATCGCCGTGCCCCCAGTCATACGATGGAAACGACACGGCGCTGTCATTCGCGGTCCTCGCGTAGGCGACATACAAGGTGGTCTGGCCATTCCAGGCGTGGTCGTAGCCGACCGCCGTTTGCCGCGCGCCGCTGTTGGCAACGCCGCTTACGCTGCCGGCCCGCGCGTACTGCAACTTGACCGTTCCTTTGCCGCCGAGCTTGGCGGCGGCACCGATCGTCGCCTCGTTGCGATTCCTGCCGGAGACACCGCCGAGGTCAGTTTCGCGCTGCCAGCCGCCGCCCACGTTGAAGACTCCAAAGTCGTAGCTCGCCGTAATCGCGGCGGCCTTCTGTTTCGACAGCGCCGGCCCCTGACCATAACTGGCGTAGGCACCGCCAAGATTCAAACCGCCTCTGCCGAAGTCCAGTTTGAGTACGGTCGAGGACGCGTCCTTCATGCCCTGGTTGCCGCTGGGATCGTAGGTCAAGGCAGCGGAGAAGCCGCCGAAATTCGGCGTGCGGTATTGCACTGCACTGTCCAGGCGCCCCGGCTGGCTCTGTCCCCAGATGTTGCCCAGATCGCCTACCTGGTCGCCGAACAGGTTGTAGTCGTAGAGCCACTGGTTGTGGGCAGCCAGTCGCCCGACGATGGCCGTTCCGAACGACCCCTTGACGCCGACGAACGAATCCCGTGCGCGCGTGAAGAGGTTATTGCCGAAGACGCCGCCGCCGTTGCCATCCCCTGTTCCGTGGCCGGTGAGATCGACACCCGATTCGTACTGGAAGATGGCCGCAACGCCATCGAGACCCAGATCGTAGCTGCCCTTGAAGCCGAGACGCGACGAGTTGCTGTGGATGTAACCGCTGCTATCGGCACCGGTATCGATATGATCGGCCGACAGGTGGCCGACGCCGTAGATGGACAGTTCCAGCCCGGCGGGTGCGGAAACCATGTTGCCGCCTTGTGGTGCCGGTTGCGCCTGGACGATCTTCATCTGCACCTTGAGCGCGTCGATTTCCTTCTGCAGAGCTTCGATCTTCTGCGCAAGGTCGGCTTCGGCCGCAGTGGCCGCGACCGGCATGAAGGCTGCGCCGATCGCCGTGCAGCATGCAATTGCGATGACTTTCCTGGACAAAGGTGATCCTGATTTCATGCACGTCTCCTCCGTGAATGGCAACGGTAGTGATGTTGTGTCGGTCAAGGTATGCGCCGCCTCGCCCGGCGATCTGCGAATGGCCAGGCAAACAAGACACGCATGAATCCCTCATCGCAACTGGCGTGCCACTTGCTTGAAGTTGCAATCAAAGAGACGGCATCGACATTGCCGCCGGCATATCCGAGGGAGGAGACGTGGCCCGTATTTCGAAACATGATCGACGCGAGATCGAACTGGCCCTGCATGCAGTCATGTCGGCGGAAACGACGATGCAGTTGCGGCAGTGCCAGGCCATCCTGATTCCGGCACTGACCGGAGCGAGCATTGACTTGACCGCCGAGATACTCGGCCTGAGCCGCAATCGGGTGATCGCCTTGCGACGACAGTTCCGCGACGGCGGTGGCGATGTCGGCGAGATTGCCGTCAAGCGCGGCGGTCGTCGTCGTGCCCTAATGTCGCTTCAGCAGGAAAGTGGATTCCTGTCGCCCTGGATGCCCATCATCCACCACGGCGGCAAGCTGGCCGTAGCCGGCATTCATAGAGCATATGAGGACGTAGTGGGCCGCAAGGTGCCCAAATCGACGATCTATCGGTTATTGGCTCGGCATGGCTGGCGCAGCGGGCCAACCACGCCGTCGATATCGCTTTGAATGCAACCGTCGCGGCCGCGAACGCCATGCAGCTTATGACTTTCGTTACGCCAGCTTAGCCTGATGCATCGCACCATGTTACGCCAGCGTAACGTCGCTCCCCCGCTGCGATCGCGCGCTGCCGCACCAGTACTACATTTCAGTTGCTGGCACACCGCTTGCTGACCAATCATCGCCACGCGGCCAGCAAACCCAAGACGCCGCGGGTCCGGAGTAGATCTCCGGCAACGGACCAGAGGAGCCCTGGAACATGAGCGAAGAATTGCGAGTGTCCCCGATCGAGACACGGGGGAAGGCAGGAACAAGGCGCTACGCCATGGTGGTCGACACGCGGCGCTGCATCGGCTGCATGGCCTGCCAGGTGGCCTGCAAGGCCGAGTACGACACGCCCCTGGGCGTGAATCGCACCTGGGTGCCCTACAAGGTGGTCGGCAAATATCCCACCGTCAAGAAGCAGTTCCTGCCTCGCCTGTGCAACCACTGCGACGACCCGCCCTGTGTGCGCAACTGCCCGGTCGAGGCGACATACAAGGTCGAGGAAGGCGGCTTCGTGCTGCAACGCTACGAGCGCTGCATCGGTTGCCGCAGCTGCATGGCGGCCTGCCCGTACAACGCCCGCTTCATGCTGCCGGCCAACCGCACCTACACCAACATCACCAACGTGGTGGACAAGTGCACCTTCTGCTTCCACCGCGTAACGCAAAACCTGGTGCCTGCCTGCGTGCAGACCTGCATCGGCCGCGCCCGCGTGTTCGGCGACATCAACGACCCGACCAGCGAAGTCTCCTACCTCGTGGCCAGGAACGCCACCCAGGTGCTGCGGCCGGAAGAAGGCACCAAGCCGCACGTCTTCTACATCGGCGCCGACCGCAACCAGACCGAGTTCGGCCGCGACGCCTATCGCCAGCGGGAAGTGATGGAACTCGATCGCACCGCCTTCAAGAACCACTTCAACATCTGAGAGGCACATCATGGGTGATTACGTCTGGTTTCACGATGTGTCGTGGCACGCAAGCTACGCCATCTATTTCTTCGTCATCGGCATCCTCGCCGGTCTGTCCTTCCTTTCCTACGGTTCCTGGATCACGCCGGCGCTGCGTCCGCTCAGGGAAAAGGCGGCCTACGGTTCGATGATCCTGCTGGCGATCGGCGGTTTGTTGCTGATCGCCGACCTTTCGCAGCCGCAGCGCTTCTTCAATGTCCTCAATCCGATGTACCTCAACTTCACGTCGCCTCTCGCCTGGGGCGCACTCAACATCGTCGCCTTCGGCGTCTGCTCGGTGCTCTACATCCTCGAGTTGCGCAAGGCACCGGACAGTGCGCGCGGCAAGCTGCTGGCATTGATCACGGCGCTGCTGGCGCTGGGCCTGCCGATCTACACGGGCTACGACCTGACGGTGCACCAGTCGCGGCCGGTCTGGAACACGCCGGTGATGCCGGTGCTGTTCGTTGCCCTGGCGATCGCCTCCGGGTCCGCCGTCGGCTCGCTGCTTTCCGGCGGCAACGAAGGGGCGCAACGGGTACTGCGCGAATACATGCTGTGGTCGACCGCCGGGGTCGGCGTGATCCTGATCTCGATCCTCGGCACCACCAACTACGGCGGCTCGGCGCAGGAACTGACCTTCATGATCCTGACCACCGGCACCATAGGCACGATCTTCGTCGGCTTCGGCATGCTGGCCGGCACCGCCGCGCCGGTGGCGATGCTGTTCCTCGCCCACCTGCGCCAGCAAACCTCCGGGTTGGTGGTCGCCGCCCTGCTCATCCTGGTCGGCAGCGCCGCCCTGCGCTATGCCCTGCTGATGGGGCCCCAGCAACTTCAGACCCTGTACTGACCAGGTCACGAGGAGACATAGAACATGGAAATGCCAAAACTCACGCGCCGCACTTTCATCAAGATCAGCGCCGGCACCGGGGCCGCGGTCGCGACCCTGCCGAAGGCGCTCAACGCGATGGAAGCCGAGCTTGGCGGCAAGGATCTCGGCCCGGTCACCATGGCCGAGCGCAAGGCCATCCCGATCAACTGCCACGTCTGCAACATCCAGGACGGCGCCATCGCCTACGTCGAGAACGGCCGCGTGGTCAAGCTCGAAGGCAACCCGGAGCACGTGTCGACGCGTGGCCGGCTTTGCGCCAAGGGCAACTCGGGCATGTGGTACAGCTACGATCCGGACCGCATCCTCTACCCGCTGCGCCGCGTCGGCGCCCGCGGCGAAGGCAAGTGGAAGCGCATCACCTGGGACGAGGCCCTGACCGAGCTGGTAGCCAAACTCGACGCGGCCCTGAAGGAAGATCCCAACAGCATCATGATGAAGTACGGCCGCAACCGCAGCGGCGGGGTGGTCGATCGCTTCATGAAGACACTGGGTTCGGCCACGGTCGTCAACCATACCTCCGTCTGCGAATCGTCAAAGAAGATCGGCATGGAGCCCACCTGGGGGCCCGACATCGAGACGCCGGACTTCGCCAACACCAAGTACGTGCTGAACTTCGGCTCCAACATCCTCGAGGCCGCCTACTTCCACAATCCCCTGTCGCAGCGCATCACCGAGGGACGGGTGGACAACAACATGAAGATCGTCACCTTCGACGTCCGTCTGTCGAACACGGCGGGCTTCTCCGACGAGTGGATTCCGGTGCATCCGGCGACGGACGGGGCGGTAGCGCTGGCCATGGGTCACGTGATCCTGCGCGACGATCTCCAGGACTCGACGTTCATCAACACCTGGACCAACGTCACGGTTGACGAACTGAAGGCCCACTACAAGCAGTACACCCCGGAATGGGCCGAGAAGATCTCCGGCGTGCCGAAGGAGACCATCGAGCGCATCGCCCGCGAGTTCGCCACCACCAAGCCGGCAACGCTGTTCACCTACCGCGGTCCGGCCAAGCACCTCTATGGCTCCTACAACGAGAAGGCCTGCATGATGCTGCCGATCATGACCGGCAATATCGAGGTCCAGGGCGGCTACTGCCTGCCCCGCGGCATGGGCTGGCCGCAACCGTCGCCGGAACCGGGCAAGCCCGCGCACGACTCGGTGCTCGCCCATCCGCCGGAGTATCCGCTGGCCGGCCACAAGGTCAGCCACCTGACGCCCTTCTTAATCGCCGACGGCCGGCAGAAGATCAACGTCTACTTCAGCTACCAGGACAATCCGGTCTATACCAATCCGGGCGCCCGTGCGGTCTGGGGCAAGCTGTTCAAGGATGAGAAGCTGCTCCCCTTCATCGTCTCCATGAGCCCCTTCATGGGCGAAGAGACGGCATTGGCCGACCTGATCCTGCCCGATTGTCCGTACCTCGAGCGTTGGGAGCCTGAGTCGATGCCGAACTCGCTTTGGCCCTGGCTGGGCATCCGCCAGCCGGTGCACGCGGCGCTGGGCGAGTCGCGCGAGAACCGCATCATGATGCGCGACATCATCCACAAGCTCGATCCGGACGGCAAGCGGGGCATGAAACAGTTCTGGAACTTCAAGGACGGCGAGGACTACATGCGCCATCACTTCGACAACATTCCGGGACTCAAGGAAGCAGGCGGCCTCGATTTCCTCAAGAAGCACGGCGTCTGGCCGATCTACGGCAAGCTCAACCCGAAGACCGGCAAGATCTCGGACAAGACCGGCCGCGAGATCCGCGCCGAGTACGGCCTGCACAAGAAGGAACTGTCGGCGGCCGACATGGCCGGCGCCGTGGCCGAAAAGAACGGCGTCATCATGAAGAACGGCAAGGCTATCGGCATCCGCCGCGATGGCAAGAACTACGTCGGCTTCTCGACCGGCAATCGCCTGATCAACGTCCGGGTCGAGCAGTGGGCCGAGTACGGTTTCAATCCGATGCCGACCTTCAAGCGCATTCCCTGGCACGAGACCATGAAGGACGACGAGATGATCCTGTCCACCTTCAAGATCAACGTGCACAAGCAATCGCGCACGGCGGCGGTCAAGTGGCTGGCCGAAATCATGCACAGCAATCCGGCCTGGATGAACCCGGTCACCGCAGCGAAGATCGGCGTCAAGACCGGCGATCTGGTCCGCGTCGAAACACGCGCCGGTCACCTGGTGACCAAGGCCTATGTCACCGAGGGCATCCATCCCAAGGTCGTATCGATTCCCACGGCCTTCGGTCACTGGGAATACGGGCGGCTCGCCACCCTGAAACTCAAGGAGCAACCGAAATTCGGCGGCGCCGACGACCCGGACCTGAAGAACGTATGGTGGGACGACAAGGGCGTGCATCCGAACGACATCATCCCGGTGGTCGCCGATCCGATCGGCGGTTCCCAGGGCTGGTTCGACACGGTCGCCAAAGTGACCAAGGCGGGGCCGAACGACAAGTACGGCGACGTCCAGGGCGACTGGGACAAGCACTACGAGGCCTACAAGGAGACTCTGCGCTACGCCTACACCGGTGACCTGCATCGCAAGATGCACCCGGAGATGGCCTCCTGGGGCGGCCCCGAGAGCGTCAAAGCCAAGGAGCATGGCGGCCACTGAGCACGGAGGAGTTGCCCCGCCGGCCATTTTTCCCTGAATGCCGGCGGGGTTCTTTTTGAGGACACAAAATGCTTGATGGTCTTGCAATCGAACCCTCCGTCCGGCAGGCGGCAGCGCCTTTGCCGGTCGATGAAATCCGCGGGATGCTGTCTTATCGCATTCCGCTCTACCGCCTCCTGTCGGGCGTCTTCCTCGAGGAGCCGAGCGTCGAGTTCCTCGACGCCCTGCGCGCGCCGGACGCGCTGACGGCACTGGCGGAAGCCGGCCTCGCTTTCGATGCCGACTTTCTCGCCCCCGACGTCACGACGCTCGCCAATACCCTGGCGGTGGAATACACATCGATGTTCGCGTCGGCGGGTGGTCTTCCGCCCATCGAGTCCGCACGCCTGACCGGCCGGCTCAAGCAGGATCCCTACTTCGAGGTGACCCAAACCTATCGCCGCTTCGGCTTCGCGATGGCCAAGACCCGTTTCTTCACCTTCGAGGATCAACTCGGGGTCGAGCTGGCCTTCGTCGCCGACATGCTCGAACGCTGCCTTGGCCTGCTCGACGGGGACGACGCCGGCGACTACCGCCGGCTCGAGCGCGAGATCAAGCGGTTTTGGACGGTACACCTGGGCAAGTGGGTGCGCGGCTACGCCCGCCTGCTGCAGCGGGCATCCGACCATTCCTTCTACCGCGAGATGGGACGCCTGCTCGAATCCTTCGCCCAAGAGGAGATCGCGCTGCTCGGCCTGCGCATCGAAGACGAGGACCAGGCACGCACCGTCGTGCCGAAGAGCGAAATCAAGCTCGAGTTCAACCCGGACGAGCCCGTCTGCGGCGCCTGCCCCAGCAGCCCGCAATCCGTGCTCACCCGGCTGGAGGGACCGCATGCTGCTTGACCTCGCCGGACAGAAGTTCGCCCCCGCTGAAGCACCCTCCTGGCAACACTTCGACTGGGAGGCACTGGCTCATCTGTGGAACAGCAACGACCTGGCCGCCGCCCACGACTGGCTCAACGAACGCTGGTCCGGGCTGGTGCGCAACCGGCCCGGCGGCCAGGCCGATCCGGAAGCGCGCTTCCTGCAAGCCTTAGCCTATGCAGTGCTCGCGCTCTACTTCACCCAGATCGGCAACCAGGCCGGCGCGCGCGTAGTGCTCGACGATGCGCTGATCACCCTCGCGGCCTATCGGCCGGGCTTTCTCGGCGTGCGCATCGATCCGATCTACGCGACGCTGGAAGAACTGAAACCCATGCTCGCCGGCCTGGCCGACGACGATCCCTGCCCGATGTTCCCCTTCGTCTATCGCAAGTTCGAGTATGACCGCTGATGCAAACCCGCTCCAGATCGTCACGGTCGATACCGCCGACTGCCCGCGTCAAGCCGACTTCCTGATCGACGACGGCTGCTGGCTCGGCGACGGCACCGCCATTCGCGGCGTCATCCTGCCCGACCAGAACGAGAGCCGCGCTCGCGGCCTGCTGGAAATGGAAGTGCCGACGGTGTTTCTCGGCGAGGCGGCGCTGCAGGACAGCGAACTGGTCGAACGCCTGGCGCGGCAATATGGCCCCGAGCGCATCGGCGTCTATCTTCCAGTTCGACGTCTCGAAGTCAGTTGGCGCCTCGAAACCGAATCGAACGCCGACTTCAAGACCTTCTCGCCCTCGCACTGCGAGCCGGCCTGGGAGATCCTGCTCGCCGACGGCAGCCGCACCGGAACGCTTGCCGCGTGGTGGTTGCAGGCGATGTTCGAGCGCGGCGCCGGCAGCGCGATGATCCGCACCGACATCGAAGACGACACGGACCTGAACATCTGCGCGGGTCTGACCGAACTTCATGCCGATCGACTCTGGTTCGCACCGATGACCGCCGGCGCCAACCACTATGCCGACTGGCTGCGCTGGGGCAAGGTCGCGCGGCTGGCCGTGCCTGTCACCGACTTCGACGGGCACCCGGATATCCAGGCGCTGACCGCCCATCCGGTCGAGGAAATCGCGGCATGAAACGCTGGCTGCTGCTTCTCGCTGGTGCCCTCCTCGCCTTGCCTGCGCTGGCCGAGGCCACGCTTCAGGATCGCGGCGCAATCGTCGAGACCTTGAAGTCCACGCCGCCCTGTTGCGTCGTCGACGGCAGATCGTCCGGACCGCGACAGCTACGCCCGCTGAAAGACGCCGTCGTCTGGCAGAAGAACATGCAGATCATTCCGACCGGCGCCGTGGTGGTTGTCGCCGACGACGACAAGGCCGCCCTGGCGCTTGCCCGCAAGATCGGCAAGCAGTTCCACGCCAAGACGGTGGTCGCAGTAAAGGGCGGCATCGACACCTGGCGCGAAGTGCTGGCCGCAGCCCAGGAACCGGGCATGCCGGCCAGCTTCGTGATTCCGACGAACACCTGCGAACAAGGCAAGCCCCTGCAGACCTTGCGCTCCAATCGAAAGTGATCGCCCCCGCCCCCGAATTCCACCGGACGCGCTGTGTCCGCTATCGCTACCGCTACAGCGAGTGCCGACGCTGCCTGGACGCCTGCGCGCACGAGGCCATCACCCTGGCCGACGACGGCCTCGCACTCGATGCCGCCAGCTGCGCCAACTGTGCGCTGTGCACGACCGCTTGCCGCACCGCCGCCCTGGCGCCGGCCAATCTGCCGCGGGTCGATCTGCTCAAGCAGGCGATCAAGACGCCGCGCATCTCCATGGCCTGCACGCCGTCGGGCGCGAGCGCCGACGCCGCCGTGCCCTGCCTGGGCGCCCTCGATGCCGCGATGCTGGCCTATCTCGGCAAGCGCGGCATCGAGGTCGAACTGCGTGGCGCTCATCACTGCCAGGCCTGCGAGCACGGCGCACGCGGCGCCGAAATGCTGGCGGCCAACGCAGTAGCGCGCGACGCGCTCGAAGACGCCTGTGCAGGCGAGACCTGGGCAGCGCTGATCGTCACCGAGAACGCCGAGGCAGCGCCGGCACAGGATTTCCGCGCCGGCCGCCGGCAGTTGTTCCGCCGCCTGCTCGGCAAGGGCGTCGACGAGACTGTCAAGGCGATCAACCCGCCGCCGCTCGAACTGCCCGTCGCCGACAAGGCCATCCGGCCCGGCCCTTGGCTGGTACCGGAAATGCGCGAGTTGCTCCAGATCGTCTGCCGGCGCGCCGAACAGGAACCCTGCAATCTCCCGCCGCAGGCGGCGCTGCCCGTGGCCACCATGCGCCTGGCGCGCGGCTGCACCAACTGCGAAGCCTGCATACGCGCCTGCCCGACCGGCGCCCTGCAGGTGCGAGAGACCGACGACGACTGGCGCTTTCTCTTCTTCGCCGACCGCTGCGTCGGCTGCGGCCTGTGCTCCGAAGTCTGCCAGCCGCGCGTGCTGCAGCCGGCCGAGATGGTCGACGCCACACCGGGCGCAGAGCCCGTCGCCCTCAACATCCTCGCCAAGCAGCGCTGCCAGCGCTGCGACCGCTTCTTCGTCTCGGCCGAGCCGGCCGTTACCTGCACGGTCTGCGCCGACGATGAAATCGCCTTTGGGCGCATATTCGGTTGAACCACGGAGGATTGCATCATGGAATGGGAATTCACACCGGAACAAGTGGTCAAGGCCGAGGTCGACTACGGCTTCGAGAACTTCCGCCAAGACCTCTACCGCGAAGTCGTCGGCAATCTCGGCGCTTCCGGCGCGACGGAGATCGAGACCACCTTCAGCCTGCTGTTCGATCTTTGCTACTGGCAGGCGACCGGGCGACCGTTCGACGCCTTTGTCGCCCAGCACCATCACAGTCCTCCGGTCTGCGAATTCCTTCACGGAGTCAAGGAGGCCATGGCGCCCAACGTGGCGATGCTCGGCGCGATTCTCCAGCGCATGCTCATGACCGAGGTTGAGAACGGCGCCCAGTTGGAGGACAGCCTGCTCAGCGTCGACGCCTCGGTACGGCGCATGACGACGACGCTGCCTGCCTGCGCCGCCTCGTAGCGAAAGGGCGCACATGCTCACCGACGCCTTCGGCCGCCGGATCGACTATCTGCGCCTCTCGGTGACGGATCGTTGCGACCTGCGCTGCGCCTACTGCATGCCGCCGGAGCACGACAACTACGAAGCGCCGGCACATTGGCTGACCTTCGACGAGATCGACCGCGTGACCGACATCTTCGTCGGCCTTGGCATCAGCCGCATCCGCCTGACCGGCGGCGAGCCGCTGTTGCGCGCCCGCATCGCTGAACTGGCCGGCCGCATGCGGCGCCACGCCGGCCTACGCGACCTGTCCTTGTCCACCAATGGCACCCGCTTGAAGACCCTGGCGCCGCGCCTGCGCGCAGCGGGCGTCGATCGCCTCAACGTCAGCCTCGACACGCTGTCGCCGACCCGCTTCGCCGAACTCACCCGCCGCGACGCGCTCGCCGAGGTGCTCGCGGGGCTGGAGGTTGCGCGCGACTGCGGCTTCGATCTGATCAAGATCAACATGGTCTGGCTGCCGGACATCAACGGCGACGAGATCGACGCCATGATCGACTACTGCATGACGCGCGGCTTCGTCCTGCGCCTGATCGAGAACATGCCCATGGGCGACGCCGCCCGCCAGCTCGGCTCACGGCCGTTGCAACCGCTGATCGCCGGTCTGCGCGAACGTTTCGGCCTGGTGGACCACGTGCTGCCCGGCGGCGGCCCGGCCCGTTACCTGACGACGCCGGACCGGTCGTTCTCAGTCGGTTTCATCACGCCGGTGTCGCAACATTTCTGCGCAACCTGCAACCGGGTGCGCCTCTCCGTCGACGGCACGCTGCACCTGTGTCTCGGCCAGGAGAACCGGGTTCCCCTGCTCGCCCTGCTGCGCGACGGGTGTAGCGACGAGGACATTGCCGAACGCATCCGCCTGGCGGTCCAGGCCAAACCCGAGAAGCACGATTTCGTCGAAGCGCCAGGCAAGCTTGTGCGCATCATGGCCAGCACGGGCGGGTGATCCTGCAGGGGATGATGGAGTCACCGTTGCAGAAGAGCATTGCTGTTGCAGTCATTGCGATGTCCGTCGCACACGGCGGGCCAATTGCCAAGAACGGCAGGCAGGCCGTCTGTGCCGCCTGGGGCTATTTCTTCGGCGGCGGCGGAAGTTGCGCGATGTAATCCGCCAGGGCCTCCAGGTCGCTGGGCGCGTAGGGCCTGATCGCCGTCACCATCTCGGGGTTGGAGTTGTGGCGGTCGCCGTCGCGGATGAACTGCATTTCCCGCAGCAGGTAACGGTAGTGTTGGGCGGCGACCATAGGGTAGAACTTTTCCGCGCTGCCTTCGCCCTTGTCGCCGTGACATTTCGCGCAGTCTCTGTCGTAGATCTGTTTGCCGGCGGCCAAGCCCGTGCCTGGCCCCTTGCCGTTCTCCGGCGAAATCGGCAGGCTCTGGAGATAGGCGGCGATGTCGGCGATATCCTTGGGCGTCAGCGCATGGTCCTCGATGAACGGTTCCATCTTCGGGTTGAGGCGGCGGCCGGCGCGGATGTCTGTGACCTGCTTGATGATCACTGTCGCATGCTGGCCCGCCAGCCGCGGGTAGGTGCCGCTGCTGCGGCCCGAGGCATCCTTGCGGTGGCACCCATGACAGGCATGGAAGGCTGCCTCGCCACGCGCCGGATCGCCTTTGGTTTGCAGGGCAATCAATTCCTCGCCTTTGATGTCGTTCCAGGCCGGGGTCTGCGCCGCAGACGCCAAGGGCCAAAGAGCCATCACGATAATGGACTGTAAGAACCTGCTCACGCCCCCCCCTGGATCCGCATTAGGTCATTTTGCATCAAGACCGATCAAGTATGCAGCCCCGGATTGCTATAGTTGCAATTCATGGCACCGGACTATAACCCGATAAAGAGTGCCGGCAAGCGCCATGTGAGGGAGGGGAACAACAATGAAGTGGCTGCCAACCAACCCGCGGAGCGTCTTTGCGGCGGTCAGCCTGGTGCTGATTGTCACCATGATCATCGCGGTCGGCTGGGGTCAAGCGGTGTTCTTCCGCAATGCAGTAATCGAGCGCGAGGCGGTCATCATGCACGACATGGTAACCGCCCTTGCCAACGAGTACCTGGTGGAAAAGGACATGACGCATTACGCCGAACCGACCGCCAGGCGAAAATTCGTCGCCGCCTTCGGGGTACTAGCCGATGTCACCGGCGTGACTCGCCTCAAGGTCTACAACAGCGACGGTACGGTCATTTGGTCGGATGCGCCGGAACTGGTCGGCCGATACCAACCCAGGACAGCCGAGGAGCTTGCCCGCATGCACGCCGGCGTGCCGAGCGATATCTTCGATCCGACCACCCGGCAGTCCTTCGAGACGGACAACCTGCCAAGCACCCCCTTGATCGAGTTCTACGTGCCCTTTCACGTCCATAGGACCAGCGACGGCGGAGAAGTCGACGGCATCGTCGCGATTTACCGCGAGGTTGGTTCCCTGTCCGCCGCGCTGCGACAGGGCACGCTGCTGTTGTCGGCAATAACCGCTATCGGCGGCTTGGTCCTCTTCTTCGCCCTGTCCCGCCTGTTCCGTTCGGTATACCATCGTCAACGTGAGGCCGAATCGAAGTTCGCCCAGCTAAGCAGCCAGCACAGGCGCATCGTGCAAATGGAGAAGTTGTCCGCAGTCGGCAACATGATCGCCGAGATCGCCCACCAGTTCAACAATCCCCTGGTCGGGGTCCTCAACTTGACCCAACTGGCCGAGCGCGAGGCCGACAAACCGGAACGGGTCCGCGAACTGCTCGCCGACATCAGCAGAGCCGGTAAGCATTGCCGGGATTTTGTTCTACGCATGCTCGATTTCACGCGCCCGGCGCGCTACGAGCCCCAGCCTACGGACCTCGGCGAACTGGTACGGGACACGATCACCTTTCACGCCATGAGCGGCGGCGACAGCACACCCGTCACATTCACGGCCCGCGACGAAGTGACGCTTGCGGTGGACCCTGTGCTGATGCGCCACGCCCTCTTCAACCTGATTCACAATGCCGCCCAGGCCGCCCCCCATGGCACCGTCGAGATCAGCCTGGAAGCGGAAACCGACGACAACCAACCCGGCTGGGCGATCGCGATCGACGACCGGGGACCCGGTCTCCCGCCGGAGGTGATGAAGCATCTGTTGACACCGTTCTTCACCACGCGCAAGGATGGCACCGGGCTTGGCCTGCCGGTCGCGGATCAAATCGTGGCAGTCCATGGCGGCCGGCTGCGGCCCGAGAACCGCCCCGGCGGCGGCGCTCGTTTCGTCATCTGGCTGCCGGCAACGAGGGATGGAAATGAAGCCGAAGATCTTATTGGTTGACGACGATGCCTTCGCCCGGCGGCTGATCGAAGGCCTGCTGCGCGAACGCCATGTCGACTTGCAGGTGGCGGCGGATTGCGCCCAGGCCCGCATTGCCTTCCGCAAAACCGATTTCAACCTGGTGCTGCTCGACCAGCGCCTGCCGGACGGCAACGGCCTGGATCTTTTCGCCGAGATGCGGCGGGAACGTCCGCGCCAGGTGGCGATCCTCATCACCGGCTTTGCCGACGTGCGCGATGCGGTGCGCGCCGTCCGGGACGGCTTGTTCGATTACCTGACCAAACCCTTCGTCAACCTCGAGGATCTGGATACCGTCGTCGCCAGCGCCCTTGAGCTCGACCGCGCCTACCGCGAGATCGCCGACCTGCGCGACACCCTGGAAGCGCGCAATGCCGGGCCGGTGATCATCGGCCACTCCGCCGCCATCGAGAGCCTGATGTTCCAGGTGCGCCATGTGGCCCCCCTCGACACCACGGTCCTCATCGAAGGCGAGAGCGGCGTCGGCAAGGAATTGGTCGCCCAGCTCATCCACCGCTCCAGCGGCCGCTCGGGCGGCCCAATCCTGGAAATGAATTGCGGCGCGCTGTCGGAACAACTGCTGGAAAGCACCCTTTTCGGCTACGAGAAGGGTGCCTTCACCGGCGCCGCCAAGTCGGCCGCCGGCTATTTCGAGGAAGCCGACGGCGGCACCCTGTTTCTCGACGAAATATGCGACATGAGTACCAAGCTGCAGTCGAGCCTGCTGCGGGTGCTACAGGAGGGGACCTTCACGCGGCTGGGCAGCACGGTCAAGAAGCGCAGCAACTTCCGCCTCGTCTGCGCCACCAACAAGCCGCTGGAAAAGGAGGTGGCCGAAAACCGCTTCCGCGCCGACCTGTACTACCGCATCAACGTCGTCGACCTCCACGTCCCGCCCCTGCGCAAGCGGCCGGAAGACATCATGCCCATCGCACTGCATTTCCTGCGCATTTTCAACGGCAAGTTCGGCCGCGAGATCGGCCCCTTCACGCCGGAAGCCGTGGCCTTGCTCGAGGCCGCCGCCTGGCCGGGCAACGTGCGCGAACTCAAGCACGTGGTCGAGCGCACCGTCGCCATGAAGCTCTCCGGTCTCATCACGCCGGAGGATCTCGGGGTCTGCCGCCCAGCCACCAGCGATTCTTCGACCGACGACAAATTGCTGCCCTTCCGGACGGCGCGGGAGGAATTCGAGCGTAAGTACTTTTCCGCATTGATGACCGCGACAGCCGGCAACATCTCGGAAGCGGCCCGCCTCTCCCACGTAGCCCGGCAGAACCTTTACCCCTACCTGAAGCGCCTGGGACTCGTCACGACCTCATGACGATAGTCATAGATTGATGACAATCCATGTTGCTGCAAGCCCGGCCGGGTTCGCGGCTAATCCATTGATATTCGTAGCAAAGAAGTAGCCCGGTTCCTGGGCACAGAAGATGCTGTTATTCCCCCCAAGGGGATTTTTCCATTCATCCAATGCTTGGGGGGGGAACAAATGGTCCGTCGCCGTTTCGGATTGCTTTCTTTCGTCGGTGCGAGCGCGACGGCAGTCGCGCTTCTCTTTTCCGCCTCCGTCTTTGCCGACGTCGACGCCGTCGCGGCGAAGAAGCTTGCGCGCAAGGATCACTGCCTGCGCTGCCACGACGTCGAAAAGAAGAAGGAAGGACCTTCCTACCGCAGCATCGCCAACAAGTACAAAGACCAGCCCGAGGCGGCGGAGAAGCTCTATCAACACATCACCTCGGGCAAAGACAGGGTGAAGCTCTCCGACGGCCACGAGGAAGACCACAAGACCGACCTTAAGACGAGCGAAGCCGAGCTGAGAAATCTCATTGCCTGGATTCTCGCGCAGTAGAGGACGGCTCAATCAATTCCTGATTCGATTCAGAAGCGATAGGGGGAGAACAAATGAGATTGGTATGGAAGTTGTTGATGGCCTGCGCGCTCGTCGCCGGCATGGGGTCGGCGGCCAGCGCGCTGGCGGCGGAAGGCACGCTTCCCGCCACCAATATTGGCGGAAGCGCCCCCAAGTCGGCTCAGGAGTCCCTGCAGAAGGACGCGGTGTGCACACGCTGCCATGACGAAGGCGAGGAAACACCGATTCTTTCCCTCTACCAGACCAAGCATGGCGTGCGCGGCGATTCGCGGACACCGAACTGCCAGACCTGCCACGGCGAAAGCGAGAAGCACCTCGGGGGCGACCCCAACGTCAAGGGCCGTGCCTCGCCGGACGTGGTTTTCAAGGCCGGCACCTATGAACTGACGGACGACAAGGTGCGTGCCGGCCAGTGCCTGAACTGCCACAAGGGTACCAAGCGCACCAACTGGGAAGGCGGCCAGCATCAGGCCAATCAAATGGCGTGCAACAACTGCCATACGATCCATGCGCCGGCGGACAGGGTCTTGTCCAAGAAGACCCAGACCCAGGTCTGCTTCACCTGCCACAAGGAGCAGCGGGCGGACAGCCACAAGGTTTCGACCCACCCGATCGATGCCGGCAAGGTCGTCTGTTCGGATTGCCACAATCCGCACGGTTCGCCCGGTCCCAAGCTGCTCAAGAAGAACACGGTGACCGAGACTTGCTTCACCTGCCACGCCGAGAAGCGCGGTCCCTACCTGTTCAAGCATCAGCCGGTGGTGGAGGACTGCACCAATTGCCACACGCCGCACGGTTCCAACATTTCGCCGCTCCTGAAATCCCGCCCGCCCTTCCTTTGTCAGGAGTGTCATGACGGCACCCACGTCAGCTCAACCCCGGCTGGGCCGAATGCCGCCAGCTACCAGGGCGGGCTCAGCCCGGCGAACAATCCGAGCAGCAATCTTGTCGGCCGCGGCTGCATGAATTGCCATCGCCAGGTCCACGGCTCGAACAGCCCGGCCGGCGGCTACTTCCAGCGCTAACCCTCGGAAATCGGAGACTGTCATGAAGATTCGTAACCAGAAGATGCGAGTTGGCGCGCTGGCAATTGCGGTGGAAGGCGCGCTGGCCGCCATGGCCATGACGCCGGCCTATGCCGACGACGACGAGGCGGCCGCCCTTAAGAACCCCACCAACTTCGTGCAGATCGGCGTATCGAACACCGGCCGCGACTCCGCCAAGTTCGGCGAATACAGCGGCCTCAACAAGTCCGGCGCCAACGTGATCGGCAACTTCAGCGTTCGCGGCGGCGATGCCTACGGCGAGCGAAACGGGACAATCCGTTGGGGGGTGACCGGGACCGACATTGGCCTCACATCCCGCACCCTTGGCGCGACGGTGAGCAACCAGGGCCACTGGAACATCGGCGTAAGCTACGACGAGCTGCGACACAACATCACGGATAGCTACCAAACCCCCTATCAAGGCAGCATGGGCGGCAATAGCTTCCGCTTGCCCGCCGGCTTTGGCGCGACCGCAAACACGCGTACGGCACTGACGCCTGTCCAACAGGCGTCGTTACATACTGTGGATGTCAACAGCACCAGGAAGAATGGAGCCATCAGCGCCGGCGTAAACTTGACTCCGCAGTGGGATATCAAGTTCGACTACAACCAACTGCGTCAGTCAGGCGCAAAGTTGATGGCATTTGCCTCGGCGGCCAATGCTGTCTCTCTCGTCGGGGTAACCGGCCAGGCGATATCAATCCTGCCGAATCCGACCAACTACAAGACGGACACGGTCAATCTGGCACTCAATTGGGTCGGCGACAAGGGACACGCAACCGCTTCCTACTTCGGCTCCTTCTTCCGGGACGGCCATGACCGGGTGACATTTCAGACCTTTGCCGGCACGGCCAATAGCATCCAAACGATGAGCACCGCACCAGGCAATGATCTTCACCAATTGAATCTGACCGGAGGCTACCAGCTGGCGGCGAAAACGAAACTGACGGGCGGGCTCTCCTACGGCCGCAATACCCAGGATGACCCCTTTGTCGTCGATCCATACCTGATGGTCACCCCAACCGTAAAGTCTTCGCTTAACGGTCTGGTCGTGACCACCCACGCCGATCTGAAGTTGACGGATCAAACCATAAACGACTTGGCTCTTTCCGCCGGGATCAAGTACGACAAGAACGACGACCGCACGTCATCTGACATTTACAACTTCAATTCAATCAACGGTGCAGCCAATACCGTTGCCCATTACCCGAATACACCGCTTAGCTTCAAGAAGACCCAGTTGGAACTGGCCGGCGATTATCGCCTGGCCAAGTATCAGATGATCCGCCTGGCCTACAATCATGACGACGTCAGACGATGGTGCAATCAATATGCGGCGGGTGTTGGGCCCTTTACAGCCGGTATCAATGCCTACGTGGCGGGTGTCAATAACTATCCCGCAGGCACCAATTGCGTCGTCGCCACCGCCACCAGGGAAGACAAGCTCAGCGCCAACTACAAGCTCAAGGCCAGCGATGTCGTCAACCTGAACGTCGGCTATACCTACGGCCGGCGCAAGACCGATTCCGATCAGAACGCGATTGCCGCGTTCATCAGCACCAACGGCAATCCCAATCCCGCCCTGCTCCCTGCGACGCTGCCCACCAGAGGCGTCAACGCCGGCGACTACGTAGGCTTCTACCCCTTCTTCGATGCCTCCCGCAAGCAACAGGTGGCAAAGGCGGGCGTCAACTGGCAGGCCACCGAAAAATTGTCGCTGACTCTGGGCGGCCGCTACACCGCTGACAAGTACGACTCCACCTACGGCGTTCAGAAGGGCAACTCCGGGAGTCTGAATCTGGATGCCACTTATGGCTACAGCGACACTGGCGCTATCACGGCATACTTGACCAGGCAGCATAGGCAGCGGGACATGACGAGCCTCCAACGGTCCCCGTTCCTGCTCGCCGCCGCGGCGACCGCCGCCGCCGTCGCTATCCCCTCGGGTGCCACCTGGACCAACACGCTGAAGGATGACGACGCCACTCTCGGCCTCAGCATCAAGCAGGCGGGATTGCTAAACGGCAAGCTGGACGTCGTCGGCGATCTGACCTACTCGCTAGGCACGACCACCTATGGCACGCAGCTCGACTACGCCACGACTACCTTGGCACCGGCATCATTGACTTGTGCCGCCGCCACCATCCTCTCGTGCGGCAATCTGCCGGCAATCAAGAACACGATGACTCAGATCAAACTCACCGGCACCTATCGGGTCGACAAGAGCTCGTCGGTTGCGGTGGCCTATGCCTTCCGGCGTCTTGAAAGCAACGACTACTTCTACAACGGCTACCAGTATGGTGCTACGCCGACCACGGTGATGCCGACCAATCAACAGCCGGGCAGCTACGCCGTCAACCTGGTCGCGGTTGCCTATACGTACAGCTTCAGATGATCACGCCGAAACGATTGCATGATGGTGCGCGGCGGGTTCCTGCCCTCCCGTGGGGGCCCGCCACCCTTTTTCCTGCCGGAGACCGGAAATCACGAGGAACTAAAGAGGAGATGGACATGGTGTCGAAGAAAGCGCTGATCGCCAGCACAGTCGTCAACCTTCTTTGCGTCAGTTGCGCATGGTCTGCCGATGTGCCCAAAGTCGTCGAAGCCTGCGAGAGTTGCCACGGACCCAACGGCGCCAATACCGAACCGGACGTCCCAAATATCGGCGGCTACTCGAAGAAGTATCTGCTCAGCACTTTGCAGGCGTTCAAGACCGACAAAAGGCCTTGTCCGGAGACGGAGTTCAGAACTGGCGATAAGAAGGGATCCAAGAGCAGCATGTGCCAGATCGCCAAGGAACTGGACAGCAAAGACGTTGACGAAATCGCCGAACTCTTCTCCGCGCAGCCCTTTGTCATGACCCAGCAACAATTTGACTCCGCGCTGGCAGACAAAGGGAAGGGGGTCTTCGCCAAGAACTGCGGCAAGTGCCACTCGATAACGGGCCGCATTGCCAACGACGACGCCGGCATCCTGCCGGGTCAGAAGGCCGACTATCTTTCCCGGCAACTCGAGCAGTTCAGCGCGGGCAAACGACCGATAGCCGAAAAGATGAAAGCAAGATACGAAAAACTCGACAAGACGGATCTTGATGCCGTCATTCAATACCTTGCCAGTTTCAAGTAATCCTCTTGGTACGCCCAGGCATGCGGCATGACCACCATGTACCCCATGGACAAACAGTGATCATCAAGGTGTTTCATGTCGACTAGAACCTACGGATTGCAGGAGCCGCCCAGCCTTGGTGTTGCGGGCAAGAAGCGGTACGCAATGGTGATCGATCTGAATCGGTGTACCGGCTGCGGGGCCTGCATGACGGCGTGCAAGGTTGAGTTCGATTTGCCGCTTGGTGTCTGGCGGATATGGCTGAAGGAAGAAAACCGAGGCGTATTCCCGCACACCAAGAAGACTGTGGTGCCAACCCTCTGCAACCAATGCGACTATCCGATTTGCGTCAGGAATTGCCCGACGGAAGCCACCTACAAGCACCCTGACGGCTTTGTGCTGCAACGGCCGAACCGCTGCATCGGATGCAGGGCGTGCATCATTTCCTGCCCATACAACGCTCGCCATCTGTTGCCCTCGGTGAGGACCGATTCCAAAAAGCCGACCAGCGTCACGGACAAATGCAGCTTTTGCGTACACCGCGTCTCGCGCGGACTCGCTCCCGCCTGCGTTGCTTCCTGTACCGCTCGGGCGATGATCTTCGGCGATCTGAACGATGCCGAAAGCGAAGTGTCGCGAGTGCTCGAGGATTCGAAAGATGCTTCGGTGCTGCGGCCGGAGATGGGAACGCTACCGCAAGTCTATTACCTCGGCCTAAGCCAAGGCGGGGTGGCCGATCCGATCGCCTGTTACCAGGACCGAAGCGATGCGCTGAGGGAAGATTTCAACGCGTTCAAGAGAAATCACGGTGGCCAGCAGTTCGGGGATGTCGAAGAAGGCCAAGGCAAGACGTCGACGCTCGGTTTTGCACGGCAGTTGGCCGGCCACCTGAAGGATTTCACCGTGGACATATTCGAGCGGCTTGGAATCATCGCCCGCCATTGAGCAAGCGAGTCGATCAAACGCGGAGTCAAAATCAATGAAAGAGCCATCGAGAAATCCCGCAACGAAGGAGATATTGAGAAACCCCGACACGTTTCACAAGATACTCCAGCTGACCGTAACGTCGCCGGATTTCAACGAAATGATCATCAGCGTGTTCGACGAGCTGCGTGACTTGTTTGGTTGTGATCGATGCTCGCTCTATGCGGTAGACCGAAAGGCCAACGAGATCTACACACTGATCACGCAGAAATACAGCCCGGGTGCGGAATCGGAAATTCTTGCGGATCTCGAAAAGTGCGAACGTGAGATCAGTCGCCTTACCAGGGCGATTCAATTTGGCGAAGACGATGGCAACGACGACGCCATCAAGCTGCTGGTCGATGGCCTTTCGGCAGTTACCAGCAAGAAGCTCTCATTGATGTCTCAACTCGATCGGATCAGAGCAGGCCGTGAAAGCATCCGGTTGCCGCTGGACAAGAGCAGCGTGGCAGCCTTCGTCGCAATAAGCGGTGTCGAGGTAATGATTGCCGACCTCGATGACCTGAAGGAAATGAAGAAGATCGATGCGCAACTGGCTCAGTTGCGCGTGAAAGACCGGGTGCGCAACTACCGAACCGCGAACATGATCGCCGTGCCGCTGAAGATGAGGGGCGAAATCATCGGCGCCATGGAGGCGATGAACAAGCCGGGCGGCTTCCTGCAAAAGGATCTGGACGCAATGCGGGAATTTTCCATGATGCTGACGCCAACCATCCACTACTCGCTGGCAACGCTAAAGGGTGATGGGGGTGGCAGGCGGACAAAACAGTAGTCCGGGTCGACGCAGCTCGCATGATGTTCTTGGTTTCAGGAGGTTCTGAGTGGAACACGAAGTAGTCGCAAATGCTTATCACCACGTCAATTGGGGTACCCCAATCGCTGTGTACTTCTGGCTGGTAGGATCAAGCGCAGGCTCTTTCGTGATCAGCAGCCTGGGGTGGGTGTTCGGGATCAAGAAATACAAACCGATTTCGTTCTTTGCATCGAATCTGGCAATTTGCCAGCTTCTGATCGTTCCGGTGCTGCTCGTATTCGACCTCGGGCAGGCCATGCGCTTTACCCATCTATTCCCGGTGATCACCGGATTCTGGCACGCCACCGCACCGCTGGCGTGGGGCACTGCGTTGGTGGCTTCCTATCCGGTCGGCATGGCGATCTACAGCTTTCTGATCTATCGGCACAACGAAACGTGGGCCAGGGTGTTCGGCTTGATCGCGGTATTTCAGGCTGTTGGAACTCACTGGTATACCGGCGTCACGATGGCCTTGAATCCGGCACGACATCCGAATCACACCGCCATGGCGTCCATATTGTTTCTGGTCGGCGCCTTCATTTCCGGCATCGGTCTGCTGAACATCATCCTTTTCATCCGCAACAAGTTCGTAGCCGAGCAGTACAAACTGGAACCGACGGTCATCCTCGACCTGGGCAGGTTGATGCTGTTTGGATTGTTGCTCGACGCCTTTCTGGTGTTCCTGGAATTCATCAACCTGACCTATGGCACCGAAGAGGAGTCCCACGTGCTCGAACTGGTGTCGACTGTCTTTGTCGCTCCGGTACTGCAGCTATACATCTTCATGGGGCTCTTCGTGCCGCTGTTGATTTTGCTCAGCCCGTTGAAGAGGCGGCTGGAGGGCGTTCTGCTGGCGTCGGGACTGATTGCGACAGGAATTTTCGGCATGCGGGTGGGCTGGGTGTTGATCAGCCAGTTTTCACAAACCTTCTATTAGGGCATGGCGATGTCACACATCACTCGAAGACAGTTCCTCCAGATCGGCGCTGCGGCGGCGGCCGCCGGGAGTATTCCCGTCAAGATCGCACATTCGATGGAAACCGACGCTGGCGGGCGGGCCTACGACTACTTTCGCGTCGCGGTGGAGCGCAAGAAGACGGCCTTTACGGTAAGTCCGTTTGGAAAATTGAAATGCCCGCAGCAGGTCTTCTTTGAAAACGGACAGGTGGTCAGCGCCGCCGGTTTCCTCAATCACCCCGCCACCCGTGGCCGCAGTTCGGCGGTCGACCTGATCGCCCACCTGACCGTCAGCGACCCGGACCGGCTGATCTATCCGCTCAAGCGGGAAGGCAAACGCGGCGAGAACCGCTGGAAGAAGATTTCGTGGCCGGATGCGTTGAAGGAAATCAGCCAGGCGCTTCGCAATTCCGCGGATAAGCACGGACCGGATTCCGTCTGGCTGATGCTCGACGACGACACGCCGGACGCGATGTGGAACAGATTCATGCGCACGCTCGGTTCCAAATCGATGGTCAGGCTCGGCGACGACGGCAACAAGAAGGCCGGGCAATCACTGACTTGGGGTGAGGAGACCGAGGTTCCCGATTTTGCCCACGCGCGCTATATCCTCAACTTCGGTTCCAATCTGTACGAAACCTTTCCCAGCCATGCTGCATCGGTCGCGGACGGGCGAGCCGATCTGCATGCGAAGCTGGTCAGTTTCGATCCACGCATGTCGATGACCGCCGGATTGTCCGACGAATGGGTGCCGTTGATTCCGGGTACCGATGGCCTCGTCGCCTTGGCAATGGCGAATGTCATCATGCAGGAGGGGCTGGCCGATACTGCGTTCATCAATGCGTGGACGAATGTTACGGCCGCTCAATTGGCCAAGCATCTGAGCCAGTTCAGCCTTGAGATGGCGGAACGGGAAAGCGGCGTGAGCGCTGCGACGATCAGGCGCATCGCCATCGAGTTTGCCACCGAGAAGCCCGCTACCGTGTTTTCCCACCGCGGAGCGTCGTCACACGCCAACGGCACCGACGCCGAACGCGCCTGCATGCTGCTTCCGATCATCACCGGCAACGTGGAAGTGAAGGGTGGCTATTGTCTGCCGCGCCGGATTCAATGGGAAGAAATCAAGCCGGCGCCGCCCGCGCTGAAGACGCTCGCAACCAAGAACCCGGGGGCGTCGTTCCCCTATGCTGCAAAGAGCGGCGATGCCAAGGTCGGCGTCCTGTTCAACTACAACACCAATCCGGCGCACGCCGCACCGGCGTCCGGCTACTGGCGCCAAGTCTTGAGCGATGAAGCCGCCATTCCATTCATCGTGAGCATCACCTCGCACATGAGCGAAACCGCCGTCCTTGCGGACATCGTGTTGCCCGATGCAATGTACCTGGAAACGAACGAACCGGTGAGTTGTCCGTCTTCGCTGTTCCCGTGGATCGGCGCACGCACCGCGGTAGCCGCATTGCCCGGCGAGGTGAGGGAACTCAAGGTCATTCTCAGGGACATCGTCCGGGCGCTGGACCCGGATGGTGGCAAAGGAATGCAAAAGTACTGGGAGTTCCAGAACCCCGAAGATTGGCTCAGGCAGTGTGTTGAAAGTATTCCTGCACTGAGGGCCGACGGAGGGCTGGACAACATCAAGGATTATGGATTGTGGCCAACCTATGGAGCACTGGACAACAAGACCGGGAAAGTGCTCGATCCGAAAGGCAAGCCGCTGAGTGCCGAGTATGGCAAACACAAGAAGGCCGGTTTCGCCACCGCATCGAAGAAGATGGAAATTCGAACTGGCGGCGCAAAGAATTCCGCGCAGGCGGGTCTACCTACGTGGCGGACGGCAGCCAACCTCGCAATTGCCGAGGGGAAAGAACGCGAGTCGCTCTTCTTCATTACCTTCACCACCGCCTACCATGGCGGCCTCGCGACCGAGAACAACAAGTACATGGCGGAAAAGGACCACCAGAACCACTGCCTGGTCAACAAACAGACTGCCAACGCGATCGGCATCGCAGACGGCGAGTTGGTACGGGTGGTGAGTCCGGTCGGCTACCTGGTGACCCGGCTGCACGCAACCCAGAGCATTCATCCGCGCGTGGTCGCGATGGCGCGCGGACACGGACACAAAACGGTAGGTCGGGTGGCGCGGGCGCAACCCCGCCAGCAACCGGAATGGGGTGCGGCAAGTGAGGATCCGGACGTCCATTTCAACCTCTGGTGGGAAGACCAGGGCGTGAACCCGAACGAGATCATGCCGTTCTTCGCCGATCCGCTCGGCGGTAGTGCGGCGATGGCGTTCGTGGTGCGGCTGGAGAAAGCCCGTTCCGGTGATCGTTATGGCGATATGAAGGCCGACGTGGCGCTGCACGAAGCGTTCTTCAAGAACGCGGCGTCACTGTCGTGAAGCGCATGTCCGAGTATTCCGGCTTGTCCCGGCTAAGGGAGCGACTAAATGGAAGATGAGCGCCAGGAATCACCGGCACTGGAGCTATCACCGGCACTGGAACCATCACCGGAGACGGCCAAGAAATCCGGCATATCCGGCCGGCAGTGGCTGATCGGCGGGGTGCTGGCAGGACTTTTCGTCATCCTTGGCGGCGGCCTCTTCTTGAGCCATGGCACGCTGGAGGCTGAGAATTTCTGCAACACGTGCCATACCGCCTACTACGACAGCAAGGAATACGCCTTCAACGACAAGGTGGGAATGAAGAAGCCTTCCGGGGTGTTGACCGGTTGCGCCGAATGTCACCCGCAGCCATACGCCGAGTTCAAGAAGTCGGCCCACTTTGAAACCAAACTACTGGAGCGTCGGCCAGGCTGTGCCAATTGTCACAACAACGTTCACAGCGTATTCGCCTGGTACCGTTTCATGTACTGGCAACCGGTCGCCTGGAAGAAGGTTCAAGCGTCGATCAACGACAACGCTCTTTGGAACAACGAGGTCAGGCCGAGACTTGCAGGAATGGCGCGAACGGGCTTTGTTCAGTCCGAGAGCCGTGCCTGCAGGGATTGTCACAATCTGGATGCGAAGACGTTTCGTGCCGAGATCAAGTCCCACAAACAGGCATCGAAGACCGGCGAAACCTGCATAAGGTGCCATTTCAATCTGGTGCACGCCGAGGTTCCCTGGCCGGACAAGGACCGGAAATAGAGTACCGACCGGCCAGTCTATTCACCTAAAGGAGGAAAAGCAGGCATGAAAACAACATCGATTGCAATTATTACCGGCATCGGAATTCTTGTAGCCGGTTCGGCTGCGGCTGCAGAGCACAAGACTCCGGACGCTCCGCAAAACTATCTTGCCATGAAGAATCCTCTCAAGGACACCAAGGCTGTGGTCGAAAGCGGCGCAAAGATCTACGAAAAGAAATGCAAGAAGTGTCACGGCGACAACGGTGACGGCAAGGGTAGTGCGTCCGGCGAGCTCACAATCAAGCCGGCGTCCTTTAGCAAGCCCGGCTACCTCAAGGGCAGAGCCGATGGGCAGCTCTTCTTCATTCTCGAAAAAGGCAGTCCGGATACCGACATGGATGATTTTGGTCCCGGCAGCGCGACCAATTTGTCCAAGGACGAACTTTGGAGCGTGGTTGCGTATATCCGCAAGACGTTCACGAAATAGGCCGGGCCGGGATTTCACCCTGATCAGGTACGGAAGAGGCGGTCTTTGCCCCGCCTTTCTTGGTGGAAGGAAATTCATGAAATCCATAGTGATAGTGACGTGCGCTCTAGCGACTTTTTCAGGCACCGCACTGGCCAATGGGGCTCAGCTCTTCAAGGATAAGGCTTGCTGGTCCTGCCACGGCAAAGATGGCAAGACGCCACTCATGCCGGGATATCCGAGGATCGCTGGACAGGATGCGCAGTATGTCGAAAAGCAAATCCGCGATATCAAGAGCGGCGCGAGAGCCAATGGAAACTGCGCGGCCATGAAGTTGATGCTGAATCTCGTCAGCAGTGACGAAATCAAGGATCTCGCGGAGTTCATCTCCAAATTGGAACGATAGTCATTCCAGTTGAACGATCACGCTTGCCACGATTGATCAGCCTCAATTCGTGCGGATACATGTAGAGGTAAGTGCCGGCTCGGATCTTTGGACAGGGTGGAAAAATGAAGAAATCTCTTAGCCTCGTACTGTTCCTGTCATTGGCAGCCTCTCTGGCATCGGCCGCTCTCCCGTTGAACACGGCAGACAGGGTTTGTACCAGTCAGTACAACCAGTGCCTGGCGTCGTTTGCTGATCGGCAGGAAAAGGCCGAAGCGATAAGGGGCAGCGACTACGTATGGAACGCCAAGGACGGCGACAAGGTTGCGGCTCTTAGGCTCAAAGGCGATATTGCGCGCGGCAGGAAGTCCTATGAATTGTGTGCTGCATGCCACTTGTCGTCTGGCTTGGGTCTTCCGAATATCGGCCTTCCGCAACTCGCCGGACAGCACGCCACGGTCATGATCAAGCAACTGTCTGACTTGCGGGCCGGCCTCCGCTACTCACCCACGATGGAGCCTTTTGCCTTGACACGCAAGGGGCCTCAGGAACTGGCCGACTTGGCCGCGTACATTGAATCTTTGTGCACTCCGCTCGAACATGGCAAATATAGTGGTTCGGATGCGAACCAGAGAATCGCCGAAGGCCAAGCGATCTATGAGGAGAAGTGCAAGCTTTGTCATGGATCGCATGGCAAAGGCGACAAGGCCCGGTCTTATCCTGTGATTGCCGGACAGCATTATCACTATCTGCTGCGCCAGTTGATTGAAATTCGCGACGGCACGCGCCAAAACTCCGACCCGGACATGGTCAAAGCCCTCAAGAAGTTTACCGACGATGATCGGGTTGCCGTGTCCGCTTATATGGCCAGCCTGATCATGCCCGGCAAGATGTGTCCGGCAGTAGCCGAACTGAAGAACAAGTAGTTCCCGTCTATCGGGAATGCAGGGGAACCGTCGACTACAGCAATCGTACCGGCGCCCGTGACCTGCCCCGGTCGTTGTTTCTCAATGCGAGAAAGGGGGAGAGAGCCATGCGACATTCATTTGGACTTGCGAAGAGTTTGCAGTTCGCCGCCATGGTCCTGACGGTGTCGGTCGCTGGCCTGGCGCTTGCAGCCTGGGATGCTGCGGCGGCCAGTTCCCGCTACTTGATCAACGGCGACACGGTCTATGACCAGAAATTGGAATTGACCTGGCAGCGTTGCAGTGTCGGGCAGCGATGGGTCGAGCGGGCGGGCTGCGTCGGCTCCATCAAGGTCGTGCCCTTTGATGAGGCGCAGCGAGAGGGCGACCAGACCTGGCGAGTGCCAACCAAGGAGGAACTGGCATCGTTGATCGACGAGAACAAGGGCGCCAAAGGGCAGAAGCCGACCATCGACGAAGCGGTGTTTCCCGGTATGGGTCTGGACAGTCTGTGGTATTGGACCAGCACGGCGGTCGACGGCTCGCGCGCGTATTACGTCGACTTCTTCAACGGTTTCAGCTACCCCGGCGCCTCCCGAAACGCTGCCTATGCGGTTCGGCTGGTAAGAGACGGCCACTAGCTCGAACACTTGGTATGCCGGATGACCGACCTGCCAGACCCAACGCAAAAGCCCGGCAGGTCGTCGAGAGCTCAGCGGTTGCTATTCGAGTGCGGCCTGGACCGTCCGGCACTTGTGAAACGTACTCCCGTCGGCGTTCGCACAAGCGCAAGTACCCAGCCCATCTTTGCACAAAGAGTGTCTTCCATTATCAGGCTATTAAGTTCCGATTAATCAGAGGCCGCTAGACTTGTGAAGCCCTGCATGTCCGCGACCGGGGCACGACACAATCACGGGCCTTCCGTAGAGAAGGCCGGCGCACAAAGGAGACAGGAATGACAAGCCCCATTGCCATTGCAGCGTTGCTTGGCGCGTTCAGCGCCCCATCGTCCGCTGCCGACGACAGTCTGAAGCCGCCGATCAATATGCCGAGTTCCTACCGCACCGAGTGTGGTAGCTGTCACGTACCTTATCCGCCGCATCTGCTTTCAGCGGGAGGCTTTCTTTCCGGCCAAGGTTGGCGGACGATCATGGGCGGCCTTCGCAACCACTTCGGCGAGAACGCGGAACTTGAAGAATCCGCGCACCGGAACATCGAGCAATATCTGATCGATAATGCCGCCAGCAGCGACCGTCGCTTCGGCAGTCGCACCGATCCTCCGCGCCTCACCAACACGCGCTGGTTCCGCCGCAACCACGGACGCGTGAAATCGTATTACGCGAATCCGCACGTCTCCAGCCCGGCCAATTGCTCCGCTTGCCATCCGCGAGCCGAGGACTGGCGCTATGCCAAGGAAGACGTTGTCCTGCCGCGACAGCAGCACCACCCAGAAAGTGCGACTACGTCCGTTCGGAAATGACTTTCGTTGTCCGAACGTCAAGAATGCTTCCAGCCGCAGTTGCATGGCGGCCTGCCGGTACAACGCCCGCCTACACGTTGCCGGCTCCGACCGCACCAGCAGATCGTCGAACGCATACGTCTGGCGGTCCAGGCCAAGCCCGACAAGCACGTCTTCGTCGAAGCGCCGGGCAAGCTGGTGCGCATCATTGCCGGCACCGGGGGGTGATGCTTTAGCGGATCGAGGAGTCTGCACCGATGAAGAAGATTGCAGTCGCGCTCATGGGTTTGCTCATCGCAGCGACAGCCTGGGCTGCCCCGGACTGGAGCAAGGTGCCTGCGCGCAGGATTACCGTCTTCTACCCCGGCCAGGCCAGCCTGGAATGGCTGATGAACATCGCCGACCATTCCGTCGTGCCGGCCATCACCATCAGGAAGCGTTACTGCGCAATGTGCCACGAGGGCGAGACTCATGAGATCGGCAACGACATGGTGGTCGGCAACCCGGTCGGCCGTTCCCTGGTAGTGCTCGAACCGTCACCCATTGCCGGTAAGGCGGGCTGGGTGCCCGTTACCGTGCAGATTGCCCATGACGACGCCAGGATCTATTTCCGCTTCGAGTGGGAAAGCCCGAAGGCCACCGGCGGCAAAAGAATGGATGCCAATAACGAGGTCAAGCTGACCATCATGTTCGACGGCGGTGGCACGGTCGACGGCGCCGAGATCGGCGGTTGCTGGGTGACCTGCCACACTGACCTGCGCACCATGCAGCATGCCAAAGACGACAAGAAGACCAAGTACATCAACGGAGCGGACCTTGCCGGCGGCAAGTTCATGGACCTGATCCAGTACCGCAGCGGCGAGGGCGCGAAGCCGGTCGACGGCTACGTCGACGACGAGCGCCACATGGAAGGCGGCAAGAGCCTCGTCAAGGCTGAAGGCAGGAAGGAAGGCGGCAAGTGGATCGTCACCTTCGAACGCGAACTGGCCGCCAAAGGCAAGGGCGACCACAGCATCGTCGCCGACCGGGTCTACAACTTCGGCTTCGCGATTCACGAGGACCATGCCAACGCACGCTATCACTACGTGTCGCTCGGCTACCGGCTCGGTCTCGACGAGCCCCGTCCCGAACTGTCGAACTACATCAACGTGCAAGAACCGCCCGCCACTGTTCAACCATGACCACGATGGGGTGCTCGTTGCCGGCAACATAGCCGGCATGGGTGGGCAATCCGAATCGGTCTTGACAGCAACGCCGGCGCCGCTACAATCCTTCCATCTTTCCACGATCATGGAACTATAAAACAATGCAAGTCGGACAAACCGTAGACAAGCTGGCTGCGCTCGCTCAGGAGACCCGGTTGAAGATCTTCCGCCTGCTCGTCGAAGCAGGAGATCAAGGACTCAACGCCGGCGCCATCGCGGAGGCGCTCGAACTGGCGCCGGCCACGCTGTCCTTCCACGTCGCCCACCTCAAGCGGGCGGGCCTGGTCGACGCGCGGCAGGAGAGCCGCTTCATCTACTACTCGGTCAGCTACGGCGCCATGGACGAACTGATCGCCTATCTCACCCATAACTGCTGTCAGGGCACCGCCTGCCTGCCCAAGACTGCCGCCGCCGCGACCGCCGACAAGCGGCGCCGCGCCAAGTCCTGCTGATCAATCCCACGCACTTCCGGAGCCCCTCGTGAGCACAGACAAAGTCTTCAACGTCCTCTTCCTCTGCACCGGCAACTCGGCGCGCAGCATCCTGGCCGAGGCCATCCTCAATCACGTCGGCCGTGGCCGTTTCCACGCTTTCAGCGCCGGCAGCCATCCGGGTGGCAAGGTGAACCCCTTCGCCATCGAGCTGCTCAATCGACAGGGCTTCACCGTCGCCGACCTGCGCAGTAAGAGCTGGGACGAGTTCGCGGCACCGGGCGCGCCGCACATCGACTTCATCTTCACCGTCTGCGACAACGCCGCCGGGGAGGTCTGTCCCATCTGGCCGGGCAAGCCGATGACGGCCCATTGGGGCATCGAGGACCCGGCGGCAGTCGAAGGCAGTGACGAGGACAAGCGCCGGGCCTTCCTCAAGGCGTTCACCGAAATGAGCCGGCGCATCTCCCTCTTTGTCAACCTGCCCCTCGCCAAGCTGGATGCCATGGCCATCAAGCGGGAGATCGACAATATCGGACATCTGCGCCAATCGGGGCAGTAAGGGGAGAACGACATGAGCGCCGTCACGAAGAAGCTGTCTTTTCTGGACCGATACCTCACCGTCTGGATCTTCTCTGCCATGGCATTGGGCGTGGGCCTCGGCTACCTGATACCCGGCGTCGAGGACTTCATCAACGGCTTCCAGGTCGGCACCACCAACATGCCCATTGCCATCGGCCTGATCCTGATGATGTACCCGCCCTTCGCCAAGGTGCGCTACGAGGAACTGCCCGACGTCTTCCGCGACAAGCGGGTGCTGGGCCTTTCACTGGTGCAGAACTGGATCATCGGACCGATCCTGATGTTCGCCCTGGCGGTGATCTTTCTCCACGACAAGCCGGAATACATGGTGGGCCTGATCATGATCGGCCTGGCCCGCTGCATCGCCATGGTCATCGTCTGGAACGAGATCGCCAAGGGCTCCACCGAATATGCCGCCGGCCTGGTGGCCTTCAACTCCATCTTCCAGGTGTTGTTCTTCAGCGTCTATGCCTGGCTGTTCATCACCGTGCTGCCGCCCTACTTCGGCCTCTCGGGCTCCGTGGTCGATGTATCGATAAAGCAGATCGCCCAAAGCGTCTTCATCTACCTGGGCATCCCCTGCATTGCCGGCGTCCTGACCCGGGTGGTCATGCTGCGCTACGTCACCAAGGAGTGGTACCACAGCCGTTTCGTGCCGAAGATCGGGCCGATCACGCTGATCGCCCTGTTGTTCACCATCGTCGTCATGTTCAGCCTCAAGGGCAAGCTGATCGTCACCATCCCCTTCGACGTCGTGCGCATCGCCATTCCGCTCTTGATCTACTTCGTGGTCATGTTCGTGTTCTCCTTCTTCATGAGCAAGCGGCTGGGGGCCAGCTACGAGAAGAGCGCCACGCTTTCCTTCACCGCCGCCAGCAACAACTTCGAGCTGGCCATCGCCGTCGCCGTGGCCGTCTACGGCATCGACTCGGGCGTCGCGTTTGCGGCCGTCATCGGGCCGCTGGTGGAGGTGCCGGTGATGATCGGACTGGTCAATGTGGCCCTCTTGTTCCAGCGGAAGTATTTCGCGGCCGCGCCGGCTCGCGGCTAGGCACCGAGGACGGATATGGGCGCACGGGTCGAACAGCAAGGCATCGTCTTCGCGCCGGCAACGGCGGAGATGCTACCTGCCATCGTCCGCCTCCTGGCCGAAGCGGGCCTGCCGGCGCACGACCTGGAACCGGCAATCCTGTCCGGCGTCGAGTTGGCGACTGATGTCGAAGGGCGGATCGTCGGGGCAGCGGGGCTCGATGTCTTCGGCCCAGACGCGCTGCTGCGTTCGGTGGCCGTGATACCGGAGTTACGCGGCAGAGGCATTGGCGCGGACCTTGTCGCCCGGCGCGAAGCTGCCGCGCGGGTCGCCGGGGTAGGCACGATCTATCTTCTCACCACGACTGCGGACGGTTTTTTCCGCCGCCTGGGATATGCGGACACGCCGCGCGAGACCGTGCCCGCCGGCATCGCCGCCCACGCCCAGTTCCGCAGCCTCTGCCCTGCCAGCGCCAGGTGCCTGGGAAAGCGCCTCTGATGGACCGCGACGAACTCCTTGGTCTGTATCCGGCCCATCGTGGCCGCCTGGTCGCCGCCCTGTCGCGGCTGGTGGAACCTGCACAAGCCGAAGACCTCGCCCAGGAAACGCTGCTGCGGGCCCTATCCGCCGTCGATGGTTTCCGCGGCGAAGCGGCCCTGGGCACCTGGCTGCACCGCATCGCCGTCAATCTGGCTTACGACCACCTGCGACGGAAAGACGCGCTGCCCGTGGTGCCGACCGACGAGGAAGACGCAGCCGAGCCTGACGCCGCGCCCAGCGCCGAGGAGGGCCTGGATCAGCGCCAGATGGGCCGCTGCGTGGATGAAGTGCTGACCACGCTGCCGCCGCAGTATCGCGACGTACTGCTCAAGGCCGATGTGCTCGACCACACGGCGGCCGAAATTGCCTGCGTTACGGGCATCAGCACCGGCAACGCCAAGATACGGCTGCACCGGGCGCGCCGGGCCATGAAGGCGGCCCTGGAGGCTCATTGCGACTTTCACCATCGGGAACCCGGCGTGCTCTGCTGCACGCCGAAGCCGGAGCGCTAGCGTCAGCCTGTATCCTTTTTCGTCGCCAATTCGTCAAAGGGGCATACCGAGCCGTTGTGGCCGGCATGAATTCGACACCCCTTCGGAAAGGAACACATCATGAGCAACTCGTCTTTGCCCTTTTCACTCGAAGTCGACGGAATCGCCGGACTGTGCCCGTCCGGTGAAAAGTGGGCGGAAGAGAACATCGCCAGGAAGGCAATCCCCGTCCTTTCCTGCGAAGGCCCCTGCATCCGCGGCGAAATCGCCCGGCTGGCGGCGAATATCGTCGCCAGGGACGAACCCTATGGGCGGGCCTGCTACGCCGAGACGGCCTTGGTCCCTCACTCGGCAATGGCCAGATGGGTCAAGCAGGCGGACAGGATCGTCATGGTCGACGGCTGTTTCCTGCGCTGTATCGGCCGACTCATGAACAACCTGGCGGACAGGAACAATATCGTTCAGATCGATGCCCTGGCGCTGCACAAGAAGTACTCGCAGATGTTCCATATGGACGATGTGCCCGAGCCTGAGCGGAATGCCACCGCGCAACTGACCGCCGACAAGATCCTCGCCATGCTGAAGGATGGAAACACCGACGGCGCCGGCAGCCCATGCGGTTGTTCCGCCTAGAGGAGCGTTTGTGAACCGATTCGTCGCCTATTCCGTACTTGCCCTGGCCGGTCTCATCGGCGGCGGATCGCTGCTTGCCTTTGGCGCCTTCCTCATCGCCGGACCTTTCACCCTCGTCCGTTTCGATGTTTCGGAAGCAAAGGGCTTGCTGTGGGACGGCTTGCTTTCCATGCTGTTCTTCATTCAGCACAGCGGCATGGTGCGGCAGTCGGTCCGCGATTGGTTCTCCTCGACCATTCCGCGCCATTACTACGCTGCAGCCTATGCAATCGCCTCCGGCACGGCGCTCACGGCGGTGGTGGTTCTCTGGCAAACGTCGCCGACGGTTCTCTTCGAGATTCAGGGGCCGCTTCAATGGCTGCCGCGTGCATTCGCATTGCTCGCCATCGCGGGAACCCTTTGGGGAGTCTTGGCGCTCGGGGAATTCGACGCCCTCGGCCAGCGCGCGATCACGCTCCGCCTGCGCGGCAAGCAGCAACGACCGCCGCAGTTCGTCGTCCGCGGTCCCTATGTCTGGGTCCGGCATCCCCTCTACTTCTTCACGCTCGTCCTCATCTGGTCAACTCCCCACATGAATGCAGACCGCCTGCTCTTCAACGTGCTTTGGACTTCGTGGATCGTTCTTGGCTCGTATCTTGAGGAGAGAGACCTCGTCGCCGAGTTCGGCGAGCGGTATCGTCGCTATCAACGGACGGTGCCGATGCTGCTGCCGTGGCGGGGGCCTGTCGGCCGAGGACTGTGAAACACACGCTACATTTCTTTGGAGCCATATCATGCTGGATGAAAGAACCAAGGAGCTCATCGCCGTCGGCGCGTCGATCGTCGCCAACTGCCAACCCTGCCTCGAGTACCACACGGCCAAGGCCCGCGAGTTGGGCGCGACCACCGAGGACATCCTCGCTGCCGTCGCCGTAGGCCAGCAGGTCAGACGCGGCGCGGCAACCAAGATGGATCGCTTCGCCACGCGGCACGTGGCCGGTGAGACCGTGCCAGAACCCGCACCCGGCTGCGACTGCCGATGAGCCGACCAGACGCCCCCGATTTCAGCCCCGACGGCGGCAAGTCTCTTGAGGCCATCGAGGCGCCGGTTCTCCTGATGCAGGGGAATCCGCGGCAGGTCGTCACCGCCAACAAGAGGGCGCTCGATTTGTTCCGGAAGGAGTTGCATGAAGTCGAAGGTCGCCGGGGCGGCCGGGTTTTCGACTGCGTCCATTCCTTCACGGAAGCCGGCTGCGGCAAAGACGTGAATTGCGAAGGCTGCAAGATCAAGGATGCGATTGTCGATACTTTCGCCACAGGCAATCCGCACCGCGGCATCTCGACTTCGCTGCAAATCAGGCAGGCCAATGGGACGAATGCCTACGTCTTGCAGGTGTCGACCGAAAAGCTTGGCGACCTGGCATTGGTAAGAATCGAGCGCTATGAGAACGATGCCTGACCAGGCAGAGAACCGAACTGAACGAAAGGAAGCCCCATGAAGACCCTCGAAGTATTCGATCCCGCCATGTGTTGTTCCACCGGCGTTTGCGGCGTCAGCGTGGACCCGGTGCTGGCCCAGTTCGCCGCCGACCTCCAGTGGGTGGCGGAACAGGGCGTCGCCGTGACGCGCCGCAATCTGGGCCAGGAGCCCCAGGCCTTCGCCGCCAATCCGGCCGTGGTCAAGGAGATGGAGGCCGGCATGGACCGACTGCCGATCCTGCTCATCGACGGCGTGATCGTCTCGACGGGCCTCTACCCGTCCCGCGCGCAACTGGCCCAGAAGCTGGGGCTATCGGCGCCTGCCGCCGAAGCGCCCCAGACGAAGAGCTGCTGCTCGCCCAAGTCCGGCTGCTGCTGATGCCTTTGCCGACCGTAAACACCCGCTACCTGTTCTTCACCGGCAAGGGCGGCGTCGGCAAAACGTCGCTGTCCTGCGCCATGGGCCTCGCGCTGGCGAAGGCCGGCAAGCGGGTGCTGATCGTCAGCACCGATCCGGCCTCCAATCTCGACGAGGTGCTGGCCACCCGGCTCAGTTCGACGCCGACGTCCATCGCCGACGCCCCAGGACTCCATGCCCTGAACATCGATCCCGAGGCGGCGGCCCGCGACTATCGCGAGCGCATGGTGGCGCCCTATCGCGGCATCCTGCCCGCCGCCGCCATCGCCAGCATGGAAGAGCAGTTCTCCGGCGCCTGCACCGTCGAGATCGCCGCCTTCGACGAGTTCTCCAAACTCTTGGGCGACCCGTTGGCTACTACCGAGTTTGACCATGTCATCTTCGACACCGCACCGACCGGCCATACCCTGCGCCTGCTGACCCTGCCCTCGGCCTGGAGCGGCTTCATCGAGTCCTCCACGGGCGGCGCCTCCTGCCTCGGCCCCCTGGCCGGCCTGGAGAAGCAGAAGGAACTCTACGCCGCCAGCGTTGCGCGCCTGGCCGATGGGGCGCAGACCACCGTGGTGCTGGTGAGCCGCGCCGACACAGCCGCGCTGCAGGAGGCGGAGCGTACCCGCGCCGAACTGGCCGACCTAGGCGTAAGCAACCTGCGGCTGGCGATCAACGGATTGTTTACCGCCGCCGCTACGGGCGACGCCGTGGCCGACGCCATGACCCGGCGCAGCGCCGAGGCGCTGGCCGCGATGCCCATCGGCCTGGCCACGCTACTTCGCAGCACGACGCCTTTCCTGCCGCGTGGTACCGTGGGGTTGGCGGCCCTGCGCGCCCTCATCACGCCCGATGCCGCCGTTGATGTAGCCGCTCCGGCCGCGGCCGAATTCGAACTCCCGCCCGGCCTGACCGGCCTGGTCGACGATCTCGCCGCCAGCGGTCGCGGCGTCATCATGACCATGGGCAAGGGCGGCGTCGGCAAGACCACCCTCGCCGCCGCCATCGCCGTCGCCCTGGTGCGGCGCGGCCATGCCGTGCACCTCTCCACCACCGATCCGGCGGCCCATGTCGCCGCGGCCCTCGGCGAGGAAGTCGCGGGGCTCACCGTCAGCCGCATCGACCCGGCAGCGGAAGTGGCGCGCTATACGGCAGAGGTTCTCGCCCGCGCCGGCGGCAAGCTCGACGCCGCCGGCCGCGCCCTGCTGGAAGAGGACCTGCGTTCCCCCTGCACCGAGGAAATCGCCGTCTTCCGCGCCTTCGCCCAGGCCGTGGCCGACGGCCGCGACGCCTTCGTGGTCCTCGATACCGCGCCCACCGGCCACACCCTCCTGCTGCTCGACGCCGCCGAGGCCTACCATCGCGAGGTGCTGCGCACGCGCGGCGAAATGCCTGAGAGTGTGGTCGAATTGCTGCCGCGCCTCCGCAATTCCGCCTACACGCGCATCCTCATCGTCACGCTGGCCGAGGCAACACCGGTGCACGAGGCCGAGCGCCTGCAAGCCGACCTGGCGCGCGCCGGCATCAAGCCCTACGCCTGGATCGTCAACCAGAGCCTGCGCGCCAGCGGCACCGCCGATCCGCTGCTGCGCCTGCGCGGCGAGTACGAACTTCCCTTCATCCGGCGAGTGACCCAGGAGTTGTCCCCGCGTGCCGTGCTGGTGCCCTGGCTTGCCGAAGCGCCGGTAGGCAGTGCCGGCCTGACGCAACTGGTGGCTTAGTCATGCGCTGCGTAACCGAGGCCTGGGAAAAACACGAGAAGGAACTGCGCCGTTTCCTGCGCCAGCGAGCGCGCAACGACGCGGAGGCGGAGGACCTGCTACAGGATGTCTTTCTGCGCGCGCTGCGACAGGCCAACAGCCTGTGTGGCATCGACAATCGTCGCGCCTGGCTATTCACGACTGCCCGCAACTTGCTGATCGACCGCCTACGCCTGTCGAAGGATCAGGTGCCGCTGCCCGACGACCTCGCCGCCGAACCGGAAGGCGTTCTGCCCCCGGTGGACAACCTGGCCCAATGCCTGCCGCGGGTGCTGGGCGAACTCTCGGCCCAGGACCGGGAAGCCATCACCCTGTGCGACATCGAAGGCATGACGCAGCAGGACTACGCCCGCCGTCTCGGCCTGACGCTCCCCGCCGCCAAGTCGCGGGTGCAGCGGGCACGAACGCGCCTCAAGGCCCGGCTGACCGAGGCCTGCCAGGTTCGCTTCGACGAAGCGGGCCAGGTCTGCTGTTTCGTGCCGCGAGCGAAAAGCTAGGCGAGGCTGCATCCTTTTCTGCGCAAGTTCGTCTTCCTGACCGATGACCCCGCCGGGGTCGCAAAGAAGGGAGAGGAGAATGTTTGATTCGATCAGCCTCATAGGTTCCGGACGTGTCGCCCGCATCATGTTGGGCGGTTGGAAGCGGGCCGACGCGCTGCCGTCCACCATCCTGGCTTTTGACGCCAATCCGGCGGCGGTTGCCGCCTTGCAGGCCGACTTCCCGTCGGTGCGGGCGGCAAGCTTGGCGGAGACCGCCGGCGCCGACTTGGTGTTCGGCGCGCTGCATCCGCCGGCCATGCCCGAGATGCTGGCCGCCATTGCCGGCAAGCTCAAGGAGCAGGCGTTGTTCTGTTCGCTGGCGCCCAAGATCAAGCTGGCCGTGCTCAAGGAAAAGCTCGGCGGATTCGGCCGCTTGGCGCGCATGAACCCGAACTCCCCCGGCATCATCGGCCAGGGCTACAACCCGATCGCCTTTGCCGACGACCTGCCGGCGGCGGCGCGCCAGCGACTGCTGGCGCTGCTGCGGCCTCTCGGAAAGAGCCCGGAAGTGGCGGAGAACCTGATCGAGAGCTACGCCGTCATCAGCGCCATGGGACCGACCTATTTCGGCTTCCAGTTCGCCGAAGTGGAAAGACTGGCCCACTCGTTCGGCCTCGACGCGGACGCGGCACGCAAGGCGATGCGCGCGATGCTCCATGGCACGGCAGACTTGCTGTTCGCCAGCGACCTGCCGAGGGAAGTTGTGCTCGACCTGGTTCCGGTTCGCCCCATGGCCGACCACGAGGCGGAAATCGCCCGCATGCTGCAGCAGCAGTTGAGCGGGATTTACGCCAAGCTGACGGGTTGATTCCAACTGCTATCCGTTCTGGAAAGGAGATGGTAATGAAGAACATCAAGGTACTCGGCACCGGCTGTGCCAATTGCAAGACCACACTCAGGCTGATCGAGGAAGCTGCCCGTGCCAAGGGTGTGTCGGTCCGGCTCGACAAGGTGGAGGACATCAAGGACATCATGAGCTACGGTGTGATGAGTACCCCCGGTGTGGTGATCGACGGCAAGGTGGTTCATGCCGGCGGCGTGCCCGGCCGCGACAAGATCGAGCAGTGGCTTGCCGGCACCTGACCAAGAACCGCGGGTTGCGAGCATCGGCCGATGAAACCTCGAAAGCTTTCTTGCTGGCTCGCCGCCCTGGCGGCGTGGCTGGTGTTGCTCGGCCCCGCTTTCGGCCAGACGGCCTGGGTGGAGCCGGGGGCCGATGGTGGGCCCCGCGTCCATCTCTGGTTCTTCTGGTCCGAGACCTGCCCCCATTGCCAGCAGGCGCGCCCCTTCGTCGAGGCGATTCCGCGCCAACGACCGTGGGTGGTGCTGCACGCGCTGGAAGTCTCGCGCCATCGCGACAACGCCCAGCGCTTCGTCCACATGGCGGCAGAACTCGGCCAGCCCGCCGAAGCGGTGCCGACGCTGATCTGGTGCGGGCGGATGGAAGTCGGCTGGCAGGATGCGGCGACCTCGGGCGCGAGGCTGGTCGAGGCGCTGGATGAATGCCGCGCCGGCGGGGTCGCGGCGGCCTCGCAAGCCGACTCATCCGTCGAGGTGCCGTTGCTGGGGAAAGTCGATCCGGCGTCGCTTTCCCTGCCTCTGTTCACCGTGGTCATCGCCGGA
The DNA here is from genome assembly GCA_041480065.1 of Rhodocyclaceae bacterium. Lineage (GTDB taxonomy): Bacteria > Pseudomonadota > Gammaproteobacteria > Burkholderiales > Rhodocyclaceae > Fen-999. Next base: position 52,725 of record JBGOZF010000022.1, read on the forward strand.
CTGGACGCCTTCAATCCCTGTGCGTTCTTCGTGCTGCTGTTCCTGCTGAGCCTGCTCGCGCACCAGAAGGATCGCCGCCGCATGCTGACGGTGGGCGGCATTTTCGTCCTCGCCTCGGGAGCGATGTATTTCGCCTTCATGGCCGCCTGGCTCAACGTCTTCCAGTATCTCGGCGCGCTGGCCTGGATCACGCTGGCGGCGGGAGCCCTCGCCATCGTCGTCGGGGCGATCAACGTCAAGGACTTCTTCGCCTTCGAGCAAGGCCTCACCCTCTCCATTCCCGAATCGGCCAAGCCTGACATCTACCGCCGGGCGCGCGCCATCCTGCAGGCGGAGAACCCGGCGGGGATGCTTGCCGCCACGGCCTTCCTCGCCATCGCCGCCAATTTCTACGAACTGTTGTGCACCGCCGGCTTCCCGATGGTCTATACGCGCATTCTCACCCTGCACGAACCTGCGCTGGCGGCGCGTTATGCCTGGCTGGCCCTCTACAACGTCATCTACGTGGTGCCGCTGGCGCTGATCGTGCTGGCCTTCGTCGGCACCCTGTCGGCCCACAAGCTGACGGAGCGCGAAGGACGCCTGCTCAAACTGATGTCCGGTGCGATGATGCTGGAACTCGGCCTGGTGCTGGCGCTCAGGCCCGAGTGGCTGAACAGCCTGGCGGTAACGGCGATGCCGCTGGCGGTGGCGCTGGGTATCACCTTCGTAGCGGCCCGACTGACTCGCGCGGGCAGGGATGCTTGAATGGACGCCCACGCCGAGACAGGATCGAACTTGGGGCCTATGCTACTGGCAAGCGCTGTGATTTAGCGGGCCCGCTCCAAGTCTGGAGAACCACTATGGAACTGCTCTACGCCACGTTGCAAAGCGGAGTTGCCAGCCTCGCCTCCTATCTCGCCGCCCACGTGCTGCTATGTCTGGTGCCGGCATTCTTCGTCGCCGGCGCACTGGCGGCACTGGTGCCGCAGCAGTCGGTGATCCGCTTTCTCGGGCCGGACGCGCCGAAGTGGGTCGCGTACCCGGCAGCAGCCGGCGCCGGCAGCCTGCTCGCCGTCTGTTCATGCACCGTCCAGCCGCTCTTTGCCGGGATCTACAGCAAGGGCGCCGGGCTCGGGCCGGGCATCACCTTCCTGTTCTTCGCCCCGGCGGCCAACATCCTCGCCCTCTCCTACACGGGTGTCGCGCTCGGCGCCGACTTCGCGATCGCCCGCGTCGTCTTGTCGCTGTGTTTCGGCATCGGCATCGGCATGATCATGGCGCTGCTGTTCCACCGCGATGATGCGGCCCGCCTCGCCAATGCCGCTGCCTTCGCCGGCGGCGAAGGTATCAGCCGCCGCACCGTCGCCTTTCTGGTCGCGCTGATCGCCTTGCTGATCGGCGGCACGCTCAAACTCGACTTTCTGACCGCGAAACTGGCCACCTTCGATATCGCGCTGCCCGCCGCCCTCTCGGCGCAGGCACTGCTCGACCGCCTGGTCCCCGTCGACGCCATCAAGGGCAACGAAGGACTCAGCCTGCAAGGCGTCGTGCTGATCGTCATGCTGGCCCTGATCGGCGCCACCGCGCTACGCGGACTCGGCAAGGTCGATGAAGGATTCAACCGGCTGACGGCGGTATGCGTTGCCCTGATCGCCGCGACGCTGATCTTTGCCGCGCTCGGCATGCAGGCCGCCGGCGACGGCCTACAGATCGCCATCACCGGGCGCACGCTCACCGTCGCCGCGCTGCTCGCCTTGCTGGTCCCGCTGGCGCGACGCTTCGACGCCTGGGACATACAGCAATGGCTTTGGGAGACCTGGCGCTTCGTCCGCCAGATATTTCCGCTGCTCGTCGTCGGCGTCTTTCTCGTCGGCGTGATCCGCGTTTTCATCCACCCCGAATGGATTCAGGCCATCGCCGGTGCCAATACGCTGCAGGGCAACCTCGCCGGCGTGATCTTCGGCGTCTTCATGTACTTCCCGACCCTGGTCGAGGTGCCGATCGCCAAGATGTTCCTATCGCTCGGCATGCACCCCGGCCCGCTGATTGCCTATCTGATGGCCGACCCGGAACTGTCGCTGCAAAGCATCCTGATCACCACGACGATCATCGGCAAGCTCAAGACATGGACTTACGTCGGATTTGTTGCCCTGTTCGCGACGGCCTCCGGCCTGGCCTACGGGGCCTGGGTCGATGGTCAGGCCATCGTCATGATCGCCCTGGCCATCGCGGCCTTTATCGGGGTGTTGATCACCGCACTGCATTTCATCGATAAACATCAGGCGCCCACTGCGGCCTGACTTTTCCGGGAGATCTACATGGACATCAAGATACTCGGCAGCGGCTGCCCGAAATGCCAGCGGCTCGAACAGCTCACCCGCGAAGTCGCTACCGAACTCGGTATCGACGCGCAGTTCGAGCATGTCCGCGACATCGCGAAAATCATGGAATATTCCGTCCTCAGCACGCCGGCACTGGTCGTGGAGGGCGAGGTGAAAGTCGCCGGTCGCATGCCAAGCAAGGAGGAAATCGGCCACTGGCTCGGCAAGCCCTGATGCGGTCGATGAACCCCACATGAGCAAGCAACAAGAACAGGACGCGGCACACAGTGCCGCGGACATTCGTTCCTGGCACACCCTGACTGCCGAGGCCGTAGCCACGGCCCTGGAGGTGACGCCCGCGACCGGTCTGAGCGCTGCCGAAGCCGCCGGTCGGCTGGTACGCCACGGCGCCAACGCCTTGCCGGAGGGGAAACAGCGCGGCGCGTTGCGCATCTTTCTCTCCCAGTTCGCCGACGTCATGATTCTGGTGCTGCTCGTCGCGGCTGGCATTTCCATGGCTCTCGGCGAATTCCAGGACGCGCTGGCCATCGTCGTCATCGTGGCGCTCAATGCCACCATCGGTTTCTTCCAGGAAACCCGCACCGAGCGCGCCATCGCCGCCTTGCGCAGCATGGCCACCCCGTCCGCGCGGGTGCGGCGTGGCGGTGAAATCCGAAGTCTGCCATCCGACCAGGTGGTGCCGGGCGATGTCGTGCTGCTGGAGGCGGGCAATATCGTGCCGGCCGACCTGCGCCTGACCGATAGCGCACATCTGCGCATCGCCGAGGCAGCGCTGACGGGTGAATCGCATCCCTCGGAAAAGACCGTGCAAGCGCTGGCAGTCGCCGACGCTGCCCTGGGCGACACAGCAACATGGCTTACAAAGGCACCATCGTCACCTATGGCCGTGGCAGCGGCATCGTGGTCGCCACCGGACTCGCCACGGAACTGGGCAGGATCGCCACCCTGCTGGCGAATGCCAAAGAGACTCGCACGCCACTCCAGCAACGGTTGGCCCGCTTCGGCGGCCGGCTCACCATCGCCCTGGTCGCCATCTGCGCCATCGTGTTCGCCGCCGGGATTCTGCGTGGCGAGCCGCTGCTGCTGATGTTCATGACCGCGGTCAGCCTGGCCGTCGCCGCCATACCGGAGGCATTGCCGGCCATGGTGGCGATATCGCTCGCGATCGGCGCATCGCGCATGGTCAAGCAGCATGCCCTGGTGCGCCGCCTGCCCGCCGTGGAAACCCTGGGCTCCATCACCTACATCTGCGCCGACAAGACCGGCACGCTGACCCAAAATCGCATGCGGGCGGAAGCCCTTTATGCCGCCGGGTCTACCACCCCGGATTTAGGTACTGAGATCTGGCAGAACTTGTTCCGCGCGCTCGCCCTCAACAGCGATGCCAGCCTGGGCAAATCCGGCCAAGCCTCGGGCGATCCCACCGAGATCGCCCTGCTGGAAGCGGCATTGCACCACGGTGCCGACCGGACGGCACTGGAACAGGCGACTCCTCGCATTGCGGAAATCCCCTTCGATGCCGAGCGCAAGTGCATGACCACCCTGCACCGCGCCGAACAAGGTTTCGTCGCCTATACCAAGGGAGCACCGGAAGCCGTACTGGCCCTATGCGACATGCAGTTCGATGCGAATGGCGAGAATCCGCTCATGTCGCATGCGTGGCAGCAGCAGGCCGAGACGATGGCGCAAGCCGGCCTGCGCGTGATGGCCATCGCCATGCGCCCGCTGGCTACGCTGCCGGAGAACCTGAACGCGGCGGAAACCGGGCTTACCTTGCTCGGCCTGGTAGGCCTCATGGACCCGCCGCGGCGCGAAGCACATCATGCCGTCGCGGAATGCCAGACGGCCGGCATCACGCCGGTCATGATCACCGGCGACCACCCCGCGACCGCCATCGCCATCGCACGCCAACTGGGCATCATCAGCGGCAGCGATGGCGTGCTGACCGGCACGCAACTGGCCACGCTCTCCGATGCCGAACTGCAAACCCAGGTGGAATCCGTCAGGGTCTATGCCCGCGTCGACCCGGCGCAGAAGATCCGCATCGTGCAAGCCTTGCAGGCCAACGGCGAATACGTCGCCATGACCGGCGACGGCGTGAACGACGCGCCGGCACTCAAGGCCGCCAACATCGGCGTCGCCATGGGCAAGAGCGGCACCGACGTGGCGCGCGAGGCCGCGCACATGGTGCTGCTGGACGACAACTTCGCCACCATCGTGCATGCGGTGCGCGAGGGTCGCCGCATCTACGACAATATCCGCAAGTTCATCAAGTACATCATGGGCAGCAATTCCGGCGAGCTATGGGTTCTTCTGCTGGCGCCGTTCCTGGGGCTGCCCCTGCCGCTGCTGCCGATTCACATTCTCTGGATCAATCTGGTGACGGATGGCCTGCCCGGCCTTGCCCTGACCATTGAATTGTCCGAACGAAACGTCATGCGCCGCCCACCGCGTCCGCCGGATGAAAGCATTTTTGCCCACGGACTTTGGCAGCACATCGTCTGGGTCGGCCTGCTGATGGCCGGCATCGCGCTGCTGACGCAGGCCTGGGCTTACCATACCGGTGACGCGCACTGGCAGAGCATGGTGTTCACCGTGCTCGCCCTGTCGCAGCTCGGCCATGTGCTCGCAGTGCGCTCCGAACGCGAATCCGTATTTGCCATCGGCCTGTGCTCCAACCGCCCGCTGATCTATGTCCTGGTCGGCACCGTATTGCTGCAAATGGCCACGCTCTATGTGCCCGCGCTCAACCCCATCTTCCACACCCAGCCGCTCGGCGCCGGCGAACTGGCCGCCTGCCTGCTGGTATCGAGCGCGGTGTTCTGGGGAGTGGAACTGGAAAAGTGGCTGATACGCAAAGGTTTGATTTACCGGCAGAAAGACCAGGGCGCGAGATAGCGGGGGCCGACTCCGCTCCACGCAAGTGCATCCTTTGTCGGCCGGCTTCGTCTTCACATCTGGAGACCCTTTGCCGGTGCATCGATCCTGGAACAAATATGACTGAACTCACTACCACCATGCCGCCCCCGCCGACTCTCCGCCGCTGGATCGTCGGCCTTTCCTTTGCAACCGTTGCCTGGGTGGCGGCCTACGCCTATCTGACGGAATTTGCCGACGCCCTGGTCGCCGCGACCGGCCTCGCGCCGGCTACCCGCTTCGCCGAAGCGGTGCATTTCTTCTTCTTCGACACGCCCAAGGTGCTATTGCTGCTCGTCGGCATCGTCTTCCTGATGGGCATCATCCAGACTTTCTTCTCGCCCGAACGGACGCGCGCCCTGCTGTCCGGCAAGCGCCTGGGCATCGGCAACGTGCTGGCGGCGAGCCTCGGCATCGTCACGCCGTTTTGCTCCTGCTCGGCGGTGCCGATGTTCATCGGCTTTCTCTCTGCCGGCGTGCCGATGGGCGTCACCTTCTCGTTCCTGATTTCGGCGCCGATGGTCAACGAAGTGGCGCTGGCCCTGCTGTTCGGCATGTTCGGCTGGAAGGTGGCGGCGCTCTATCTGGGACTCGGCCTGCTGGTGGCCATCGTCGCCGGCTTCGTCATCGGCGAGATGAAAATGGAACGCCACCTGGAAGACTGGGTGCGCGCCATCCATGCCGGCGAGGCGCAGGCGGCCAACGGCACGGCCATGAACTGGGTCGAGCGCTTCCAGGCGGGTGGCCGCCATGTGCGCGACATCGTCGGCAAGGTCTGGCCCTACGTACTCGCCGGCATCGCGCTGGGCGCGGGCATCCACGGCTACGTGCCGGAGGACTTCATGGCCTCGTTCATGGGCAAGGATGCGCCCTGGTGGTCGGTGCCGGCGGCGGTGCTGCTCGGCGTGCCGATGTACACCAATGCCGCGGGCATCATTCCGGTGGTAGAGGCGCTAATCGGCAAGGGCGCGGCATTGGGCACGGTGCTGGCCTTCATGATGAGCGTGATCGCCCTCTCGGCGCCCGAGATGATCATCCTGCGCAAGGTGCTGAAGCCGACGCTGATCGCCACCTTCGCCGGCGTGGTGGCTGCCGGCATCCTGATGGTGGGCTACGTGTTCAACCTGGTCTTGTGACGACGTCTCGGCCGACGCCGGCGATGCCGGAACGACCTGCGCCCCGATCGGCGTCGTCCGGCCCGCCGGCGGCGAGTTGGCGTTCGAGAATCTCCATCGTCGCCCGACCGACGTAGTCGTCGGCGGCGCCGCAGCCCTCAAAGGCTTCCAGATAGGCGCGGCCGATCATCCGGCCCAGCGGCGGCGGGTTGTACAAGAGCTTCTTGATGACGAAGGGGTTGAGTGTCAGCGGGTCGTAGTTCGCCGGCAGGTAGCCCGAGGCGATCAACCGGCGTTCGATCGGCGTGTCCGGCTGCACGCCGATGAAGAACAGGAAAGGCAGCACGTTCTCGCGGCCGAACAGCCCATAAAGCTCGCGAATCCGGGCGATGGTCGCGCGTAGCGTCTGCGGCGTTTCGCCCGGCGCATTTAGCGGCATGTAGAGCTTGATCTGCTGGTCGGTGTGGCCGGCTTCCTTGAACATCCGGAAGGCTGCCATCTGCTGTTCGAGGTTGTAGCCCAGCGTGAGGCCGTCGATCAGTTCCTGCGTGCCGGTAAAGGAAAGATCGACGCTTTCGAGCCCGGTGCGCAGCATCTTGGCGGCAATCTCACGCGTGAGGTGATTCAAGCGCAGGTAGCCGGTCCAGCGGACATCGACCTGGCGCGCGATCATTTCGTCGAGGATGGCCTCGACGTGCAGCGTGCTGCGCTGGGTCGAGCAGAACTGGGCATCGGTGAACCAGATGTGCTTGACGCCGTACACCTTGTTCAGCGTCTCGACTTCCTTCGCTACTTCCACCGGGTCCCGGTAGCGCTGGCGGTCGCCTTCGATCTTGTTGTACAGACAGAAGTGGCACTGGAAGGGGCAGCCGCGTTTGGTGTGCACACCGATGGTGCCGTCGAGGTAAGCGCGGAAGCCGTGAAAGATCGATTCGATGTAGCCGAAATCAACGGCGGTCAGGCGCGCGAGGTCGAAGGTCTCGGCAGCGGGACGGTGGATGATGGCGCCGAAAGCGTCCTTGTACCAATGGTGACCGGCCGGCGACGAGAAGCCGTCGACAACGGCAAGCATGGTCTCCTCGCCCTCGCCGGCAACGACCACGGTATCGGTCGGGCATTTGCGCGCGACATACTTGCCGAAGATCGACACCGCCGTACCGCCGACGACCAGGCGTGCATCGGGCAGCAGGCGCCTGGCCAGCGCGAGGAAGCCGAAATTGCGCAGCCTCGCCGAAGCGTAGTCCCAGATGATGCCAAGGGCGTTCACGGCTGCCTTGGCGCGTTGCCAGAGGCTCGGCGAGTGGTCGAAATTCATGACCACCTCGAGCGCATCGTTTTCCGGGTGCGGGCCGAAGGTCTGCATGTTGCGCCAGGAGAACGCCACCACGTCGGGTCGCATTGCCAGCAGGCGCTCGCGCAGCGTGGCTCGCCGCCGGCCCGGCTCGATCAAGGCCAGATCGAGGATCTCCTGGGAAACGTCAGGCCGCTGCTTGTGGATGAAGTCGGCGAGGTACACCAGACCGCCGGGCCAGATCTTCCACACCGGCAGGCGCACATAGAGAACGGAACGGACGGCTTTTGACATGGCTCATTTCTTATCGAGTTCGGTTCCTCTCCTGAACCTGAAAACCAAGTTACCGCAAATCAAGCCGCCGCTCTATTCATTTTGCCATCATGGTTATTCGCCGAGTTAAGGAAAGTTTCGCTAACCGCCGAAGAACCCTACCGCAACCAGCAAGAGCAAGGTCAGGCCGATGCCGATCAACGTCAGTCCGAGAACCTTCGAGCCGGTGGTCATCTGGCGCGGCGGCTCATCGACCAGCAAGCTTCCGAGCTCGCCGGAATTCAGCAACCGCTGGTACTGGGCCGGGTGGTCGCGGCGGAACTCGTCGATCGACTGCGTGCCGGTGAACATCACCACATCCGGCGGCGGCAGCTTGTCCGGCCGGAAGTGGTTGTTGAAGAAATGCAC
>JBGOZF010000023.1:0-60469 GCA_041480065.1 Rhodocyclaceae bacterium
GAGCCCATGGCGCGGATCAACCGCAGCAAGGCCGAACTGCTCTACAGCCAGTTGGATGCCAGCCGCGGCTTCTATCGCGGCCGGGCCGAGGCGCGGGACCGTTCCCTGATGAACGTGACGTTCAACCTCGGCACGCCCGAATTGGACAGGCAGTTCATCGCCGAGGCGCTGGCCGCGGGGTTCTCCGGCCTTTCGGGCCATCGCGCCATCGGCGGCATTCGCGCATCCATCTACAACGCACTGACGCTCACCGCGGTCGAGAAGCTGGTCGGCTTCATGGAAGATTTCCAGCGTCAACACAGCGGATGATGGCCACCGGCGCCGCCTCTCTCACCAAGCCGCGCATGCGGATTACGCTCGTACATCCCGCCGGATTCAACTTCGTTCCCGGCCAGCCGGATCTTTCGGTGGTGGCCAACCGCATGCCGCCGATCGGCCTGCTGCAGCTCGCATCCTGGCTCGAGAAACACGGCCACCCGACTGCCGTGCATGACTGCCTCGGACCTCACGCGCCGGCGGGCATCGAGGCCAATGCGGAAGCGGTATTGGCCACCGACCCGGAACTGGTGGGCTTCTCCGCCACCACGGCCGGCTTCATGGATGCCTTCGAGATCGCTGCCCTAATCAAGCGCCGGCGCCCGACAATGCGCATCGTCTTCGGCGGTGTGCACGTCTCGGCGATCGGCGGGCCGCTGCTCGAACACTTTCCGGAGATCGACTACCTGTGCATGGGCGAAGGCGAAGGCGCCCTGCTCGACCTCGCCGAAGGACTGCCGCCGCAGGACATCGCCAGCCTCGTCTATCGCGAGGGCGACCGGATCATTGCCAACCCGCGCCGCGACCGCATACGCGATCTCGATGAACTGCCCTTCCCGGCCTACGAGAAACTGTCCGGCTTCCCGCATGGCTATCACCTGCCGCTGTTCGCCTGCGAGCAGCGTTTCGGTTCTTCGATGATCACCTCGCGCGGCTGCCCCTACACCTGCTCCTTCTGCGATCGCACGGTGTTCGAGCGTCTCTACAAGACCCACTCGGCGCAGTACGTCTACGACCACATGAAGCACCTGCGCGACCGCTACGGCATCCGTCACATCAACTTCTACGACGACTTGTTCACGGCGCACCGGAAACGCGTCACCGAACTCTGCCAGTTGCTGATCGACCAGCCGCTGGGCATGCAGTTCAACTGCGCCATCCGCACCGGCCATACCTCCGACGAGATGCTGCGTCTGCTCAAGCGGGCCGGCGCGTTGATGGTGTCGATGGGCATCGAATCGGCCGATCCGGCGATGATGGAACGCCACAAGGCCGGCGTCGACCTGGCGGCCGTGAAGCAGACGGTCGAGCAGATCCACGCCGCCGGCCTGCGCGCCAAGGGTCTGTTCATCTTCGGCCTGCCGGGCGAGACGCCTGAAACCTTCAAGGCCACCAGCGACTTCATCCTGTCGCTCGATCTCGACGAGATGAACATGACCAAGTTCAGCCCCATGTACGGCGCGCCGATCTGGGACGAGTGCGTCAGCGGCGCCAGTGGCGACTTCGACGAGGACTGGCGGCTGATGAACTGCCTCAACTTTGTCTACAAACCGCGGGACTTCGAATCGCGCCGGCAGATGGATGCCCTCTACAACTGGCACGTGCGGCGCTTCTACGACAGCCGCGGCTACCGCCGCCGCTTCGCGCGCCGACTCTGGCAGCACCGCTGGAGCCTCTGGCATGTCGTCAAGAACCTGCCGGCGATCATGGCCGCGGCGCGCTACTTCGGCACCAGGGGTGAGCAGCCTGGCAGCACGCTGCCGGCGCATCCGCGCCAACCCAGGGGCCTCAGACCCAGCCTGAGTCCGGCGTTGCAGGCCGACGCCATCGCTGCATTGTCGTCGATCAAGATATCGCGGCGCATCCGCACGCAAGCCGCTGCGCCCGACGGCCTGGCGCCGGCCAACGACGCCAAGGTCCGCGATGTCGTGGGCGTATAATTCGCGCCGTTTTCCCAGTCTCCGTGTGCAACAGCCATCGATGTCCATGCCGCAGCGTCTGCCGCACCACTCCTTGAATTCCGAACCGGGCAGCCGCGCATGACCGACGCGACACCGGTGGCACACTCCCAACTTTCGCTGCCGCAGTTGGCCGACTTCTCGGCCGACCAGCGACAACGCCTGCTCGGCATCACCTGCATCGGCGGGCCGATGCACGAGTGGCACGGCGAACTGCCGGTACAGAACATCGCCGCCCGGCTGCTCGGCCGCTCGGCCGCCGCGGTGAATGAGATCTGGTACAGCGCCGAATCGTGCCGCTCCGGTACCTCGGCCGGCATCCGCTTCCGCGTCGACGAGAACGTGCTGTACGGCGTCGTCGATGTCGAGGAAGCCGGGTTCCCGGCCGTTGCCGGCGCGCTGCCGCTGCAACGCGCGGCCGAGAGCGCCTATCGGCGCATCTTCGCGCTGCTCGACCAGCAGGGCTACCCGCATTTGTGGCGCGCCTGGAACTACCTGGCCGACATCAACGCCGAGTCGGACGGGCTCGAACGCTACCGTCAGTTCAACATCGGTCGCCAGGATGCCTTCCTCGCCAGCGGCCGCCTGGCGCGCGGCCAGGTGCCGGCCGCCTGCGCGCTGGGCACGACCCGCGGGCCGCTGACCATCGCCTTCATGGCCGGCCGCACGGCGGCGTCGCCGATCGAGAATCCGCGTCAGGTCAGCGCCTACGACTACCCCGCCGACTACGGGCCGCGCAGCCCGACTTTCTCGCGTGCAGCCTTCGCGCATCTGCCCGGCCAGGAACTGCTGTTCATCTCGGGCACGGCGAGCATCGTCGGCCATCGGACCCTGCATGTCGGCGATGTCGAGGGCCAGGCGCGCGAGACCGTGGCCAACATCGCCGCGCTGATCGAATCGGCCAATCGCCAGACGCTGTCCACACCCTACACGCTGCCCGAATTGCGCTACCGCGCCTACCTGCGCCGCGCCGACGACTATCCGCGCGTACAGGCCGTCCTCGAAGAACTGCTCGGGGCCGGCACCTCGGTCATCTATGTGCAGGCCGATATCTGCCGCGCCGATCTGCTGGTGGAAATCGAGGCCATGGCCTCGCATGCCATGGGGAATTGCTGACATGAAGACCAGGAACGTGCATCGTGCCGCGCTGATTGCTGCCCTGCTTCCCGCAATGGCCGCCGCCGGCCAGGACATGCCGCTGTGGGAAGTCGGCGCCGGCGTCGCGGCCTTGAGCTTCCCGGCCTATCGCGGCTCGGACAAGGTGCACAACTTCCTCATGCCGGTGCCCTACTTCGTCTATCACGGCGACTTCCTCAAGGCCGACCGCCACGGCATTCGCGGCAGCCTGTTCGACTCCGACCGCGTTGATCTCACCCTCAGCCTGTCGGCCTCGCCGCCAACCAAGAGCGACGATGTCGCCGCCCGCAACGGCATGCCGGATCTGAAGCCCACGGCCGAGTTCGGCCCGGAAGTCGATTTCACCCTGTGGCGCAGCGACAACCGCGCGCGCTTCCTCAAGCTGCGGCTGCCGGCCCGCGCCGCCTTCACCGTCGAGGGCTCGCCCAGGGGTGTCGGCTGGGTCTTCTCGCCCAACATCAACCTCGACGTCACCGATCTGGCGGCCATGCCGGGCTGGAGCCTCGGCTTCGTCGCCGGGCCGATCTACGCAACGAAGAAGCAGCACGAGTATTTCTACGGCGTCGCGCCGCAGTACGCGACCGCCACGCGCCCTGCCTATTCGGCGGGCGGCGGCTACAGCGGCAGCCAGTTCCTGGCCTCGCTGTCGAAGCGCTACGACAGGATGTGGGTCGGCGCCTTCGTCCGCTACGACGCCCTGCGCGGCGCCACCTTCATCGACAGCCCGCTGGTGGCGCGGCGCAGCTTCGCCGCCGCCGGCGTCGCCGTTTCCTGGATCATCGACGAATCGAAGACGCGCGTGCGGGTCGATGACTGACGCGTTGCGCGCCGTGTGTCGGGCCGCGTGGCTGGCCTACGAGTACATCGCGATGATGCTCGGCCTCGGTTTCCTGGGGCTGCTGTGCATCGCCTGGCTGCCCTTCGCCCTGATCCTGCACCTCGCGTTGCCACGTCGCTGGGGGCAACCGCTCGGCCGCGCGGTGATCATGATCGGCTTTCGCATCTACCTTCGCTTCCTCGGCCTCTTCTGCGCCTGCCGCTTCGACCTGGCGGCGCTCGACGGGCTGCGCCGCGAAGTGCCGCTGATCCTGGTCGCCAACCACCCGTCCCTGCTCGACGCGGTGATGATCATCTCGCGCTTTCCCAACGTGGTCTGCATCATGAAGGCGGCGCTGATGGACAACATCCTGCTCGGCGCGGCGGCGCGGCTGGCGCGCTACATCCCCAACAACACGCCGCTGGACATGATCCTCGGTGCCTGCGAAGAATTGCGCGAGGGAGCGCAGTTGCTGATCTTTCCCGAAGGCACGCGCACGCGGAGCTTTCCCGTCGACGCCTGCACCACCGGCGCCGGCCTGATCGCCAGCCGCGCGGGAACCGCCGTGCAGGCCCTGCTGATCGAGTTCAGTTCGCCTTATCTCGGCAAAGCCTGGCCGCTGTTTCGCAAGCCCGAACTGCCGTTGCGCTTCTCCGTCCGCATCGGCCGCCGCTTTGCGCCGCCGGCCGATGCCGCCGCCTTCGGCAGCGAACTCGAAAACTACTTTCGTAGCACGCTGGCCGCGGCATCCTGAGCCGCCCGACATGGCGACCGAATCCTCGACCCATCTGGTGCTGATTCCGAGCTACAACCCGGGCGCCAAGCTCTATGACACGGTGCGCGCCGCACGCGCCCAGTGGACGCCGGTCTGGATCGTCGTGGACGGCAGTGACGATGGCAGCGCCAAGAAACTCCAGGCCATGGCGGCGGACGACCCCGGCCTGCGCGTCATCGTCCTGCCCGAGAATCGCGGCAAGGGAGCCGCGGTGCTTGAAGGCATCTCGCAAGCCGCCGCCGTCGGCTTCACGCACGCATTGACCATGGACTCCGACGGCCAGCACCCGGCGGACCTGATTCCCGAATTCATGCGCGTCTCGCAGGCCAAGCCCGTCGGCATGGTGCTCGGCGTGCCGGTGTTCGATGCCGACGCGCCGCGCCTGCGCGTCAATGGGCGCAAGCTTTCCAACGCCTGGGCCAACCTGGAAACGCTGTGGGCCGGCATCGGCGATTCGCTCTACGGCTTCCGCGTCTATCCGATCGCGCCGCTGATGCGCGTGATGACGAGCAACCACTGGATGCGCCGCTTCGACTTCGACCCGGAGGCCGTGGTGCGGCTGTGCTGGGCCGGCGTGACCCCGATCAACCTGCCGGCACCGGTGCGCTACTTCCGCGCCGACCAAGGCGGCGTCTCGCACTTCAACTACCTGCGCGACAATGTGCTGCTGACGTGGATGCACACCCGCTTGTTCCTCGGTTTCCTGTTCCGACTGCCACTGCTCGCCCTGCGGCGAATCTTCATGGAGCGATGACGATGACCACCCTCCCCGGTTCTGCCGAAACCATTTCCGAGACTGTCCATACGCCGCACCAACCGCTGACCGCCTACTACGCCAGCGAAGCGGAGCGGCCCGATTTCCTGCGCACCATTTTCGACGACACGGCGCCGGACTACGACCGCATCGAGAAGCTGCTGGCCCTGGGCAGCGGTCCCTGGTATCGCCATCAGACCTTGCTGCGCGCCGGCCTCCAGCCTGGCATGCGCGTCCTCGACGTCGGCATCGGCACCGGCCTGGTGGCGCGCGAAGCGGCGGTCATCGTCGGCGACGCGACGCTCGTCACCGGCGTCGACCCCAGCGTCGGCATGATGGCCAGCGGCGATCTGCCGAAAGGCATTACCCTGGTCGAAGGCCGCGCCGAGGCGATACCCCTGCCCGATGCCAGCTTCGACTTTCTCAGCATGGGTTACGCGCTGCGCCACATCAGCGATTTTTCCGCCGCCTGCCGCGAGTTCCATCGCGTGCTGAAACCCGGCGGCCGCCTCTGCCTGCTCGAGATCACCCGCCCGGAGACCCGCCTGGGCCGCGTGTTCCTCAAGGCCTACATGAAGGGCTTCGTACCACTCGTGGCCGGCATCGTCAGCCGGCGCCGCGAAACCGCACGCCTGTGGCGCTACTACTGGGACACCATCGAGTCCTGCGTGCCGCCAGCCAGCATCCTCGCCACGCTGGAAGCCGCCGGCTTCACCGGCGTCCGCCGGCACATAGAGACCCGCACGCTCAGCATCCTGGCCGAGTATCAGGCGACAAAACCGCTGTAGCGTCGTGGGTGTCAGGCGCCGGAAAGCGCATAGAATTTCTGGCCAATGAGTTTCGATCCTTCACTCCTTCCGGGCTGGCTGCGCGAATTCGGTGCCGATGCGGGCGCCATGGCGCTCAGCATCCTGATGGTGGTCGCTTACTACCTCGTCTTGCGCGCCCGCATCCGGCGCGACCCCACCTACTCCATCCACTTCGTCAATGACCTGACGCGCCGGATCTGGGTCGAGAATGTCATGCGCAACCCGGGCAAGGATGTGATGGCCGTCCAGACGCTGCGCAACTTCATTATGCTCGGCATCCTGATGGTATCGACGGCAACGCTGCTGCTGGTCGGTACGCTCACGCTTTCCGGCCAGACCGAGACCATCGCCCGCACCTGGCACGCGCTGAACCTCGCCGGCTCGCATTCCGCCGAGCTGTGGATCGTCAAGGTCATGTGCCTGCTGGCCGACTTCATGATCGCCTTCTTCTCCTACGCGATGGCGATACGGCTGGCAAACCATGTGTTGTTCATGGTCAACGTGCCGAAGGAAGCCCAGGATGTGCACGAGGTGCTGTCGCCCGAGCATGTTGCCAGCCGGCTGAATCAGGCCGGCCACATGATCGCCATCGGCATGCGCGCGTTCTTCTTCGCCATTCCGCTCGTGTTCTGGCTTTTCGGGCCGCTGTTCCTGCTCCTCGCCACCGCGGGGGTGATCGCCATTCTCGCCCGGCTCGACCGTCACCGCGCCGGCCTCTGAGCACGCGCAAGATCGTACATCGACGCCGAAATCGGTTACAGTCCGATAGTACGTCGTCGACAACGACGATCGTTAAGCAACCGAAATGGAGAACGTCATGATCGTACGGCGCCGCACCTGGTTGTACCGCTTGGTAGGGCAGCCGTTTGTTCAGAGCATCTCGTTCGAACGCCCGGTTACCGCATCGAAGGTCAGGGACGTTCTGCGCCGGTCGGTCGGAATTCCGCAGGAAATCTGGGGACGCAACAGCAGCGATCTCCTGTCTTTCCACAGATAGTCGCCGCGACGCGTCAACGTCGGTCCGGCCGCGGCGGGCGCTGCGTCACAAGAAATCTTGATAATTCCGCTGTTGCTTCGGGTGGCCCGGTCATTAGAATCGAAGCCACTGCAACGCCCCTTGGAGGTTTGTCATGAAGCGACTTCATCCGCTATGCAATGCCGCAGCAACGGGCATTGCGGTTCTTGTCCTGGCGTCGCCTGTCGCATCGTTCGCTGGCGCCATGGCACAGGGACACCACTGCGACCAGCGTCACCAGGTCAGCGCCGAACAGCGCGGGCAGTGGGCCAAGAAGCATCTGGAACATGAAGCTGCCATGCTCGAGATCAAGGCCTCCCAGCAAGCTGCGTGGGACGCCTATTCAGCTGCGAAGCTGGAAATGATGACCGCTTTCGGCGACGGCAGGCCGATGTTGCCCGACGCCGACGCGGCCGCCGCCATGCGCCAGCGCGCGGAGCAGGCCACGGCAATGGCGCAGAGGCTTTCCAAGCTTGCCGACGCCACGGCAAGCCTGCAATCCGTCCTCGACGAGGGCCAGCGCAAGGTTCTCGATCGCATCGTGCGCATGCACGACCAGTGCCTTGACGGACACCACCATGACGGCGGAGCAGGCTCCGAACATCGGCATCACGGTTCGGGAATGTCGCCGAAGGCCGCCAAGCCGGCGCCAGCCGCGGCCACTGCGGTCAAGCCGAAGAACTGATACTCGAAGATGTCCCGGCACGGACGCTGGCGCCGGCCGCTGGCGGCGATCGCGGTGTTCGTGCTGCTCCTCGTCGTCGGATATTTTGCGGGCCCATATTTCAAGCTGCTGGGCCCGCCGGAGCGCTGCTGGGAGATCAAGGAAGTGGACGGCTACCTCTGCAAGACCAATCCGTGCACCGGGCAGTTCAAGCTGCTGGGCGAGACGCCCGGAAAAACCACCGGCCAGTAAATCCGCAACGCCTTGCGGCAGCAACATTTCCTTACAGAACGGATGGCCCGGAAGCGGTCGCTTCGGCTGCCGTAAGTTCAGAATAGGCTATGTTGAAAAGGAGGCCAGCTCGGCCGTGAGCCCGACCGAGTCCTCGGCAATGAAAGGATGGCTGCCATGAAAGCAATCAAGCTGATAATTGCGCTTGTGGTTCTGGGAGTAGCCGGTGTCGGCAATGCCTGGGCGGACCACCATCGCGGCGGTGGCCGCGTGCATTTTGGCCTCGTGATCGGCCCGATGTGGGGCCCTTGGTACTACCCCCCGCCCGCCTATTACTACCCGCCCTACTATTCGCCCGTGATCGTCGAACGGCCGCAGGTTTACGTTGAACAACAGCCCGCGGCGGCTGCGCCACCGCTTGCCGCCAGCGCCCCGGCGCCGGCGAATTACTGGTACTACTGCGCTGCATCGAGGGGCTACTACCCCTACGTCAAGACCTGCCGAGGCGGTTGGCAAAAGGTTTCGCCGCAACCGCCGGGCGAACAGTAAGCCGAACCGGGATTCCTCGCCATGAAATCTTCGACTGCCTTTCTCACAGCCGCGTTGCCGCTTCTGCTGCTCGCCGGATGCGCCTCCGTGCCGACCGGCCCGAGCGTGATGACCTTGCCCGGCACCGGCAAGACCTTCGACCAGTTCCGCAGTGATGACGCCGAATGCCGACACTATGCTCTGGACCAAGTGGGCGGTGCCGACGCCGACCGGGCCGCGGTCGATGCCGGCGTGCGCAGCGCCGCTGTCGGCACTGCTGTGGGTGCTGTCGTCGGCGCTGCCGTCGGCGGACGCCAAGGCGCTGCCGTGGGCGCCGGCGGTGGACTGATGGTCGGCAGCGTCGCCGGCTCGGGCGCCGCGCAGAGTTCGTCCTACGGAACCCAACGGCGTTACGACCACGCCTACATTCAGTGCATGTACGCCAAGGGGCACAAGGTTCCGGTCTCCGAGTCCATGATGCGCAGCCTGCCCCAGGCGCCCGTCGCGCCTGCACCCGCTGCACCGACTGACGCGTCGTATCCGCCACCGCCCCCACCGCCTCCGGGAACGCCGCCGCCGCCCCCACCCACGCGCTGATCGGGCCGTGCTCGCAGGAGGCGCCGCGCGCCGGGAGCGTGCGCGCGCCCTACTTCGGCATCAGGCCATGCCACCGTTGATCGAAATGACCTGGCCCGTGATGTAGGCCGCCTGGTCGGAGGCGAGGAAGGCAACGAGGTCGGCGACTTCGTCGGGCTCGCCGGCGCGCTGCATGGGCACGATATTCTTGATGGTCTCGGCGTCGAAAGCGCGCTCGATCATGCCGGTGGCGATGATGCCGGGCGCGACGGCGTTGACCGTGATGCCGCGGCTCGCCAGTTCCAGTGACAGCGACTTCGTCGCCGCGTGCAGGGCGCCCTTGGCGGCGGCGTAGTTGGCCTGGCCGCGGTTGCCGGCGATGGCGGCGATCGAAGTGATGTTGATGATGCGGCCCCAGCGGCTGCGGATCATCGGCATGGTCAGCGGCTGGGTGACGTTGAAGAAGCCGTTGAGCGAGACGTCGATGACGCTGGACCACTGCGTCGCCGACATGCCGGGAAAGACAGCGTCGGCATGGATGCCGGCGTTGTTCACCACGATCTGAATCGGCCCGGTCTCCAGTTCCGCCTCCAGCACCGCCAGCGTCGCCGCGGCATCGGTGACGTCGAAAACCACTGCGCGTGCCTGGCCGCCGCCGGCGCGAATTTCCGCCGCCACGGCCTCGGCCCGGTCCGGGTTCCTGTTGGCATGCACGAGCACTTCGCAGCCGGCGGCCGCAAGCTTGCGGGCGATGGCGGCGCCGATGCCGCCGCTGCCGCCGGTGACCAGGGCACGTCTCATGGGCGGTTCTCCTTCAGCGCGGCAGCATCGAGGATGACTGCCGCGCGGCCGCCGAGCAGCAGGCGGCCGGCGGCGCGCACTTCGAATCGGTAAAGGACAGTGTTGTCGTCGCCGGAGAGGCGCTCGGCTTCGATGTCGAGATCGGCATCGATGTCGTCGAGCCGCTCGGCGAACAAATCGACGCCGCGCATGCTGGCCAGGTAGCCCTGGCGCGGTTCTGCGGCCGTTGCCGCCAGCAGCGCGCCATGCACCGCCATCGCCTGGGCAGCGTATTCGATGCCGCAAACGCTGCCCAGCCGACCATCCGCACGCAAGGGATTGTCCGCGCGCCGATGGCTGCCGGACGTGCAGCGTATGCGCTCCGGCGACCAGTCGATCACGCCATCGAGCAGGCACATGCTGCCCTGGTGCGGGATGTGCGCCGCGATCCACTCATGGTCTAGCATGGCTGCACCTCGACGCGCAGTTGCAGTGGCGCCAGGTATTCGAGGCTGATGGTGCCGTCGGCACGACGGGCGATCAGATCGAGCAGCGGCAGCCCGCGCATGGCCGGGATGGCGGTGCGCAGCCTTTCAAGGTCGGGCAGTCGCATCGGCGTCGCCGGCATCTCGTCGGGCCGCGCGGCGATGCGCGCCAGCGACCGCGGTCCGGCTTGCGGCGACAGCAGCAGCGCGATGCCGGCGGCATCCGGCACCGGCCGCGCGGCGTGGATGGGTTCCGGATACTCGGCGTCGTAGGAGATGAGCAGGATCGCGGTCTTTTCCGTATTCACCTGCACCAGCGCCTCCAGCAGTCCGGCGGCGAAGCTGGCGTCGTAGGCGCACAGCACCTGGCTCGGCGTCATGGCGCCGGTGGCGATGCCCCAGTAGCCGGCAGCGGCGTTGTGCACCGAGTTGTGAAAGCGCGTCGGCGACACCTGGCGATCCGACGAGGCGAGCGTCTCGCACAAGGTGTGACAGTTGTGGCCGTCGCCGGAGGACGAGGTGAATACCGTCGCCAGCGTCGCGGCATCGACGACGGCGACGGTCGCAGCCTCGAGCCCGACGCCCAGCGCCGCCTTGACCAGACGGCTGGCGCGACGGCGCTCGGCGGGCGGCAGCAGCGCCGGCGCCGTGAGCACGGTGGGCGCGGACTGATAGGGCTGCCGACCCGCCAGGATTTCCCGACCGGCGGCCCAGTCGACGATGCCGGGCGCCAGCAGGCCGACGCCGTCGATCCAGGCGGTCAGGTTTGCGTTCATTGCGCGCACCCGAACACCAGGCTGCAATTGGTGCCGCCGAAACCGAAACTGTTAGAGAGCGCGCGCCGCACCCGGCCGCTGCGGTTCGCCAGCAGGTAGTCGAGCGGCAGGGCAGGATCGAGATGGCAGGTGTTGGCGCTGGCCGGCATCAGCCCGTGACGCAGCGCCAGCGCGCAGATGACCGCCTCGAGGGCGCCGGCCGCGCCCAGCGTGTGACCGGTAGCGCCCTTGGTCGAACTGCACGGCACGCGGTCGCCGAAAAGCGCCACCACGGCCTTGCCCTCGGCGGCGTCGTTGCTCGGCGTCGCCGTGCCATGGAGGTTGATGTAGTCGATGTCAGCAGCTTGCAGGCCGGCGGCGGCGAGCGCACGCGACATCGCCAGTTGCGCGCCCAGACCCTCGGGGTGCGGCGAGGACATGTGGTAGGCATCGCTCGATTCGCCGGCGCCCAGCAGCAGCACCGCGTCGGCATCGAGCGAGCCGGACGCGCGCTCGACGAGCGCGAAGGCCGCGCCTTCGCCGATCGAGAGGCCGTTGCGGTCGGCGTCGAAAGGGCGGCAGGGCTGCGGCGAAGTGAGTTCGAGCGAGCTGAAGCCGTAGAGCGTCGTCAGGCAAAGCGAATCGACGCCGCCGACCAGCGCGGCATCGATCAGGCCACAGGCGATCATGCGCGACGCGGCGGCGAACACCTTGGCCGAAGACGAGCAGGCGGTGGACACGACGACCGCCGGGCCTTCCAGCGCGAAGTAGTCACGCACGAAACCGGCCACGGAATAGGTGTTGTGCGTCGTCCGGTAATTGAAGCCGGGCGGCAGCGCGCCGGTTTGCGGGTCGCGATGGCGGTAGGCGAGTTCCGTTTCGAGAATGCCGGCCGTACTGGTGCCGAGGATGACGCCGATGCGCCGCCGGCCCAGGCGGCCGATGCGCTCGCGCACGGATTCGGCGAAACCGTCGGCCTCGAGTCCGAGCAGCGCGAGGCGGTTGTTGCGGCAGTCGTGCTGCGCCAGCGCGGCGGGCATACGCATGTCGTCGACGCCCGCCACCTCGCCGACCCAGGTGTTCAGTTCGACCGTCTCGAAGGCGCAGGGCTTGAGGCCGCTGGACTTGCTGTCCAATGCCGCGCGCATAGCTGCCAAGCCGCGGCCAAGACAGGTGGTGGCGGTGAAACGGGCAAGCTGGAGGGGTGTTGCGAGCGGGACTGTCACAATGGCGCCGGCGCTTGGGATGGTGCAGTTTAGCAGACTGCAACAGGCCTTCCGGCCTGCCGGGCGCTCACTCGACGGCGGCGGCCAGCGTCACCGAATGCAGACCCGCCGCTCCCAGGGTGGCGAGCAGGCGCGGCAGTACTTCGAGTATGACGGCCTGCCCTGCCGGCGTGCGCGCGGCATGGCCATCGTGCATCAACAGGATGTCGCCGGCGACGAGTCCGCGCGTCAGGCGCTCGTGTACGAGATCGGCATCGCCGCAGCGCGTGTCGAAGGGCCGGCGCGTCCAGGCGGCAAGTTGCAGATCGAGGCGGCAGAGGATCGGCTCCAGGAAAGGGCTGCGCAGGCCGGCGGTGGGGCGGAAGAAGCGCGGTGCGCGACCGACGGCGTTTGCGATGCTCTGCTGCGCGGCAGCGACTTCGTCGGCCATGCGCCGCGGACCCAGCGCGGCGAACATCGCCAGATGGTGCTGGCTGTGGTTCTCGATGCAATGCCCGCGGGCGACAATTTCGCGCGCCAGTGCGGGCTGCCGCACCACACGCTCGCCGATGCAGAAGAAGCTCGCCTTGGCTCCAGCCGCATCGAGCAGATCGAGCACTCGCGGCGTCACCTCGGGATCGGGGCCGTCGTCGATGGTGAGCGCGATCTCGCGGCGCGCGGCGGCCGGCTCCGGCAGGCAGGTGAGGTTGGGGCCGAGCAGGCGGCTTTTCGGCCAGAGCCCGGCAAAGGTCAGGAGACCCTGGTCGGCGACGACGGCGCCCAAGGCCTGCGGCCATAGATCAGGCGCGAACAGCACCGTCGCGCCGGCGGCGGCATGCAAGGCAACGCTGACTTTCAACGTAAGAGAAGGATTCCAGGGGCACGCCATGTCACCGGCTCCGCGGCCGCCCGGCCAGCATGGACGACAACAGCAGGGCCAGCACCGCACCCGGACCGACCGTGATGCCGATCGCGTGCAATATCGGCAACTTCGAGAACGCCAACACGCCGAAGCCGATCACCGTCGTGCAATTGGCGATCAGCAGCGAGGCCAGGGTCTGCGCTTCGGGCTGGCGCTCGCTGCGGTCGAAGAACAGCGCGTAGTTCGAACCGACGGCGACGATCAGCAACAGTCCGACCAGGTGCAACAGCGTCAGGCGCTCGCCGGCCAGCGCGAGCCCGGCCATGACCAGCAGCACGGCCGCCGTCAGCGGCGCCAGCACGCGCGCCAGGCGCGCCGGCGACCGCAGGGTGGCGGCAAGCAGGACGACGATGGCCAGCAGGCCGGCAAGCGAGAGCAGGATGGCTTCGTCGAGATAGCCGGCGTAGAGGCGGTTCGATTCGCCGGCGAGATCGACGAACAGTGCGCCGGGCTGGGCCGGCTCCGCCAGCGCCTGCCGTATGGCTGCCGGGTCGATATCACCGCTCGCCGGCGCGCGCAGCGGCATCAGCGCGGTCCACTCGGTGCCATGCAGCAGCATGGACTCTACCGCCAGGCCCAGGCTGCTGCCGGCCAGCGTCTCCGGAGTCATCAGCGGCATGCGCGCCGCGGCTTCGACGTCGTCGAGGAAGGGCGCGAGCTTCTCGGGCCGCAAAGGCAGGTCCTTGAGTGCCTCGTCGAGGCGCGCAGAGAGTTCGGCGCGGGCGGGCAGCGCAGACTGCCGGGCATGCTGAGTGGCCGCGCTGGGCAGGAAACGCGTCGGCGTTTCGAAGCCGGCGATCACGCCCTGGTCGACCAGGCCTTGCAGGCGAGCGGCAATCCGTTCGGCGCGCTCGAGCGCGGCTTCGCGCTGATTCGCACTGACGACGATCAAGTAGCGCTGGTCGGGCGCACCGAGGTCGGCGCGCAGCGAGTGATCGAGGGCGACGGCCGCCGACGGCATCGGGCTGATGTCGGCAAGCCCGGTATTCCACAGCCGATCGCGATGCGTGAGCACGACGGCGGCCGCGGCGACGGCAAGCAGCACAACACCCCAGCGCAGGCGCGCCAGCGTAGGCGCCCACTGCGCCAGCCGCTCGCCGATGGCGCCGGTATCGCGAATCTGGAACGTTGCCGGACGCAGCTGCGGCAGCACGAAGCGCGTCACCGCGGCGGCGGCGAACAGACCGGCAATCGAGTAGAGGCCCAGTTGCGCCAGCCCCGGAAATCCCGAGAACAGCAGCGAAGCGAAACCGCAGACGGAGGTCAGCACGCCGAGGCGGATGGTCGGCCAGAACGACGCCAGCCACGAGCGATCGTCACGGCCCGCCGCCTGCGACTGCACGAAGTAGTAGATGCTGTAGTCGACGGCCTCGCCGATCAGCGTGGTGCCGAAGCCGATGGTGATGCCGTGCACGCTGCCGAAGCCGAGGCTGACGGCGGCGATGCCGGCCAGCGCTCCGGACAGGACCGGCAGGAGGCCGAGCACGAGCGCGGTCGCGGAGCGATAGACGAGCAGCAGCAGGCCGACGATACCGGCGGCGCTGATGGTCGCCAGGCGTTCGACTTCGCTGCGTATGCTGGCGCGGGTGTCGACCGAGAAGGCCGGCATGCCGGAGTAGACCATGCGCGCATCGGCAATGCCGGTAGCCGCCTTGGCGGCGTCGAAGGCCGCGCGCAAGGCGGCGAGCGCGCGTTCCTGCCCGTCGGTATCCGAGCCTGAGGCGATCGTCTGCGCCATCAACATGGCGCGCTGGCCATTGCGCGAAACCCAGACGCCCTGGGCGGTCGACGGGCCGTTGCCGGGATCGAGCGCGCCCAGCAATTCCATCATCTCGCCGGTCGGATCGCGCGCCAGCATGCCCTTGACCAGCAGTCCTGCCGGCGAGGCGAGCAGGTCGATGCTGTCGCCGATGGCCTGGCGCAGGCCGGCGACGCTGAAGCGCCCGGCGTTGACCGCCGGGCTGAGCAGGTAGCGGTACTTGAACAGGAGCTCGCGATCGCGCGCCATGGCCGCGGCGTCGCCGTTGCGCACGTAGGCGAACTCGGCGCTTGCCTGCAACCGGCTCGCCAGCTCGCGCGACAGCTTCGCGCGGCCGGCGGCATCGCCACCCTCGATGCCGATCAGGAGCAGGCGCGACAGGCTGCCTTCCCTGAGTTGCTCGACCAGCAGTTGCTGTTGCGCAGTCGGATTCTTCGGCAGGAAGGCCGACATGTCGGCAGTGAAGTGCGTGCGCCAGACGATGGTGGCGCACGCCACCAGCGCCAGCAGCCAGACGAGGACGGCACGGCTGCCGCTGCGGCTCATTGGTTGTCGATCGGCTCGATCGTCATCACCGAGCTGTCGCCGTCGGCCTGCAGGTAGCGGATCCACTCGACGCGGTGATGCGAACCGCCGAAGGTGATGCGCACGACAAAAGCTGCGATGCGCTGATCGTCCGGCAGCAGGTCGAGCGTCCAGCGGTTCTGGTTGCCCGAGAAGGTGAGCTTGTAGCTCTTTTCGAGCGCCGCCTTGTCGCCGGTCAGGGTGCCGCGCAGGCTGTCGACGAACGCCAGCGCCGCCGGCTGCTCGGAGAGGCGCAGCTTGAACTTCTGCTTGCCGCGCTCAATGGTGAGCGTGTCGCCGTCGAGGACCATCGACTCCGGCTTCGGTTGCAGGGTTCGCTTCTCGAGGCGCGCCGGTGGCACGAAGAGCAGATCGCCGGAAGACACGACCGGCTTGTCGAGCAGGGCAATGGACTTCTTCTCGACGAAGCGGGCGCGGCCGCCCTTGTGGCGGGCGAGGTCTTCCATCAGCGCGTCGAGGTCCCAGGCCGCGGCGGGCAGCGCCACGGCCATCAGCAGGAGGAGGGCGACCGCTTTCCTCATTGGTTGCCGCCGTGCCAGAAATCGAAAAAGTTGAACCAGTTGTAGGGTGCAAGGTGGCAGTAGTGTTCCAGCCGCGCCACGTAGGCCAGCTGCGCCTGCGCGATCGCGGCGTCGCGGTGGCCGCGCTCGACCGCGGAGAAGTCGGCCAGTGGCTCGAAATGGACGCGGTAACGGTTGCCGCCGAGGTAGAGGCCGGTCATGAACAGCACCGGCCGGCGCAGTATGGCGGCAATGCGGAACGGGCCGAGTGGGAAGGACGCCGGCGCGCCGAGGAACCGGCAATCCCGCGTCAGGTCGCCGCCGAAGCTGCGGTCGGCCAGCATGCCGAGCAGATGACCAGCCTCGACCTTCTCCTTGGCAAGCAGTACGGAATCCAGCCGGCCCAGGGGAATGATGTCCTGGGTCGCCGCCGGATTGATGGCGGACAGGGTGGCGTTGATCTTGCGCGCATTGTCTTCGTACATGAGCATGCTGACCGGATGATCGGTATGCAGCCTACCCAGCGCGCGCATGACTTCGAAGCTGCCCAAGTGGGCACCGATCAGCAGCACGCCCTGGCCGCCGGCCATGGCGGAGCGCATCACGTCTTCGCCGACGATCTCGATGTCGAAGAGGTCGAAGCGTTCGTTGAGCAGGTAGATGCGATCGTGGATGGTGCTGGCGAAGGTCAGCACATGGCGGTAGCGGTCGGCCAGCGTCGGCGCGCGTCCCAGCGCACGTCGCAGGTAGGCGATGCTCGCGCGGCGCGCGGCTGGCGCGAAGGCCAGGAAATAGGCGACGATGCCGTACAGCACCAGGCGGCCGATCGGCCGCCCGAGGCGCAGCGAGATCCAGACCATGAGCCGCAGGATGGCGAGGTTGCTGCGCTCGGGACGTTGCGTCCATGCGCCGTTGTCGGGCGAGGACTCACCGTTCGCCGGGCTCATGATCGCGCGGGCGGCGTCAGCAGGCCGGTGGCGACCGCGCGGCCTGCGCTGGTGATGTCGAAGCGGATCGCGCCGCTGCCCGTGGTCTGCCAGGCAAACTCCAGGGTTTCGCCCGGGCCGACGGGACTCAGGAACTTGGCGTTGGCGATCGAGAAACCCGCCACCGTGCAGTCCAGTGCCGCCGCGACAAGAGCAAGCGCGCGATCGAGCAGCACAACGCCGGGCACGATGGGCCGGCCGGGGAAGTGGCCGGCGAAGGCGGAGTGATCGACCGGCACGGTCCAGGTCGCCGCGCTGACGGCATTCATTTCGCCGCGCCCCGCGCATGACGATCGAGCAGCGCCTGCAACTCGGCGCGCGGCAGCTTGCCGGTGGCGTTGCGCGGCAGCCGGTCGAGCATCAGCAGCGGCCGCGGCAGGAAGATCGCATCGACGCGCTCGCGCAGGGCCTCCATCAACTGGCCCGAACTCAGCGTCGGCGCGACGACGAAGGCGCACAGGCGCGTGATGCCCTCGGGCGCTGCCGCAGCCTCGTCGGGCATGAAGAAGCAGCCGTCCTCCACTCCTGCAATCGCATTCAACTGGCGGTCGAGATAGGCGAGCGAAGTGCGCTTGCCGGCGATGTTGACCATGTCGGCGTGACGGCCGTGCAGCGTGAAGCCGCCGTCGGCCTGCAGTTCGAGCACGTCCGAGAGCGGCACCCGGCCTTCGACGTAACCGCCCGAGGCGATGGCGTTGCCGGACTCCAGTTCGATCCTCACTCCGGCAAACGGCAGCCAGCGCTGCGATTCGCTGGTGCGCCGGCTGGCGAGCTGGCCGCTTTCGGTGCAGCCGTAGATCTCGTAAAGCGGCGCGCCGAGCCGGGTCTCGGCTTCGCGCGCCAGCGCCTCGGAAAGCGGTGCCGTGGCCGACAGCAGCATGTCCAGCGGCGGCACCTCGACATCCGAGTCGAGCAGCGCGCGCAGATGGAAGGGCGTGGTCACCAGGCAGCGCGGCCGCGGCACCGCGGCGAGCGCGGCGGCGATATCGGCCGGATAGAAGGGCCGGCCTGACCAGGCGGCACAGTTGCCGTACAGGCTAAGCAGCACGGTGGATTCGAAACCGTAGCTGTGTTGGGCCGGTACCGTGGCGACGATCGCGTGATCGTTGTCGAGGAAGCCGAGGCGTTCGGCTTCCGAGCGCCCGTTCAAGACCATCGAGCCCCAGGTGCGCCGATGCGCCACCGGCACGCCCGTCGAGCCCGAGGTGAACAAGTAGGCGGCCACCTGCTGCTCGTCGATGTCCGGCATCGTCGCCGTCGTCTCGGGCAGCGCCGTTTCTTCGGGGTAGCGCAGCTTGGGCAGGTCGATGTCCTCACCCTTGCCGTCGTGCAGGCAGAACAGGTCGGCAGCGAACTCCTTCAACTGCCGCAGCGTCTCCGGCGTGTGCGAGGCCGGCAGCAGGCTCACTTTGCCGGCGACCAGCGCGGCGGCGAGGCCGACCATGAAACGATAGCGGTCCTCGCACACGTTGAAGACGCTGCCGCCGGCGGGCAGCATTTCGGCGACCTGGCGGACATCGGCGACGAAGCGTGCCACCGTCACCGCGCCCTGCGGCCGGTAGGCGATGATGCTGTCCGGCCGGCGGTGTGCCGTCAGCGCGAGCCGGCGGCCTGCCGTCATGAGCGGAAGGCGGCGCGGAAGGCGCGCACGGTATCGCGCAGTCCGACCCGGTCCTGCGGCGGCAGGACGCGCTTGCGCACTTCGTTCTCGACCACGAACATCGCGCCGACCAGCGGCAGCGCCAGCAGGTTGGCGAACACCGACCAGGCCTCGATCGGCGCGAAGAAGAAGAGCAGGATGGACAGCGCCACCGAAGCGGCGAAGAACAGCGTCCACGCCAGCGTGACGTGGCGCGTGTAGCGCAGCAGCGCCGGCGTCATGTCCCGGTGCACGAAACTGGCAAACATGGTGCACAGCGGCTGGCGCTGGCGGATCAGCGATCGGCCGAAGATCAGCCCGAGCACTGTGTTGATGCTGATGTGCTGCACGAAGTACAGCCAGCTCACGGGGTTCTGCAAATGCGGCCATGCCCAGGCCAGCCCGGTGATGGCAGCGACGCCAAGGAGCCATATCAGTGCGCCGTGTCGGCTTTCGCGCGCGAAGCCGAAGCCGAGGACGGCCATCGGCGCGCCGGCCAGCAGCACCGCCCATGGACCGACATCGGGCGTGGCGCTGGCGTAATGCGCAAACGCGATGTAGGCGACTGTGAGGCCGCCGGCCAGCAGTCCGGATGACAGGTCGGCGCTGGCGGTGCTCATCGCGCCTTGTCTCCCAGCGCGTCCCTCATTTGGTCCTGTTCGCGGCGATGTGGTTCGCCAGGCTGCGCAGCGACGAGAAGATGCGCACGTTGTCCTCGTTGTCGGCGCGCAACTGGAAGCCGTAGTGCTTCGACACCACCAGCGCCACTTCGAGGATGTCGATCGAATCGAGCCCGAGGCCCTGGTCGTAGAGCGGTGCGTCGGGCGCGATGTCGGCGCTCGCGATCTCGAGGTTCAGGGCGGTGACGATCATGTCGGCCACCTCGGCCAGCAGGGCGTCGGAGTTGGCGGCATTCGGTGTGGTCTGGGTCATGTTCGACTCGGTACGGAAAAACGGAAAGTGGTTCAGGCGATAGTGTCGTTGCGATCGGTCCGAATTGCCAGCACGGCGTTGCTGCCGCCGAAGGCAAATGAATTCGACAGGGCGACGCGTGCGCCGGTGCCGCGCAGCGCCGGACCGACGATGTGCCGCACTCCTGCGCAGGCCGGGTCGACGACATCGAGATGCGCGGTCGGCGGCAGGGCGTCCTGTTGCAGCGCCATCACGGTGACGACGGCTTCGACCGCCCCCGAGGCGCCCATCATGTGGCCATGCATCGACTTGCTGGCGCTGACCGGCAGGCCGGCGGCATGTTCGCCGAACACCCGCCGCAGCGCCTCGATCTCGGTCGGGTCGCCCTCGGGCGTCGCGGTGCCATGGGCATTGATGTAGTCGACCTGGTCCGGCCGCAAGCCGGCATCGGCGAGCGCCTGCTCGATGGCGCGGATCTGGCCCCGGACCTCGGGGCGCACCAGGTTGGCGTGATCCGAGCTGGCGCCGTAACCGGCCAGTTCGGCGAGTATCGGCGCCTTGCGCGCCACCGCATGCTGCCAATCCTCCAGCACCAGCGCGGCGGCGCCTTCACCGAGCACGAGACCGGTGCGGCCTGCGTCGAAGGGACGACAGGCACAGGCGGCGTTGTCGCCGTCGCCCGAGGCCAGGATGCGCAAGGCCTCCCAGGCGCGCACGACGCCGTAGCAGAGCGGGGCATCGGAGCCGCCGGTGAGCATCACCGTCGCCTCTCCGTCGCGGATGCGCCGGCAGGCTTCGCCGATCGCCGCCGCCGCCGAGGCGCAGGCGACGGTGTAGGTCAGGCAGGAATTGGCCAGACCGAGCCGGATGGACATGTGCGACGCCGCCGCGTTGTTCATGCCGAGCACCACCGACAGTGGCGAGATGCGCTCGCGGCCGTTCTGCCACAGGTCGCGGTAGCCGCGCTCGTAGGCGAGCGTGCCGCCGAGCGCCGTGCCCCAGGCGACGCCGTAGTCCGGGTGCTCTTGCTCGCCGCCAACCGTAAGGCCGGCGTGGCGCCAAGCCTCGAAAGCGGCCGCCAGGCCCAGTTGCGCGTAGCGGTCGGCGCCGCCCGCCAGGGCCTTACCCAGCACCGCTTCGGCATCGAAATCGGCACAGCGCACGGCCGGCAGCGAAAGCGCGCGCGGCTTGTCGTCGGTGGCGTAGTGGCGGACGCAGGATTCGCCGCGCAGCAGCCGGGCGAAGAAGTCCTCCGTGCTGCCGCCATAGGGGCTGACGAGCCCGACTCCCGTAATCGCCACGCGTCGTCTGGCCACGAATCACCCCGCCGCTTTGGCGGTCTGCAGTCGCTTGACGGTCTCGAGCAGATCGCCGATGGTCTTCGGCGTCGGAATGTCCCTGGACAGGGTGAACCCGAGTCTTTCCTCGAACTCGAAGAACAGCTCGAGCAGGATCATGGAGTCGATGTCGAGATCCGGCAGCTTCGCCTCCGGCGTGACCCTGGACGGCTCGACGCCGAGCCGTTTCTGCAGGAAGCCGCGCACGATCTCCAATCCGTCATTCATCGAAATTTCCATTACCTGCGCACCGCTTCATATCGGGTGACAATTCTAATGAAAATCCACCCCCGGTCGGACACGGTCTCTACTCTTTCTGCGGCGCGCGGGGGCCGGCGGAGTCGGCACTGCCGCCCGGCCGATGGGCCGATTATGTCCCCAAACCTCGCCCCGGAGTTGCCTTAGCAGGTCGCAAGCCGCATACACTTATGAAGCCTCAACCCGACGACAGAACCGCCATGCACGACATCAAGCCCGGCCAATCGGCCGAACTGCTGAAGGAGCTGCACATCCTCACGCGCGACGGCAAAATGAACCAGGACAGCCGGCGCAAGCTCAAGCAGGTCTATCACCTTTACCAGTTCATCGAACCGCTGCTGGAGGAAGTCCGCGCCGAGCACGCCGACATCCGGCTGGTCGATCACGGCGCCGGCAAGTCCTACCTCGGCTTCATCCTCTACGACCTGTTCTTCAAGGGCCGGCCGGAGGAGGGCGCGCACATCCACGGCATCGAAACGCGCGCCGAGCTGGTCGGGCGATCGCGCGAACTGGCGGCGCGCCTGGGCTTCGCGGGCATGTCGTTCCTCAACTTGTCGGTCGAGCAGTCGATCGCCTCCGATCAATTGCCGGTGCAGGTGGACATCGTGACGGCCCTGCATGCGTGCGACACCGCGACCGACGACGCCATCCGCTTCGGGCTGGCCAAAGAGGCCCGCTACCTCGTCCTGGTCCCCTGCTGCCAGGCCGAAGTGGCGGCGGCGCTGCGCAGGAACAAGGCCAAGGTGCTCGCCAACCCGATCAGCGAGATCTGGCGCCACCCCCTGCACACGCGCGAGTTCGGCAGCCATGTCACCAAC
Organism: Rhodocyclaceae bacterium; assembly: GCA_041480065.1. Taxonomy (GTDB): domain Bacteria; phylum Pseudomonadota; class Gammaproteobacteria; order Burkholderiales; family Rhodocyclaceae; genus Fen-999. The sequence goes on from JBGOZF010000023.1 coordinate 22,242, forward strand.
GTCCTGCGCTGCCTGCAACTCGAGGCGCACGGCTACCAAGTCAGCGTCACCGAGCTGGTCGGCTGGGAACACTCGATGAAGAACGAGTTGATTATCGCCCGCCACAAGGGCCTGCCGCGCCAGCGACCGGCCGAACGCCTGCGCGAACTGCTCCGGTTGCTGGGACTGGAGGAGCTGAGCGCGCGCTTCGATACCGCAGCCCGGTAGACACCGACGATTTCGCCATGGACAATTGGGTCTGCCAGCCCTCCGCGGCAGCGGAAGCACGAGAATTATTCAACACCGGAGCAAGGTGGGCCTGATAATAGGCCCCGCGCGCCACCAGGCGCTCGATCGACGCCGCGCATTTCCCGGCGGGAAATACCTGATGTCAAACTGAGATGTCCTGTCTTAGCCGCAAACTTTCTGGAGGATTCCCGTGGGCAAGAAACTTTATATAGGCAATTTGGGCTACAACGTCAGCAAGAGCGACCTTGAGCAGATGTTCGGGGCATGCGGCACGGTCACTTCAGCGCAAGTGATCACGGACCGCGACTCCGGGAAGTCCAAGGGCTTCGGCTTCGTCGAAATGAGCTCCGACCAGGAGGCGCAAGCCGCCATCGACGCGCTCAACGGCAAGAGCGTCGACGGTCGCGACCTGATCGTGAACGAAGCGAGGCCCCAGGAACCGCGTAGTGGAGGTGGAGGTGGAGGCGGCGGCGGCCGGGGCGGCGGCTTCGGCGGCCGGGGTGGCGGCGGCGGGGCGGGCCGCGGCGGCAATCGCTATTGATTCGTTTCCCGCATTCGACCCGTCCGCGCGGCCCGATAGCCGCGCGGACGGGTCGGTGCTCGTCATCGTTACCAAGATGTTCCAAGAATTCCGTTCAGCCCTGGCGATCTAAGGAAGCCTCATGGCAAAACCAAACTACCAGTTCGAAAAACGCCAAAGGGATCTGGCAAAGAAGGCCAAACAGGAAGAGAAACGTCGACAAAAGCTCGCGGCCAAGACTGCCGCCGAAGGCGGCGCTGATGATGCGGCGACCTCGGACGCGGCGACGCCACCGGCCGCCGGCACTACGGCTGCAACGCCCCCGGATCGCGAGACTACGCCTGAGCCGTAAGGTCGCTGGCCGCGACTCCATACGTCCGGTTGTAGGCGGCCAGCGCCTGGGCAACCAGCCCGGATGGCTTGGCGGCGTCGCCCAAGCCGAATTCCGCCTGAAGAGAGGACTTGTTGCTGTCGATGTAGTCGATGGCTCGACTCAGATTGTCGAGTTGCTTGGGGACGAAATTGCCGTCGGAGTCGAGCAGTTGCGCGGCCTTGGCGAAACTCGCGCTGAACTGCTGTAGCGTATCGACGGCGCCCTGCCTGTTGCCGGCCAGCACCGAGTCGAGCTTGGCCGTGTCGAGCGTCGCCAGCTTGGTCACCGGATCGATGCTGAAGCCAAGGTCGCTCATGCCGTGCAGGCCATCCATGGCACCGTTGAAGACGTTCTCGACGCTCTGATCGAGTTCGGAGCGGGAAACCTGCGCCGCCCGGGTGCCGGCGAGAATGCCGCCGCTCTGCATATCCGCATCGAAGCGCTTGACCCAGTCGTTGTACTGGCTGGCGAATGTCTGAAGTTGCGACTTGATGCTGTCGTCGGCGGTCGCCGTGGTGATGCCGCCCAGGCTCGCGGCATCCTGCTGCATGCCGGCGATGGAGGACTTCATCTCGCTCAGTTCCGAGAACTGGGCCTTGAAGTCGACGTCTTCGTTGTTGATGAAGCTCATCATCTTGTAGGCCGACTCGGGGTCGAACAGCGCGCTGTTGCGGCCGGTGGCGGAGAGTGTGTCAACACTGCTGCTGTTGGTCAGCGCGCTCAGCGGGCTCGTCGTCGCGTTGCCGGAGCCGAAGAACGCGTCAAGGCCCGCGAAGCTGCCGGCACTGCCGGATGTCGTGCCCGTCAGCGAACCGAGTGTCTGCGCCTGGAAGTTGGCAAGATAGAGCGCGAACGAAGCGGCAATGTTGCCCGTGCCCGAACTGCCCGTCGACCAAACGCCCTTGCTGCGCTGGTTGAGCAAGGCAAAGATGGAATCCGCGGTCGTTAATGCGCCAACTGACATATGGCCTCCTGCCGGCGATGAAGGAACCCGTGTCCTTCTTCTGTTCGCCCAGACAGGTGCACGCAAGAAACACGCCTTCGCATGCGCCGGGCCAATCGCCCGGCGGACGGGGGGTCTCGCGCGCTGCACTCGACCCTTGCCTACTGTCGGAAGCGGCAAGAACTGCCGGCCCCGCGGCAGATACTATCGGCGCCGTGCGCGAACCCTTCCGCAATGAACAACACGGCTGGAGCCTGTTCCTGCGCCCGCCGGATCTCACCGTCTGGCAGCGCGATCTCGACGGCGCCGGCTTCGAGTTCGTGCACAAGCTGAGCGCCTGAGTCCGACGCAGAGGTCGCGGACGGTTCTCCGCCGAACTCCTGTTGGGTCGTTACCCCCTTATCAGCGCGATCAAGTCATCCGTCGACGGCAGCGCGGCGCCTTCGCCCTCGGCCAGTATCCCCTCGGCCAGGGCACGCTTTTCGTGATGCAGGGCGACGATGCGTTCTTCCAGGGTACCCTTCGCCAGCAGGCGATAGACGGTGACCGGGCGCTGCTGGCCGATACGGTGGGCACGGCCCATGGCCTGGTCCTCGGCGGCGGGATTCCACCAGGGGTCGGCGATGACGACGTAATCGGCGGCGGTGAGGTTGAGGCCGAAGCCGCCCGCCTTGAGACTGATGAGGAACAGATCGCCCTGGCCTTCCTGGAAGGCAGCGACGCGGCGGCTGCGCTCGGCCGCCGGCGTGGCGCCGTCAAGGTACTGGTAGGCGATGCCGGCCTTGTCCAGAGGCTGCCGCAGCAGGGTCAGGAAGTCGACGAACTGGCTGAACACCAGCGTCTTGTGGCCGTTGGCGGCCAGTTCCTCGGCCAGGGCGGCGAAGGCCTGGACCTTGGCGCCGACGAGGCCCAGATCGGGACTCACGAGGCGCGGATCGCAGGCGGCGCGGCGCAGCCGGGTCAGTTGGGCCAGCACGTGCATGCGCGCCTGGCCGGCCTGGGCACCGGCTGCGGCGGCCTCGGCCTCGCTCACTGCCTGGCGGCGCAGGGCCTCGTAATGGGCAGACTCGGTGGCTTCGGCCGTAACGCTGAGGACCAGTTCGGTGCGCGGCGGCAGCTCTTCGAGCACCTGGGCCTTGGTCCGCCGGAGCAGGAAAGGCCCGATCAGGCGGCGCAGCAGGCGCTGGGCTTCGCGATCCCGGTCGCGCTCGATGGGCCCAGCGAAGCGTTCGTTGAAGCGCGACAGGCCGGAGAGGAGCCCGGGGTTGCAGAAGCGCATGATGGACCAGAGCTCGGCCAGGCGATTCTCCACCGGCGTGCCGGACATGGCGAGGCGGAATCCGGCAGCTAGGTCGAACACGGCCTGGGAACGCTTGGCGGCGGCGTTCTTGATCGCCTGGGCTTCGTCGGCCACCACGGTATGCCAGTCGCGGCCGGCGAAGCGCTCAGCCGCCTGTTGCAGCAGGGTGTAGGAGACGATGACCACGTCCATGGGGCCGGCGCTATCGATCAGGGTTTCGCGTTCGCCTTCTTCGCCGTAGATGCGGGCATTCAGAGCCGGGGCGAAGCGGGCCGCCTCGGCCAGCCAGTTGCCGCAGACCGAGGTGGGTGCGATCACCAGGGCCGGGCCTTCAGCGCCGCGCGCCAGCAACACCGCCAGAGCCTGGAGGGTCTTGCCGAGGCCCATGTCGTCGGCGAGGCAGGCGCCGAAGCCGGCTTCGGCCAGGCGCATGGCCCAGGCGTAGCCGTCCTCCTGATAGGGGCGCAGTTCGGCTTGCAGGGTCTTGGGCAGCGCGGGCTGGAGATCGCGGGCGGCCTGGAGGCGTTCGATGCTCTGGCGGAAATCCCGGTCCGTCGAAGTGTCGGCGCCGTCGAGCACGTCGTTCAGCCACTCGGCCGCCAAGCGCGGGATGCGGGCGCCCTGCTTGTCGGCCTCGGCCACGGCGGCGAGGTCGGCCAGCTTGGCGCGCAGGCTGTCGGTCAGCGCGGCATAGACGCCCTTGCCCATGGGCATGAAGCGACCCTTGCCACTGCCGGCAAAGGCCAGCAGTTCGGTCAGCTTGAGCACCAGGCTTTCGTCGAGCCGCGCTTCGCCGGCCAGGCGGAACCAGTCGCGCTCGGTGCGCACTTGCAGGCCGAGCTGGGCGGTGTCGACGCTGACGACGCGCACCGCCTGGCCCTTGGGCCATTCCACGGCCAGCACGGCCGGCAGCCGGGGCAGCACTTCGACCATCGCCAGGGCCTGCTCGGGATCCTCGACCAGCCACTCGCAGACCAGGTCGTGGCGCCCCGGCGGATCGAGGAAGGGCAGGTCGGCCAGCACGGCGTCGAGATGCCGGCGCTCGGCGTCCAGGTCGCGGTTGGCGCCCAGGCTTTCGCCGCGCACCGCCGCCATCACCCGCGCCCGGCCGCTGCCCGGCGCGAGGCGCGCACCCTCGGCGCCCAGCGGCGAGACGACGAGGCGCAGCATCAGGCCGTCCCCGGCCGGGGAGAGTTCGGCGCGCAATTGCGTTTCGGCCGGCACGTCGCGCGCCGCCTCGGCGTGGTCCGATTGAATCTGGAAGTGGCCGGAGAGGGCCTGCAGCGCGTGCTTCAGTTCGTCGCCGGCACTGGCCGGCACCGCGAGTTTGCCCGCCACCAATTGGGCAGCGCGCCGCTGGGCCGGCGTCAGGCGGATCAGCCGCAGCCGCTGGGGTGAATCGCGCAGCACCGTGATCAGGCGCAGGGCCTCGGCTTCCTTGCGCTCTTCGGGATCGTAGTAGTAGGCCTCCTCCTTGCCGGCGGCGCGGATGCCGGGTGAGATGCTTATGACATAGCGATCGCCCTCGCGCAGCACTTCCATTTCCGGCGCGCCCTCGATCAGGTCGACGACCTGCTCCGGCGCTTCGGCCAGCACCACGGCAGGATGCCCCACCAGGGCGGCGATGGCCGCCGCGCGATCGAAAAAGCGGCCGCGGGCGCCGTAGCGATCGCGATGGATGGCGCGCGTCACCTTGGCATCCCAGGGCTCGAGCTTCTCGTTGACCGCCAGCTTGGCCAGGCTCGCGGCCTTGGGTTTGCCCCAGCCGCGCGCACCGCGCTTCTGCTCGAGCGGCTCGATGGCCTCCACCGAGCCCTGCTTGCCCAGGCGGATCGACCACAGGATGCGGCTCGCCGACGCGTCGCCGGCACCTTCGGCCTTCTCGGCGCCCAGCGCCTGCAGCGAGGCCAGCACCGCGCGCCAGCTCTCCCGGGGACCGGCGACGAAGAAGGGCTGGGGCGGCTCCCTGCCGGCGATGACCGCTTCGGCGGCGCTCAACTGACCGTCGAGCCAGGCGAAATTGCAGGCCCGCAGGTGCTCGTGGAGCATCTCCGACATCTCGACGCCCGCTGTCTGGGTTTTTCTGCCCTTGTCCGCCGGAGCCTCGGCACCCAGCCACGCGCGCAGCAGGACGCGCCAGAGGGGGGCGATCCCCGGATGCTGGCTGCTGTAGCCGGCGAGAGCGGCGTGCTCGACCGCCGCGTCGCCCTGCCGCACGGCGATGGCATGGCACCAGCTGCCCCACGCGTCCAAAGGCGAGGGGTTGCGGCTGCCGGCCTCGCCGAGGCAGTACTTGCGGGCAAGTTCAAGGTGCTTCGGCGTCTGCTGGGCCAGCAGGCAGAGCGGGTAGTACCAGGAAAGGCTCACGGGAATGAGGCGCTTCTTCGCGCCGGTTTCCGTCTTGCGCAGCTTCAGGGCGGCCTCGAAGGCCGCCTGAGCCTCGGCCCAATGGCCCTCCTGCACCAGGGCCGCCGCGCCCAGCGCCGCGGCAGGACCGCCGGGATCGCCCTTCAGGAGGGCGCGTACCCGCGCCAGTTCGCCCCGATGCAGCAGCACTTCGGCCATGACGTAGCGCATGGACTCGGGCAGCGCCGACGGCTTGCGCTCGAGCTGCTCCAGCGCCCAGTCGAGGACCGGCAGGTAGGGAGTGGACCAGTAGACGCAGATGGACGCCACGGCCTGGTAGGCCAGTTGCCAGCGCACGCCCTGATCGATGCGCTCGAACAGGCGCGGATCGAAGCCATCGACGCAGGCCTCGAAGAGCACCCGGTCCCAATCGTATGCCCCCGACACCAGGCGTCCGATCTCCGCCAGTTCCTTCGCCGGCGCGCCGGTGAAGGCCGTCATGCGCACCAGCGCCACCGTGGCGCCGTAATCATTCACGGGCCAGGACCAATGGCGCTGCAATGGCTGGTAATGGTCGATGGCGTAAAGCGCGTCGCGCAAGTGCAGGCCATCGCCGGCTTCGAGCAGCGCCCGATAGCGGGCAGTGCGCAGCGGCTCGCGCAAGCGCCATAAGCCCTGACGCTGCGGATGCTCCTCGATCCTGCCGGCGTCTCTCAGGACACGCAGGGCCGCCTTGACATCTTCAGGAGAGAAATACCTCCCGGTTTCGGTCTTGATCTCGAGCTGGCGCAGGAAGGCATGGAGGACGGTGCGCGGACGATGGCACCAGAGCAGGGCGAGGGCATCGGCGACGCGCTCGGCGTCGGTGGTTTGGGTGTCGGCGGACATCGGACCTGGCGGGAGCGGATCGAGATCGGGGAAGAGGCTGTCTTGCTCAGGGGGCATTATCGGGCACGTGTCACCGCGGTGTCCTGATTCAGGGATCTGGTGGTTTCAGCACCGATCCTGCGTTGGAACGCCGTCGATTGTAAGACTCGGCGCACTCCGGGGAAACGATCTGCGATCAAACATTCAGCACCACCTCCGCCAGCCCGTCCAGTCGCGCCTTCACCGCGCGCCAGGACGGCATGTGGGCGTCGAGCAGGCGGTAGAAACGGGCGCTGTGGTTGTGTTCCTTGAGATGGCAGAGCTCGTGGAGCAGGACATAGTCGATGCACTCGCGCGGCGCGCGCACGAGATGCGGATTCAGCGTCAGGCGGCCTCCCGGCGAGCAACTGCCCCATTGCACCCGCATCGCCCGGAGACGCAGGGGCGGCAATTGGCGCACCCAGCGCAACTCGCTGGCGATCCGATCGAGACGGGCCGCGAACACCGCCTTCGCCCTTGCGCGGTACCAGCCGGGCAGGACAGAGGCAGGATATCAGTGGCAGGCGCCATGCGCAGAGGTGCCTTACTCCTGCGAGCAGTTGACCCCTGGCCACCATTCAATCCAACCGCCAGAACCAGATTTCTTTCGCATCAAAATAGCACCCGGAATGGCAGACCTGAATGCTATTGGATGACTCGATGAGATCTATGTGGCCGCCACCGTAGCCAGAGATCTTCCAAAAGAACACGACGCCCTTCTTTCCGCTCAGTTTTGCCATCGCTTCCTTCGGACTGAACAGCTGCGGCTTTCCGAGTGCGCTTGACTGCGACAATTGATCCGCCAGCAGTTTTGCTCCGGGCTCAACGGTTCTGCCTTTGTGCTTTCCCGCCCTAATCTTCAGGCGGCCTGAGAATATGACTCCGGAGTTGAGCAAGGCGAGGCTCATTCTTGTCGCACATGTATTGACATAGCCGGGGTTCTCTTTGATCAACTGGTTGATGTCGAACCCAAGTTCCCGGTAAAAGGTCTCGCCATCAACGAACGCTGGGCTCATCTTGTTGGATGAGTAATGACTACCCTTCAAGGCTTCGAAGGATGGTTTCATTTGCGGCCCTTGCAAGGAAAGCTGTTCGAGAGGATTTCTTTGATCACGGCGGATGCCCGGAGCTCCATCTTGCTGGCATCCAGCCGCTTGAACCCCGTGAAGACCACCTCGTCGATGGTGATTGTCTTGATTGACCTGTAGCTGCACCAATCAACTCCTTCGGACGAATCCAGGACGCCGAGCAAGTACATTTCGGCATATCTCCTTTCGGCCAGATTCTTGCTCAGATACGCCGAATGGAAGTCGGCTGCCGACAGATTGTTGTTTTCGATGATCAGACTTTGGGATTCATGGATTGGAGCGAACAATCGTGTTTCGGCCTGAGCCAAATTGGACGAGAGTGAAGCACAAGCCAAGACGAGGGTAATGACCGTCGACAGAACACATGTTGACTCGGCAGTTCTTGCTAGCGGGGCGTTCACGATACAAGCCTCCTTATTGGCATAGGCCTACATCATAGCCCGGAACACCACTGGGATCGCGCGACACATCCCAGGCACATGACCTGTCACTCGAAGCTGGGAGCCAACGGAGTCGTCGAGCCATGGTCGCAATGAAGCCTGGGTCGTCTGCAAGGCATCAAACGTTAAGCATCAGCTCGGCCAGCCCATCCAGTCGCGCCTTCACCGCGCGCCAGGACGGCATGTGGGCGTCGAGCAGGCGGTAGAAACGGGCGCTGTGGTTGTGTTCCTTGAGATGGCAGAGCTCGTGGAGCAGGACGTAGTCGATGCAGTCGCGCGGTGCGCGCACGAGATGCGGATTCAGCGTCAGGCGGCCTGCCGGCGAGCAACTGCCCCATTGCACCCGCATCGCCCGGAGACGCAGGGGCGGCAATTGGCGCAGCCAGCGCAACTCGCCGGCAATCCGCTCGAGACGGGCCGCGAACACTTCTTTCGCCCTCGAGCGGTACCAGTCGATCAGGGCCTCGCGAACCCGCTCCGGGTGCCGCTCGGCGACCATGACCTCGATGAAGCCGCCCTTCAGCGCAACGCTCGGCGCCGCCTCGGCGTCCACTGTCACGCGCAGCCGGTAGCGGCGGCCAAGGTAGTAGAGCGATTCGCCGCTGACGTATTCCCTGGGCAGGAGTTGGCCTGTGCGTCGGCGGGCATTCCGGACATGCTGGTGGATCCAGCCGGCCCGCGCCGCGACGGCCATCCTGATCTCTCTTTCCGACGTCCCCGGCGGCGCATCGACGATGACGCGGCCGTCGAACTCGACGTGGATCGCCACTCGCCTCGCCACGCGCCCCGGCGGGTAGCGAACGCGGTAGGGGATCCGTTCGTCGCCATAGCGAAGGATGAAATTCATGGCGCGCCGGGCGTTCAGGCGCGGGCGATGCCGACGCGGGTGATGCGGATCACCTGATCGACTGCCGCCTTGGCCTTGTCCAGGCCCATGAGGGCAAACAGCTCGGGCAGCAGCGCCTTGCGGATCACGGCCTCGATGTTCTGCGGGTTGAGTGAGTTCTCGGCCACGGCATCGCGCACCACGCGGTCGATGTCGCGCGCGGCGGCGATGAAGGCGGTTTCCGCTTTGGCATCCAGCCCCGCGAAGTCCTCCTCGCCCAGGGCCAGGCGCAGGGCGCCGTAGTAGGCCTGGGCCGGCCGGTTGTCGCCGAAGGCGTCCGGCACGCCGGGCGTGGCGCGCCGGGCCAGCGTCTGCTCGAAGTCCTTGAGCAGCGCGTACTGCTTGAGCGGGTGATCGAACATCGCCTCCGCTTCTGCGATGGCCTGCTTGAGCAGCTCGCCGAATACCTTCTGGGCATACGGGTCCTCGCCCAGGTCGTGCTCGATGGTCTTGCGCAGACGCGTGCGGATGAGGTCGGTCTCGTTGCGCATCTTCTCGGGCGACCACTGGGCGGGGTCCTCGGCCCGGCCCAGCTCGTGTACCAGATAGACGCCTTCGGGCTCGCGCACTTCCTTGCCGATGACCTGCTTGTCCACCAGGCGGCGTATCTGTTCTTCATAGGCGCCGTAGTCCACCGTCTCCATGGCGTCGCGGCGCGCGGTCTGGCGCAGCTCGGCGAAGAAGCGCAGGTCCTGCTTGTAGCGGGCGACGCGCGCCTCGCTGAAGGCGGCGTCCTCGAAGAAGCTGCGCGAGGAGAGCGCCGTCTGCAGGCAGAGGCCGAAGCCGGTGACGGCCTGGCAGAAGTCGTCGCGCAGCTTCTGGCGGGCATCGTAGCTCTCGCCGTCCGCCCCGCTGACGATGCGCGGCATCAGCACCTGGCGGTACTGCTCGCGGTCCTGGCGGTTCTTCACGTCCTTGAAGAAGGCGAGCATGGCCTCGTGCAGCGCCGGCAGGCGCTTGTATTCGGTGCTGAACTGCCGGTAGAGGCCTTCGAGGTCGGCGGCGTCGAAGCCGCCCTGGGTGCGGCTGGCGAGATCCTGGTAGGCGCGGATGGCGGTGTCGAGTTCCTTGAGTATGCCGCGGTAATCGACCAGCACGCCGTAGCGCTTGGCGTCGTGCAGCCGGTTCACGCGCGCCACGGCCTGGATGAGGTTGTGGCCGCGGAGCGGCTTGTCGATGTAGAGCGCCGCGTTGCGCGGCTCGTCGAAGCCCGTCAGCAGCCGGTCCACCACGATGAGCAGATCCGGCTCGTCGTCGCCGGCGAAGCCGGCCAGCACCGCCTTCTCGTAGCCGTCCTGGTCGTGGCCGACGTGGTCGCGCCACCACTTCTGCACCTCGGGCAGCTTGTCCTCATCCACCTCGCTGCTGCCTTCGCGCGTATCGGGCGGCGAGATGACGATGGCGCTGGTGACCAGGCCCGTGTCCTCCAGCGCCTTCTGGTAGCGGATGGCGTCGCGCTTGCTGTCGGTGGCGACCTGGCCCTTGAGGCCGAGCGGCTTGATGTTCTCGTTGAAGTGGATGGCGATGTCCCAGGCGATCAGCTCGATGCGGCCGGCGGCGCCGTAGATGGCGCCCTTGCGCGCGTACTTCTTCTTCAGGTCGGCCTTCTGCTTCGCCGAGAGGCTGGCCGTGATCTTGTCGAACCAGCGGTTCACCGCCGCCTCGTCGATGGTCAGCGCCGGCACGCGCTCTTCGTAGAGCAGCGGCGCCACGGTCTCATCCTCCACCGCGCGCTGCATGGTGTAGGCATGGATGATGAGGCCGAACTTGCCGGCGGCCTTTTCCTTCTTCAGCAGCGGCGTGCCGGTGAAGGCGATGTAGGCCGCCTTCGGCAGCGCGCGGCGCATGCGCTCGTGCATCTCGCCGCCGTGGCTACGGTGGCCCTCATCGACCAGTACGATGAGATTGGCCGAGTCGTTGCGGCACTCGGACAGGCGCGCGGCGGTGTGGAACTTGTGCACCAGGGTGAACACGATGCGCTCGGTGCCGCGGCCGATGCGGCGGGCGAGATCGCGGCCGGTGGCGGCCCGGCTCTTTTCGCCTTCCTTCTTGGTCGCGATGGCCGAGCCGAAGGCGCCGCCGGAAATGAAGTTCTTGGCCAACTGGTCTTCGAGATCGATGCGGTCGGTGACCACGACGACACGGCATTCGGCCAGGGGCGGCGCCAGCAGCAGCGCCTTGGTCAGGAAGACCATGGTGAAGCTCTTGCCCGATCCCGTCGTATGCCAGACCACGCCGCCCTCGCGGCCGCCATCGGGGCGAACCTGCGCGATGCGCGCCATCAGCGCGCGGATGCCGAAGAACTGCTGGTAGCGTGCCACGATCTTGCCCACCTTGCGGTCGAAGAGCACGAAGCCGCGCAAGAACTCCAGCAGCCGCGCCGGCGCCAGCAGGCTCGCCAGCAGGCGGTCCTGCTCGGTGGGCAGCATGGGCTGCGACCACAGGGATTCGAAATGCTCGCGCAGCGCCGCCGGCTTGCCCGCGAACAGCGCCGCGCGCGTGGCCGCCGGCAGCGGGCGGTTCTTGGCCGCCGCGAACCACGCCTCGTCGAACTCCTCCTCGCGCCAGCGCGCCCAGAACTTCGCCGCCGTGTGCGTGGTGCCGTAGCGGCCCTCGGTCTGGCTCACCGCGAACAGCAGTTGGGCATAGGCGAAGAGCTGCGGAATCTCGTCCGGCCGCTGGTTGCGCAAGTGCTGGCTGACGCCTTCGTCAACCATGCTCTTGCCGGCATGCCCCGCCTCCAGCCGCTTGGCCTCGATGACCACGAGCGGCAGACCATTGACATAGCCGACGACGTCGGGCGCGCGATGATGCGTGCCTTGGGCCGAGAGGACTTGTAATTCCTCGGTCACCTCCCAGCGATTGGCGGCCGGGTCACGCCAGTCGATGACGGCAATCGTCGGCTGGTGCTTCTTGCCGTCCGGCATGAACTCCGTGACCGTAATGCCCAGGGCGAGCTTCGCGTAGAGCCGCTCGTTGGCCGCCAGCAGCCCCTCGGCGAGGCTCAGCGCCGACAGCTCGCGCACGATCTGGTCGATGGCCGAAGGCGAGAGCGGATGCCACTCGCCCTTGTACTCGAAGCGCCGAGTTTGCAAGACCTCAATCAGGCGCGGCTTCAGGATTGCCTCGCGCGTGCCGCCGCGCAGGGTCAGGCAGTCGGCGGTGGAGAGGAAGGACCAGCCCACGTTGCAGAGCAGGTGCAGCGCCGGAAAGTGGGCGCTGTATTGCTCGCGGGTCTGGGGGACGGTCATGGCGCGTCGGCTCCGGCCAACTCCGACGTGTCCGTCAGTTCCTGCTCGATTTGTTCGATGCTCGGGAGACTGGATTCAAGTTCTTTGGGGAGCGCCGCGACCAATTGGTATTCCGAAACACCGATGGGCTTGTTCGAATCCCGCAGCGCGTATTCGGCCACAACTTGGTTCTTCGTCTTGCAGAGGAGGAGGCCGATCGTCGGGTTGTCCTGCTCGGCCTTCAGCTGCGCATCGACTGCGCTGAGATAGAAGCTCAACTTCCCGGTATGCTCAGGCTTGAAGGCGCCCGCCTTGAGCTCGACCACCACATAGGAGCGCAGTTTGAGATGGTAGAAGAGGAGGTCGATGAAGAAGTCCTCGCCGCCCACCTCGATATGCACTTGCCGCCCGACATAGGCGAAACCCGCCCCCAGCTCCAGCAGGAAGCGGGTTAGATGCTGCACCAGCGCCGATTCGATTTCGCGCTCGTCCGCCTCCCGGCCGACGCCGAGAAAGTCGAAGACATAGGGGTCCTTCAGAATCTCGCGTGCCAGGTCGGATTGCGGCGCGGGCAAGCTGGCCTCGAAGTTGGTCAGCGCCTGGCCCTCGCGTTCCAGCAGGCAGGTTTCGATCTGGATGTTCAGCACGTTGCGCGACCAGCCGTACTCGATGGCGCGCTGGGCGTAGCGGACGCGCAATTCGGGATTCTTGAGCCTGGTCAGCAGCACCAAGTTATGCCCCCAGGGCAATTGTCCAACAAGCTGTTGGACAATTGCCGCAGTCGGCCAAGCCTCAGCGAATGCCCGCATGTACATCAGGTTGGCGCGCGAGAATCCCTTCATGTCGGGGAAAGCCGCGCGCAGATCATGAGCCAGCCGCGCGATGACTTTGGCGCCCCATCCCTGTTGTGATTGGCGCTGCAGGATGTCGTGTCCGATCTGCCAATAGAGCACGACCAGATCGCGATTGACCGCCTGCGCTGCACGTTGCTGGGCCGCGCGAATGCGTCGCTTGAGTTCGGCAAGCCAATCAGAATAGTCGGCGGGGAACTCGGCTGCAGGGGGATGGCTCATGTTGGCGTCCCCGGCAGGAAAGAGAAAAGCCGCCAAGGTTGCGCGTGCAGAAGCAGAGGCGTGACGGCTGTGTTGGTTCGATTGTAAAAGCTGTCGCAAGTGCTCGGCGAAGTCATCCGGCATTCTCCGCTTCAGGCTCGGGCAGGTGGACGCGGCGTTTGCCGGTGAGGAGTTGGGTCATCAACGATTGTTTTTCTCGGATGTACGTATCGATCATCTGCTGTGTGACAGATATGGCTTTATCAGCGGCGTCGATATAGTCGGCAATGCGCGCCTGCGATTCGATATCAACAGGCAGATGGAAACAACAGCGCCTGAGGACACGCATGTGCCTGCTGTATCCGAGGTTCGGGATCGACGTATTCGCCAGGAGGTGATATGCAAACTTCGGATGTATCCCCGCCGCAGGTCGAAGTAGTTGGGTGCCATCCGCGCCCGGTCTGAAGGGATGATCGATCCACTTTACGACCCTTGTGTGGTCGCCGAAAACTATCACAGGTGGTTCGACGGATATTGAGTCATCGCTTGTGTACCCGGCGATACGGGCCTGGCCCTGATCGATGATTGGGATATGCCCGCAGTTCTGGTACTCGGTTGCCGCAACTTGGGCGTCTTTTTGGTTGGCGACTACAAAGACCTGATCGAACGTCAAGCAAGACCAAGTCTGTGGCGGGCTTAGGAGTCGAGCGACTAACGCATTCTTCTGCTTCTTGCTGTTGGCGAGTAGGCGCTCAGCCGTTGTGATCGACTTGTGCCACGTACCTAGAATTTCGGCAATACGCTCCTGCTCAACCTTAGGCGGTACGGGAATGGCAAGCTCTTTGATCAGTCCGCCGCTCAGATTCTTTTGAGTCCCTGGATTGCCGACTTCTCGAATTCGTTCATATTGCAGAGACAGATATTGGAGATAGAAGTCCGCGTTGTATTCGAGTTTCAGGAGAATTGCTGCGCACGCCTGGTTGGTAGCGGCCTCGATTCCAAGCTTAGCGACTTGCCCCCTCGTCTTGCCCTGCCCGTACATTGCCATCAACAGTGTCCCGGGAGGAAAGAGCTTGGCCGACGAATTCTTCAATCCTGCTTCGGTGATCTTCTCGGCCGTGTCGGCAATGGTGTTGAATTGAATCTCTCCTGTCGTCACCCAGGGAATCGTGCCACCCCAATAGCTCGGTTCGGCGCGATCAGGCGTACCGCCCGAACTGATGCGCGCGATGTTGCCCAACGTACTGTGGTGCCAGCCTTCAGGAAGCATCTGGACCTCCCCTTTTCGCCGCTAGGCGTTCGACGTCCCGAAGCTCTTTCAAATCCTCAGCATCTGCGAGCCGCGCCTCATCCGACCGCCGCTTTGTATCGAACTCCTCGTAGCGCTCATGCGCGGCCTGTAGCATTTGGTCGCGGCTGACGCTGCCGGAGCCGCTCAGCAGCGGACTTTCATTGAACTGGAGGAAGCTATCCACGTAGCTACGCCAGTCCTCCATGCGCAGCGCCTTGCGCTGCTGCGTGCGCAGTTCGGCGAACTCCAGGAACAGGGTGACGATGCGGTTGAGGTGGTCGATCTCTTCGGTGTTCAGGTAGTTCTTGGCGACGATCACGTCGGTCTTGCGCACGCGCCCTGCCTTCCAGGTCGTGAGCGCCATGTTCGGCTGGGCGGGGTCGGCACGTGCCACGACGATTTCGGCGGTGGTCTGTCGGGTAACGGCGTACAGCAGCTTGTTCTGCACTTCGGCGAAGAACAGCCCGTCGGCTTCCGGGTCGTCGTGGTAATCGACCGAGAGCGCAATGAGGTCGCGCACCTTCTGGTAGAAGCGCTTCTCCGAGGCCCGTATGTCCCGGATGCGCCGCAGCAGTTCATCGAAGTAGTCCGTGCCATCCGGCTCCTTGAGCCGGGCGTCGTCGAGGATGAAGCCCTTGACCAGATATTCGCGCAGACGCTGTGTTGCCCAGATGCGGAACCGTGTGCCTCGATGGGACTTGACCCGGTACCCGACGGAGATGATGACGTCAAGGTTGTGGTGGGTGCCCTGGTAGGTCTTGGCGTCGCCGGCAGTTGTTGCAAAATTTGCAACAACTGAATCCTGTCGCAACTCGCCCTCGTCAAAGACATTGCGGATGTGGCGGGAGACGACTGATTTGTCGCGCCCGAACAGCTCGCTTATTTGATTAAGGTTGAGCCAGACCATTTCGCCAACCATGCGCACTTCGATCCGGGTCTGCCCGTCTTCGGTCTGGTAAAGGATAAATTCAGTGGAAACCATATCGTTGGGTTCACCGATATGGTTGGGGGATCGTTCCTTAGGAGGTCTTGTCACGGCCTGCCCCCTTGATTTTGAGCATTAGTGGACGTTGCCGGGACCAATTCGAGCACGTCCTCGAAATGGTAAGGACGTGACTCGTTGGTACGAACGGTGGTGCCGGCGGTAGGCATCAACCGTACGATTTCCTCGTACGGTTGCCCCAGTGAAAGGGTGGTGGCAATTTGTCCCCACCCTTTCGCCGGAGTCCCTTCGCTAGACGAGAGCGGCGTCATGATTGGTTGTCAGGCACTGAAAATTCGATGCACGAAGTCGTAGGGCGGATAAGGCGCGCTCGCGCGCCGTCATCCGCCGCGCGCCCCGTGAGCCGACAGGCTTCGGGCGGCGGATTGCGGCTTCGCCTGTTGGACCGGCGGAAGGCGGCTTCGCCTTTTCCGCCCTACGGATGATCCATTGAGGTCAGGATGACAGACCACCACGTTTGAACTTTGAACCTTGTCACTCATACCCCAGCTCCTTCAAGTAAGCATCCATCTGCTCCTCCAGCTTCGCCAGCTCCGCCTTCAATTGCTCGCGCTCGCGGCGCACGGCCATGAGGTCGATCTCTTCCTCTTCCTCGAAGGTGTCCACGTAGCGGGGAATGTTGAGGTTGAAGTCGTTCTCGGCGATCTCGGCCGGGCTGGCGAGGTAGGCGTACTTGTCCACGTTCTGCCGCGCGGCGGCGGTGTCGAGGACGCGTTGCAGGTCGGCTTCGCGGAGGAAGTTCTGGTTCTTGCCGGCTTCGAAGGCGCGGCTGGCGTCGATGAAGAGGACCTTGTCGTCGGCCTTCTGGCGGCGCAGGACGAGAATGGCGGCGGGGATGCCGGTGCCGTAGAAGAGCTTTTCCGGCAGGCCGATGACGACGTCGAGCAGGTTTTCCTCGATCAGCTTCTGGCGGATCTTGCCTTCGGCGGCGCCGCGGAAGAGGACGCCGTGGGGCACGACGACGCCCATGCGGCCGCTGCCGGGCTTCATGGTTTCGACCATGTGCAGGATGAAGGCGTAGTCGGCCTTGGTGCGCGGCGGGATGCCGCGGCGGAAGCGGTGGAATTTGTCGTTGGCGGCGCCTTCGAAGCCCCATTTTTCGAGGGAGAAGGGGGGATTGGCGACGACGACGTCGAAGTGCTTGAGCGCGGCCTCATTGTCGAGCAGCTTGGGGTTGCGCAGGGTGTCGCCCCATTCGATGCGGTGGTTGTCTTCGCCGTGCAGGAACATGTTCATCTTGGCCAGCGCCCAGGTGCTGCCGATGGCCTCCTGGCCGTAGAGGGCGTATTTGCGCGAACCGTGGCGCTCGCGGATGAGGCGGCCGCACTTCATGAGCAGGGAGCCGGAGCCGCAGGTGGGGTCGCAGATTTCGTCGCCTTCGCGCGGCTCCATGAGGCGGGCGATGAGGCTGGAGACTTCGGGCGGGGTGTAGAACTCGCCGGCCTTCTTGCCGCTGGTGGAGGCGAAGTTCTTGATGAGGAATTCGTAGGCGTTGCCGATGACGTCGAGCTGGCCGACGCGACTCTCGCGCAGGTTGAGTTCGGGCTTGGCGAAGTCTTCGAGCAGGTGACGCAGGATGTCGTTCTTCTGCTGCTCGTCGCCGAGCTTGGTGGAGTTGAAGCTGATGTCCTGGAAGACGTCGCGCAGCTTGCCGATGTTGGCGTCTTCGATGGCGTGCAGGGCCTTGTCGATGCGCTCGCCGTTGCCCGCTTCGTGGCGCTTGCCATGCAGGCTGTAGAAGCTGGCGCTGGGCGGCAGGACGAAACGCTCGTTCTTGAGCAGCTCGACGATCAGCTCGGGATGGTCGCCGTGCTGGCCCTGGTATTGGTCGTAGTGGTCCTGCCAGACGTCGGAGACGTACTTGAGGAAGAGCATGGTGAGGACGTAGTCCTTGTAGATGCTCGGGTCCACGGTGCCGCGGAAGGTGTCGCAGGCGTTCCAGACGGCGGCGTTGATCTGGTCCTGGTCGATGGGGCTGTCGGTCATGGTCGTTGGCTTGAAAGAGCAGAACGGCGGCTGACGAATGCTTCGAGCGAAGCGAGCCGAATAGTCGCCTCCCCCGCGAGGGGGAGGGCGGGAGGGGGCGGGCGTTTATGCCGGGTTATTGCGTCTTGCGTCATCCGAGGGCGGAACTTCATCGATAGGCATTAGCGGGCGTGGAGTCTGCAGGCCAGGGCGTCGAGCTGCCGCTGGCGGTTCTGGATCAGGGCTTCGAGGACTTTCTTTTCACGCAGGGCGGCGGCGGCGAGGGCGACGATGCGGCGCTGTTCTTCGACGGCGGGAAGAACCATGGGCAGGTTCTCGAGCACGCCCCGGCGGATGCTCAGTTGGTCCGAGCCTTCTGCGTTGCTGGCCAGGTAGCGCTGCGCCGGGGCGCCGTTGATCTGCCAGGCGAGGAACTCGGGCAGCAGGCGCTTCGGCTTCTTTGCCCGCAGGAGAAAGAAATACTGGGAGCAGACGGCGGGCAGCGGGACTTCGCGCAGGCAGAGGGCGAAGTTGCGGGCGCCGCGGGTGACGAAGACGACGTCGCCGGGTTGCAGCCATTCCGGCGCGCGGCGGCCTTCAATGCGGGTTTGAACCACTCCGCTCCAGGCCACTTCGCCGTCCGGGCTGATGTCGCGCATCTGCAGGGCGTAGGCGTTGCCGCCGGGCACCGGGGCGACGCTGCCCCTGAATGGATGGCCCGACTGGATATCGGCCAACGCTGAAAGCGGTTCAATCATTGCGCACCAACCCGGTTGATGCACGATTCTGCTTGCTTTCCCTGGCAATGGCAAGTACCATCGGATTCTGCACCAAGGCGATTGATGCATAGTAACCGCGTCCGATTCTCTCCGATGAAAGGAAAGTCATGAGCGAATACGAAGTGAACTGCATCAGCAAGCTCGGCCGGGACAACACGCACGAACGCATCACCCATATCGGCAACACGAGATTCAGGTGGCGCCTGAGCACGCAATCGGCGATCGAGCGCATAGACGCCGGCAGCGACATCTTCTACACGGCCGACAAGAGCACCGGGAAAAGGATCTACATCGAGGTCGTGCGCGAGGAAGGCAAGGCGCCCTACCTGCGGACGCAGGTGAATGGGGAATGGACTGACAACCTGCTCGCGCAGGCCGAGTGCGATCCGGACTGCAGGATCTTCTGGTAAGTAGATCGCGAGTCAGCTCGTCCGGGCGCGGAACGCATTATTCGGTTGCGGTCGATGCGTACCTGTACAACAATACAGGCATCGCAAATCACCGCCGCCGACCGTGAGCCCGACCGTCCTTACACCCCCGCCGTCCGCCGCCATCAAGCTCGAGCGGCTCAACGAAGCCCAGCGCGAGGCCGTGCAGTTCGGCATCGGCGATGCCGGCGAGGACGCGAACCGGCCGCTGCTGGTGATCGCCGGTGCCGGCTCCGGCAAGACCAATACCCTGGCGCATCGGGTCGCCCATCTGCTCGCCAACGGCGCCGACCCGCACGCGATCCTGCTGCTCACCTTCTCGCGGCGGGCCGCCGACGAGATGACGCGGCGCGTCACCCGCATCGTCGCCCAGTCGCGTAAGCGCGGGCCGGCCGAAGTTCCGCTGCCCTGGTCGGGCACTTTCCACAGCGTCGGCGCCCGGCTGCTGCGCGACTACGCGGGGCGCATCGGCCTCGACCCCGCCTTCAGCATCCACGACCGCGAGGACTCGGCCGACCTCATGAACCTGGTGCGCCACGAACTTGGCTTCTCGGCCAAGACGAAGCGTTTTCCGATGAAGGGCACCTGCCTCGCGATCTACTCCGCGGTGGTCAACACCCAGGCCGCACTTGCGGAGGTGCTTCAGTCGAACTTCCCCTGGTGCATCGAATGGGAGGCGGACCTCCAGCGCCTGTTCCTCGCCTACGTCGAAGCCAAGCAGGCGCAGCAGGTGCTCGATTACGACGACCTGCTGCTCTACTGGTCGCAGATGGTGGCCGAGCCGCAGCTGGCGCGCGAACTCGGCGATCGCTTCACCCATGTGCTGGTCGACGAGTACCAGGACACCAACCGCCTGCAGGCGGCCATACTGCTGGCGCTGAAACCCGACGGGCGCGGGCTCACTGTCGTTGGCGACGACGCCCAGGCGATCTACGCCTTCCGCGGCGCCACGGTGCGCAACATCCTCGACTTCCCCGGCCATTTCTCGCCGCCCGCGCGCATGGTGACGCTGGACCGCAACTACCGCTCGACGCAGCCCATCCTCGAAGCCGCCAATGGCGTCATCGACCTCGCGAGCGAGCGCTTCACCAAGAACCTGTGGAGCGAGCGCGCGTCCTCGCAGCGCCCGCGGCTGGTCTCGGTGCGCGACGACGCCGACCAGGCCGGCTACGTGGTCGAGCAGATCCTGGCGCGGCGCGAGGAGGGCATGAAGCTCAAGTCCCAGGCCGTGCTCTTCCGCGCCTCCAGCCACAGCGCCCGCCTGGAGCTGGAACTCACCCGGCGCAATATTCCCTTCGTGAAGTTCGGCGGCCTCAAGTTCCTCGAAGCCGCCCACGTCAAGGATGCGCTGGCGGTGCTGCGCTGGGCGCACAACCTGCGCGACCGGATCTCGGGTTTCCGGGCGACGCAACTCCTGCCGGGCATCGGCCCCAAGACCGCGGCGCGCATACTCGACAACGTCAATGCCGCCCCGGCCGGTTGCGCCCTCCTGGCCGAACAGCCGGTGCCCGAAGGCACCCGCGCCGGCTGGGCCGAATTCGCCGCGCTGATCGAGAGCCTGGCGCCGCGCGTCGCCGTCTGGCCGGCGGCGTTCGAGAGGGCGTGCGAATGGTATCTGGGCCAGATGGAGCGGCTCTACGACGACGCCGCGATCCGCCAGGGCGACATCGAGCAACTGGCCCGCATCGCCGCCACCTACCCGAGCCTCGAGCGCTTCCTCACCGAGCTCACCCTCGACCCGCCGGACGCCACCAGCGACCAGTCCGGGCCGCCGCTGCTCGATGAGGACTACCTGATCCTTTCGACCATCCACTCGGCGAAAGGGCAGGAGTGGTCGGCCGTGACGCTGCTGAACGCGGTGGACGGCTGCGTGCCTTCCGACATGGCGACCGGCAGTCCACATCAGATCGAAGAGGAGCGCCGCCTGCTCTACGTGGCGATGACGCGCGCCAAGGACCACCTCGACATCCTCGTGCCACAGCGCTTCTACGTCACGCAGCAGGCCGGGCTGGGCGACCGCCACGTCTATGGCAGCCGCACGCGCTTCATCCCCAACAGCCTGGTCGGCCTGTTCAAGCAGCTGTCCTGGCCCATGGCGGAGGCGGCGACGGGCGGCAATCCGCAATCGCGCCAGAACGCCATCGACCTCGCGGCGCGCATGCGCGCGATGTGGCAATCGCAATGAGCCCACCCCAGGAATCCGCAGCGCGGATTCCTCCCCTCGAGGGGCCAGGAAGACTCGGGGCGGCCCTTCGTCTTCCTTGGATCGCCCATCTCGACATGGATGCGTTCTACGCCTCCGTCGAACTCCTGCGCTACCCTGAGCTGCGCGGCCAGCCGGTCGTCGTCGGTGGCGGCGCGGGCCACCAGCCGGCCTTACAGCCGGACGGCTCGTGGCGCTTCGCCCGGCTCACCGACTACGCGGGCCGCGGCGTGATCACCACCGCCACCTACGAGGCCAGGGCGCTGGGCGTGCATTCAGGCATGGGGCTCATGAAGGCGGCGGCGCTGGCGCCCGACGCCATCCTGCTGCCCACCGACTTCGACCGCTACCGCAAGTACTCGCGCCTCTTCAAGGCGGCAGTCGCCGAAATCGCGCCGACGATCGAAGACCGCGGCATCGACGAGATCTACATCGACCTCACCGATGTGCCCGGCGCGCAGGACGCCACCGAGGCCGACCCCCACGCCGGCGTGCGCGCCCTGGCCCAGGCGATCAAGGCGCGGGTTCAGCAGGCCACCGGGCTCACCTGTTCGATCGGCGTCACGCCGAACAAGCTCTTGTCCAAGATCTGCTCCGATCTCGAAAAGCCCAACGGCCTGACGATCCTGACCGAGGAAGACATCGGCACGCGCATCTGGCCCCTGCCGGCCAAGCGCATCAATGGCATCGGCCCGAAAGCGAGCGAGAAGCTCGAGGCCATCGGCATTCGCACCATCGGTGAGCTTGGCGCCGCCGACCCGCAGACACTGATCGATCGCTTCGGGCCCAACTACGGGACCTGGCTGCACAAAGTAGCGCATGGCCGCGACGAGCGCCCCGTGGTGACCTACCGCGAACCGAAATCGCTGAGCCGCGAAACCACTTTCGAGCACGACCTGCACCCGCGCCACGACCGCGAAGCGCTCGGCCGGATCTTCACGCGCCTGTGCGAGCGCCTGGCGGCCGACCTCAAGGCCAAGGGCTACGTCGGCAAGACCGTCGGCGTGAAGCTGCGCTACGACGACTTCAAGATCGCCACGCGTGAACTGACGCTGCCCGCCTATACCGACGACGCCAAGGCGATCCGCCACGCCGCCGGCCTTTGCCTCAAGCGCGTAGCGCTCGATCGCAAACTGAGACTGCTGGGCGTTCGCGTCGGCACGCTGTGCAAGGCAGACGCGCTGCCGGCGGAGGATGGCGAGCCTGCCAGTACCGAGCCACCGGCCGACAACACGTTGCCGCTCTTCGGCGTGGAGCAGGCTCCAAGGTCAACCATAACGCTGTAGGTCACGTGTCAGTTTCTGCGCCGCACCCATTACGCTCCCAGGATATGTCGGCGCGATCGACATAGCTTCTCCGTTTGCTGAAGGTATCGCCATGTCATGGATAGGCTCGCGTTTGGGATATGATATCGGCCAATTCAAATATCACTCTGGCACGTGAAATGACAACTCCATGGCGAACGAGACAATGCAAATGAGTGCTGCCGGCATGGCGGAATTGCGCAGGCGCGAAGGTGCGGTGATCAGGTGCTACAACGACGCCGCGAACAACTGCACCTATGGTGTCGGTACGCTGGAGCATCACGGCCCTTGCACGGCAGAAGAATTGGCTCGGCCGGTAACACTCGCTGATGTCGACAGAGCGCTTGCGACCAGAGTACACACGGCTGAGGCTGCCGTGCGCCGACAGGTTCCGACTCGCCAACTGACCCAAGACGAGTTCGATGCGTTGGCCAGTTTCACCTTCAACACCGGCGCCACCGGCGCGCGCGCGACGCTGGACGCCGCGAACCGCGGTGCCGCGCAGGAAGTGGTCACGAACATGAACCGAAACGTCTACGTTCATCCGCGTGATGCCAATGGCCATCGCCTCCCGCCCGTACGAGTTCAGGGCTTGGTCAATCGGCGGCAAGAAGAAGCTGCGCCTTTCCAACAGCCGGCGGCCCGATGATGCGCGCTTCCTTTGCGATGCTGCTTTGCTGCATAGCGTGTTCATCCGCCTTTGCTGCCACAGAGCCACAATCCGATTCAGCGGTGCAGGGAAACGCAACCGTCGTTAACGAGCTTTCTGAGCGCAGCAAGATTCCCGAGTCTGAGCTCAACACCCTGCTGGCCGACTGCAACGCGAGTCAGCAGAGCATGTACTTCTGCGGCTGGCGCGATCGGATTTCTGCCGATCGGGCGCTCAAACAAGCGCTCGCGGACAGGGAACAAGCACGCCCCGAGTGCAAGGCCGCGCTGGAGGCGAAAGTCGCCAAGTGGGAACAGCGTCGCGACCGGTCTTGTGACCGATCGGCCAAGAAGCAGTGGGGCGAAGGCTCGATGGCGCCGACGGCGAAGCTACTTTGCGTGACGGCGGAAACCACACGGAAGACGAGGCTCTTGGAGCGATCGAAAGGTTGTGCATTTCGATAGTGAGCCGATTTCACATCATCTTCTTCGGTGGTTTCGGACGGGGGCCATTCCCCGCGCCTTCGTAGCGCGCCAGTGACTCACCCGCTTTCGGCCATGTCGCCGACTATCAGCCTCAACTGTTCCAGCGCGGCTTCCAAGTCGTCGACGATTTCCTGCGCAATCACTTCCGGCGGCGGCAGGTTGTCCGAGTCCGCGAGGCTGTCATCCTTGAGCCAGAAGATATCCAGGCTCGCCTTGTCGCGGGCCGCCAGTTCCTCGTAGTCGTAGGCGCGCCAGCGGCCTTCCGGGCTCTCCGGCAACCATGTCGGAGTGCGCGCGTTGCGACTGCCCGGGTTGTAGAGCGCCACGAACTCGGTCAGGTCCTCGACCCGCATCGGGTTCGTCTTCAGCGTGAAGTGCTTGTTGGTGCGCAGGTCGTAAATCCACAGCTTCTTCGTCCACGGCGTTTCGGAGGCCGGCTTCTTGTCTAAGAACAGTACGTTGTCCGGCACCACCACCGCCGCGCGACCGTGGATGTCGAGCAGCGTCTTGATGTGCTGGACGAAGTTGAGCTGTTTGTTCGAGGTTGTGGCCCAGAAGTCGTCGCGCTCGATAATGTTTTTTTCCGTCGTCGTCTTGCCGTCCTCGCCGACGATCACCGTGCTGCTCTTCTTGCCGAAGGGCGGATTGGCCAGCACCACTTGGTAGCGCTCGCCGGGATCGGCAGCCAAGGCGTCGGCGACGCGCACCGGCACGCTGGTTTCCGAGCCGATGCCGTGCGGCATCAGGTTCATCGCACAGACCAGCGCAGTCGCCTGCACGAGTTCCCAGCCGGTGAAGGCCTCGTTCCTGAGATGCCGCTTCTCGGCACTGGTGAGGTGCGTGTTCTCGTGGCTGATGTAGTCGTACGCGGTGAATAGGAACCCGCCCGTGCCGCAGGCCGGGTCGCAAATTCGCTCGCCGGGCTTCGGTGCGATGCAGGTCACCATCGCCTGGATCAATGCCCGCGGCGTGAAGTACTGGCCTGCGCCCGACTTCGTGTCCTGCGCGTTCTTCTCCAGCAGATCTTCGTAGGCATCGCCCTTCACGTCGACATTGAGCGACGACCAGTTCTCGGTGTCGATCAAATCGGCAATCACGCGCGTCAGCTTCGCCTGGGCCTGGAACTTGTTCTGTGCTTTGCCGAAGATCAGGCCCAGCGTGCCCTTCTGCTTGCCGAGTTCATCAAGGATGTGGCGGTAGTGGTCGAAGAGATCGTCACCGCTCTTGGCCAGCAGTGTCGGCCAGGCGTACTTTGCCGGCACCAGGTTATCCTGGTTGTGCGGCGGCCGCGTGCGCTCATCCGCCATCTTCAGGAACAGCAGATAGGTGAGCTGCTCTACTTAGTCGCCATACGACATGCCGTCGTCGCGCAGCACGTTGCAGTAGTTCCAGAGTTTTTGGACGAGAGTGGAAGAGTTCACCGAATTGCTTTCGTGAAGGAGCGGTTCATGAGCGGACAAAACTTAGCAGCGGGCCGTAATCCTTGGCATCGGCGGCACGCAGCGCAGCGATATAGCGTTGCCGGATTTCGCTATCGGCCACCAGGTTCCCGGCGCCCCAGGTGAAGCGCGGCGCCTCGAATTGAACCAGCAGCAGATCGGCGATGGTACGCGAGAGGCGGCCGTTGCCATTGGCGTAAGGATGAACGACACCAGGCGGTGACTGAAGCGCGCCGCGATTTCATCGAGCGGATAGATCTTGTGGTCCAACTGCGCCTTTACGTCTTCGCACAAATCCCGGAGGGCTGGTTGGATGCGCACAGGATCAACGCCGATGTTCTTCTCGGTTGTTCGAAACCTGCCAGCCCAACGCCAGGTTTTGCCGAACATGCGCTTGTGCAGGCGGCAAACGAACTCGTTGGTGAGCAGATCCTTGTGCCGACGCCCGAAGGCCCATTGTTCGGCTTCCAGGATGTTCGTCATCTCCCACTCGTTCAACTGGCCGAGATTGGCGATGTGCGACGGTATCAGCCCGGCCGCTTCGTCTGGATCAGGCGGCGTGGCGCCAGGCGCGTGGTCGAGGTCTATTTCCACAACTTGCGGGGGCTGCCGTTCAGCAGCGCATCGGCCAGCAGCTTGCGCTGCCGCCCGCGCTCCGGCACCGTGACGCCCTGCGCTTCGAGCCTCATGGAGTGATCGGCTGGCTGCAGCAAAGTCTCGGCCAGCGCCAAGGCACGGCGTTCGCGCAGTTGATCGACCGAACCGTTCTCGGGCACCAGCGCATAGACCAATCGGCAGCCCATTGCCCGCGCCAAGCGATCAAGGCTTTCTAGCGTGATGCGGCGTTCCGCCTCCGCGCGCTCGAAGTCCTGCACCGACTGCCGGCTGATGGCGGCGCGCGTGCCGAGCTGGACCTGGGTCATGCCCAAGGCCTCGCGAATCGCGCGCACCCAGCCACCGCGCGGCGTCCCGGCCGCTTCCGGCGACGGGTAGGCCCTTAGGGCATCGGCAAGCTGCATGCGTTTCAAGCTGGTTTGGGTGTCAGTCATTTTGCGCCCGCAAGCAGGTCATGGCCTGCATATGGCGAGCATTGTGCCGGTTATAACCATCTGTTGTCAACAATAACGCCGGCTATGGCCTGCATCTGCCGCCACGCCATAGATGACCTCCAACCCAAGCAGTCGGTGTGGCGGCAAGATGCCTTTGTATCGCGCATCAAACTGGTCGTAGTGATCGAAGATCGGTCCTGCCAACTTGTCGCCATCAGTTGGTCGCAGGTTGCTCTTGCTCTCGCCGAGTTCATGGCTTCCCCCTGAACCTATGATTTCACTGACATAATACTGATAGCATTTTTATCGAAGGGGCTAACCGTGGCTTCCCAAGAGCGCCGTGTTCTGATTCTCTGCAAGACCTACCCATCGCCCAGCGCGAAGTATGCTGAGACCTCCTGCGTGGCAGGCATGGACGAGCAGGGCAATCTGATCCGCCTCTACCCGGTACCGTTTCGCCTCATCGGCGATGACAAGCAGTTCAAATAGTGGCAGTGGATCACCGTCCGGCTCGAAAAGTCACGCAACGACCATCGCCCCGAGAGCCACAAGCTCTACGTCGATACCATTAGTTGCGATGAGGTCGAACTGCCGACCGACAACCACTGGCTTGCCCGGCGGCCATGGCTGGACAAATTGCCGGTGTTCGAGAATTTCGGCGATCTCGAAAACGCCCGTCAGACACAAGGCACTACGCTGGCGTTGTTGCGGCCGGCCCGGATCAAAAGACTGGAGATTTCCCCGGTCGCGTGTCCGACATGGACCGAGGAAGAAAAGGCCAAGCTCGTCAGTTTGCAGCAGCAAGCCCAACTCTTCGACGACACCGACACGGGCAGCGTCGCCCAGCTACGCAAGCTCCCGTACGACTTCCACTACCACTACGAATGCCAAGCCGCCGACGGCACGCAAACGTATAAGCACAAGATCGTCGATTGGGAAATGGGAGCGCTGTATTGGAACGTCCATCGCCGACACGGCTCGAACTGGGAGCAACCGTTTCGCAACAAGCTGGAGAACAATCTGCCGGCCCAAGACCTGATGCTCCTGATGGGCACCATCCACCGCTTTCCCGATCAGTGGCTGATCGTCAGCCTGATCTACCCGCCTAAGCAGCGGCCTTTGCAGGAATCTCAGGGATCGCTGTTCTAGCGGTCAGATGCACGATGGCCGGCCCGCCGGCGCGGGCAGCGGCACGGGCCACCATGCTGCGGTGGCAATAGTTGAAATCAGCCTCGAAGCACACCAAGCAAGCCGACGTCGCGCGGGCGATCTTCGCTACCTCCGCCACGGCAGCGCCTTGCTGATCCAGATAGGCCATGAATTTGCGGGTATAGGCCGACCAGCTGCCATCGACGCGATACGCGTCGCGTATCGGCTTCGGAGACCCCAAGGCAGGCATATGCGCGTAAGCGATGCCGGCACCATGCAGCGCCTCGGCGAACGCCCGCTTCGAGAAACCCTTCTTCCGAGACGAGGGCAGTTCGCGCACGTCGATGATCGTGCGCACGCCGGTTTCCTTGAGCCGGGCAATGAAGGCTTCCAACGTTAAGCCCTCATATCCGAAGGTGTAAAGCGATGTTGTCTTGACCATGGAACGAATAGTATCCGTGGTCATAGGTATCGATCAATGCGTGCGAGCCCTATGATACTCACTCTCGTTTGACGAAATTCCCTCCTACGCGCGAAGCAGCACACCTACACGGACAGGAACGAAACCTCGTGCCCCCTTTCCCGCATCTCTTTGGATACCTTACTGCGCGCAGGGGTCCTGCCCAGAGCTTCTGGTTCCCGTGCCTGCACGCACGGAGTGCATATAGGTACGCGAATATGCCAACGCCGATGATTCGCCTTGCATTCTGCGGTGCCGCCCTTCTCTTGGGCGTCGGCTGCGCCGATGCGACCGAGCCGCAGTTCCCGCCGCTCCGTGGCGGGCTATGGGAGTTGCAGTCCGTGCGCGGGCTGCCAAGCGGAAAGTCGCAGAAATGGACGCAACAGTCCCGCGCCTGCCCGGACGCGAACCTGCTGTTTCAAGGCTACTGGGGCCTCGGCATTCTCGAAAAGGCGGGATGCCGGTTCGAATCGACCCAGTTGCCGGACAACCGTTACCGAATCGCTTCCGAATGCATGGTGCGCGGCGTCGGAAGAGCCACAAGCGAGGGCACGGTCACGCTGTCGGGTGACGAGGCGTTCGACCTCGACATCCACGTTCAAGAGGGAAAACGCCGCTATCACGCCACGCAGCATGGACGCCGCATGGGCGATTGCGCACCCTAGGAAAGGAGGCGGTATGCCGGCAAAGGTCACCGTGACGATCACGGGCAACACCCGTGGCACAATGAAGCGCGTGCCCTATAACCCCACCGAGGGCCTTCAGCGCAAGAGAGTCGGCGGCATCCTCACGAACCAGTTAGTCATCTACGAGGTTCCCTGCTATGAAGTGCGCGTCGAGGGTGCCGGCGTCTACACGGCGATGCGCTTCGGCCTGCAAAACAAGGGCACGGTCGACCAGACGCGCACCTGCGATGTCGGTATTTCCAACGCGCAGATGTGCACGGCCGAATGAGTTCCAACCTATCGTCCGCACTCCTTCAGCGGCCGCATGCGGGACGGCGCCTGGCGGCTCTTCCCCGGACGGCAATTCCTGATCCACGAGGGCCCGGACTCGGCCAGCCAGCTCGGCGGCTCCTACGGCTGCGTGGAGATCCTGGACGGGCGATGGAATGATTTTCTTGCGGACATCGAGCGGCTGGGCGGCGCGACGGCGGCTGATGTCGGACGAAAGATGGCATTGAAAGTCGCCATCCAATCCGCACCTTTCCCGACGGCGACTTTGGCCAACTAGGGGCTGGACACGATGGATTGAACGTGCTCTGGTGTCGAGGGGCCGTGAGCGCCATCACCGCTCCATACGTGTTCCGATGGCCGCAGGGCTGAGGCCCGACCAGTCGATCGAAACGCTCAACGAAGAATCCGTGAGTTCACCGGTAAGGCTTACTTCACCTCGGTGACGAACTGATCGCGAGGTCTCCTGACCTTCTTGAGCTTGACGAGCCAATCGTTGTCGGCATCTCGATACCCGAGGGGCAGCATGACCACGCTCTTGAGGCCTCGGGCCGGCAGGTCGAGGATTTTGTCCAGCGCCTGAGAGTCGAAACCTTCCATCGGCGTGCTATCCACCTCTTCGATCGCCGCGGCGACGAGCGCGAAGGCTAGGCCGATATAGGCTTGCTTCGCGGCGTGCTGGAAGTTCAGCTCCGCATCGCGCGAGGGGTAGGCCGCCAGCAGCATGGCGCGGTATTTCTCCAGTCCGTCGAGCTTGACGCCGCGCTCCCGGTTGGTGAAATCGAACATCATGTTGATTCGATCGGCCGTGTAGTTATCCCATGCCGCAAAGACCAGCAGGTGCGAGCCGTCGGTGACTTGCGCCTGGTTCCAGGCGAT
The DNA here is from genome assembly GCA_041480065.1 of Rhodocyclaceae bacterium. Taxonomy (GTDB): domain Bacteria; phylum Pseudomonadota; class Gammaproteobacteria; order Burkholderiales; family Rhodocyclaceae; genus Fen-999. Next base: position 51,590 of record JBGOZF010000023.1, read on the forward strand.
CGGCTTGATTCTTTCCCTGAGCGCGCGATTGGTCACGACGATGATCTCGAAGGGTTGCAGGCCGCTGGAGGTGGGGGCCAGGCGGGCGGCTTCGAGGATGCGGTCGACCTTGTCCTGCGGCACGACCTTGCTGGGGTCCATCTTCTTGGTGGCGTAGCGCCACTCGAGTTGCTGAAACAGGTCCATGGCAGGTTCCTTGGGGTGATGGATGTGAAGTTACGCCGGGGATGCTATCGCGTCGAACCGCCCATCTGGTGCTGCTCGACAAGCGGTGCGGTCGTCGGGAAGAGGTCCTCCAACCATCGGTTGCCGACGGTCACACCGCCCATGAACAGCCAGAGCGCAAAGCCGGCGGCGATGAAGCCCCAGCCGATGCCGAACCGGTAGCCGAAGGAAAGGACGCCGCAATCGGCCGGGTTGTCGCGGTCGAAGTAGATGCGGATCGTGTCTCCGACCTGGTAGCCGGTCGAAATCGACCCGAAGGCGGCTCGATACGTGTGCGTCGCGCCAGATCGGTCCGAGAAGCTTGCCAGCAATCGATCGGTCGATCCGCCGCGACTATTGCTGCTGGTGTACGCCTCGAGTGCCGTCACTTTACCATCGGCGACTTCTTTGCCGTGAATGGCGAAGTACTGCCAGGCGGTGATCGCGAAACCGATGATCATCAGATAGCTGCCGATTGCGTACATCGAGATTTCTCCTTCTTGTCGGTCACTGCCGGGCTTCAGCCGCCGAACCGGTTGCCGAAGATGCCGAGCAGCAGGAAGGGCAGGCCGAACGCGGCGGCAGCGGCGGTCAGCCCCCAGATGGCTTGAGGCTCGGCAAGTATGGCTTCGGCCGGGCGGTCGCGCGGATACAGCACCTCCACTGCAGTCCCCACCTTGGGTTCCGGCGAAGCGCCGCCGGTGCTGGCGGTGAAGCGGACCGGCGCTCCGGTCGGCCCTTCGAACTCAACGACGGGCGAGAAGATGTGCCCGTGGCTGGGCTTGGGATCGGTGACCTCCGTGGCGGACTGGCTGTCGAAGTAGGCGACGACCTGCCCGGTGCTGCGGGTGCCGTCACGCACTAGGTGATATTTGCCGTAGCCGAGCACGCAGGCAAGTATCAGCAATGCCGCACCGGCAAGGCCGAACGCCAGGAACAGCATTCGCATGATTTGTCGACGAGTCGCGTTGTACTTGGGACGCGGCAGTATCGTTCGGGATCGCAAGCGCTGTCAATTCGCAGTGCATGTCAGCCGTCTTGATGCCAATCGAAGTCCAGTTGCCGCGCCGTGGCAAGCGCCAGGTCTCGTCCCGCCAGGCGTTCGACCAGGTGCGGGCTCATGTCGATGCCTGCGGACATTCCGCTGAGGATGGCGGCCTTGGCGAGCAGGAACGCGCCGGTGCATACGGAGGCCGTCAGCGTGGACCTGGCATGCGTGTCGGAGATCCACTGAATGACCTCCGGGCTGTCGAGTTCCCGCGTCACCACGCCGTCGGGGACGACGATCACGGCCCGGAAGCTTACGGCGCCATGGCCGACAGCAGCTTGGGCAGATCGATGGGCTTGAAGAGCACCGTCCAGCGGGAGGATTGCGCCAGCTTCTCGATGCAGTCGGGCGATGTGTCTCCCGTCAACAGCACCGCGTTGATCGGTCTTGCCGAGGACATCTGAATGGCATCGAGCAACTGCAGGCCATTCATGCCGGGAAGGCGGTAGTCGGAAATGTAGTAGTCCGCTGCCATCGCCGACGCGTTGTCCAGCGCCTCCTCGGCGGTGCCGAAGTGGGTGACCTGCATGTCCTGCGTTTCCAGCGACAACCTGAGTGCCTCTGCCGCCGCCGGATCGTCTTCGATGACGACGATCTGCTTGCCGGCAAAACAGCCGGATGCGCTGACCGCAAGGGTTGCAGTGGCCTGTACCGGCGATGCCTGCTCGTCCGATGCATTGGCCAGCGGCAGGCTGATTTCGAAGACGGAGCCCCGGCCGACGCGGGAGCGGCAGGCCACGCCGGTCCCGAGCAACTCGCTCAGGCGCCTGACAATGGCCAAACCCAGGCCAACGCCCTTGGCGCGATGCCGTTCCAGATTGCCGACCTGGAAGTACTCCTCGAAGATCAAATCCAGATGCTCGGGGCCGATGCCGATGCCTGTATCCCATACCTGGATCAGCGCGCGATCCTGCCGTCGGCGGATGCTGACCAGAACACCGCCCTGTTCCGTGTATTTGATGGCATTGCTGACGAGGTTGCGCAGCAGATCGAGAAGCAAATTGGCATCGCTGAACACCACCAGGCCTCGTCGCGGCCAAAAGAGATCGAGGCGCAGGTTCTTCTTTCGCGCCAGGGAGCCAAGCTCGGCGTCGATCGTCTCGAGGAGGTCCACGGCCGAAATCTCCACAGGCTGCGCCCTGATCATGTCGGCATCAAGCCTTGAAATGTCGAGCAGCTTGTTCAGCAGTTCGCCAAGCGAGTTCACTGACGCCGCAAGGTGCTGGCTGATCTTCGTCTGTCTTTCGTTCAGCCCCGTTCGGGCCAGGGTTTCCTGGAGCAGGCCGATGGCCTGGAGCGGTTGACGGAGGTCGTGACTGGCGGCGGCGAGGAATCGTGTCTTGCCCAGGCTCGCGCCTTCAGCGGCCTGCTTGGCACCGATCAGTTCGGCCTCGACCTGTTTTCGCGCGGTGATGTCGCGCGCAATGCCGAGCACCGCCACTACGCTGCCGCCGCGGGTCAGCGGTACGACGCAGTGCTCGCCCTCGATGTATTCTCCGGATTTCCGGTTCATGCGCACTTCGACGTTGGCTGCGGGCTGGCCGGCCAAGGTCGTTCGGAATACCTCTTCGGCGCGCGCCAGGTCATCCGGATGGGTGAAAGCGGCAAAGGACTTGCCGATAACGTCGGCCGGCAACCATCCCATCATCTGTTTGCATGACGGGCTGATGGACGTGAACTTGCCGTCGGGCGCAATCGTGTAGATGACGTCGCTGACGCGCTCGAAAATGCTGCGGTACCGCCCCTCGCTTTCGATCAGTGCATTCTCGGTGATGCGTATGCGCTTGATGATCGACCAGGAAAGAGCAATGCCGAGGGCGACGAACAAGAGCGCGGCGGCATAGGTGAGCGTCCGCGAAAGATCGTTGGCCCAGCGTGATGCCTCCGCCAGCGTGGCCGAGAACTGATCTTCCTCCGTCTTCAACTGCCCATTGAGGTCGGCCAGCCTGGTTTCGATGCTGTGGATGACCGCGGGCCTTGCGTGCCCACCGGCGACTTCCTGATGCAACTGCTCGGCGGCCTCCATCAAGTCTGCGATCAATCGATCACCGCGGCTCCAATGCTCGATCGCGCGGGAAAGATACTCCGCACGCTGAAAGCGGCGAAAGAACTGTATGGCATATTCGCTATCCGCCGGATGAAGGCCGCCCTGGCGACAGCCCTCCCGGACAATATCCCAATCGGGCTGCGGCTTCTGCAGCTCCTGGCGAGCCGATCGGTATCCCAGCGGCACCTTGATCAGATGCAGGTAGGCCTGGTAGTCGGCTTCGTCGCCGGAGTGGCCGTAGTTGTTCAATCTGAGGACCGCATCCTTTTGCGCCTTGGCCCAAAGTCCTTCGCCGCCGATGAAGGCGCGTATGCCGACGGCGGCATCCATCTGGAACTGAAAATACAGCACGAGGCCGACGATGATGGCCACGAACAGGGCAACGATCAGATAGATCCGGTTAACGGTGGTGACGACAGGCGCAACGTGTCTCGGCATCTGGATGCCTATGTCATGGCGACGCGCGCATCATCGACGCGACGCGATTTCCGACCCTTGGCGGCCGAGATGAAATTCCGGTGAAACAGATGCCCCCCCTTGCCCATTCCGCATGGCGCGGCATGGTCGCGATACTAGTGCTTTGGTAGGAGATTACCATCCCTCCGACCCGAGGTGCACAATCGACGGCTGCTATCCGATGTTCACGGGAATACAAGAGCGCACCGGGACAACACGATGCCGTGCTGGTTCGCTGAAGACTTGGCCGAAGCGGCGGCCCCGGGTGATTCCTATTTCCACAACTGCGGCTGGTCCGGGACAAACGCCGAGTCGGACTGGAAGACGAGGCGACTCCGATTCTTGTCGGTTATCCGAAACTCCATCGGAGCGCGATCAAAGCGCGCTCCGCAGATGTCTCTGAAGCTCTTGAGCTGGCCCGGCTCCAGCACGGGATTCGGGTTGTACACCACGGGATTTGTGATTTGCTCCGAGCCGTCCTTGCCGAGCTGGTAGCTGCAGGCGCCCGCTTCCGCGGTGCAGTTCCTTGCTTCTACGCCGAGAGAGCAGCGTTCCCATTGCCGGTCGCGGGGAATCACGAGCAACACATTGACGGTAAGCCGGGCTTTGCTCAGATTCCGGACATCGATGCTCAGCCCACCCCGCGTAACCTCCAGGATATCCGGCACAACGCCGGGTGGCGCATGATCGACGGTCGCCATCAAGGCACGGCCTTCCGCGAGATTGGCCTCGAACCACGCCACGTCACTCGCGCGCGCCTTGCGCTCTTCGGCCAGGGAGTCCCGATGCATCGGCATCAAGAAGCCCACCATCAGGACCAATGCCGCGAGGCCCGCTGCCACCAGCCGACCGCGTCGGCCCACGAATCGCCCGACGAACAATAGGATGCCGGACGCAGCGGCCATGCCGATCATGAATACCGGTATGGCCATGATCATGAAGATCAGCCCGCCGAAACCGTACTCGCCCCGAGGAAGCGAGTGCCAAAAAAACCGGACCGCCCATACCCCGTAGATCAGCGCGATGAGCACGATGAACACGTACCAGCGCACGACGGCACCGTCGCCGGGATCCTCAGCGGCTCCCTGCGCTGCCTCCCGCGCGACGCGCAACAGACGCGGCCATGCGACCAACAAGACCACTATGCCCAGGATCAAGACCAACGAGAATCCTGTCATGGCTGTCGATCCTGCAAAGTAGGTGTCTGTTCCGCAGTCGGCTTCGCACCGCTCTGCAAAAGGCGCTCGATGAGTTCCGGCGCAGCCTTCCGCGCAAGGGCATAGTCTACCGCCGCGGTCAGCTGCTCGGCGGTCGCACGGGGCACCACGAAGTGGTAGTTGGACGAATCGATTCCAAGAACATACGACAGCAAATGCGGCCTCGCCGCATAACGGTCGACGGCAACTTCGATCGGCGTTCTGTGATCCGGCAGCCAGCGTGAACGAGCGTTGCGATTTGCACCCATCTGCAGTGCCTGCCCGATGGCATTCATGTCGGCCCGCTCCTGCGCCTGGTCGGTCAGCCAGACGAGTGCGCCAGGGTCCTTGATGAAGCCGCAGAAGACCTTGCAGGCGAAAACGACTTCTCGCACGTGTTTGCGGTCCGCCTGACGCACAGCCTCCGCGAGAGCCAGTCCATGACGGTCAGTGCGCGCGTTGCCCGCGGCACGGGCATACAGACCCGAGGTCACGATGATGGCCACGGCGAGCGGCCCCAGGATCACGCCGGTGTCGATTTCGAAGCCCTGCTCAAACCACCGGTAGACCGCGCCCACAAGCAGTGCCGCCGCCACCCAAAGGGCCTCGCCGTCCGTGACAGCCCTGTCGGTGCCGACGATCACCAAGGCCAAGTGCGGTTCAAGTCCGACGGTGTTGCCGCCCAGCAAGCCGACCACCACGTTGAGTACCGAGACCGTGCCCGCAAAGGCCGCCAGGAGGCCAGCGAGTATGGCTGTCCCAAAGTACGCTGGCCCCAACGCAACAGACAGGCTGTTTCGCGACATCGACCCGCCTCCCAGTCATGCCGGGCCGGATGCCAATCGTCGACCCGATATCATGAAGGGAATGCTAGCAGAATCGCCATGACGGGGCGATGGCTAGAACCCTGTGGCTGCCCGCTTGTAGGTTCTCAGAACTCCCGGAAACCACCAGGTCCGGGAATCAATGGGTTAACCACCAATCTTGAGAATCCTGCCATAGGCCAGTCTCAAACTCCCTTGGAAGAACCTACGGCCCTCTCAGTGTTTGTTGGTATGCGGACGAAACAATTGTGTCCCGGCAATGATGACTCTGCCGCCTTGGCAACAGTATTCTTCGCTAACCCCGCAGCGGCAAGGACATGCTTCCGCGGCGTTGGGCATTCAGCATGCTATGAGTGAGTTTGGACTTTGTGCTGCAAACGGACAGGCCTACTCCAGATCGTGCATTTGAACGTCCGTACTTCGATTACGCGACGGCCTGCACTCGACAGCGCTCATGGCCCTTTCCCTTTGGCGTCGATTTCAACAGCAACGCCTCAGCGTAGCTGCAATCACCGCCACCGGAGGAGCGGCGCGGCGCTGCTTCAGTTCATACCAACTCGGTCGTCGTGGCCAGGATGTAGCCGCACACGCAGGAACTGAAGACGCCGATCAGTCCCGGCAATATGAAGCTGTGGTTGATCACGTACTTGCCGATGTGGGTCGTGCCCGAACGGTCGAACTGGATCGCCGCGAGGTCGCTCGGATAAGTCGGCAGGATGTAGTAGCCATACGACGCAGCGGCGAAGGCGACGACGTACCCGGGTGGCACGCCGATCGTCAGCGCCACGGGAACCATGGCGCTGACGGCGGCGGCCTGCGAATTGACCAGCTTGGAGACGATCAGCAGCGCCAGCGCATAGGTCCAGGGCTGCGTCTTCACCACATCGGCGAGGGCGGCCTTGATGCCTGGCAGGTTCGCCTCGAACACCGTGTCGGCCATCCAGGCGACGCCGAACACCGCGACCACCGCGATCATGCCGGAACGAAAGACTTCATTCTTGGCGATCATGGCCGGATTGGTCTTGGTGAACACGACGATGAGGGCGCCGGCCATGAACATGAACATCTGGATGGTCAATACCATCGACAGCGGCTTGCCGCCCACCAACGGGCGCAACGGCACGACGGCGCCGAGCAGGGCGACCACCGCGATGGCGCCGACGAAGATCCACATGGCGGCCCACTGGCTGCCGGACAGCGTCCTGCCCAGCAGCGTGGTGGAGTCGCCATAGACGGCCTTGCGGTTTTCCGGATCGGCGATGAGTTGCTGGAAGGTCTCGTCCTTGTCCAGGTCCTTGCCGCGGAACCAACTGAAGATGCCGATCATCAGCACGCCGACCAGCGTCGAGGGAATGGTGATCGACAGCAAGGTGACAAAGTCGATGATCGGGCTGCCGGCGGGTGCCTTGGCGAGGAAGGCCACCAGCGACACGATCGCCACTGACACCGGACTGGCCATGATGCCCATCTGGCTGGCGATTGACGAGGCCGCCATCGGCCGCTCGGGCCGGATGTTGTTCTTGATTGCCACGTCATAGATGATCGGCAGCATCGTATACACGACATGCCCGGTGCCGCACAGCATGGTCAGGGTGCAGGTGGTGAACGGCGCCAGGATGGATACATATTTCGGATTGCGCCGCAGTATCTTCTCGGCCAGTTGCAGCAGCACATCGAGCCCGCCGGAGGCCTGGAGCGTGGCGGAGGCCGCCACCACGGCGACTATGGTCAGCATCACGTCTACCGGCGGCTTGCCCGGGGCCACTTTGAAGACAAACACCAGGATGACAATGCCGATACCGCCGAGCAGGCCGAGTGCGATACCGCCCTTGCGGGCGCCGTAGAACAGGCAGGCGAGGATGAGTACGATCTGGAGGGTGAATTCCATGAGGACACCTCTTTATCTTGGAAAGAACCTGGGGAATGCCCTTGGGCCGCATTGGTATCGGCGCTTCCCGTCGGCTGCGCTAACGAAGCCCGCCGAGCCTGCTGAAGGCCGGGAATTGATTGAATCAAGGGAAGCAAGGGGCAACAGTTCAAACGCTCGTTTCAAAGTATCCTCTCCGCGAATGCCCACGTCAACCACGTGATCAAGTGCGGCAGGCAATACATTGGCATTACGGCGCCCTGAATTGTTGTCGCCGACCGCAATTGGCCCAGGCTGTGTAAGAACGGGAACGCAGGGGCTTTACTCGATCCATGCAATGGGCATTGATGATCGGGGATTTGAGGATGAACCGTTTCATACAGGGAGAGGACAGGACGCAAAGCACGTTGCTGCCCGAACTGCTTGACGATTACATTGCCGAAGCCAACCCAGTGCGCGTCGTCGATGTGTATGTCGATGAACTTGATCTGGGCAAGCTGGGATTTAAAGGTGTTGATCCGGCCGCCACTGGCCGTCCGGCGTACCACTCCTCTGTTCTTCTGAAGATCTACAACCTACACAGCTTGTTGGGTGACAAATTCCCCGAAAACCGAGTCCTTGACGCATAACGTCTTTTCAACCTTCTTGGTCACACGCCTTGGTCGTTGTGTCAGGGAAAGCGAAGGGATCCAAATTTCGGGTCACCAATTGTGAAAGGATCGGCAAGCGCCTCGGCGCCGATACGCCGCTGGCACACCAACCGCGGGACAGCAGCAAGCTACCGTCAATGAATGACACCACCCCGGCTGGTATGTGGTCCACGATTCGAGTCTCTCGTCTTGCGCCGGATCGTCAAGGAGATGCACATGAGGGCAAGCATCGCGATACTGAGTGAGCTTGGCTCGGGGACTGTGTAGAGGTCGATCACGCCTTGCACACTGCCCAGGTCAAGCGACCGGTGATACGGATTGTAGGCGTTGCCCTGGTTCGCCGGATCGGCGATGCAGGCGTGAGCGGCGTCTTGTCCGAAGACGCAGGGTGTACCCATCGTGCTGCCCGAAAAGGCCTTAGGCTCGTAGCCGTTGTAGTTACCATCGAGGTTGTACAGATCATCGAGCCCGGCGAGATGTCCTAGTAGTCAGTCATGCTGCCGTTGATGGATAGAGCCGATGAAGCTTGTTGCGAGCATCACGAATCGTGAAACGCCAGTTGATGGGGTGGTGCTTGGCATTGCGCTC
>JBGOZF010000024.1:0-59489 GCA_041480065.1 Rhodocyclaceae bacterium
CACGGGGATTCGAACCCCGGTTCATACCGTGAAAGGGTATTGTCCTAGGCCTCTAGACGATAGGGACTTTATCCTTTGGTGGAGGTACGCGGGATCGAACCGCGGACCTCTTGCATGCCATGCAAGCGCTCTCCCAGCTGAGCTATACCCCCACAAGAGAGCGCGCATTATACGGAGGCACCCCACTGGTGTAAAGCCTCTCGGACGACTTTGTTTCGTTCAAACGACCTTGCCCGGATTCATCAGCCCGCGCGGGTCGATCGCCTGCTTCACGGCCCGCATCAACTCCATCTCGACGTCGCTCTTGTAGCGCTTGATCTCTTCGCGTTTCAACTGGCCGAGTCCATGCTCGGCGGAAATCGAACCGCCGAGTTCGTTCACGATGTCGTACACGATGCGATTGACGCTGGCGGTCGCCGCGATGAACTCGGCGTTGTCCCCCTTCTCCGGCTGCGAAGGGTTGTAGTGCAGGTTGCCGTCACCCAGGTGCCCGAAACGGACGATGCGCACGCCGGGAAACGCTTGCGCCAGCGCCGCATCGGCGCGAACAACGAACTCGGCGATGCGCGACACCGGCAGCGACACGTCGTGCTTGATCGACAGCCCCTCGATCTTCTGGGCCTCCGAGATGTTCTCGCGCAGCCGCCACATGGACTGCGCGTGAGTCTCGCTCTGGGCAATGGCGGCATCCAGGATCAGCCCGGTGTCCGCCATCTCCGAAAGAAACTGTTCCAGCAGCGCGGCCAGGCCGTCGCCGGCGACGGCGTCCGAGACTTCCACCAACACCTGCCAATCCGGCCGGCCGGACAGAGGTTCGCGGCTGTCCGGAATATGCATGAGGACCAGGTCGAGGCCCTGGCGGTCCACCAGTTCGAAAGCAGTGACACGATCTCCGACGGCATTGCGCAGGCGGGAAAGCAGCTCGACTGCGGCGGCTGGATCGGCGACGGCCACCCAGGCCGTCGCCACCTGGCGCGACCGCGGGTAGAGCCTCAGCACGGCGGCAGTTATCAGGCCCAGCGTGCCCTCGGCGCCGATGAACAACTGTTTGAGGTCGTAGCCGGTGTTGTCCTTGCGCAAGCCGCGCAGGCCGTTCCAGACGCGGCCGTCGGGCAGCACCACCTCGAGCCCGAGACAGAGGTCGCGTGCGTTGCCGTAGCGCAGCACCTGCACGCCGCCGGCGTTGGTGGAGAGGTTGCCGCCTATGGTGGCGGTGCCCTCGGCCGCGAGCGACAGCGGGAACAGCCGGTCGGCCGCCTCGGCGGCCTCCTGTACCTGCTGCAAGGTGCAGCCGGCTTCGACGGTAATCGTGGCGTTCGCGGTATCGACTGCGCGTATCCGCCTCATGCGCGCGAGGCCCACCACAACCTCGCCACCACCGGCCGCACCGCAGGGCGTCGCTCCGCCGCACAGTCCCGTGTTGCCGCCCTGGGGCACGACAGCCGCACCGTTCGCGCTACACAAGCGCACTACCTCGGCAACTTCGCTTGTCGTTGCCGGGCGCACCACCGCCAGCGCGCTGCCGGTATACCGCCCCCGCCAATCGATAAGATAGGGCGCAGTGTCGTCGGCGCCGGTCAGCACGTGGGCATCGCCGAGCACCCTGCGCAACGATCCGATCAACTCATTCATAGCGACAGCACGTGCTCGATGCCCGGCAATATCCGCTTCACGGCATGCCGTCCTTCGGTCATTGCTTCCTGCCCGCAATGGTAATCCATGAGCGCGAGGTGGCCGAGGCGCGGCGAGATCAGCACGTCGGCAGGCTCGCCGGCCAGCCTGCTCCTGGCGATACGCGTCTCCATGATATGGATGCTGGTCGCGAGCACGCTGGTCATCGAGGGCAGGCCGCCGTTGCGGGCGAGTCCCAGGCTCGCCAGCAAGCGTCGCGTCCACCGCGGCCCGGCCTTCTCCTCCGCCGCCAGTTCGCGCCTCAGCGAACTGCCGACGACGTCCGAACCGAGGTCGACGGCAACGCCGATTTCGGCCCCCATCGCGCGACACAGGGACACCGGCACCGGATTCACCAACGCACCATCGACCAGCAATCGACTGTCGCGACTGACCGGCTGAAACAGCCCGGGCACGGCAATCGACGCCCGCACGGCCGCGGCCACGGACCCCTCGCGCAGCCAGACCTCGCGACCGTTGGCGAGATCCGTCGCCACGCAAGCGAAAGGCACTTTGAGTTCCGAGAAATCCCGGTCCACGAAGTGCCGTTCGAAGAAACCTATCAGTTTGTCGCCCTTGAGCAGGCCACCGCCGAACCCGACGTCGAGCAGCCCCATGACATCCCGCATCGTCAGGCCGGCCACCCAGCCTTCGAGCTTATCCAGGCTGCCGTCGGCGTAGGCGGCGCCGACCATGGCACCGATCGAACAACCGCAGATCACGTCCGGCACGATGCCCGCCTCGGCCAGCGCCCGAATCACGCCGATGTGCGCCCAGCCGCGGGCGGAACCGCTGCCCAGGGCGAGGCCAAGTCGCGGTTTCTGGGGCGCGATATGGCTCACGCGAGTTGTGCGAAAAGATCGTGCACGTCGCAATCGGTAATCTTGACCGTCGCGAATTCGCCGATTTCAAGATCGTGGCCGTCGACCACGTAGACGAGCCCATCGATCTCCGGCGCGTCGGCACTGGAACGGGCAATGGCCCCCTCCTCGTCGATATCGTCGACCAGCACGGTGATCGTGTTGCCGATGCGCGCCTCCAGACGGCACGTGCTGATGTCTTCCTGATGCTGCATGAGCCGCATGCGCCGTTCTTCGCGCACCTCGTCAGGGAGTGCTCCCGGCAGCTCGTTGGCCGCTGCGCCTTCGACCGGCGAATAGGCGAAGGCGCCGACACGGTCGAGTTCGGCCGCATCGAGGAATTGGAGCAGTTCGTCGAACTCGGCCTCCGTCTCACCCGGAAATCCGGTGATGAAGGTCGAGCGTATCGTTAGGTCGGGCACTTGGCGCCGCCAGGCCGCGATGCGATCGAGGGTCTTCTCGATATCGCCGGGCCGCTTCATCAGCTTGAGGATGCGCGGATTAGCATGCTGGAAGGGCACGTCCAGATAAGGCAGGATCTTGCCCTCTGCCATCAGCGGCAACAGATCGTCGACGCTCGGATAGGGATAAACGTAATGGAGCCGTATCCAGACGCCCAGTTCGCCCAGGGCCTTGGCCAGCTCCAACAGCCGGGTCTTCACCGGCCGCCCACCCCAGAAGCCGGTGCGGTATTTCACATCGACGCCGTAGGCGCTGGTGTCCTGCGATATCACCAGGATTTCCCGCACTCCGGCCTTGACCAGGTTCTCGGCCTCGGCCATGACCTCGCCGATCGGCCGGCTGACCAGGTCGCCGCGTAGCGCTGGAATGATGCAGAACGAGCAACGGTGATTGCAGCCTTCGGAAATCTTCAGATAGGCGTAATGCTGCGGCGTCAGCTTGATGCCCTGAGGCGGTACGAGATCGACAAAGGGATCGTGCAGCGGAGGCAGATGGTCGTGCACGGCAGCCATCACTTCGGCAAGGGCATGCGGGCCGGTAACGGCGAGCACCTTCGGATAGGTTGCCCGTACGACGTCACCCTTGGCGCCAAGGCAACCGGTGACGATGACGCGGCCGTTTTCGTTGAGTGCCTCGCCGATCGCTTCCAGCGACTCCTCGACCGCGGCGTCGATGAAGCCGCAGGTATTGACCACCACCAGATCGGCGCCGGCGTAGGAAGCGGAGATTTCGTACCCCTCGGCGCGCAGCCGGGTCAGTATCTGCTCGGCATCGACGGTGGCCTTGGGGCAGCCAAGGGAAACGAAGCCGACGCTCGGCGCCTTCTTCTTGCGCGGCATGCCGCGGTTATTTCGCCGCCGGGCCGCCCCAAGGCGAAATGCGCCCCCCGGTGGGGGGCAGCGAACACCGTGAGCGTGGGGGGCCGCTCATTTCTTTTCCGTGGCCTTGTCGTGGCCGGAAACGGGATAGGGGGCAGGGAACTGGAAGCCGGTAAAAAGCTTGCGCGTCTGTTCCTGCATGTTGTCCTGGATCTGCTGGAACATCTTGGAGCTTTGTTCGACGTAGGCGCCCATCATGCTTTGCATGGCCGGGCCCTGGAAAGTGAGGAACTGCGACCAGAGTTCCTTGTTCATCAAGTTGTTGTCGCCATAGAGATGCTTCGCCTGGTCCTGAAGCTTCTGCTGCATCTCGGAAAAGCCCTTGATGTTGTTCTCCAGGTATTTTCCCATCATGCCCTGCATGGCGTTGCCGTAGAAGCGAATCATCTGTGCGAGCAGGTCCGACGAGAACATCGGGGCGCCCGCCGCTTCCTCTTCGAGAATGATCTGGAGCAGGATGCTGCGCGTCAAGTCCTCGCCGCTCTTGGCGTCGACCACCTGGAACTCCTCGTGCTTAAGTACGAGTTCCTTGACATCGACCAGGGTGATATACGTGCTGGTACGAGTGTCGTAGAGACGACGGTTCGGATACTTCTTGATCAGTCTGAGTTGCTCGGCCATGGCGCCCTCCTCGCCACATGGCTGTGGCGGCGCAACAATTATAGGATGAAACCCCCACCGGAGCGGGGGCTTGTTTGGCTCTGAACGGCCATATTACATGCCATGTTACATCATGTGCAGGCCGCCGTTGATGTTGAGGGTGGCGCCGGTCATGTACCCCGCCAGGTCCGAGGCCAAGTAGGAGCACAGGCCCCCCATTTCCTCGGGCTTGGCCAGACGCTTCATGGGCACGCTGTCGATGATGGTCTTGAGGATGTCTTCGCGGATGGCCATGACCATCTTGGTGGCGACATAACCGGGGGCGATAGCATTCACCGTCACGCCCTTGGTCGCCATCTCCTGCGCCAGCGCCTTGGTGAAGCCGATCACGCCGGCCTTGGCCGCCGAGTAGTTGGCCTGCCCGGCTTGTCCCTTGACGCCGTTGACCGAAGAGATGTTGATGATGCGACCCCAGCCGCGCTCGGCCATCTTGGCGGAGAACTGCTTGGTCATGTTGAAGAGGCTGGACAGGTTGGTGGAGATCACGGCGTCCCACTGGTCCTTCTCCATCTTGGCAAAGAAGCGGTCGCGGGTGATGCCGGCGTTGTTGACCAGGATGTCCACCGGGCCGGCCTTGGCCTCCGCTTCGGCCGCCATGGCCTGGCATTCTTCCAGTTTCGTCACGTCGCCCGAAACGCAGATGAAATCCTTGAAGCCGGCCGCTTCCATTTCCTTCAGCCACTCGTCCTTGTTGTCGTACTGGGGATGATAGGCCGCGACGACCTTGTAACCGTCCTTCGCGAAGGCCTGGCAAATCGCCGTACCCAGGCCGCCCATGGCGCCGGTGACGAAAGCTACTCGTTGAGTCATGATCACTTCTCCTTGTAATTGCTGGCGGCCTGATCCGAATGTTTGCCGCCGTTGATGGAATCGTCGATGCTGCTGTCCGCGCTCACGCTTTCTCTTTGACGTAGCGACCGGGTGCCGGCTCGCCCGGCTCGCAGGCCTTGCTGCCGAGCCGGCCGCGTGCTCTGACCTCGCCGCCGGCGTAGCCCCTGAGCCAGTCGATCCAGCGCGGCCACCAACTGCCCTTGACTTCGGTCGCCGCGGCAAGCCAGTCATCAGGACTCGCCGCGCCGCTATCGCTGATCCAGTGACTGCGCTTGTTCTTTGCCGCGGGATTGACCACCCCGGCGATATGGCCGGAAGCGCCAAGCACGAAGGTGCTCTCGCCGCCGAGCAGGCCGCGGCCGAGGTAGGACGTCTTCCACGGCACGATATGGTCCTCGCGCGTGGCCAGGATGAATGCCGGCATCTGGACACGACCGAGGTCGGCTTTGACGCCGCACATGGAGAGCTTGCCGGGAACGCGCAAGTTGTTTTCGAGGTACATGTTGCGCAGGTACCAGGCGGCAAACGGGCCGGGCAGATTGGTCGAGTCCGAATTCCAGTAGAGCAGGTCGAAGGCCGCCGGCTTGCCACCCTTGAGGTAGTTGCCGACCACGTATTGCCAGATCAGGTCGTTGGCGCGCAAGGCGGAAAACACCGACGACAGCTCGCGCCCGGTAAGCAGACCACCCTTGCCGATAGTATTCTCGCGCGCCACCACCGAGGCCTCGTCAACAAAGCAGCTGATCTCGCCGGCGTCCGAAAAATCGAGCAGCGTCGTCAGCAGCGTCAGCGACGCGACAGGGTCTTCGCCGCGCGCCTTGGCCACCGCCAGGGCCGACGACACGATGGTGCCGCCAACGCAGAAGCCCAGGGCATTCACCTGATCGACGCGGCAAATCTCCGCCGCGAGGCGCAAGGCCGTCAAAGCACCCCGCTCGATATAGTCGTCCCAGGTCAGGTGCCCCTGTCCCGCCTGCGGATTGCGCCAGGACACCAGAAACACCGTCTGGCCCTGCTCGACCGTATAGCGGACGAAGGAGTTCTCGGGCTGCAGATCGAGGATGTAGTACTTGTTGATGCACGGCGGCACCATCACCAGCGGCCGTTTCGCCACCTTGTCGGTCAATGGCGAGTACTGGATGAGTTGCATGACCTCGTTTTCGAACACCACGGCGCCCGGCGTGATGGCCAGGTTGCGGCCGACCTCGAAGGCCGAGTCGTCGGTCATCGAGATACGGCCCTTCTCGAGGTCGGCGAGGAGGTTGCGAATACCCTGGGTGATGCTCTCGCCCTGCGTCTCGATCGCCTTCCGGACGAACTCGGGATTGCTGGCGACGAAATTCGACGGCGCCATGGCATCGACGAACTGGCGCGTCACGAAACGCAGCCGGTCCTTGGCCAAGCGCTCGGAGACAGTTGCCGCCTCGGCCACCTTCTTCAGATACTCGGCATTGATGCAATAGGCCTGGCGCAGATAATCGAAAACCGGGCTCTCTGCCCAGGCGGGATGATCGAAACGCCTGTCGCCCGGTTCCGGCATCGCCACGGCCGGCGACGGATCGCCCTTCCGGCGGCCCAGCATGGCCTGCCAGAGCCGGGCGTGGCGCTGGCGCCATTCATCCTGCAAGCCCCGCATGGCTTCGCTGTGAGGCTGCCAGGCCTCTGCCCACACGCGCATCGCTGCCGAGGAATCGGGTGCTTCCGACATTCACTGCCTTTCCAGGCGGCGAGCGCCGCCGTTCAATCGTTGGTCGATTTTGCGTTGCAGCATTCTAGCTGTCAAGCCGTGAAAGGAGCAACGGAGTCCTTATAATTCAGCGATGTACATCGTCGCAATCGCCTGGATCTACGTCACCCTGCTGATGGCGCTGACGGAAACCAATGTTACCGCCGGAATACTTACATTTGGCTTATACGGCTTGGCGCCGCTGTCGCTGCTGCTTTGGCTGATGGGTGTACCTGAACGGCGGCGCCGCAGGAAACGAGAGAGCGACGAGGACCGCCACACCCAGGACTCGCCCTGACTATTCCAGCCCGAAGCTCTCGACGATGTGATGCGTGATCGCGATCGACGCGATCCCGAGACCGATCAGAACGACTTGTTGCAGGGTGGCCGCCAGTTCCGGCCGTTTATGCAGGCCCGGTATCAGGTCGGCGATGGCGACATAGATCATGCTCGCCGCCGCCAGTGACAGCATGACCGGCACGGCGCCCTGGGCCTGAGATAGCGAGAAGTAGGCCAGCAGCCCACCCACCAGAGTGGCGAAGCTGGATAACAGGTTGTACGCCAGCGCTCGCCCCTTGGTATAGCCCGAATGGAGCAGGATCACGAAATCGCCGACTTCCTGCGGAATCTCGTGGGCAACGATGGCGAAGGCCGTCACCACGCCCAGGCGGACATCCTCCATGAAGGCAGCGGCGATCAGCACGCCGTCGACGAAGTTGTGGAAGGTGTCGCCGACCAGGATCATCAGGCCGCTACGGCCGTGGTCGTGTTCCGCCAAGGGACGCTCGTGACCTTCACAGGACTCGATGTGGCAGTGCCGCCAGAGCACCAGCTTCTCCAGCACGAAGAAGCCGAGGATGCCCGCGAGAACGATGGTCGCCGCCCCCGTTGCATCGCTGCTGGCGACTATCGCATGCGGCAGAACCTCGAGGAAGGCGGCGCCCAGAAGCGCCCCGATGGCGTAGCTGATCAGCAGCGGAACCACGGAAGCGCGCGCCGACAGCGCGAAGGCCGCCGCGGCCAGCACCGATAGCGCCCCGCCGAAAATCGAGGCAGCGATGATCCAGGTTAGAGTAGTCACGGCGGCCGATTATACGATCCAGATCAGGCTCGCCATGCGTCCCGTGGTGCCATCACGGCGATGGGAGTAGAAGCGGCCGCGATCACTGTAGGTACATAGGTCGCCGCCGTAGACGCTGG
Source organism: Rhodocyclaceae bacterium (assembly GCA_041480065.1). Lineage (GTDB taxonomy): Bacteria > Pseudomonadota > Gammaproteobacteria > Burkholderiales > Rhodocyclaceae > Fen-999. The sequence continues at coordinate 8,289 of JBGOZF010000024.1, forward strand.
TCACCCCCTGGCGTGCGAGACGGCGGCGGGCAAGCGCATAAAGGCTGCAAAGCCACCTGCCATTCGGCTTGGCGGTGAACGCGGCGCCGGCACCGGGATCGGGAACGGTGAAAGCAGCCATCACTTCCGTACCGACCTCGTAGGCCGTCGGGCCGATCGCCGGCCCGAGCCAGGCCATCAGCCGCTCGCCCGGCACTGCCATCTCGTGCACGGCCGCCTCGATGATTCCGGCAGCAAGCCCGCGCCAGCCTGCGTGGACAGCGCCGACGATGGAACCCCGGTCGTCGCAAAGCAGCAGCGGCAGGCAATCGGCGGTCAGGACCGCGCAGACATGGTCGGGCGACGAGGCGACGCTCGCATCGGCCTCGACATTGGCATGGGACTCCTCCACCCGGACGCAGCGCGTCTCATGCACCTGCTTCATCCAGAGCGGCTCGGCAGGCAGCTTGTTGCGCAGGAGTTCGCGCCTGACGGCGAGCATTTCCGGGTCGTCATCGACACTGTCGGCCAGGTTGCCGAAGGAGCGCGTGGTGACCAGAGCGCGCACCGAATCGGGCGCCGGCCAGTCGGGAACGATGAGGTCACTCATGTCGCAGTTCCTCCAGAAGGGCAGCGAAATCCTCCGGCAACGGCGCTTCCCACTCCATGACGTTGCCGCCGTGCGGATGCACCAGCGACAGCCGCCAGGCGTGCAGGGCCTGGCGCCGGAACGCATCCAGCCGCGCATCGGCCGATTTGCGCTTGCCATAGACCATGTCGCCCACCAGCGGATGCCCGATCGACGCCAGATGCACGCGGATCTGGTGGGTGCGCCCGGTTTCCAGCCGGCACTCGACCAGCGTCGCGGCGGCAAAGCGCTCGCGCACCGAGTAATGGGTGCGCGCCTCACGGCCGCGCGAGACGATGGCCATCTTCGTCCTCTGCACCGGATGCCGGCCGATCGGTGCATCGACCACACCCTCGCCCGCCACCGCGCCGTGCGCAAGCGCGAGGTAGCAACGCTTCACGCTGCGCGCCTGAAGTTGGCGCACCAGGTCGGTCTGCGCCGCCAGTGTCTTGGCCACCACCAGCAGCCCGCTGGTGTCCTTGTCCAATCGATGCACGATGCCGGCACGCGGGATTTCGGCCAGTTGCGGCGCGTGATGCAGCAATGCGTTCATCATGGTACCCGACCAGTTGCCGCTGCCCGGATGAACCACCAGGCCGGCCGGCTTGTCGATGACGAGCAGATGATCATCCTCGTACACGACCGACAACGCAATCGCTTCGGCCCGATGAACCGATTCCGCCGGATCGGCAACGGTATCCACCTCCACCCGTTCGCCACCCCACATCTTCCGCTTGGCGTCGGCCGCGATACCATCGACAGTTACCCGGCCTTGCTTCATCCAGGCCTGCAGGCGACTGCGCGAATGCTCCGGGAACAAGCGGGCCAGAGCCGCGTCCAGCCGCAGACCGGCATGCTCGGGCGGAATCACCAGAGCACGCCTGACCCCTGCGCTATAATCGCGCGACTTCGATTGCGGAACCTTCATCATGCGTAGTTTAGCCTCCCTGGCCCTGCTTCTTGCCCTGTTCGTCGGCGGCTGCGGCCTGCTGCCGGAATCAACCGACGAAACCGCCAACTGGTCGGCAAACAAGCTCTACTCGGAAGCCAAGGATGCCATGTCGGAAGGCGCATTCGACAAGGCGATCAAGCTCTTCGAGAAGCTGGAGTCGCGCTATCCCTACGGCCGCTACGCCCAGCAGGCGCAACTCGACATCGCCTATGCCAACTACAAGCAGCAGGAGCCGGCTTCCGCCATCGCCGCCTGCGACCGTTTCATCCGCCTGCATCCGAACCATCCGAACGTCGACTACGCCTATTACCTCAAGGGGCTGGTCAACTTCAACGAAGACCTCGGCCTGTTGGGCCATGTCAGCATGCAGGACCTGACCGAGCGCGATCCCAAGGCCGCGAAGGAATCCTTCGACTCCTTCAAGGAGCTCGTCACGCGCTTCCCCGAAAGCCGCTACACGCCCGACGCCACGGCGCGCATGAATTACCTGATCAACGCCCTGGCGGCTCACGAAGTCCACGTCGCCGACTATTACATGCGGCGCGGCGCCTATGTCGCCGCCGTCAACCGCGCCCAGGCGGCCTTGAAGACCTACCCCGACGCACCCAGCAACGAAGAGGCGCTGTTCATCCTGGTCAAGGGTTACGATGCCCTCGGCATGAACGACCTGCGCGACGACGCCGACCGCGTCATGCACAAGAACTTCCCCAACAGCGAGTACTTCAAGCGCGGCCTGGACAAGCAGGAGCCGTGGTGGAAGCTCTGGTAACCCACCCCCCAAACCTTCGCCCCGGGGCGGGGGATCTGACTTCCTCGCTTCGCTCGATAGTTACGGGTCACGCGGAAGACGCGCTGCGCGGTTGCCGCCTCCGGCGGCGGGACCGCTTGGTACTTACTTAACAGCGCTGGCGGCGCGTCTCGAACAGGCAGATGCCGGCCGCTACCGAGACGTTCAGGCTCTCCACGGTTCCGGCCATCGGGATGCGCGCCAGTTCATCGCAGGTGTCCCGGGTCAGCCGCCGCAGGCCTGCGCCTTCGGCGCCGAGCACCCAGGCAAACGAGCCCTTCTGGTCGATGGCGTAGATATCCTTCTGCGCCTCGCCGGCCGCGCCGACCACCCAGACGTTGCGCTCCTGAAGCTCTCTCAGGCTGCGCGCAAGATTGGTCACCGTGATGTAGGGCACGGTGTCGGCAGCGCCGCTGGCTACCTTGATCGCCGTCGCGTTCAGCCCGCAGGCCCGGTCCCTCGGCGCCACCACTGCATGCGCCCCCGCGGCATCGGCCACACGCAAGCAGGCGCCGAGGTTGTGCGGGTCCTGCACGCCATCGAGCACCAGAAGCAGCGCCGGCTCCGTCAACGGCTCCAGCACGTCATCGAGCGTCAGATGTTTCTGCGTCGCCGCCACGCGGGCGATCACTCCCTGGTGGCGAGCCCCGCTGGCCATGCCGTCCAGACGCGCGGCATCGGTCAGGATCACACGCACGCCAGCCGCCTCGGCGGCACGCAACAGGTCGCGCGCCCGGCCGTCCTGGCGGCCTTCGGCCAAGTGAATCTCCTTCACATCCTCCGCCGCGTGGCGCAGTTTGGCGATCACCGCGTGGAAGCCGTGGATCAGGCGGGTATCGGACATTCAGGTTTCCTCGTGCTTGATCGGCCGCAGCAGTCGGGATAGATCTGCGCCAGCGCGTATCGGGGGCGCAATCTTACCCCAGGCTGCCCCGGCCAGCGTCCAGCAAGGACGCGTCGCCAAATTGACAGTTCGGCGCGCGCACCTACAGTGAATGAAGTCACCACGCCTCGGAAGATGGCGCGCCCGTAGCCGTTAGCCAGACATGGTTTTGCCGATCCTGCGCTGCCCCACGAACAGGATCACACGTGGCACTACTCAACTGGAACAGCAATTACTCGGTCGGAGATGCCCGGATCGACGCCGACCATCGCCATCTCTTCGACCTCATCAACGAGTTTCACTACGTCTTCCTTCAGAACCACGACCGCAAGGAAATCGCGCGTGTCCTGAACAACCTGGTCAAGTACTGCGAGGAGCATTTTCAGCGCGAAGAACGATTGATGTCCGAGCACGGTTATCCCGGATTGGCAGAGCATCAGACGATACATGCCGAGCTGTTCGAAACGCTGTTCACGCTTCAATCCAAGTTCGAGGACGGATCCGTCAAGATGGAGAAAGAAACGATCGAGTTTCTTAGGCACTGGCTGATCGACCATATCGCCGACCACGATATGAAGTTCGGCCGCTTCCTGGTCAAGTAACCCACTGGTCCGAATCTCCGGGGTCGGGCTCCACCTGACAAGGTTGTCAATTGCTTGTGGCGAGAGAGCCTTAAGACTAGACTGGTGTTGACCGAGCAGCAAACGCTGCAGACAAGAGTAGCACCAGCACCGACGCAACCAGTTGCCAATACCCGGGGTCAGGCAGGCGGCACGGTGGTCAAACTGACCGCGTGAACAGACTACGCAGCGGAGGACGATGCGCCGGACGTTTTCTTGAGAGGAGAGAGTAATGGCCATCAGCGCAGTAACTTCCTCAACAAGCGCCGCAGCCCAACAACTGCTTGAGCAAGCGCGCCAGGTGAACGCCAGGCCCGAGGCAACCGAGACCAAGCCAACGGAAACCTCGGCGCAGCAACGGCAGGAGCCGCAGGTCGCGCGTCAGGAAACGACCCAGCCGGTCGTGAACACGCAAGGGCAGACGACCGGTCGCGTCATCAATACGTTTGCCTGAACAGCCCCCGGGCGCAGGACGACGGTTTCAGCGTCAGCGCCGCGCCCGCTTGAATGCAGGGGCAGACGGCTCTGCCACGAGGCGGAAGTCGATCTTGTTCTGGTCGAGGTCGACGCGTACGAGCTGAACCCGCACTCGGTCCGACAACCTGAAGCGACGGCCACTCCTCTCGCCGACCATGGCATGGGCCGCTTCGTCAAAGTGGAAGTAGTCCTGCCCCAGTTCCGAGACATGCACCAAGCCCTCGACGAACACGTCGTCGAGGGCGACGAAAATTCCGAACGGCACGACGGCAGAGATGCTGCCGGCGAACTCCTCGCCGATCCGATCCTGCATGTAGTAGCACTTGAGCCAGGCTTCGACATCGCGGGTGGCCTCGTCGGCGCGACGCTCGGTGGCCGAGCAGTGCAGGCCGATGTCCGACCAGTCGCCGGGCGAATAGCGTTCATCGGCCAGCGCCGCCTTGATGCCGCGATGGATCAGCAGATCCGGGTAGCGACGGATCGGCGAGGTGAAATGGGTATAGCTCTCGTAGGCCAGCCCGAAATGGCCGACGTTGTCCGGGCTGTAGATCGCCTGGCGCAGCGAGCGCAGCATGACAGTCTGCAACAACTGCTTGTCCGGGCGGCCCTGTATCTTCGCCAGCAGTTGCGCGTAGTCCTTGGCGTGCGGATCATCCCCGCCACTTAGCTGAAGTCCGAAGGTGGCGAGGAAGTCGCGCAGCTTGGCGAGCTTCTCCGGCGTCGGGCCCTCGTGGATGCGGTAAAGCGCCGGATGGCCGCGTTCCTTCAGAAAATCCGAGGCGCAAACATTCGCCGCCAGCATGCATTCCTCGATCAAGCGGTGGGCATCATTGCGTTCGTAGGGCTCGATTCTCTCGATCTTGTCGTGCTCGTCGAAGACCATGCGCGTTTCGATCGTCTCGAAGTCGATGGCGCCGCGCTTCTCGCGTGCGCCGGCCAACACCCGGTAGAGCGCATCGAGGTTCTTCAGGTGAGGCAACAGCGGTTCCAGTTGCTTCCGTGCGCCGGCATCACCATCGTAAAGGGCGGCGGCAACTTCAGTGTAAGTGAGGCGGGCATGCGACCACATGACGGCCCGATAGAAGCGGTAGTTCTCGATCTCGCCGGCGGCAGACAGGGCCATGTCGCAGACCATGCACAGGCGCTCGACCTGCGGATTGAGCGAGCACAATCCGTTTGAGAGCTTCTCCGGCAGCATGGGTATCACCCGGCGAGGGAAATACACGGAATTGCCGCGCGCGCAGGCATCCTGATCGAGTGCACCACCCGACCGCACGTAGTGGGAAACATCGGCGATGGCGACCACCAGCCGGTACCCTTTGCCTTGTCGTTCGCAATACACGGCGTCATCGAAATCCTTCGCCGTTTCGCCGTCGATGGTCACCAGCGGCAGCCTGGTCAGGTCCTCGCGGTCCTTCCAGTCGCCCTTGCGTACGACGTCGGGCAATTTCGCGGTCTCCGCGGCGGCGTCTTTCGAGAACTCGAACGGCAAGTCGTGCTTTCTCAGCGCGATCTCGATTTCCATGCCGGGGTCGGCATAGTTGCCGAGCACCTCGACGACGCGGCCTATCGGTTGCGATTGCTTGCTCGGTTGCTCGACAAGCTCGACCACCACCACCTGCCCTGACGCCGGCTTCGGTGCTTTCTTCTCTGGCGGCGCCAGAAGGATATCCTGACTGATGCGCCGGTTCTCGGCCACCACGAACCAGACGCCATGTTCCTGGTAGACGCGGCCGACCACCCGGGTGTTGGCGCGTTCGGTAACCTCGACGATCTTGCCCTCCGGACGGCCCTTGCGGTCGATACCGACGACGCGGGCGATGGCCCGGTCGCCGTGCAGAACCTTCGCCATCTCCTTTTCGGGCAGGAACAGGTCGGCACCGCCGCCTTCCGGCACCAGGAAGCCGAAGCCGTCGGGATGCCCCTCGACGCGGCCGCGAATGAGGTCGGCCTTGTCCGGGATCAGCCAGTCGCCGCGCCGGTTCTGCAGCAGTTGGCCGTCGCGCGCCATGGCACCCAGGCGCCGGCTGAAATCCTCGTGCTCATCCGGTTTGATGTCGAGCAGTCCGCAGACATGTTCGAAGGACGCCGGCACCCCCTGCTCCGCGAGCATCTGCAGGATGTACTCACGGCTCGGCAGCGGGTAATCGTACTTGGCCAATTCCCGCTCCAGCATTGGATCGGCGCGGCGAATGGCTGAGAGTTTGCCGACCCTGTCGGGTTGGCGGCGCTTGTTTGACAATTGGTGTTTTTCCTTTAGAATGCGCGCCTCTTGCCGCTTGCCCAGGTGGCGGAATTGGTAGACGCACTAGTTTCAGGTACTAGCGGGTAACACCGTGGGGGTTCGAGTCCCTTCCTGGGCACCAAGCAGCAAGAAGCCGAAGACCGCATCATAGCCATTCCGGGCTTGATGCGGTTTTTTGTCGGCCCTGGTCCGCGTGACTCAGTACCCCTTCTTGTCGTTCCACAATTCCATGCCGAAACGGATGACGCGGTTGCGGCCCGTTTCCTTGGCGTGGTAGAGCGCGACGTCGGCGAACTTGACCGTCTGCCAGAACGTGTCCGAGTCCCCGGGGAAATCGGCGATGCCGAGGGAAATGGTCTTCTGCAGCACCTTGCCGGCAACCTGCACTTTCATTTCCTCCACCCGCATGCGAATCTTCTCGGCAACCGGGACGGCCAGCGCGCCGGTGGTCTCCTGCAGGACGATGAGGAACTCTTCGCCACCATAGCGGATGACGTAGTCGGACGAGCGCACCGACTGGGCCAGCACCTTGCCCAGCGCCTTCAGGACCGCATCGCCGGCATCGTGGCCGTGCTCGTCGTTGACCATCTTGAAGTAGTCGAGATCGGCCATCAGGATGGCCATGTGGGTGCCATGGCGCAGCGCCTGTGCCACCAAGGTTTCCACCGATTCCTCGAGGAAGCGGCGATTGTGCAGACCGGTCAGCGCGTCGCGCAGGGTCGACTCGCGCAGCGTCTCCATCAGGCGCTTGGCTTCCAGCACCGGCGCCGCCTCGCGCAGATAGACGCTGATATGCGGAATCAAGGCGCTCACCCGCTCGCGGTCCGTGGGTGGCACGATCATCTGCAAGACACTGCCGACGCTGCCCGACTGCATGATCGGGAAACAAAGGTGGGCACGGTCGGTCGCCTCGTTCGGCGGCCGGAACGCGTAGCAGATGCCGGGCGAGGCAATGGCGTCGACCAGATGCCCGGTACGCCGGGCGCGGCAGGCCTCGTTGCGGATCAGGATCTGCGGGTCGCACCAGCGGCACGGCCCCTTGTGATCGCCGTCGACCACCATCGGCATCATCTGGTTGCGGGCGGCCAGCACTTCGTAGATCGAGTACTCCTTGATGCCGAAGTGCTGCTCGATCGCCACCGACAGGCGGCCGTAGATCTCGGCCTGCGTCTCATCCTCCTCGATGGCCTGCTTGAAATGGGCGGCCTCGGTGAGCGTATCCACCATCTCGATCGTCGTCTTGAGCAGGTTGCCGCTGCCTTCGCCGTTCGGCGAATGGTCGGTCAGCTGAGCCACCTTGTGGCCGATGCGCGACAAGCCTTGATCGAGATAGGTCAACAGGCGGTTCATGTCGCCCGCGATCTGGCCTATCTCGTCGCTGGTCTGCACGTTGACCGATCCCTTGTAGTCGCCGTTGATCGCCCGCTGTACGGCATCTTCCACATGAACGGCCGTTCGGACTACCGGATGAACCATGCGCCGAAACAAGAGATAGGCGATCAGCGAGAACATTCCCACCGCCATCACCATCAGCGCTACCGTCAGGATGGCCTTGCGCTTCAGCTGCTCGATGGACATGGTGATGGTGACGGCACCCAGCACGGATCCCTCGGGCACCTGATGGCATTGCAGGCAGTTCGGGCTGCCTTTGTTCGTCGCCACGAACGGGATCGTGCCGCGAAAACCGGCGCCGGCCTCGTCTTCGGTGATTTCGAACGCCGGCTGGCCCTTGGCGAGAACCTGTGTTTCGATATCGTCGGCCGGCTGCTCGCGCGACATGCCTTTGCCGAACTGGTGCTCGACCAGAGGGCCGCGAATGACCCGGGCCGACCGCAGCCCCTGCACTTCCATCAGGCGCTCGAGCAGGCCGGCGCGCTGGGCAATGACGCCGTTGATCATCGATTCGGTCAGCGCCACCCGCACGATCTCGCCCGCCGTGCGGATCTGCTCGGTCGCTGTGGCAACCGTGTAGTTTCGGAACGAGTAGAGACCGATCGTCACCAGGGCCGCGACCAGGCAAGCAGACAGAACGGCGAAGAACACCGATACCTTGGCGTGCAGCTTCATGCGAACTCCCTAGTTCGACCTCGCCGTAGCCCCTTCACGACGGCGGTGACTGATCAAGGCTGGAAGTATAACCAGCCCGATCAGGGCCACAACCAGCAATAAAGGCCAAATCACCGGCCGATTCCACTCTTCTCGCATGCGCTCCCGTAATGCCGGATCGATTCGCTGATATTTCAGTGTGTTATTGCCGACCTTGGTCGGCTTGCGATTGGTCAGCCAGCTATGGCGAAGGGTGTAGTCGACGGGATGGAATCCCCAGACCCAGGGGCTGTCATGGCGTAGCACGGCCAGCATGCGATCGATGATGGCTTGGCGTGCGGGACCGCTGTCCATGGTGCGCATCTGCTCGAACAGCCGGTCGTACTCCGGACTGGCGTAATTGGCGGCATTCTCGCCCTGATGCTTGACCTTGCCCTGAGGGCCGTAGAGCAGGAAGAAGAAGTTCTCCGGATCGGGGTAATCGGCATTCCAGCCGAAATAGAACAGTTGCGCCGCGCCTTTCAGTATCTTCTCCTGAAAGCGGTTGTAGTCAGTATTGCGCACGACAAGCTGGACGTCGATCTTCTGGAATTGCTTGTTCAGCCAGTCGATGCGCGATTTGCTGCCGACGCCGCCTGACGTGGTATCGAGATTGACCACCAGCGGCTCGCCGGTCTTTTCGTCGCGGCCATTCGGATAGCCGGCCTCGGCCAGGAGCTTCTTCGCCGTCTCGATCGACTTCCGCCGCGGCTTGCCGTGCACCCAGTCGTACATGAGTCGATCGATCCCGGCCTCGCCCTCACGGTAACCGAAGATACCCGGCGGTATCGGGCCCTGTGCCGCAAGGCCACGGCCGTTCTGGAAGATGGAGATGTATTCCTCCTGGTCGATGGCAAGCGCGATGGCCTGGCGCAGCTTGCGCGCCCTTTCCGAATCGCCGCCGACGACCGGGTCGAGCATGTTGAATCCCATGTAGAACGTGGACGTCGCCACCGACGTGGCCAGGCGGATGCCTTGCGCACGCATGTCGTCGGTGACGGTCGCCTCGCCGCCGGCTGCCACCTGCACCGCCTGGTCGAACGAATCCGACGCGATGCCGGAAGCATCGTAGTAACCCTGGAGGAACTTGTTCCAGTACGGAATCTGCTCCTTCTCGCGCGTGAACACGGCCTTGTCGATAAAGGGCAACGGCTTGCCGCAATCGGCCAGCAGCCCGGCTTCGCGGTCGCCGGCCTCGCCTGCGCAGGGGTAGGTCTCGCCGGCGAAATTCGGGTTCCGCTCCAGCACCATGCGGGCATTCGGATTGTTCTCCGTCATCATGTAGGGTCCCGTGCCGATCGGATACCAGTCGAGCACAAGGTTCCGCTCCGCCATGCCGGGCTGGCTGTAGAAGCGGTCCGCTTCCCAGGGCACCGGCGCGAAGAAAGGCATGGTCAGCCAATAGACGAACTGCGGGTACTTGCCCTTGATGCGGATGCGGTAAGAATAGCGATCGAGCACCTCGACGCCGGCCAGCGGAAACTGCCGCAAGTCCAGCCAGCCGTCCCGCGCCCCGGGCGCCACGTTCCTTTCGCGTGCCGCCAGCTTGCCCGCGAATTCGGTCAGGCCGACGATGTACTCCTGCATCAGGCCGAGGATCGGCGAATGCAGGCGCGGATGGGCGAGACGCTTGATCTCGTAGACGTAGTCGTCCGCCGTCAGCTCACGGGTGTCGGTCAACGGAAAGTCGCGCAGTTCGTACTTGCCGGAAAGCCCGTCTTGGCCTAGCGGGTAATACGAGTAGTCGTCGTCCGATTTGCACGCGAACGCCGGGTGCGGCTGGTAGCGGATACCCGGCCTGATGTGAATCACGTAATCGGAATAGGCAATGCGCGCCGGGTCGGCGTCGTCCGGCAGGCTCCTCCCCTGCGCGTCCATGTAGCGCGGTTTCGGCACCTCGGTCGCGGTCGCCGCAATCACCTCATAGGGACGCTTCAGGTAGTGATACTGGAGCGGCGGCTGGTAGATCTGGGCCGTGAAGGTGATCTCGTCCTCGCTGTAGGATTGCACCGGATCGAGATGCTTCGGGCGGTCTATGAAAGCGGAATAGAGTATGTTGCGACCACGATCCGAGACGGGATATGGATCGTTCCATGCCGTGCCGCACGAGGTCAGCAGCAGGGTCAGCAATGCGACGAGAAACCTTTGCATGACTTGCAAGTGTATTCGATCCGCTATAATCCGCGCGGCTCAACCACGACGAGGGGAAGATGATGGGTTTTCTCGCAGGCAAACGCATCCTGATCACCGGCCTGCTCTCCAACCGGTCCATCGCGTATGGCATCGCCAAGGCCTGCCAGCGCGAAGGCGCACGGCTCGCGTTCACCTACCAGAATGAACGCTTCAAGGAACGCGTCACCAAGTTTGCCGAGGAGTTCGGCAGTCATCTGGTGTTTCCTTGCGACGTCGCCGACGACCAGCAAATCGTCGATCTATTCGCCGAACTCGGCAAGGGCTGGGAAGGCCTCGATGGATTGGTGCATTCGATCGCCTTCGCCCCCAACGAGGCCATCGAAGGCGACTTCCTGGATGGTCTCTCGCGCGACGGATTCCGCATCGCCCACGACATCTCTTCCTACAGCTATCCGGCGCTGGTCAAGGCAGCACGGCCATTGCTGCTGAAAGGCAACAACGCCGCCGTGCTGGCGCTCACCTATCTCGGCGCCGAGCGCACCATGCCCAACTACAACACCATGGGCCTGGCCAAGGCCAGCCTGGAGGCGGCAACGCGCTACCTCGCCTTCTGCCTCGGCCCGCAGGGCATCCGCGCCAACGCGGTATCAGCCGGCCCGATCAAGACCCTCGCGGCTTCCGGCATCGGCAGCTTCGGCAAGCTGCTGGCCTACAACGCCCACCACGCGCCGCTGCGTCGCAACATCACCATCGAAGAGGTCGGCAATGCCGCCGCCTTCCTGCTCTCGGACCTGGCCAGCGGCATCACGGGCGAGATCATGTACGTCGATGGCGGCCTTAACACCACCGCGCTCGGCAACGCCGAGCCGCTGCCGGGCAACGGCGGCTGATCGCCGCTGCGGCGGCGATGCCGCAGGCGTCTATCTATCCTTGGCTTCCAGCGCCGACTGGTCGATGCTGACCGGGAAGCGATCCTTCAGCGTGGACTGCCAAGCCGCGAGTTCTTCCTCGGCAACAACGCGCCGGTAGCGGTTGCGCAGAGCCTGGGCCTCCTCTTGTGCGGAGGCGCCCGCGACGTAAGGCTTGACCTGCGAAATGCGATAGACGACATAGCCGGCCGGGCTGTCCACACCGGCGTAGACCGGCAACTTGGCGACGTCGGCACGAAACACTGCCTGCACCGCATCGGGCGACAAGTTGGCCGCCTGAGCCCGTGCAACCATGCGTGCTGCGCTCCAGGACAGGTCCGTTTTCTCGCCCTTGGCGAGGAGAGCCAGTTTGTCCGCACCGTCTTTCGCCGCCAGCTTCGCCGCTTCCTGGTGGGCGAGGAACTTCTCGATGGTCGGCGTGACTACTTCCAATGGCTGGACCGCCGCCGCCTTGTGCTCGACGACGCGGGCCGCCGCCAGTACGTTGGGCGACACCTCGACAGCCTCGGTGTTGCGGCTGTTCTTGATGGCGTCGTCTGAGAACAGTGCCGCCATCAGCTTCGGGCTGGCAAGCGGGCCGCTGCCATGGCCGCCTTTGGGCAGCCAGCCGCTTTCCCGGATGGTCAACTTGAGTTTCTCGGCCGCCGGCTTGAGGCTGTCGGACTGTTCGTACACGGTGTTAGTGAATGCATCGGCAAGTTCGGCCGGAGACTGCCCGGCTGCGGCCACGCGATCGGGCCGGGCACCGGTGACCTTGATGATGTGGAAACCGTAATCGGAACGGACCGGTTCGGCAACCAGTCCCTCCCGAACCGAGAACGCGGCAGCCTCAAAGGGCTTGGTCATCATGCCGCGCCCGAACCAATCGAGATCGCCGCCATTGGCGGCCGAACCGGGATCCTCGGAAGACTGCTTCGCCAGCTTGGCGAAGTCGCCGGGCGCCTTCCTGGCCTTGGCCAGGAGTTCCTCGGCCTTGGCCTGGGCGGTCTTCAACTGCTCGGGCGTCGCATCCTTGGCGACGCGAATCAGGATGTGGCTGGCACGGCGCTCGTCGGCCTGATCAAGGACAAGGTATTCGGCGCGTACCTGTTCCGGCAGTTCGAACTTCTTCAGATTGGCTTCGTAATAGGCCTTGACCGCGTCCGGCGTCACCTTGACCTTGTCGAGGTAGCGCTCCGGGCGCAGGACCGATTCGCTGATCTCGCGTTGTTCCAGCACAGCCCCCAGCCAGCGGGCCGAAGCAACCTCACCCGGCATCGCGCCGTCGCCCACCGCCATCTGCACTTGCTGAGCGGCCAGATACTGGCGCAGATCCGCCTCGAACACAGTCTTGTTCTTGCCCTGGTTGGCGAGCGCCTGTTCATATCGTTCCGGAGAAAACTTGCCGTTCTCCTGCAATGCGGGTGCCGAGGCGATGAAATGAATCAACTGTTCATTGCTGATGCTCAAATGCGCCTTGCTCGCGTACAACGCCAGGAGGCGCCGATTGACCGTTTCGTCAAGCACCGCACGGCGCAGTTGCGGACTCTCGAGCAGCGCGGCATCGACCTGCCCGCCGAGGGACTTGCGCAGATTGTCCTGCTGCTCCTGCAGGGCGCGCCGGAATTCGAGCGGCGATATCTTGCTGCCGCCGACCGTGGCCACGGCGTCGCTGCGGCCGATGTTGCCGATATAGGACTCGACGCCCCAAAACGCGAAGGGCAGGATGATGAGGGCAAGAATGATCTGGATGATCCTCTTGTTGTTGCGAACGGCGTCGAACATGCTTTAGCACCCCGGATTGGAAGAAAGGCGAACCGCAGTTCGCCTTGAAGACTTTGGCCGGGCGCTATTCTACAACTTAGGCGTAGCTCGGTGCGAAGGCCTTTTCCGGCTCCTCGACCGGGCCGTTTTCGCCCCAGTAGGGCGACAGCTTGCGCAGTTGGGCGATCACCGGCGGCACCGCCGCAATCACCCGGTCGATCTCCGCCTCGGTGTTCTCGCGCGAGAGCGAAAAGCGGATGGTGCCGTGGGCGGCGGTATAGGGAATGCCCATGGCGCGCATCACATGCGAAGGCTCCAGCGACCCTGAGGTGCAGGCGGAGCCGCTGGAGGCGGCGATGCCCTGCTTGTTGAGCAAGAGCAGAATGCCCTCGCCCTCGACGAACTCGAAAGCGATGTTGGCGGTGTTGGGCAGGCGGTTGCCGGGATCGCCGGTGACGAAGGCCCGCGGAACCTGGGCGAGGATGCCTGCCTCGAGCTTGTCGCGCAGCCGCTTGACCTCGGTATTCTCGAAGGCCATCTGATCCAGCGCGAGTTCGGCCGCCTTGCCCAGACCGACAATCGACGCCGTGTTCTCGGTGCCGGCGCGGCGACCGCGCTCCTGATGGCCACCGCGCAACATCGGCCGGAAGCGCACGCCGCGCCTGAGATACAGCACGCCGACGCCCTTGGGCGCATGCAGCTTGTGGCCCGAGAGCGAGAGCATGTCGATCTTCGTGTTCTTGAGGTCGATGGGCAGCTTGCCGACGGCCTGGACCGCATCGGTGTGGAACATCACGCCGGCCCCGTGCGCCATCTCGGCCATGGTCTCGACCGGAAACAGCGTGCCGCTCTCGTTGTTGGCCCACATGACCGAAACCACGGCCACGCGAGGCGAGAGAAGCGACCGGTATTGGTCCAGATCGAGCCGGCCGCGCTTGTCCACCTTCAGCCGGTGGACGACGTAGCCTTCCTTCTCCAACTGGTCGCACAGCGAAAGAATCGCCGCGTGCTCGACGACGGTGGTGATGATCTGATTGCGCTCGGGCTGCGCCTTGAGAGCCGAGAGTATCGCCGTCGAGTCCGACTCGGTGCCGCAGGACGTGAAGACGATCTCGGAGTCGTGCGCCGCGCCGAGCAATTCCTGAATCCGCAGCCGCGCTTCCTTCAGCGCCTGACCGACCTTGTTGCCGAAACTGTGCATCGACGAGGGGTTGCCGAACTGCTCGGTGAAGAAGGGCAGCATGGCTTCGACCACCGCCGGATCGCACCGCGTGGTGGCGTTGTTGTCGAGGTAGATAGGCTTGTTCATGGTCAGTGCCCCATCGCCCCGACAGGCAGTACGCGCACCATCTCGCCGAGCGCCTCAGCCAGCTTGCTCTGGATGCCGCCGAGCGTCGCGTGCTCCATCATGCAGCCGTGGCACGCGCCCTGGAGGCGCACGTAGATGTTGCGGCCCTCGACCTCGATGATCTCGATGTCGCCGTGGTCGCGTTGCAGCATGGGCCGGATCGACTCGATGACTTCCTCGATCTTGCGCATGCGCTGGAAGTTCGTCAGTTTGCCTTTGCCGTTGGGCGCCGGCGCTGGCGTCACCGGTTTGGTCTCCACAACCGGCGCCGTGCACCTCTCGGCCGCCACCTTGGACAGGATGCCCTCGATGGACTCGTGGCAGGTGGCGCAACTGCCGCCCGCCTTGGTGTAGTTGGTGACCTGCTCGACCGTGGAAAGGCCGTTGGCGCGCACGGTTTCCTCGATCAGCGCCGAATCGACGGCGAAGCACTTGCACACCAGCGCGCCTTCTTCGTGGTCGTCCTGCCAGACCTCGCCGCGATAGTTGGCGATGGCCGCCTGCAGGGCTTCACGGCCCATGACCGAGCAGTGCATCTTCTCCGGCGGCAGGCCGTCGAGGTAGTCTGCGATTTCCTGGTTCGTCACCTTGAGCGCCTGGTCGAGGGTCTTGCCCTTGACGATCTCGGTCAGCGCCGAACTCGACGCAATGGCCGAGCCGCAACCGAAGGTCTGGAATCGGGCATCGACGATGCGCTCGCTTTCGGGATCGACCTTGAGCATCAGCCGCAGTGCGTCACCGCAGGAAATGGAGCCGACATCCCCGACGCCATTGGCGCCATCGAGTTCACCCGAATTGCGCGGGTTGAAGAAGTGTTCCTTGACCTTTTCCGAATAGTCCCACATGGCGCCACTCCTACAGGGTGAATGACTTGCCGCAGCCGCAGGCGGCCTTGGCGTTGGGGTTGTCGAACTTGAAGCCGCTCTCGGTGAGTCGGTCGACAAAATCGACGGTGACGCCCTCCAGCATCGGCTTGCTTGCCGGATCGACGAGCACGCGGATGCCCGCCACCTCGATCATCAAATCGTCTGCGGATGGACCAGCCTCCAAACGCAACCGGTATTGGAAGCCGGAACAACCGCCGTCGGTCACGGACACGCGACACGCCGAGACCGGCGGATCGGAGTATTTGATGAAGCGGCTGATGGCCTTTGCGGCACTCGGTGTCAGTTGGATCATGTGTCTCTCCTTGGGGCTTTGCCTAAGCAAGTGCAAAGCCCGTGCCACGCACTCTGGAATTTGGAGAAGCTTATCGGGAGCGGATCTCCGGCCCATCGGCAAGGCCGCGACCGATGTCGCGTTTGCGACAAACTCAGCCGATGAGAACCTCGTAGGCTCGGCGCAGGAGTTCCAGCTCCACTTCCGGCAATCCACGCGCCTCGGTGATGGGCGCAAAGCGCGCTCCGACACTCTCGGCCACAGCGAATGGCGGATCGATGCTGGTGAAGCCGGCCAGCA
Source organism: Rhodocyclaceae bacterium (assembly GCA_041480065.1). Taxonomy (GTDB): domain Bacteria; phylum Pseudomonadota; class Gammaproteobacteria; order Burkholderiales; family Rhodocyclaceae; genus Fen-999. The sequence goes on from JBGOZF010000024.1 coordinate 24,556, forward strand.
GCACAGGCACCTTGCCGGCCGACGTTTGAACTTCGAGGTGGAAGTCCGGAACCGGTTCGAGCGAACCGGCGGGTAGCGCGAGACGCGCCTCGGCCGCGTGCAGGTGCGCCGCCGGATGCAAGCGAATCGTCCCGACGTCGTCAGGCAGCAACCGCGCCGACACCGGCAATGGCCCGAAGGCCAGCACCGTGTCGGCGAAACGCAGGAAGCGGGTGCGGGCGCTGGTCTTCTGCTTGTGGAACAGAATCAGCCTGGGCGCTCCGCCCGCTTCCATCACCATATGTCCGCCGGTGCCAGCAGGCGTTCGACCGGCGTACCGCCGAGCAGGTGCTCGTCGAAGATGGCCGCCACATCTTCCTTGCTGACGGCGCTGTAGAACACGCCCTCGGGATAGACGAGCACGTTCGGTCCCTGCCCGCAGGGGCCGATGCAACCGCAAGCGGTCACGGCAACGGTATCGAAGCACTGCCGCTGCTGGAACTGGAACATGAATTCCTCGACCACCTCCTGGCAGCCGCGCTGGCCGCAGGAGCCGCGCGGGTGCCCGGGCGGCCGCGCCTGGGAACAGACGAAGACGTGCTTCTGCGGTCTGGCCATGGCAATCAGGCCGCGACGAACGAGAAGCAACCCTTCGGGCAGGTACGACCGCAAGCGCCGCAGCCGATGCAGTCCATCGGGTTCTTCACCGTCATCATCGCCTTGGCGTCCTCGTCGTCCCAATCGTCTTCGTCCATGTCGTCGTCGTCTCCCCGATCGACCAGAGTCAGCACGTCGCGCGGGCAGACCTTGAAGCAGCGGCCGCAGCCGATACAGACTTTCGGGTTGATTGCCTCCACGAATTCGGGAGTCCAGGGCGTGCCGCCCCGGGTTACGGCTGTTGCTGCCATTTCTCTATCCTTTCTGCATGGTGATTAAACGTGAATTCGCGTCAGCCCAGGCCCGGCACGCATCGAAGGTCGATTGCGCCAAGCCGGGGATTTCCTCGTAGGCGGCGGGCAAGCGCTCCTCGACCAGGTCGTGCATCTTCGATGCCCACTCGCCGGCAATGCGCTTGAGCTTCTTCACTTCGCGGTCGAGTTCCTTGAGTTCTTCGTCGCTCATTTCCGACCTCACATCCCGGCGACTTCCGGATACTTGCCGACGATTTCGAGTGCCACGGAGAGAATCTTGTCGGCCTCGGTCTTCATCTTCGACAGGCTCTCGAAACCGAAGCGATGAACGTCGCGCAGCGTGCGATCCACCGCGACCAGCTTGCCGACGGTGATCAGCACGCGGCCGAAACCTTCGTGAGACAGATGCACTATTGGTGAAGCCATCATTCCGCACTCCTTCTCGATCAGCACCGCGATGCCGTTGTAGAAGGCCTTGACGCGTGCCAGCGTCTCCTCGTCGGGATCGCCGATCAGCGGAATCTCCTTCTTGCGTTCCTTGGTCAGCACGAAAGGCTCGAGGATCTTCTCCACCGGCTGGCCGTCCCAGATGCCATAGCTGTCGAGCGCGCGCATCTGGCGCAGCATTTCCTTGAGGAAATCGGTTTCGAAAATCGGATCGCGTTCGACTACGGCGCTGCTGCTCATGAAAGGCCTCCGGTAAGGGTTGGTGTATCGGTGGTGCAAGCGCCCGTCGGCTCATTGCGCGTAAGGCGCCGGCCGAGAATGCGCACGATCAGAAGTCCGACGAAAAGGCCGGTGGCCGCCCCCAGCGCCGAGGCGATGTCGCCGCCATCGGCTGCGAGGGCTGCCCCGGTCAGCGTCGTCACCGCCGGCAGCAGGTAGCCAAGGAAGGCGGCGGAGCGGAAGGTTCCCTCCTTCAATGCGAAGTTCACCGTGTCGCCCGCGGCCACGCCCGGCGTCGCGTCCAGCCAGATCACCTGGGATTTGCCGCCGGCGCAACTGCCGCGGCCGCCGCAACTCGAACAACCGGAAGCCGGCTCGATGCGTACCTGCGCGCGCGCGCCGGCGACCGCGATCACCCGGCCCTGGGCGGTCATCATTCCTGCCAACCCTCGTCGGCCATGCGATCAAAGCGGCCGGCATCCTTGCCACGCCCGATGGCCTTCTCGACCCAGGGCACGCCGCCTTCGCGCACGGCCCGTTGCAGGTCTGTCAGCAGCCGGTCGATTGACGTTTCCTCTTCGAGCCGTATCGGCTGCACACCGCGCGCCAGCAACTGGCGTACCGCCGAGCCGCCCACGGCGAGGCAGTAGACGGCAGCGCAGCCGGCGAGCGCATCAATCTTGGCCGGCAGCTTGTTCTCGTTGCCGTCCATCGACTCTTCCGCAAACTCGGCCACCGACACCAACCGTGCACGCTCGCCGTCGAGCGCGAAAATCGCGAAGCCGACCGAGGCGCCGAAGTGTTGGTTCACCGAGACACGGTCATCCGTGGCGAAGGCAACCTTGAGCATGGCCGGCACTTCCTCAGTGCTTGACCAGGCCAGCGCCAGCCTCCGGGACTTGCCGGAAGACGGATCGGTAGGCAGGGGTGTCATGGTGCTGACCCAGGATGATGTTGGCGAAATCGAACAGCGCCTGGCGGCCGCCGCGATATCCGATCCAGGCGCGGGCATAGCCGCCGACCCAATCGTATTGCGGAAAGCCGGCGCGCAGCAGCGGCACGCCGAGGCGCTCGGCCGTATGGGCGGCGTGCGAATTGGAGATCACGACTTGCGCGCCGGCGTCGCGGCCGGCATGTTCGAGGTCTTCGAGGTCGCCGACCTGCACCGTCTCGCAGGGCATGTCGGCCAGCGTCTCGGCCCGTGCAGGCGCAACGGCGGCGACGATCTCGGCACCCATGCCGGTGAGGAAACGCGCAAAGCCCAGAAGCAGGTCCGGATCAAGCGCCAGCGCAACGCGGGCAAAACCGGTCTGGAAATGCGTATCGACCATCGCGTCCTGCAACTGCGCACGGTGGCGTTCGATCCTGTCCGGCACCGGCTGGCCCGACAACTCGGCCAGCGTCTGGGTGAAGGCATCGCAGGCATCCAGGCCCATCAAGTGATCGAAATTGAAGCTGGGAACACCAGTGCGCGCCTTAAGCAGATCGGCCGCGCGGACGAGCGAACGTCCGATCACCAGCGTGGCGATGGACTCGCCCAAGGCCTCGATCTCCGCCTTGGCTGTGCCGCCGACAGTGATGGCGGAGAACTCCCCATCGACGAGGTGGCCGTCGAGCGAATCGCCGATGTCCGGCAGTACCACCGGACGCAGGCCGAAGGCTTCGATCCAGTCCTTGAGCACCTCGATGTCCCCGGGCGATAGTGCCGACGAAGCCAGGACATTGACCTGCCTGCGGCGCCGGCCGGCGTGGCGGGTCTCCGGCACCATGCAGTCGATAATCGCCTCTACGGCAAGCGCGAAACCCGATTCCAGAGAGCCCGTGTAGTCGGGCGTATTGACGGGCACCACCGCAATGTGCGCGAACTGCGGATGCTCCTCGCGGAAGCGCTTCACCAGCCGGCGGATGTCCGTGCCCTGGGTCTCCGAGAGTCCGGTCGTCGGCAGGCCGATGATGTCCGGCCTGCTCTTCTCGCAGATTGCCTTCAGGCCTTCGACCACGTTGTCGTCGGCACCCATGATGGCGGACACCTGTTCCATCGCCGTCGTCTGCAAGGGAATCGGCTCGCGAAAATGGCGGACGAAGAACACCTTGCCGAAGGCCGTGCAGCCCTGCGAGCCGTGCATCATCGGGATCGCATGCCTCAGGCCCAGAAAGGCCAGCGACGCCCCGACGGGCTGGCTTACTTTCAGCGGACTGACCGCCAGCGGTTTCGCGCGTTTGAGAATCTCGGCCATGGCACTTGGGCGTCTGCAATTGGAGGACGCCCATTCCTTCGCAAGGGCCATGCCAGACAAACACTTCTTAAAGTTCAATGGGTTGCCAGATCGAAGGCTTGTAGCAAAGCCTACATCGGTGGGAATGTGCGGATAGGAGGCGTGTCACCACTGCTGACTTCTTGAACGGCCGCCGAGTTGCCGCTTACCGGTAATCGGTATAAACTTCAGCCATGATCCGCTCGTTCAAGTGTACCGATACCGAGGCACTCTTCGTCACCGGGAAGTCGCGGCGCTTCGCCAACATGAAGAGTGTGGCGGAACGCAAGCTGACGCAGTTGCATGCGGCGGCAAGCCTGGAGTCGTTGCGGGCGCCGCCTGGGAACCGGCTCGAAGCGCTGACAGGCGACCGGCAAGGGCAGCACAGTATCCGCATCAACGATCAGTGGCGCTTGTGTTTCGTATGGTCGAATGAAGGCATGCTGGACGTGGAGATTGTCGACTACCACTGAGGTGGCGGCAGGTTTGGAAAGGGAAACGGCGATGGTGAAAAACGGAATGCGCCCGGTACATCCAGGCGAGGTATTGCGCGAAGACTACTTGGTTCCGCTCGGCTTGAGCGCCAACGCGCTGGCGAAGCGCCTGCACGTACCCGCTTCGCGCATCAACGACATCGTGCTGGAGCGGCGCGGCGTGACAGCCGATACCGCCCTGCGCCTGACGCGCTGTTTCGGCGGCGACGCCCAGACCTGGCTGAACCTGCAATCGATCTACGACCTGCGCACGGCGGAGATCGCCAGCGCCAAAGCTATCAGCGAGGAAGTCGAGCCGTTGCCACGGGCGGCGTGAGTGCGGCCGAGCCGTGCCGCCACGGCTGACTTTTGCCCAATTCCAAACCCCCATGCAAATCTGGGTCAATGCCGACGCCTGCCCGAAACCGATCAAGGAGATTCTTTTCCGCGCAGCGGCACGCACGGGCATCGCGGTGACGCTGATCGCCGCACATCCGCGCCTTGCAGGTACCGAAGGGTTTCGATGTGGCGGACAACGAGATCGCGCGGCGCGTCGAGGCGGGCGACCTGGTCGTCACCGCCGACATTCCGCTCGCCGCCGAAGTGATCGCCAAGGGTGCCCGGGTGCTGACACCGCACGGTGAGCCCCACGATTCGGGCAGCATCGCCGCCGCGCTGACGATGCGCAATTTCATGGACACGTTGCGCTCCTCGGGCGTGGAAACCGGCGGGCCGTCTTCGTTTTCCGCCAGCGACCAGCGCGCCTTCGCACGGCAACTGGATCGCGAACTGGCCGGGCGCAAACCCGCCGCGTAGACGACTCGGTTGACAAATAGCACGATCGTTCGTATCGTGGGCTCCATGAGCAAAGGTGAAGAAACACGCGCTGCGATTCTCGATGCCGCGCTTGCGCAGGCGAGCGAGGCCGGCTTCCAGTCGCTGACGATCGGCTCGCTGGCGGAACGCACGGGCTTATCGAAGAGCGGCTTGTTCGCGCATTTCGGTTCGCGCGAGGAGCTGCAGGTGGCGGCCGTCGAGGCGGCGGCGGCGCGCTTCACCGAGACCGTGTTCCTGCCGGCGCTGAAGGCGCGCCGCGGGCTGCCGCGGATTCGCGCCCTGTTCCAGCACTGGCTGGACTGGACGGAGCGCAGCGGCTTGGCCCACGGCTGCCCGATACAGGCGGCGGCGGTCGAGTTCGACGACCGGCCCGGACCGGTGCGCGACGCGGTCGTCACCCATTACAAGCGCCTCGAGCAGGAACTGGCCCGCGCGGTCGGGCTGGCGATCGAGCAGGGCCATTTCCGCGCCAAACTCGACCCCGAGCAGTTCGTGTTCGACATGCTGGGCGTCATCCACGCCTACTACTACAGTTCCCGCCTGCTTCGGCGCGAAGAAGCCGCCTCGCGCGCCCGCAAGGCCTTCGAGCGGCTGGTGGCAGCGGCCTCGGCCGCTGACTGAGAACCTTCCGGAGGTACCCGATGAATGCCCCCATTGCTGCGGCCATGAATAGAACGATCGTTCGCCTTCCTCTGCAAACCATGATCCGCGCCTACTTCGGGATCGCCTCGCGCTTGCTGCCTGGAATGGCGCGCCGCCAGGCGGAGCGCTGGTTCACAAAGCCGCCGCGCTACGCGGGCCGCCGGACGCACCCCGTGGCCGCCCGCCGCGAGACCGTGGTCGCCGGCAACCATCGCATCGCCGTCTGGCAGGCGGGGCCGTCAATGGCCCCCGCCGTGCTGCTCAGCCATGGCTGGGGCGGCAGCAGTGTGCAGATGGGCAGCTTCGTCGCGCCGCTGCTGGCGCGCGGCTACCGGGCGGTGTGGTTCGACCAGCCGGGGCACGGCGAGAGCGGACACAGCGCCGTCGGTCTGCCCGATTTCGTGCGCGCCGTGGCGGCGCTGGCCGAGACGCATGGCCCGTTCGAAGCGGCGATCGGCCATTCGCTCGGCGCGGCAGCGCTGGCGCTCGCGTTGCGGCGCGGTCTTGCTCTGGAACGAGCCGTACTCGTGGCCTCTCCGGCATCGATGAATGAGCACGCACACAACTTCGCCCGCCTGCTCGGCATCACGCCGCACATTCGCGAGGCGATGCGCCGCCACCTCGAACAACGCTATAGCGTGCGCTTCGCCGAAATCGACCGCATCGAGGAACTGAAGGACCTGCGCCTGCCGGCCTTGTTCGTGCATGACAGTGCCGACACCGAGGTACCGTTCGAGCACACGCTGCGATTGTCCGGACACATGCCCGGCGCGCGACTGCTCAAGACCCACGGGCTCGGCCACTACCGCATCCTGCGCGATCCGGCCGTCGTGCGGACGATCGTCGGTTTTGTCAGCGGTAACGGCGATCGCCTGCCCACCGAATTGCCGCTCCTGCCGCAGCCGGCGCCAATCTACTGATCGGGCGGATTGATCCGAAGGATCAACCCAAGAACCTCAGTTCATTCACCGCAAAGGACGCCAAGGACGCAAAGGAAGGCGATCTTGAGACGATGCAAGTGTCACCGGAAAGGTGAAGACCTCCAGATATCAAAGGCCTTGTTTTCCTTGGTGTCCTTTGCGTCCTTGGCGGTGCAATTGCTGTTTCTGGGATCAAATGGCATGGCAATATTCGGTGTCCCACTGGATGCGTTCCGAGTACCGACAATCCGAGACGACAAATGGAAGAGACGAGTTACTGGATGCTTCGCTGCCAAGACACGCTGCTCACGTTGCCTGCCGATGCACCCGAGATGGTCTTCCCGCACGGGAAGGCGGCTGATTTTGGCCATCCCAAGGACGCCTTGCTTGTCGGGACATGGCAGGGGCTTCCTTACCATGCCGCGGAGATAGACGCGCCGCCGACGTCCTTGGGAGGTGAACTCACGCCCTTGCGCCGCATATTCGGTCTGGCTGGCGCCGAGGCTTTCGCGCTTGCCGGTCGCGCGATTCAACTGCTGGACTGGCAGAAGAATCACCGTCACTGCGGTCGCTGCGGCACTTTGACGATGCGGAGGGCCGGAGAATTCGCCATGGAGTGCCCCGCCTGCGGCCTGCTTGCCTACCCGAGACTCGCGCCGGCGGTCATGGTGCTGATAAGACGCGGCGACGAACTGTTGCTGGCGCGCGGCCCGCATTTTTCGCCCGGCGTGTTCAGTGCCTTGGCCGGCTTCGTCGAACCCGGTGAAACCCTGGAGCAATGCGCGGTACGCGAAGTGCGCGAAGAAGTCGGAATCGAAATCGCCAACCTGCGCTACTTCGACAGCCAGCCCTGGCCTTTTCCGCATTCGCTGATGGTGGCGTTCTTTGCCGACTACGCCGGCGGAACGCTCGATCCCGACCCGGCCGAGATCGAAGCCGCCGCATGGTTCAGCCGTGCTGCATTGCCCTTGCTGCCGGATCCGATCAGCATCGCCAGGCAGTTGATCGACGCCGCCAGCCGCATCACTCCGCCGTAACGGGGGTTCCCGCCGCCTTGCTGCGAGCCCACGGCGCCGGGCGGCGCACGCTCTCCCAGACCGGGTTTTCGATGGTCAAGGCCAGTTGCCGGGCCAGTTCCGGCATGCCGGCGTAGCCGGCGTAGGCGAATTCGCGTTCCTGGTTGATGTCGAGGAAGGGGATGCGCGACTTCAATGCCATGTAGAGATTGCGCCCGCCGGCGATCAGGATGTCGGCCTGCAAGTCCTTGTAGGCGCCGAGCAGCGCCTTGGGACTGCCGTCGTCGATCATGCGGGCGTCCGGGCCCATGATCTCGCGGATGCGAGCCTTGTCTTCCTCGGTGGATTTCTTGGTGCCGGTCGCGACCACTTCCATGCCCAGGTCCTGCAGCGCCGAAACAATGGACCAGGACTTGACGCCGCCCGTGTAGAGCAGCACGCGCTTGCCCTTCAGGCGCTGGCGCCAGGGTTCCAGGGCCGCATTCGCTTTCGCCTCTTCGCGGGCAATCAGTGCCTCGGTGCGAACGGTCAGGTCGGGATCGTTCAGCAGACAGGCGAAATCGCGCAGCGCCTGCGACATGTCGCGCACACCGTAGAAACTGCCTTCGAAGAAGGGCACGCCATAACTTTCCTTTAGCTTGCGCGCGACGTTGAGCAGCGCCTTGGCGCAGACGACCATGGTCGCCTCGGCCCGGTGCATGGTCTGCACCTCGCGAAATCTCGCGTCGCCGGAAAGCGTGGAGAGGATGCGCAGCCCGAGTTCGTCGAACAACGGTGCAACGTGGAAGAACTCGCCGGCGATGTTGTATTCGCCGATGAGGTTGATGTCGTGGACATTAATGCCGGGTCGTTCCGCGGCGACCGGCACCGGGTCCGGCTCGCGGGTACCGATGACGTACTTGAACATCGCCTCGCCGCCCAGCCGGTTGCCGAGGTTCTTGGTGCCGTAGAAGCCAGCGGCATCGATGGGCACCACCGGCACACTGTAGCGCTCCGCCGCCGCCTTGCACACTGCCTCGAAGTCGTCGCCGATCAGCGCCGTAACGCAGGTGGCATAGACGAACACCGCCGCCGGCGAGTAATCGTCGATGGCCTGCTTGATGGCATGGAACAGGCGCTTCTCACCGCGGCCCATGATCACGTCCTGTTCGGTGAGATCGGTGGTCATGCCGATCTTGTACAGCGTCGGCCCGGTCGAGCGCGTACCGCGGTTGTCCCAGGAACTGCCGGCACAGGCGATGGGGCCATGGACGATGTGGGCGACGTCGGCGATGGGCAGCAGTGCGATCTGGGCGCCATCGAAGGAACAGCCGCCGGCCGTGGCGCCGGGTTTCGGCTTCGCGCAGCCGGATTTCTCCTTCGCGTTGTGGGCGCAGGCGGGCTCGTTGAGCAGGGCTTGGATGTCGGCAGTCTTCATGGGTGGATCCTCTTTGTCGGGTTTAGTGCAATCGCCATGCCAACACTAAGCGACTGATCCAACGATGTTTTTTGTTTGTCGCAAAGGCGACAAGCGGTGGTTGGCGTTGACACTCTGCATTTTAGAGTTAATACTCTACTGCATAGAGTGTCATAGCCCTCAACGACGACATGGTGGCAACCGCGAATCAGCAGGAACTCGCATACAGGCCAAACCTGGCCTGGGCGATCACATTCTCGTTGGTCGTCCATATGTGTCTGGTTCTGCTGTTGCCTCGCGTTCCGCCCCAAGCAGTCCCTGCCGCACCCATACAGGCGCACCTCGCGCCAACATTGCGCGATAACGCGACCCCACCACCGCCCTCGCCGACCGCTCGCAAGACGCCACGGAGATCGAGCCCGGCCGCGACATCCAGTTCACCCGCGATTGCAGGCTCAGTTCAAGAAGAGCCGGCAGCCGTGTCGCCAACAACGCCTGGTACGAACGTGGATGTAGCCGCCGCAATGGCCGCCGCGCGTGCGATCGCCAAGGAACCGCCGCCGCGGACGACACTTGGCCCGACGCGAACGCCGATCACGGTCGAAACCACCATCGCCAGGGCGACCCAGCCGGACGACGTCGTCGAAAGCCGCGGCGCAAACGGCGAGTGGGTGACGCAGGACCGAAAGTCGCGCTGCGTCGGGCGGATCCAGCGCAAATGGTTCGAGGAAGGCGTGCCCATGCTGACACTTTGCGAAGTCAAGAAAGGTTGAAGTCGATGCGATCACATGTCGAACAAATCCAGTCCATCCAGGCCATGCTCGCCGCCGGCCACCGCTGCGTCGAGCTGGAGCGCCACAGCCTGCTGCTCTGGGGCCTGGTCGGCGGCGGTCTGTGCGCCTTCACCGACCTGGCGATCAACCCCGACCGTTTCCCCGACAACACCCAGCGCGCGATAGCGCTCTTCCTCTGGCTTGCCGTCTGGCTCGGCGGCATGTCCTGGCTCGACCATCGTTTGACGCGGCAGGCAAGGCAGGCACGCGAGGAGACACTGCCATTCGCCCAAGCCCAGATCACCCGCGCCTGGTGGATGCTGCTGGCGCTCGGTACGCTCTCGACCTTCGCCATGTTCTTCCATGGCGGTGGCGACATGATCTACGCGCTGTGGACCGTGTTGCTCGGCCTCGGCATCTTCTTCTTCGGCCTTTTCTCGCGGCCCTTGATCGAGTGGATCGGACTTGCGGCCATCCTGCTCGGCATTGCCGGACTGGCCTCCGGATTGTCGATGAACGGCGCGCGCTGGCTGACCGCATCGAGCTTCGCCATCGGCCTGCCCTTCGCCGGTTGGTTGAGCGCAAGGACGGATGACAGCCATGCCGGACGCCGCATACTGGCCGTCGCACTCTGGCTGGCGGTCGTGATCACGCCAGCCCTGGCAGCAACCCGACTCGTCCCCACTGCCTCCGTACCGACACCCACCACGGCAACCCTGAACCTGCCCGCCGGAACCATCCTGCCGCTGCACATCGACATGAACAGCACGCTGGTGACGATATCTCCCGAATCCTCCGTGCCGGTGCGCGTGACACGCAACACCGAGATCGCGCTGACCGACGGCCAGCCCGATGGCCGTTATCGATTCGACCAAGGTTCCTGGCACGCGATCAAGGATGGCGTGCTGTACCTGCGCATCGATCGCATCCGGCCGAAGCTCGACGCCGGCAAGCCGGAGATCCGCATGCACGGCGACTTCGCCTTCAAGGGAGAGTAATCATGACCGCCTTGCCCGTCCTCGACCCACTCCTGCACCAGCCGGTGCGCACCCAGATCGCCGCCTATCTCGCCGGTCGCGGCGAGGCAACATTTGCAGAAATGAAGCGCACCCTGGGCGTCACCGACGGCAATCTCGACGCCCATCTGACCAAGCTGCTCGACGCCGGCTACCTCGAATGCCGCAAGGAGACTTCGACCGCCGGCCGCCCGCAAACCGTGTTCTTCCTGGCGCCGATGGGACGCAAAGCGTTTGCGACCTATGTCGCCAATCTGTCCGCCTTGCTGCCTACAAAGGCGGATGCGCAATCATCGCTCGCCAGCCCCGATCCAATTCCCAACCCGACCCACTGAAAGGAATCTTCATGTCCCGTCTCGCACTGCTGGGTATCGCCGCCCTTTCCCTGACCGGCTGCGCATCGATGCTGCCACCCTCCCAGGAGAAGCTGGCCAGCCTGCCTGTCGTCGAGTTTCCCGCCGCGCCGCCGGCCGGCGAGTTCATCTTCAAACTGCCCAAAGGCAAACCGATTCCCACCCACGTGATCATCGAAGGCACCGCCCTGGCGAGCGGCGCCGACCAGACGCTCAACGCCACCCTGCCCAATGATCTCTACATCTACGGCAAATGGATCAGTGAGGACGGCAAGACCTGGAAGCCGGCGAAGGACGTCATCGATGTCCGTATCGCCGTATCACTGCCGTCGGACGCGCATCCGAAGCCCGGCGAAATTCGCGTGACGGTCAATAAGGTGGGGCAGTAGTTCGGAACACCGGCGGTGGCGGCCGTTACCGATGGGCCGCCACCGCTTGCAATTGCCGCGATGACAGCGTCAAATACGCTCAGCGGCAAAGCGGCCGCGACGTTGATCGACAGACGAACAAGTCGTCACATCAGGAGGACACATGGCAGATTATCAGCTCAAGCTGTTTGCACCGGATGACGTCTTCAACCGCAAGGAAGGCTACATCCGCAACTGGGACGATTACCCGACCCGCTTTCTCGCCCAGGGCGATTCCTGGTTTTCGATCGGTGCCTTGCCGGCCATCACCACATCCAACATCCTTCAGCAGATCGTGCTCGGCGTCGATGCCAGCGCCATCAACTGCGCGCAGCCGGGCCATCGGCTCGTCAACATGGTCGAATGGAAGCGCGACCGCGGTTTTGCCAGGCTGCTGAAGGGCAAGTTCGCGTACAAGTGGCACGGCATCCTGCTCTCCGGCGGCGGCAACGATCTGATCGCGGCGGCGGGAGTCCTGCCGTTTTACCCGGACGGCCGCCCGATCGAGCCCGAATATCGCCTGCTGCTGAAGCCGCCGGAATGGGGACCCGCCTCCGCCGGCGCCGGCCGCTACATCAGCGACGCGGGCTGGGCGACTTTCGACACCCACCTGTCGGCACAATTCTCGGACTTGATCGCGGCGCGCGACAAGGACATCAACCGCAATGCGCCGCTCTTTTGCCACTGCTATGACTACATCCAGCCGCGCAATGCACCGGTGATGGCCCACGTCGGGCCCTGGCTGTATCCAGCATTCATGGCTTACGGCATTCCGGCCGGCGACTGGGCCGGCGTTGTCAGGGAACTGATCGACCGGCTGAACAAGCTTCTCGCCGACAGCATCACCCGCCTGAACGCCGGTGGCGACAAGCGCCTGTACCTGGTCGACACCCGCGGAACCCTGACCCCTGCCGTCCCGGGCAGCACTGACAAGAGCAACGACTGGGAAAACGAAATCCATCCCACGCGCGACGGTTACGAGAAGCTCGCCGCGGTCTGGCGAACGGTGATCGACCCGCAATTCCTCCCCTAGCCGCACCCCGATAGGGCGCTGACACCGGCCGAGCCCGCAAACGGTGCGTCCGGCGCGTCGAAAGCGCCGTCGCCGGCCGGTTTGGCTCATGGCATGGTTTTCGCTGCCTCCCAGCATGGGAGTGGAAAAGACCATGACGGCAGCCGCCTACGACGAGATGTACACCGCAGCGGGTGCGGTGCGTCCGCATTACGCCGCCTTTGCCGACTGGCTGGCGAGCCAGCCGGGGGAGACGCTTGCGCACAAGCGGGCCGAGGCCGACCTGGTCTTTCACCGGCTCGGCATCACCTTCGCCGTCTATGGCGAGGCCGAAGGTACCGAGCGGCTGATCCCCTTCGACCTGATTCCGCGCATCCTGCCGGCAGCCGAATGGACGCAACTCGCGGCCGGCCTGCGCCAGCGGGTACGGGCGCTGAACGCCTTCCTCGGCGACATCTACCACGGCCAGGAAATCCTCAAGGCCGGACGCATCCCGGCCGCCCAGGTATTGCAGAACGTCCAGTACCGGCCGGAGATGCAGGGGCTCGACGTGCCCGGCGGCATCTATGCGCACATCGCCGGCGTCGACCTGGTGCGCGCAGGCCAGGGCGAGTTCTACGTACTCGAGGACAACCTGCGCGTGCCGTCGGGCGTGTCCTACATGCTGGAAGACCGCCGCATGATGATGCGGCTCTTCCCCGATCTCTTCGCGCGCCACAAGGTGGCCCCGGTCGAGCATTACCCGGATACGCTGCTCGAAGTCCTGCGCACGGTCGCCCCGGTCGGCATCGCCAATCCGACCGTGGCACTGCTAACGCCGGGCGCCTTCAACTCGGCCTACTTCGAGCACGCATTCCTGGCCCAGCAGATGGGCGTCGAACTGGTCGAAGGCCAGGATCTCTTCGTCGCCGACGAACAGGTTTTCATGCGCACCACCCAGGGGCCGAGACAGGTGGATGTCATCTACCGCCGCCTGGACGACGACTTCCTCGACCCGCTCGCCTTCCGCCAGGACTCGATGCTCGGCGTGCCCGGCCTGCTGTCGGTCTATCGCGCCGGCCGCGTCACGCTGGCCAACGCCATCGGCACCGGCGTCGCCGACGACAAGTCCATCTACCCCTACGTGCCGGAGATGGTGCGCTTCTACCTCGGCGAGGAACCGATACTCAACAACGTTCCCACCTACATGCTGCGCAAGCCCGACGACCTCGCCTATGTGCTCGCCCACCTGCCGGAACTGGTGGTGAAGGAAGTGCACGGCTCCGGCGGTTACGGCATGCTGGTCGGCCCCGCGGCAAGCCGCGGCGAAATCGAAGCCTTCCGCGCCCGCATCGTCGCCGCACCCGAGAAGTACATCGCCCAGCCGACGTTGTCCTTGTCGACCTGCCCGATCTTCGTCGACAGCGGCATCGCACCGCGCCACATCGACCTTCGCCCCTTCGTACTCTCCGGCCGCGAGATCCGCATCGTCCCCGGCGGCCTGACCCGCGTTGCCCTGCGCGAAGGCTCGCTGGTGGTGAATTCGTCGCAAGGCGGCGGCACCAAGGACACCTGGGTACTGGAAAGCTGAGCGTGCCCATCACATATTGCCAACCCCGTGAGGATACGACCATGAAACGCGATGACCGCACAGTGGAACGCCTCGCCTTCCTGCTGCTCCTGGCCACTGACGGCGCCATGCTGGCCAAGGCGCTATTCGCCCAGTACCTTCCGTAGATGCTCTCGCGAACCGCCGATCACCTCTACTGGATGGCCCGCTACACCGAGCGGGCCGAGAACCTCGCGCGCATGCTCGACGTCACCCAGCGCATGTCGCTGCTGCACGGCGGCCAGGCGACGGATGAGACGCCGTGGTCGGCGGCGCTGGTGATCGCCGGAACCGAGGCCGCCTATCGACAGAAGCACGATGCCGTCACGCCCGCCGGCGTCATGCGCTACCTGAGCTTCGATCAGGACAACCCATCGTCGATCGTTCGCTGCCTGAAGACGGCGCGCGAAAACGCGCACGCCGTGCGCGGCACGTTGACCTCCGAACTCTGGGAGACCATCAACGACACCTGGCTCATGCTGCGCGAGACCGCCCCGGGCGTGGTCGAAGGCAACGCTGCCGGCGAGTTCTTCGAGTGGGTCAAGTACCGCTCGCATCTCTCGCGCGGCGTCACCATCGGCACCATGCTGCAGGATGAATCGCTGTGGTTCGCGCGGCTGGGGACTTACCTCGAGCGCGCCGACAGCACGGCGCGCATCCTCGACGTCAAGTTCCAGGCGCTGCTGCCGCAAGGTGCCGATACCGGCGGCGCCGCCGACTACTATCAGTGGAGCACGCTGCTGCGATCGGTCTCGGCCTTCGAAATCTACCGCAAGGTCTATCGCGACCAGATCACCCCGCGGCGCGTCGCCGAGCTGTTTCTGCTGCGCGACGACATGCCGCGCTCCCTGCACCATTGCCTCGACGAAGTCCATGCCCTGCTACGCCGAATCGCCAACCGGCAGTCGGGCGAGACCGAGCGCCGCGCCGGCGTGCTGCACGCCAGCCTTCACTACGGCCGCATCGAAGACATCTTCGAGCACGGCCTGCACGAATTCCTGCTCGACTTTCTTGTCGGCAGCGCCGATGTCTCCGACCGCATCGCCAACGACTTTCTCGTCCCTCAGCACTGAGAACAGAACACAAAGAGGCCATCATGCTCCTGCACATCCGTCACGAAACGCGCTATCGCTACGACAAGCCGGTTCAGTACAGCATTCAGGCGCTACGCCTGACACCGCGGCTGGAAGGTGGCCTGCGGCTGAAGGAGTGGCGGATTACCTCGCCGGGTCGGCAGCGCCCCCAGACCGACGCCTACGGCAACGTCAACCATTTCCTCACGCTTGAACAAGCTCACGACGAAATCACGGTTCTTGCCGAAGGCTGGGTCGAGACCGACGACAACGCGGGCGCCTGGATCGACGACGAAGGCCGGCTGCCGGTCCTGGCCTTTCTCCAGGACACGCCGCTGACCCACGCCGACGAAGCGCTGCGCCGACTCGCCGCCGATAGCTTGCCCGCCGGCGCCGATTTCGAAACCCGGCTCATGGCCTTGATGACCGCCGTGGAGGCACGCGTCGAGTATCGGCCCGGCGTGACCGATGTCGAATGCAGCGCCGCCGAGGCATTGACCCATGGCTATGGCGTCTGCCAGGACCACGCCCACGTGATGATCGCCTGCTGCCGGACCGCCGGCATTCCTGCCCGTTACGTCAGCGGCTACCTCTACACCGGCGACGACGGCCATGCCGCCAGCCACGCCTGGATCGACGCCTGGGATGGCGCACGATGGCTGGCCTGCGACGCCACCCACAGGCGCTTCGCCGGGCCGACCTACTGCCGCCTTGCGGTCGGCCGCGACTACCTCGACGCCTGTCCGGTACGCGGCATCCGCCACGGCGGCGGCGCGGAAGCCATGACGGCGCAGGTCAGCGTGCAGTCGCAACAGCAATGAGCCTGAAGAAAGCACTTGCACCGCCAAGGACGCAAAGGACGCCAAGGAAGACAAGGCCCTTGATTTCCGGAGGTCCTCACCGTGTGGGTGGTCCGCGCTTCATTTCCAAATCGCCTTCCTTTGCGTCCTTGGTGTCCTTCGCGGTGAATGAACTGCGGTTTCCAGGATGAGCTCGGCCGTGGGACAATCAAAGTTATGACTTACTGCGTAGGCATGCTGCTCGACCAGGGGCTCGTCTTCCTGTCCGACTCCCGCACCAATGCGGGTGTCGATCACATCAATACCTTTCGCAAGATGACGGTCTGGGAAAGACCCGGCGAACGGGTGCTGGTGCTGCTGACGGCCGGCAATCTCGCCGTCTCGCAGGCGGTGGTCACGCTGCTCGGCGAACGGCTGGCGGCCGACGACGAACAACGCAGCCCCCTGAACGCGGCCAACCTGTTCGAGGCCGCCACCTGCGTCGGCGAGGCCGTGCGCGAGGTGCACCGGCGCGACGCCGCGGCCCTGAAGGAGTTCGGCGTCGAATTCAATACCACGCTGATCCTCGGCGGCCAGATCGCCGGCGAAGCACCGCGCCTGTTCAGCATCTACGCGGCCGGCAACTTCATCGAAGCGAGCCGCGACACGCCCTACTTCCAGATCGGCGAATCGAAATACGGCAAGCCCATCCTCGACCGCGTCATCAACCCAGGCACCAGTCTTGATGAAGGGGCCAAGTGCGCGCTGATTTCGATGGACTCGACCATCCGCAGCAACCTGTCGGTCGGCCTGCCGCTGGATCTTCTCTATTACCGGCGCGACGAGTTCAGGGTCGCCCGGCATGTGTCCATCGGCTCCGACGACGCTTACTTCGCGATGATCCGCAAGCGCTGGGGCGAAGAGCTGCGGCGCGTGTTCCAGGATATTCCCAACCCCGACTGGCAGACGAACCCGGGCTGAACCGACCAGGAACATCGCCTTGACCACGAAGACCGGACATCGAGAGGACGTTGTGTCGCCGCAGAAGCTGCTGGACTACGCCAGGCAGCCGGCAAACCTCCTGACGATCGCCTTCGCCGGCGTCATCGCCCAGGCTTCGATCAGCGGCAGGCATCCCTTGATCCGCGGGCTTTCCGACGCCCGCTTCAAGAAGCTGCTCAACGAGTACTTCCTGACCCAGGGCCTGAGCAACGATGCGGCTTCGGTCACGCATCGCGGCACGGACGAATTCGAGGATCTGGCGGGATTGTTGCTGGAATACCGTGCCCAACCCACCGAGCAACTGGCGTGGCTTTCCCTGGCCATCGCCTCAGCCGCCATGGGCGAGAACCACCTCTGGCAGGACATGGGGCTGCCCAGCCGGAAGATGCTCTCGGAATTGATGACGCGATGCTTCCCCGGCCTCGCGGCCAGGAATACCGGCGACATGAAGTGGAAGAAGTTCTTCTATCGGCAACTGTGCGAACGGGCCAACGTGCCGATCTGCAAGTCACCCCGCTGCGCCGAGTGCTGCGATTACGCCACCTGCTTCGGCGGCGAAGACTGACCCGGGGCGATTTCACTGTATAGCCGTACCTGGCCGGGTCCCGTGTGCTTCGCCGCGTAAAGTGCCTCGTCAGCATGGCGCAGGAGAGTTTCGGCGTCCCGGCCGTCATCCGGAAACACCGCCACGCCCACACTCGCCGACACCGTGGCGCAATGCCCTTCGCCGAGCTCGCAGGGTTCTGCGATCGTCGCCAGCACCCGGGTCACGATCGGCTCCCACTCGTCCCGCGATCGCACGTCAAGCACGAGGACAAACTCGTCGCCACCCAGGCGCGCCACCGTGTCCTGGCCCCGCACACCGACCTCGAGGCAACGGGCGACGCGGCGAAGAACGACGTCACCGGCCTTGTGGCCGTATTGGTCGTTCACGGGCTTGAAGGCGTCGAGGTCCAGGTAACAGACGGCGACGAGCGTCTCGTTGCGGGCGGCGCGTGCCAACGCCTGTTCCAGGCGGTCGGCCAGCAACACGCGGTTGGGCAGCCTGGTCAACGCATCGTGGTAGGCCAGGCGCTCCATGCGTTCCTGCTCCCGTTTGCGCTCGGAGATATCCGAGAACACGCTGAGGTAGCGAATCACCCGGCCCTCGTCGTCGCGAATCGCCGAGATGGTCATCTGCTGTGGCTGCACGCCGCCGTCCTTGCGCCGGTTGAGTATTTCGCCCTGCCAGCGGCCGGTTTCCCTGAGTGCCGTCCACATCCTTTGGTAGAACGCTTCGTCGTGGTACCCGGATTGCAGCAGGCTCGGATTGTGGCCGATGACCTCGTCGTGGCTGTATCCGGTGATATCGGTGAACGCGGGGTTCACGTCGATGATGCTGGCATCGATATCCGTGATGATGATGCCTTCGGTGGTCTCGGCGAAGACGCTGGCCGCCAGTTGCAGGCGGTCCTCGGCCTGCTTCTGCGCCGAGATGTCGCGCGAGGCGGCCACCAGTTCCACCGGCTTGTCCTCGGGCCCGCTGATGGCACTGATGGCCGTCTCCACCCATATGTAGCCGCCGTCCTTGTGGCGCCGGCGGAAACGAACCGTAGCGGGCCCGGCGCCGGTGCTGACCCTGTTCACTACGGCGCGGACGGCAGCCGCATCCTCGGGGTGCACGAACTCCAGGGTCATGCGGCCTATCAGTTCATCTTCCGAATAGCCGAAGATCCTGCCACCGGCCGCCGATACGAACAGGTAACGGCCCTCCGGATCGAGGCGGGCGATCATGTCCGACGTGCTGTCGGCCAGCAGGCGCAACTGTTCCTGCCCGGTGCGCAACTCCTCCTGGAGACGGCCGATGGTGGCGAGCGCATCTCCCATCTCGTCCAGTTCGCGAATCTGGGTACCGCCAACCTTGGGCTTGCGTCCATCGCGCAGTGCAACGGACGCCAGCGATGTCTGCCCCACCCGCCCGGCGATGATGCCGGACAGCCACAGCGCCCAGATGATCGCACCCACCAGCGCCACGGCGCCGACCACAGCAACGGCACCGAGCCACCGATACAAGGGTTCGTAGAGGGCCTGCCGCGGCGCGCCCACCGCGACCAGCCAATCCCAGCCGGGCACCGCGACAAGGCTGGCTCGCACCGAAACACCTTCCTTGGTCACCGAATCGACCAGACCCCGCCTGCCCTCCGCGATCGATTGGCGGACTTCGTCGGAAGCGGCCGTGCCGACGAAGGACTCCGGCTCCTTTGATCGGCCGATGACGATGCCTTTGGAATCGAAGACGGCCGCCGTCCAATCGGTCGGCAGATTCTGCTTTTGCAGGATCTCGGTGAAAGCGCCGATATGCGCATTGGCCCGCAGGCAATAGGCGACACGACCGCCAAGCACAACCGGCACACCGAGGGTGATCGACAGTTCGTTGGATAAGGTGCCGATGAAGGGACCGCTGAGAACCGGCCGGCCGGTGGCAAAGACACGCGCTGCCACCTCCTGCGCATCGGCGGCCGGCATCGCCTGCCCGATGTCTACACCGGTATTCAGGACCTGGCGGCCGCTCGGTCCGATCATGCTCACCGACCGAATGGCCGGATTGACCGACAAGGCCTGGATCGCCTCCGCCCGCAAGCCGGCGAGGTCACCCAACTTGAGGCGATTCGATTGCGCCAGAACATTGAGAACCGTGGCAATCTGGTGCAACTGCTGCGCAATGCCATTGGCGGCGGCAATCGAGCGATCCTCGACATCGTTGCTGAGCAGGTCTTGACGGGACCGTGCCAGGTCGTACACCACAAACGACGAGAAGAGCGCCAGCGGCACGACGCTCATGATCACCAGCGCCAACAGCCAGGTCCGGATGCTGGCCTTCAGGACGGGAATCATCTCATCCCACTTTCAATGGATGCCGACGCCGGCATAGCGCCCGATGGCGGACGCAGAAAGCTTACCCGGCCGGTGTGACATCCCGAATCATGTTTCCACTTCACGACATCAATGAACTGGCGCAACCATGACCCCTTCATCAGCCGGAACCCTTCCATATCGCCGAACCGTCAAGCCCAGTATGGAACGATTTCCTCGTTCTGACCAGAGACCGGCAATTCCGCACATTCCGCCAGGGGAAGCCGCGACCGTGTGCCCGGCATGTCTTCCTGTGTCGGGAACGCTATTTGCTGCCATATATAGCGACAACTGTTCTCTGTATCGAACCCGACAACCTCACATCTCGGAAAGCCGCAACATGCCAGCCGTCACCACATGGATGCAAGACATCGACAAGGGATACCGCAAGCATCGACAGCCGGAACCGTCCTCCTGGCAGACCAATCTGCCAGGAGAGTGGCGAGACACGGTAATCGCCCCCCTCGCTCTGCAAACTTATCGAGACTACGAAATGGCCGCCGAGCGCATCGTCGGCCGCGACGAGGAGGACGAGCCCTGCTATTGCGCCTGCCGCTTCATCGTCACCGAGCCGCGCTCGGACGACGACGAGGAGTTCTACCAGGTTGCCGCCTACGCCGAATCTCTCTCGGCCTGGCGCATGCGCGACGGCCGCTGGCTGATCCACCGCCTAATCGTACGAGACGGAGAGCACGGTCGCGGCTTCTACAGTTTCGGCGACCGCATGCCGCGATAGCACTTTCGTGCGTTGCCCACGGCAGCCAATCATGCTCGCACCCCGGTCACCGCGGCGACTTCGCCGAGAAGACGAACGCGCCATCGGCAAAGGCATCCGGTTCGAGCGGTGCTTCCCCCGGCGACCAGGTCGCCAGGTAGGCGCGCAGTTTCTTCGCTGCTCCCGGCTCGCGTTCGAGGCTCAACGCCGGCACGCCGAACGATTCGGCCACCAGACGACCGTGCAGGCTGGTGCCGATGTAGCCGCTGCTGCCTGCGATCAGGCCGCAGATGTCCCACACGTCGAGCGATTCGAATGCCTGCATCGGCAGCGCCGAGCACAGCGCGAGCCGGCGATAGGGTTCGAGCGCATCGTGCCACGGTGCGGCTCCGACGCGGAACAGCACGACGGGCAGGCCGACACGATCGAGGCCGTGCGCGAACGCCGCCAGCGTCGCGTCGTCGCCGCACTCGGCGGCAAACTGGACGGCGAGATAGGGATCGCTGCGCTGAATCCTGGCTCGGATGCGCACGCTGAAGAGTTTGCCGATCCGGGTCACCGGATCCGGCACCAACGCGGCGTCGATACCGGCGGCACTCAGCAGCGCCTGCGTCCTGCGGTCGCGCACGCTGACGTTGCCCGCTTCTCGCAATGCGGCCAACACTTCGTCGCGGAATGGCTCATCGCGTTCGCCGAGCTGGACGCCGCCGACCGCCCGGAACTCGACGGCCGAGCCAGGTGGCAGTTCGTGCCTGGCCACCACGTAGGGCGCTTGCCGTCGCCAGCGCGGTCCCGGCTCCTCCAGCATGTAGGCGGCCTGCGCCGCATCGCAGTCCAGCAGTTCGCCGCCGACGTGGATCAGGGTCAAGGGCGCCGTAAATGACTCGAGCGCCGAAACGCGCTGACCGCCCCAAGGCGTAAGGTCCCGCGTGACCAGCCCGGCAAACGCCCGGTCGCCGGCACCGATCTCTTCGGCGGCCACATGCGCGAGCAGGATGTCGCCGAGATTGTGGCGATCGAAGGCACCGAACAAGACTGGCGGCGGATTCACGTCGCTCCTTGCGACACGACTTGTCATGGCGAGCGATCAAGTCTGGTCTTCACGCATTTCCGCATCCTACATGCAAGTGCGCGATGCCGATTGACCAACCTGCGCGAGATGCGTTGCCCATTCTCACCTGGATGACCGGCGCCCGGCCGACCGCGCCCAATCATCGATGGCGGGTGTCGTTTCTATTGCCGACCGTGACCGCAACGGACTTCAACGGGCAGCCCTGTGCCCAAACGCGACATATGACGAATAGCAGCACTCTGACCGCTTCAGGCCGTAAAGCAGCCTGGCGGTTCTCCAATCGGAAGCGTCCGACCGATCATGAAATCGTTAGGTCTCTGTTGGCGCGCGAAACTGATTACCCGGACCGCGCGACTTTCAGTACGCAGGTTGAGCGCCCAGAGAAACTCTGGCCAACAGGGGCAATGCAATTCCCTGAAGATGTTCGGCGTATCTCGCGCAGCCTGGGCAATCGACGTCGCCCAAGTACAGTCTGACTTCACGACGTAGACATTTCGCAGATGCAGGCTGCCAGGGGCCACGGCGAGCATCTCAATCCAACCTTGGTAGTACAAACGGATCATGCCATACGATTCAACAATAATGAGCCTGCAATGATGAATCGTTAGGGTCTCCCCCGAAGTACCAAAGGGGAGAAAACTCGTGTTCCGCCACCATATCCTGCCGGCATTGCTGCTGGCTGCGGCAACCTCGTTGCCTGCACACGCGACCGTCGACGACGCCCGAACCAAGGGCCTCAAATGGCTGGTGCAGACCCAGAAGGGCGACGGTTCCTTCGCCGGCTCGCAAGGACTCGACGTGCAGTCCACAGCGGCCGCGGTCGAGGCGATGATCGCCGGCGGCATGACCAAAGCGCCGCAATGCGCTCGCGCCTTGTCCTGGCTGGCCAATGCACCCGGAAGCAGCCTGGACTCGCGCGCCTGGCAGGCGATGGCGCTGGCCGCGGCGGGCCGCGACGCCTCGACCATCGCATCTGTCATTCGCGACGAGCGCGACGTAATTACGGTGACGAACGGCGTCCTCTATAACGGCATCGCCGTGTGGGGTCCGTTTCCGAGCTATGCCGCCAGCCTGCTCGATACGGCGCTTGCCTATGGCGCCTTGCGGTCGTCGGGCTTTACGTACACAAATGACACAGCCGAACTCACGGCTACCGTCGAATGCCGATTGCTGCCGGCGCAACTGACGGTGGCGCCGTGGGCCGGCAGCTGGCCGTTTGCGCTTCCACAAAGCTACCAGGTGAGCGTGAATGCCTCCGGCTCACTTCTTGCCACCGCGACGATGCTCTATGAGCTCAAGAGGAGCCGCCAGGCTGGTCGCCTGAGCACCAGTACTTACTACTGCGGCAATCAGCTCACGGCGGTGGATAGTGCCATGACCAACGCCAAGTCCTGGCTCATCGCGCAGGCCAACGGCGATGGCGGCTTTGCCGAAAGAAGCCCGCAGAGCGGCGTGCTCGAAGCCTCCAACCCTGTCGCCACTGCACTAGCGGTACGCGCTCTGGCACTGTACGCCGCCGAAGGCGATTCGGCGGCCACGACAGCCGTAAGTAACGCACGTAACTGGCTCGCCGGCCAAGCGGGCGCGGAGGGCAGTTGGCGCGGCGATCCTTTCGTCACCGCGCGCGTACTCGCCGCGCTGCCGGCCGCGACTGGCGCCCAGATCGCCGATACCGACAACGACGGCCTGCCCGACGTCGTCGAACAGCAACTCGGCACCCAGGTGGCGTCCGCGGATTCCCAGACTGCATTGTCCAACAACGCCGCTGCCTCTTCGGGTATCACCGCTTCCGCCTTCGCCGCGTCGGGCACCGTCGGCCAGCCGTTCGCCTACACGCTCTCTGCGAGCGGCGGCATCGGTCCCTACAGCTTCGGTCTCAAGAACGGCGCGCTGCCGCCGGGCTTGACCTTGGCAACTGGTGGCCAGATCGCCGGCACGCCGACTGGCAGCGGCAGCTACGCCTTCGACTACGAGGCTACCGATTCCCTCGGTGCCAAGACGCTGGTCATCGGCCGCATCGACGTCGCCGAGTTGGTTGTCGCTACCAATGACGGCGACGTGCCCCTCCCGGGCTGGGCGCTATTCGCTCTTGCCGCCTCGATGCTCGCCGCGATCCGCCGCAAGGCGGCCTGACCGACCTCACATACCCGAATCCGATTCGCCTTCATCCGGAAGCCCCGCCATGCGCCGCCTGATCCCACTCCTTGCTTGCACGTTCGTCGCCGCGTTTGCCAGCGCCGCCCCCCAGGACAAGTCGATGCCTCTGCCCGCACAAGTGGTGCAAGCCGTCCGGGCGGCCCAGCACGGGCCGGACGACGTGCTTGCCGCGTCGCTCGACCGTCACCTGCACGAAAGCCGGGCGTTGCTGCGTCGTGCCGAAGGCGCGCGCGACGAGGACATCCAGACCCGGCGCTCCGAAGCTGCGGCCAAGCGGCAGGAAATCCGTGGCCTGCGCGACCAGATACTGAACCGGGTGGAAGGCGCCGCGCAAGATGCCACTGGGCGTGGCGACGCCAAGGGCGCTGCTGATGCTGCCGACATGAAGCGCCGGCTGGCCCAGCGCTTTGCCGTTCTTGCCGAAGATCTTGCCGGCGTCGAGAAGGCCGACCGCGGCAACATGGGCAGGCGCTCGCGCCAGGCTTCCGCGCGCATCGAAGCCTGGCTGGCGGCCCGCCCGGAGGCGCCGATTCCCGGACCGAACTGGAAGCAAGGCGTGCCGGAGCCGATGGTGGAGTTGCCGACTGCGGCGGAACCGCCGCGTTTCGTTGCCGACACCCTCTGGCTGTTCCGCCACCAGTTTGCCTCCGCCGGCGGAGCCATGCGCGTCGCCCTGCACTCGACGCCGACTGAGGCCTCCGCCTGCGGCTACACGCAGCCCGATCTCGACCCGACCGCCGAAGCGCCCAGGAACAACGCCGACATCCAGGCCCTGGCCAAGGAACTCGACTACAACCCGGTCAAGATCTTTGCCTGGGTGAACCAGAACGTCGCTTATGAGCCGTACTTCGGTTCCCTCAAAGGCGGCGTGTCCACCCTGTGGGCCAAGGCCGGTGGCGCTACCGATCAGGCCAGCCTGCTGATCGCTCTGCTTCGGGCTTCCAACATTCCGGCGCGTTACGTTCGAGGCACCGTGCTGGTGATGGATGCCACCGCCAAGGGCGCCGACGGCCGCGGGCCGCGCTGGATCGGCGCCAAGAGCTACCAGGGCGCGGCGAACATATTGGCCGCCAACGGCAACCCGTCGGCCTTCTACGGCAGCAACTACGTTCAACTCGCCCACGTCTGGGTCGAAGCCTGCCTGCCCTACGCCGCCTACCGGGGCGCCGCAGTCGACAACTCCGGCCATCGCTGGGTGCCGCTCGATCCCTCGTTCAAGGACCACCGCTACCAGGCCGGCATCCAGGTCGATTCCACCTTCGACTTCAATTACTCCAGCTGGTTGGCGAGCCGCCTCGACGGCCAGGGGCGCTACCGCCTGCCGCAGGAGGCGTTGGAGGACCAGATTCCGGCCCAGGTGTCCGGCAAGGCGCCTTACTACGCCAACAACACCGTCGAAGACGTGCCCTACAAGAGCGAGATCAAGCGCCAGAACTACGACATCCTGCCCATCGTGCCGCCCTACGAGATCGTCAGCTACAACAGCTGGAGCGGCGTTGCCGGCGAATCGGCGGAAACCGCGGCGCTGCCCGACCGCCACCGCTACCGCCTGCAAGTGACGGTGCGCAACAAGAGCGGCAGCACGCCCGAGAACTACACCGGCAACATCCTCGCCCAGAAGACGTTCAACCTGTCCGACCTCGCCACTTCGCGCCTGACGCTTGCCTTCCGCGGCGCCACCACCGGCGACCAGACCGCATACGACACCTGGCTCAATGCCGTCGACCCGGCCGCGGCGCCGACCTGCGCCGTCACCGCCAACGTCGTGCCGGTGTTGCGCGTCGAGGGCATCGAGCAGACCAAGGACGCCGGCAGCGGCACGACGACGCTCTGCTCGAACGACAACGTCCTCCAACTCATTGTCACGGTCTCGGAGCTGTCGACCGGTGTGCGCAACTCGGCGCAATACCCCAACATCGCCGCCGCCAACATGATGGCGCTGCATGCCTACGCCTGGCACACCTCCGACGCCTATTTCGCCCAGCGTTCGGCCCAGCTTCTGGCCAGCGTCAAGGCCAATGCCAACGCCAACGCCTCCGAAACCGTACGCGACGCCATCGAAGGCGAGTTCCTCAACATCGCCGCCGCGCGCTACAGCCGTCACGCTGCCGACGCCAACAGTCGTGTCGGTGAGCTGTTCGGCGAGTCGGGCACCACCGGCATCAGCCTGGGTCTGACCAGTGCGCAGGTGAAAACGAACTACCTGTTCGACATTCCCTACGGCATCTTCCGCAAGGGCTTCCAGGTCGACTGGCCGGGCGGCAAGTATACGGGCAAGCGGCTGGACGGCAGCAGCGGCGACTTACGCGCCTTCAAGCTCGGTGGATTCGCCGGGTCCGCATACGAGGCCTTCGTCTGGCAGGAACTGGCGGACCTCGACGCCGTCTCGACCACGCGCGGCATTCAATTCGCTACGGAGCAGGGTATCGAGATCCTGCAGATCAACAACAGCACCGACTGGGCCAACCAGAAGTGCAAGCTGACCAACACCTGCGCCAACGGCGCGCTCAACATCAACCCGGCCGGTACCAGCTACTCGGCCAGCCATGTCACGAGCATCGAGACGAGCTTCGTCAACCAAGGCTACAAGCTGACGATCCCGCGCAGCCTGATTCAGTATCCCGACATCACCGGCTGGAAAGGTGCGGCCTTCTACGCCGAGAACCTGACGGGCTCTCCCGCCAAGGCGGCCTTCCCGATCAGCGCCTACAGCGGCGGTGCCACCGTCGAACCCGCCGCGGCGAGCGGCACCGACACCGGCGGCGCCGGCTCCGCCATCGGCGAGACCTACGGCGGCAGCGGCACAGGCGTTCCCGTGTCCGGCAGCTTCAATGCCGGCCTGGGCACTGGCCTTGTCTTCGATTCCACCGCACCGAGCTGGTCCCTGTTGCCGAACTCCGGCACTGCCGCGAACGGTTTCCTTCCCGGAATCACCAGCACCCAGGCCGACCCGGTGAACATGCTCACCGGCAACCTTATCCACAACGAGCGCGACATCTCGATCCGCGGCCGCGGCGGCCTGCCCATCGTCTTCGAGCGCTGGTACAACAGCAGCGGTGCCAAGGACGGCCCGCTCGGCTACGGCTGGACGCACAGCTTCAACCATTTCATCCGCTTCTACGGTGTCGAATCCGGTGTTGCCAAACTGGGCTGGAACGACGGCACCGGCGGCGAACGCTTCTTCTCTACCGCCAACCAGACGAGTGGCAACATCGCCGTGGGGGCGAGCTTCACACCGCCGACCGGCATCTACGCCACCGTCGAGCGGCTTGCCGCCGGCACCTACCGCATCACCGAACGCTCGGGCATGAAGTACGTCTTCGAGAGCGTCAATGCCGGCGCCACCGACACCGGCCTGAAGGCCCGCCTGCTCTCCATCACCGACAGGAACGGCAACACCCTCACGCTGACCTACTCCGCATCCTGCGGCAACAACCTGTGCTCGGTCACCGATGCGCTGGGCCGTTCGCTGACCTTCACCTACAGCGGCGCGCACATCGCCACCATCGCCGACTGGTCCGGCCGCCAGTGGCAATACACCGTCGACGCCAACAACGACCTCACCGCCTTCAAGAACCCGCTCGCCGTCGCCGGCAGCCAGGCCCCGGTCGCCTACCAGTACTACACCGCCGCCGACGGCGCCAAGCTCGCCCATGCCATGAAGCAATACCAGTTGCCGCGCGGCAACGGCATGCGCTTCGAGTACTACGCCAACGGCCGCGTCTTCCGCCACACCCCCTTCGGCACCGACGGCAGCCTCAAGAGCGAATCCGCCACCACCTTCGCCTGGACGGAGTTCAGGCGCGAAGCCAGGAGCATCGACGCCCTGGGCAATGAGCGCATCTTCCTGTTCGACAAATACGGCAACCCGCTCGCCATCACCGACGAGGCCGGTGCCGAAACGAACTACACCTACGACGCCACCGCAGGCCGCACCAACCTGCGCCTGACCAAGACCGACGCCAACAACCAGACCACGGCCTACGCCTACGACAGCCTGGGCAACCTCACCGACGTCACGCTGCCCTCAGGCCGCACGCTGCAATACCGCGACCACACCCCCTTCAGCCAACCCCGCCGCGCGAAGGACGCCGCCGGCAACTGGACCCTCAGCCGCTTCGATGCCGCCGGCAACCTTACCGACGTCATCGCCGTCAAGGCAGGTGTCACGCCGGTGGCCGACACCAAGCCGGCCACCACCGACATCATTGCCTGGAGCCAGTTCCAGGGCGATGCCGTCGGCAACCCCACGCTGGTGCGCCGCCTCAGAGACTGGACGACTGCCGCCCTCGGCAATCCTGCCACCGGCACCGGCCCCAGCCTCGAAACCGCCTTCGACGCCAACAAGCTCAACGTCGCCAGCCTCACCCGGCGCGGCGACACCAACGGCAGCCCGGCCAGCCTGGAGACCGACACCACCACCGACTTCCAGTGGGACACCCTCGGCCGCCTGAAGCGCGGCCCCGACGCCGCCTGGTATGCCGCCGACAGCGACTACGACAGCCTGGATCGGCCCCTCAAGAGCCCCGACGGTCGCGGCCATACCTGGGATCTCGCCTTCGATGCCAACGGCAACCCCAAGAGCGCCAGCCTCACGCTCAATGGCGCCCATCTCGACGGCCACTACGCCACCTGGGACGACCTCGACCGACTGGACCGAACCGTCGACGTCGCCGGCAATGCCACCAAGAACCAGTACGACGCCTTGGGCCGCGTCACGGCCGTCACCGGCCCGGACGGCTACAGCCTCGGCTTCGAGCGCGATCCTCTCGGCCGCGTCACCGGCGCCACCAACGAAGAGGGGCATCGCGTTTCCAGCAGCCTCGATGCCGACGGCCGGCCGAGAAGCGTCACCGACCCCAATGGACTGACCACCCGCTTCGAGTACTACGCCGCCAGCCAGGACGGGCGCCTCAAGCGCACCACCCTGCCGCTGGTGACGGGACAAGCCCAGGCCCGGGCGGTCGAGATCGCGCAATACGACGGCGCCGGCCGCCCGACCCGGATCGACGCCCTGGCCGCCGACGGCAGCCTCCGCGACAGCTACCGCTACTACGACGAACTGGGCCGCGTGACCCGCGCCGTCGGCCCGCAGGTATCGAGCACCGACACCAGCCGCCCCGTCGTCTGCACCGTCTATACCGCCCTCGGCGATGTGCAGGAGATCTGGGCCGGCAGCACCACCGACACCGTCGCCAAGACCTGCACCCTCGACGGTGTGAACGTCAAGAAGCAGCTCGCCGCCACCTACGACGACTTCGGCCGCAAGCTCAGCGAAACCGATCCGCTCGGCAAGACCTGGCGCTGGACCTGGAACGTGCATGGCGAACTGGTGACCAGCCAGACACCGGCCCAGGCTGCCGCCGGGCAATCGACCAGCTACGCCTACGGCGCCCCTGGCATCAGTGGCGAAGTGCAAGGGCAACTCAAGAGCCGCACGGTGCCCGGCACCCAGACCGTCGCCTACACCCGAAACCTGCTCGGCCAGGTCACCCGAAGCGAAACGAAGGACGGCAGCAACACCCTGATCGTGGCCTACGACTACGGCTACGATGCCGCCCACCGCCTCAAGACCGTCACCGATTCCCGAGGCAACAGGCAGCTTACCTACACCTGGACCCCGGGCGGCCGTCTCGCCCAGGTAGCCGACTCGGACCGCCACCTCGCCAGCTACGCCTACGATGCCGTCGGCCGGCTCGACAGCATCACCGCCCCCAACGGCGAAACCATCGCCTACGTCTGGGATGCCGGCGGAAGGCTGGTCGAAAGAAGGCTCAACTCCGGCCTCAAGACCACCCTGTCCTGGTTCGAGGACGGCAGCCTGAAGGAGAAGAAGAACCTCTACGGCGCGACCACGCTTAGTGACCACGCCTACACGCTGGACGCCTACGGCCGCCGTGCGACCCAAGCAGAGAACGTCGGCGGCACCGTCAAGAGCTGGACCTATCTCTATGACAACCTCGACCGCCTGACGAGCAGCAGCGATGGCACCGCCGAGACCTACGGCTACGACATCTTCGGCAACCGAAGAAGCAAGAGCAAGAGCGGAGCGACGACGGCTTATCTGTACGATGCCGCGCACCAGCTTAACGAGATCAGGAGCGGATCGGATACCGGCGCCCTGATCGGCGGCGCGATCCACGATGCCGACGGGCATATGGTCAAGCTGTGCGAAGGCGCGACGGTCACCAAGACGACGAGCGACTGCACCGCCAGCGGCACGGGTGCGACCGCGCTCGCCCTCACCTGGAACGCGCTCGATCACCTGCTCGCGGCCACGAGAACCGGTGCCAATGCCGTGGCCGAGAGCTACGCTTACGACGACAGCGGCCGGCGCATTCGCAAGACCAGCGCTGGGACAACGACGCAGTATCTCTACGACGGCGAGGATATCCATGCCGAGTGGAATACCGCCATCGCCGGCATGCCTAGCGCCGAATACGTCCATGGCGCCGGGACGGACGAGTCGATCCTGAGATTGACCGGCAGCACCAACAGTCCGGGTGCCACCGAGGCGGCCTATCTACAGGACGGGCTGGGCTCGGTCATTGCGATGGCGAACACAGCGGGAACGCTCACCGCGAATCAGCGGTTCGATGCCTGGGGGAACAAGACCACCTCAACAGGCACGGTGAATCAGTACGGGTACACCGGACGGGAGCCGGATGCGACGGGGCTTGAGTTTTACCGAGCAAGGTACTACCACCCCGGCATCGGTCGCTTCATGAGCCGCGATCCGATGGGGATGGCGGATGCGGTCTCCGGGTATGCGTATGTCGGGAACAACCCGGTGATGCTCACCGATCCGATGGGGTTGAAGGCGCTGTTGGCGGATGCGGGCGGGGTCAGTGGGGGCACGTCGTACTGGGGGCAAATCACCTCTTGGTTGAACAAACCGATCACGAGCGGTTCCGCATGGGTTCGGGATGAGTCGTCTTGTCTCGTCTGCACGGCCAATCCACTTACGACGACTTGGGCAGAGGGTGAGCAGGGCGGCGTTACCTACTCGTATCGGCAGCTGACCAACGGCGATGCGGTTCAGATGGGTGCTGCTGCCCTTCAGATATTACCTTGGCTGGCGACAGCGGGTAAGTCGGCGGCTGTAGGTGGAACGTCGTTTGCAGAATTGTCCCGCTCGGGTGCGGGAGTTGGCAGCGAAATCAAACCTGGCTCGTTCTCTATTGTCGACTGGTCAGGCTATCCAGCTGGAGTGCCAAAACCTGCGGGGCCATTCCAACTCCTAGAAGGTGCCGAGTACAATGCTGCGCGTGGAGCGGCAAACAAGGCGAACAGTGCTATACGGGCTGAGGAAGGGCTTGTTGGGAAGTCGGTGGATGTCCACGAAGTGCAGCCAGTGAAGTTCGGGGGTAGCCCGACAGATCGCGCCAACAAGGTCATCCTGGACCGCGACTTTCACCGCAAGGAAGTAACGCCTTGGTGGAACGACCTGCTGAGGAGCCTCGTTGGGCAATGAGTACTTTTTGGTAGAAGCAAATGGCGATGGAAGCTGAAACCGCTCTAAAGGCTTGGCATCTAAATCCAGGCGCGACAGACGATGTTCTTCGCGATGCCCTTGCTTCGCTGGGGCATTCGTTGCCGGCGACCTACATACGATTTCTACAGAAGCATGATGGCGGTGAGGGGTTCGTAGGGGACAACTACCTAATCATATGGAAAGCCGAAGAGTTGAGCGTATTCAATCGCGAGTATGAGGTCGACAAATACGCTCCGGGCTTGCTTATGTTCGGTTCGAATGGGGGTGGTGAGGGCTATGCGTTTGACAGGCGGAGCCAGGAGATGAACATTGTCCGGGTTCCGTTCATCGGTTTGTCTGTCGAGTCCGCGATACCGATGGCCGAATCAATTGATGATCTATTCGCTGTGCTATCGAAGTGATCGTGCCATCGAAGACCACTGCCGATCAGCGCGCCGAGCTTCGTCCTTTGGGCATGGAGTTGTTCGAGATCACACCGGTCATTTTGGGGGGGGATCCAGTCGATTCCAAGAACAAGGTGTGGTTGACGAGACAGCAGCACATTGAGGCTGTTCGGTATTGGAATCGCGTGGTCTCTGATCTGCGCCAGCCATCATGTCCGGCTGTCGGTCAAGCGCTGACGTAGGGATTGAAGTGGCCGCGCTCGAATAGGGAGTGTCAGGATTTTTGTGTGCGAGGCGCTCGGAGATTTTTCCGCGTAAGCGGGGGGGCGAAGAAAAGTGCGCCTGATCGGAACTTGGGTACTGGACGATAGTGACAAAGATGCCCTGTCCGATTTAGGGAACGTTCGGCTTGCGTTCGGAGAGGACGGCACGCTGGTGTATACCGTCCGCGGTCGGGACAAGGACCAAATCATCAATCTCAGATATCAAGTTGATGGAGCCACAATCATTACTGACCAGCTTTCTGCGCCAAGAGTTGAGCGCACGGAATTTTCCCTTTCCGACGATGGGGTACTGACGCTGGCGTTCGGCGGGGTGGCGCACCAGTTTCGGCGAGAACGTTAATTGGGCCGCGTTTGAGTTAATTGGCATAGTCTGAAAAAACAAACCCCACCCACCCGCCTTTGGCGGGCACTATGAGACGACCTTGATCGACCAGATACGCCATTCGCGTTTTCAAACCCCTCGGGGCGCTCTTGCTGACGCAGAAACGCGTGAGGCTATATATCTCTTCAAGAACGTCTCTAAGCTGAGGCTGACATATCAAATTCGCCTACTTGCGTTCCGTGCCGTCCAAGAGGGTAGGAAATTGGTCGTCAGAATTCCAAATGACTGTCAAGTCGATCGCGCTCTTGGTGATTTCGTTAGGACAGTGAAGCCATCGGTTCGCATTGAGAAGGCCTGACATGAGCTTGTATCTTTGCGTCTTTCAAGGGGACGAAGACGTCGACGGAGTCGATTTGGGGCGCTATTTGGACTTCGATGCGTTCCGTAGCGAAATCTGCAAGCGATTGGAGAACGGTAATGCGGGAAGTCGGTTCCCGATACTGATGCGGCATGCGGACAGTGACGGAGCTTGGGAGGTTGATCAGCTGGAAGCGCTTTATAGCGAACTGATCGCGATCAGAAAGGCATTCATCGCAATGCCTCCCTTGGAATACCAAGCGGAATGGCAGAGAGAATTGGCGAAATATCTGGGTCTGTCGGCGGAGTCGTTGCGAGACTCCTTCATAGATGTCGACGGCGAGCCATTGGTGGACCGGTTGATTCAGCTTGTGCAAGGTGCTAGGGAACGAAAGCTGGCAATCTTGTTTCAATAGGGGCCAGGATCAAAGGGATCAAAGGGGTCGTGCTCGAATTGATTTCTGGAAGGGCGATAGTGGTTCTGTCTTTCCCTCGCGGAGCGACACGACGCCAAATGACAGATAATGCTGTCGCTATTCAAAGGGGATCATTGACCATGAACGAACTCGTCTATCCGCAAGAGCGCACGCTCGGTACCATCACCCTGGTGCTGGGTCTTCTGGTCTGGCTCGGCCTAATCGTCGGCACCTTTGGTGGTGCACTGATCGGGCTGGCGCTTGGCTTCGTGCTCTATCTGTTCATCCAGTCCACGCTGATAGCACACATTAAGGGCAATGGGGTCGAACTGACCGAAGCCCAGTTCCCTGACCTGCACGCGCAATTCAGCGCCTGCTGCGATCGGCTACAGATGAAGAAGCGTCCGCAGGCCTACGTCCTGAACGGCAACGGCGGCCTCAATGCCTTCGCCACCAAGTTCCTCGGTACTCAGTACGTCGTGCTGCTGTCGGACGTGGTTGATGCGATGGCCAAGCACGCCGACGGCGTCCGCTTCTACATCGGTCACGAGCTCGGCCACTTGCGCATGAAGCATCTGAGTGGACACCTGCTGCGCTGGCCGATTCTGTGGCTACCGCTGCTCGGCGCGGCCTATTCCCGCGCCCGCGAAAGCACCTGTGATCGCCACGGGCTGGCCTGCAGTTCGTCGCCCGAAGGCGCAGCGCGATCGCTGGCTGCCCTGTCGGCCGGTGCCGAACGCTGGAAGGACCTCGACGTAACGGCATATCTCAGGCAGGCCGCCCACACGTCCGGCTTCTGGATGTCATTCCACGAGCTGACCGCCGGCTATCCCTGGCTGACCAAACGGGCTGCGCGCGTGATGAACACCGAGGCGCCGATGCCCAAACGCAATGGTTTCGCCTATTTGCTGGCGATGTTCATTCCCTACGCCGGGCGCCTGGGCGGAGGCTTCGGTTTGCTAATACTGATCTACATCGTCGCCATCATCTCCGCGGTGGCCGTTCCCGCATATCAGGACTATACGGTCAGGACGAAGGTCAGTGCGAACATCGTTGCCTCCCAGGGCGCGCGCGAGACGCTAGGCAACTACTACGAGTCCAACCGGAAGATTCCCGAGTCGCTTGACGTTCTTGGCATCGGTTCGCAACTGGCCGATGGCACCCGACTGTCCCTCAACCCCAACAACATGGTGCTCACCCTCAGCACGGCGCATGGCGAACTGATCTTCGTGCCCAAGGCTGACGCCAACGGTCACGTCACCTGGGGCTGCACGAACGGTGAAGGCCTAAAGCCAACCCAGCTTCCACCCCAATGCCAACACTCCACGAACCAGTAGCGGATCGTGGCATTCCAGAATTTGGGTAAGCTCTTCGCCGCTTGCTTTCCACTTGGTTCTTGCGAGCATCACGTCGGGCCGTACGCTCAGTAAGCCGTAAAGTCTCTCCTGACCTGACCTGCTTTTCTCTGCCGGTCGTCATTCGTGCGTTCGTCGTGCCAGCGCATGCCCGCCAACGCGTCACGCGCCAAGGGTCAATGGCGGCAATGCCTTACGAACCGGTCCCTCATTAGCCCGATCACGCTGCCAGTTGTATGGCCGCAGTTGGCCGCATGCTGTCCAATAGTTCGGTAGTTCCGGAATAGGGCCACTGCCTGGTATCGCCCTGATACCGGTCGATTGATTGTTCCTGGCTCGGACATTTCCTTGAGACCGGCTTGGCAGCGCTATAGCCTTCCCGTTCCAC
>JBGOZF010000025.1:0-58496 GCA_041480065.1 Rhodocyclaceae bacterium
CCCTTGCTGATCAGCCCCAACAGATGCTTGCGCTCTTCATCCGTCAAATCAACCCGCCACCTGATCTGCATGTCAGCCTCCCGCCACGAAAGGCTTCAGCATATGACTCACCACCTATTACCGCTCGCCAGAGCCGCAGCAGTTTCCCCCATCAATTCCCCGCTGACTGACTACTAGTGGCCTGCCGGCGCTGGCTCTCGGCAGGTATCGTGCCCGGCGGCCGCGAAGCGCTGGCTTTGCTGACCAGTGCGCAAGGCCGCTTCTTCGTCAACGAGCAGCTTCTCACCGGCGCAGTCGAGCATGATCCGCTCTGGGCGCAGGGGCGGCTCGTGCTTGCACCCGGGGTAACAGGTCAACCCTTCTCGGCGGAATTTGGCGTGCCGCCCTGGATGTTCTGGACCCGACCCAATGCCTTTGTCCAATGCACGGATGCTTTGGAACAGATGCTGGTGGTCTCGTTGTGGTCGACCCGCTCGGTGCGGTTGTTGTGAATCGTGATCGTTTCGTCGTTATCCACCGTCTCCGTGCGGTCGTGCTTGATGTGGCTGGTTTCGTCGTGGTCGATGTTCTTGGTGCGGTCGTTGCCGACCCAGTGCGACTCGTCGTGTTCGACCTCGATCCGCTGGTCCTTCTCGGCGTGAAGCCAGACTTCCTCCGAGCCCTTCTTGTCCTCGAAGCGGATCGCGTTGGCATTGTCGGGCGTGCCGCCTTTGCTGGAGCGGGAGAGGATGCCGGTCTGGGTCATGTTGCCCGGCAGGCCCCAGGGCGGCATGTTGTCGGCGTTGTACACCCGGCCGGTGATGATGGGCCGGTCCGGGTTGCCGTCGAGGAACTGCACCAGCACTTCCTGGTTGATACGCGGCACGGCCACGAAGCCGAAGTTGCTGCCCGCCCAGGTGGAGGCGACGCGCACCCATGCCGAACTCTTCTCGTCGTATTCGCCTTCGCGGTCCCAATGGAATTGCACCCGGACGCGGCCGTATGAGTCGGTGTGGATCTCCTCGCCCTTGGGGCCGACAACGATGGCGGTCTGGAGACCGTAGATCTTCGGTTCCTTGCTGTTGTAGCCCTTGCTCGGCCGCCAGGGAATCTTCTTGCGCAGACAGGTGAAGGCGTTGTGATACTCGGCCGAACAGCCGGCCGCCTGAAGGTAGTTGTTGCTGACCGTGTGCGTGATCTCGACGATCAGGAATTCGCGGTCGGCGTCGGTGGCGCCCGGTCCCTCGTAGTCGTAATGGCCGACCAGCCGCGTCCAGCGACCGTTTTGCAGGGTGCGGTCGTTGCCGGCCGCCTGAAAGAGCTTGCCGGTCTGTTCGACTTCCTCCATCTCGCGCCGGGCGATGGCTTCGCCTTCGTCGACGCTCTTGAAGCCGTAGGCGCCGACGTACTTGTAGACTTCCAGATCGGGCACGTCGCCCTGCTGATTGTTGGTCGGCATCTGGACGTGGATCGGCTTCGGGTTCTTGAAATCGAAGCTGGAGAGGGCGACATCGGTCGACACGACTTGGCGCAGCGGGCTCCAGTCGCCGATGGCGTCGTCCTCCAATGAACCGGCGTCGCGCTGGTAGGCCGTTTCCGGGCTTTTGCCGTCGATGGGCAAGGCCAGGGTGGAATTGCCGCAGAGGATCAGCCGGTGGAAGTCGGGACCGTGTTCGTAGTAGTAATACCAGCCCAGCGCCTCCCAGCGACGATTCAGGTAGTTGTAGTCGGACTCGCCGAACTGGCAGGCGTCGGTCATCTCCGGATCGCTGCTAAGGTCGCGGATGTCTCAATCGGCGATCGGGTAGTCGCCGAAGATGGTCTCGGTTTGCTGCTCCACTGTTCTGCCGTGAAAGAGGTAGCAGTCGTGGCGCAGCTTGAGGAAGGCGAGCCACGGCCCCAGGGTCATCTTGTAATAAGCGACGCCACCATCCGTCTTGGCGAGCTTGAACTTGACGACGTAGCCGTTGAAGTAGCGCAGCGTCCCATCCTCGCGCACCAGTTCGACGGTGACCATCCGGCCCATGACGGTCTTGAGCGGGATGCGGGCATTGTCGGAGAGGATTTCGATGTCGAAGCGAAAGTCGCGCGACAGTGCCTCGCGCGCCCGCAGCTTGTTCGGCAGCATCATCGCCTGCGGGCCGTCGTCGCGCGGGAACTTGAGCCGCATCAGGCGGTCGTTCTGCGGGTCGGTCGCCATGGCCTTGAGTGCTTGCGCGGCGTCGGCGGGATTGTTCATGTCAGGCTCCTGGGAAGGGGGAAAGGTTCAGCGAAGGTCGCGGGTCTGGCATCGGCACGGGGTCATTTGAGGAATGTCTTGGCCAACTCCTTGCCCGAGGATGCGGCCAGCGAGTAGCGGTTGCCGTCCCAATCCCAGGCGATCAATTGCCCCGGATGCTCGGCATGGGGCTTGGCATCGACGAAGACGTTCTTGTCTCCCGCCGCGAAACTCGCGGCCACGGTCCACAGCGTGGCGCCGTCGGCATCAAGTAGGAAGAGATTGGCGACTCGGGTCGCTTTCGGACTGGGCTCCGTCAGCACGCAAATGCCCTCGGCGACTTCGATGATCTTCAGCACCGGATGATTGAGGCTGGCGATGGGCGTCTTGTTGCCCGCCTGATCCAGTTGGAACACGGTGTTCTTCTCAAACGAGTAGGTCATGGGAATGCTGTGATATGGGCGAGGCCTTCCACGCTAGACACCAATCTTCGTCCTGATCCACGCCAGGAATTCGGCAAAGTCGGTCCAGCGGAAGACGATGGCGTGGTCGGCATAGACCACCACGGAATCGTCGTTGGTGTCAAAACAGTAATAGTCGTTATGAGTCCCTTGCGGCTCCATGAAGAAGGGAATCAGATCGTCCGGCAGCCCGTCGTGACGGGCCTTCCGGATGTCCGATTCGCTGCAAACCGTCCAGCGTACAAACAACGTGCCGAAAGCGGGTTTGGTGCTCAGGTCGCCAAACTGGTCCAACCACGCCAGAAACGAGGCCGGGCAAGTGAACTTAGACACTTGTTCGAGCCGGCGGAATTGGGTCGCGTCAATCATCCAATTCCACTCAGTAAGGCACGACGGTGAACATGTCAGCGACGCCGAGCAGACCGGTCGCGTGCTTTGCGTTTTGCGGCTGCCTCGCCATGGCGCGCGCCCAGTCGACAAAAAATGAGAAATCGTCGTTGGGCGTCACCTCGTAGAAAGTGTCTGTGTGCGACTCGTGCAACCGCCCCAGGATGTCCGTCATCAGGTCCCAATGGCCGGCGATTTCGTCGGGCGGCAGCTTCGTAATCCGTTCGCAGAAATCGCGCTCCATCTGCAGCCGCATGACCGTGGGCGCCTGCATGATTTCTTGGTGGATGTTGGTAAGGTTCGACATGCGATCGTCCTAGAAGGGTGAATTGAGCAACGGAATATGGGCGGCGTTGGGGTTCGTCGAGAATGGCGCCCACTCTCCCGACTGCATCAGATTCTCCCGCGCCGAGAATCCGCCGCCGACGGGTGTCCGGGTCACCGAAACTGTCGGCCCGAGCGCGGAATTCGAGGTCGGGAAGTTCTCCATGGCGACGGGATTGGGACCGTGCCCGTGAACAGAGTACTCGAACTCGCCATCCGTGGCCTGGTACTTGAACCCGCCCGACGGAAACTTGTCGGGGGCAGCATTCCATTGGTTCTGTAAGCCTTGATCTTCGGCCCAGGTGCTCAACTCGCGGTGATCGATAGTCCCGTCCTTCAACAGAGAAGAGGGGTTCGCCGTCGGCTTGACCTTGGCCTTGATCTCTTCTTCCTCGCTTGCCTTTGTCTCGGATGTATCGCGCTTGTTCTCTTGACGAGCCGTCTTTGCCTTCCTGCCAGCGGCCTGCGATCCGCCTCCCTTGGCAGTGTTGTCCTCCGCGACCATCATCGCCACCGACGGCTTCTCGCCGGGCTTGAGCCTCGGATGGTTGCGCAGCTTCTCTTCGTTCGCCGCGATCCAGTCGGCCACCTTGGGGCCGAGTCTCGGGCTTTGCCGTATCTCTTGCAGGATGGCGCCCCGGTCGCCCTTGCCGCGCGTGAGATAGGCCACCAGCGCCGCCAGCAGGGCCGCGATCAGTTCGACGTGGCCCTCGGCGATGTCGTGGGCGGCGCGGTTCACGCAGCCGTGCCCGTCCGCCACGCAGAAGCCGTCGTCGTGGTGCGTCGGTCCCCAGGCTTCGCGAAAACCTGTCTCGTAGTACGTCACCGCCCGCGGCAGGGCGTCCGACAGTCCCACCACAAGGGATTTCAGCCCCAGGAAGGCCAGTATCCAGCCGCCGACCTTGGCCCCGGCTGTAGCGCCCATCGCACCGCCCGGCACGGCCCCGATACCGCCGAAGAAGGCACCGACCACGCCGCCGATGAGCGTGCCGGCGACGACGGAACCGCCGAAGTACAGCGCGATGTCTTCCGCCGCCTTGATCAAAATATGCCAGATGGTCGACAGGTCGATGCCGCTCAAGACCTGGACGATGCGCTGTTGGGCCAGCGGGCCAGAATCGGCCAGCGCTTCTCTGATGCGTTCGACGCGGCTGACGCCCTCGTCGATGCCGGTCCAGCCGGAGAACTCATGGAACGCTCGCCCGAAACTGTCGTACAGCCGCTCGCCGTAAGTTTCGCCGCCCCGGTCGAGGGAATGCTCGGCCTCGGCGAGGTCGTGCCAGAGGGACTCGATCTCCCAGGTCATCCGTTGCCCCCGGCTGTCGTGGCGTAGCGACGATGAAGAAGGGGCTCGAAGGCAGACATGCTGCGCGGCGTTTCAGGTTTGGATGAGAGTCGAAACGCGATGCTAACATGACAGTTACAACAATGGACATGACATAACCGGTGTGACCAAATGCCGTGCCAAGCCGCACCCGGAGCGGGAATATCGCTTTAGACAGAGGCGCGCTCGTGCCGGCCGGCATGGGAACTGGCCCCGGGCCGAATGACGCCAGCACGATACCCTTGCAACGGAGCCGGCGGTGGCACGCCGCGTGATTGCGCACGCAACGGCAGATGGTTATGCTCCTGATACGCGACCGGGGACCACCCGGCACTGGCAGCCAAGACGCCCTCAATCCCAACGGGAGGTTTGGTCATGGAGTTGTTCCCGGATTCTTCGCCACCGGCGTCACGCGGCACGGTACTGAACGCCCGCAACGCCCGCGAAATCGCCGCCCGCAAAGGCGTTCCGCCACAGACGCTGGAATTCCTTGCGGCGCTCAACGCATGCTCGCAGGGCAGTTCCGTTCCGCATCCGATCCTTGGCCGCAACTGCGGGCTCGTGGTTGCCTGCCGGCGCTGGCTGTCGGCCCGCATCGTGCCAGGCGGCGACGAGGCATTGGGCTTGTTGATGGATCCGCAAAACCGGTTCTTCACCAATGAGAAACTCCTGACCGGGGCGGTCGAACACGACCCGCTCTGGGAGCAAGGACGGCTCGCGCCTCCCGCCGGGGTGGGGCGCGACCGTTTCTCGGCAGAATTCGGCGTGCCGCCCCTGATGTTCTGGACGCGGCCCAACGCCTTGATCGAGTGCACGGCTGCGTTGGAGCAGATGCTTGTGGCTTCCGACCTGGGCGACGATCTGGCCGCCGGCATACTGCATCCGCCGGCCTCGGCCTGCTATATCGGTTTTGGGGAATCGTTTCAGGAGGCGGTGGCGCCCGAGGGCCGCTGGCCGGGTCTCGATTACTGTGTGCCCGAAGGCGCATATGTCTTCGAGACGGCGACCGAGACCGGACGAATGCTGGCGATCGTGCTGATCTTCGGATTGCCGGGCAGGAGCGGCCGGGCGATCAGGTCTTTCGAGGTGGCGATCGACGACGAGGCGCAGCCGATCAATATCGGTCTGCTGCCCGCCGTGGGACAGGCCAATCCTGAGGTGGCCGGACCCCATGTCGTCCTAATGCAGACGGTGGCCAAGGTCTTTCTGTACCTGGGCATGCCGCAGGCGGTCCGGCGCGACGAACGGCCCTATTCGGATGCGCTGAACAAGCTCATCCGTCGAGGGCCAAAGAAGGCCGCGAAGATGCAGCGCCAGTTGACCGATCTCTACGACCGGATTCTGGTCGGCCCGAACGAAATCCCCGGCCACGGTCATGGCGAAGTCTCGCCGCATCTGCGGCGTGGGCATTTCCGCATGCAGCCCCACGGGCCGCAGAACTCCTTGCGCAAGCTGATGTTCATTTCGCCAACCTGGGTGCGCGCAGACAAGCTTCGAGAGACCGTGTAATCCTCTCGGGTGCGATGGCGTCCTGCGTCACTGGTCGGCGCGAGGATCGGCGATCCGGCGTCGCGCGCGCAATCACCGCCGGCTGTCGGGGGTTCGGCTTGACGCCGGGAAACGTCCGACGCAAATATGGCGGCGTTTCCGCAGTACGTAGGCTAGCACCCCCAGCGCTATGGTGACCTGTCAGCCCCTGTCACAGGTACGACCGCAAGGTCCGGGGTTTCCTCAGTTGCATCCACCCGAACGGGAAGATTTCACTTCCCGCCCGGGGACATGCGATCTCCCGTCTTCCAAAAAAGGGGCGGCCGCAGCCGCCCTTTCCTGTTGCCGCCGTGACCGGCAGCGCCCGGCTTGCCGTCAGCTCACTAGTGCCACCAGCACCTCTTCGAGCATCTTCTTGGCGTCGCCGAACAGCATGCGGTTGTTCTCCTTGTAGAAGAGCGGGTTGTCCACGCCGGCGTAGCCGGAGGCCATGGAGCGCTTCATGACGATCGAGGTCTTGGCCTTCCACACTTCCAGCACCGGCATGCCCGCGATGGGGCAGGTCGGATCTTCCTGGGCCGCCGGGTTCACGATGTCGTTGGCGCCGATGACCATGGAGACGTCGGTATCCGGGAAGTCGGCGTTGATTTCGTCCATCTCCATCACGATGTCGTAGGGCACCTTGGCCTCGGCCAGCAACACGTTCATGTGGCCCGGCATGCGGCCGGCCACCGGGTGGATGCCGAAGCGGACGTTGATGCCCTTCTCGCGCAGGTGCTGGGTGATCTCGTACACCGTGTGCTGGGCCTGGGCCACCGCCATGCCGTAGCCGGGAACGATGACGACGTTCTTGGCTTCGCGCAACAGCTCGGCGGTTTCCAGCGCGCTGATCGGCGTCACCTCGCCGGCCGGCTGACCTTCGCCCTTGACCGCCACGGCGCCGCCGCCAGTGCCGAAGCCGCCGGCGATGACGGCGATGAAGTTGCGGTTCATCGCCCGGCACATGATGTAGGAAAGAATCGCGCCGCTCGATCCGACCAGGGCGCCGGTGACGATCAGGAGGTCGTTGTTGAGCATGAAGCCGGTCGCCGCCGCTGCCCAGCCCGAGTAGCTGTTGAGCATGGAGACAACGACCGGCATGTCGGCGCCGCCGATGGCCATCACCATGTGGATGCCGAACAGCAGCGCGATGACGGTCATCACGATCAGCGGCATCATGCCGGCCTGCACCGACTCGACATGCAGGAAGGCGCCGCCGAACCAGATCACCACCAGCAGGCCGGCGAGGTTGAGCAGGTGGCGTCCCGGCAGCAGCATCGGCTTGCCGCCGATCTTGCCGGACAGCTTGCCGAAGGCGATGATCGAACCCGAGAAGGTCACCGCGCCGATGAGGATGCCGATGTAGATCTCGACTTCGTGGATCGTCTTCTCGGCGCCCGCCAGCTGGATGCTCGGGTCGATGTAGTTGGCGTAGCCGACCAGGCAGGCAGCGAGGCCGACCAGGCTGTGCATCAGCGCCACCAGTTCCGGCATCTGGGTCATCTTGACGACCCGCGCGGCGTAGAGGCCGACGCTGCCGCCGATGGCCATGCCGCAGACGATCCAGGCCAGGCCGCCGGCCGTGACGCGCGGGCCGAACACCGTGGCCAGCACGGCGATGGCCATGCCGATCATGCCGTAGAGGTTGCCGCGGCGCGAGCTTTCCGGACTCGACAAACCGCCCAGGCTGAGGATGAAGAGAATGGTTGCTCCGATGTAGGAGACGGTAGCCAGACTTGCGGACATTTATTCGTCTCCCTTACTTGCGGAACATCGCCAGCATGCGCTGGGTGACGGCGAAACCGCCGAACATGTTGATCGCCGTCAGCGCGATGCCGAGACCGGCCAGCCCTTGAATGAGGCTTTCGGGCCGCGTCATGCCTTCCGCCAGCGGCGGTGATATCTGCACCAGGGCACCGATGGCGATGATGCTGGAAATCGCGTTGGTGACGCTCATCAGCGGCGTGTGCAAGGCCGGTGTGACGTTCCATACCACCATGTAGCCGACGAAGCAGGCGAGCACGAAGACCGTGAAGTGGGCCAGGAAGGCCGACGGCGCACCGGAACCGATGAGCCCGAACAGCACGGCGGCGAACGCGAACATGATCGCCACCTTCTTGCCTGAGGCCGGAGCCCCGCCCTTGCCATGGCCGTGGGCCGGCGGCGGCGGGGGCATTGCCGCCTTGGGCACCGGCGGCGCTGCCAGCTTGAGGGGCGGCGGCGGCCAACTGATGTTGCCATCCTTGATGACCGTCAGGCCGCGGATGGCGTCGTCGTCCATATTGACGTTGATGATGCCGTCCTTGGTCTTGCACAGTTCCTCGGTCAAGCGCAACAGGTTGTTCGAATACATCGTCGAGGATTGCTTGGCCAGGCGGCTGACCAGGTCGGTGTAGCCGACGATGGTCACGCCGTGCTTCACCACCACTTGGCCGGGTTCGGTCAGTTCGCAGTTGCCGCCCTGCTCGGCCGCCATATCGACAATGACGCTACCCGGCTTCATGCTCTTCACCATGTCGGCGGTGATCAGCTTG
The DNA here is from genome assembly GCA_041480065.1 of Rhodocyclaceae bacterium. Lineage (GTDB taxonomy): Bacteria > Pseudomonadota > Gammaproteobacteria > Burkholderiales > Rhodocyclaceae > Fen-999. The sequence continues at coordinate 8,755 of JBGOZF010000025.1, forward strand.
GGCGCGGGCTTGCCGGGGATCAGCGCGGTGGTGATGATGATGTCCACCTCCTTGGCCTGCTTGGCGTACATCTCGCGCTGGGCCTGCTGGAAGCCCTCGCTCATCACCTTGGCGTAGCCGCCGCCGCCGGAACCTTCTTCCTCATATTCGACCTTCACGAATTCGCCGCCCAGCGACACGACCTGGTCGGCCACTTCGGCACGTGTGTCGTTGGCGCGCACGATGGCGCCCAGGCCGGCGGCGGTGCCGATCGCCGCCAGGCCGGCCACACCGGCACCGGCGATGAAGACCTTGGCCGGCGGCACCTTGCCCGCGGCGGTGATCTGACCGTTGAAGAAGCGGCCGAAGGCGTTGGCGGCCTCGATGACGGCGCGGTAGCCGGCGATGCCGGCCATGGAGGTCAGCGCGTCCATCTTCTGGGCGCGGCTAAGCTGGCGCGGCAGCGAGTCGATGGCCAGCACCGTGGCCTTCCTGGCCGCCATCTGCTGCATGAGTTCGGGGTTCTGCGCCGGCCAGATGAAACTGACCAGTGTCTGGCCTTCCTTGATCAGGCCGACTTCGTCGGTCGTCGGGCCGCGCACCTTGAATACGATGTCGGCCTTGTTCCAGAGCCCGGCTGCGTCCGGAACAATCTCCGCGCCCGCAGCCCGATAGGCATCGTCACTGAAATTGGCGGCGTCGCCTGCACCGCTCTCGACGGCAACGGCAAAGCCCAGCTTGATCAACTTCTCGACGACCTCAGGAACAGTCGCGACACGCTTCTCGCCGGGATAGACCTCCCGGGGAACCCCAATTGTGGACGACATCGAAACCTCCGGTAGAAAGTGCGGCAGTTGTTATGTTTATTGCTGCCTCGCAACACGGGCGGTGGTCACGAGGCCGTCTGAATCATACTCAATTTCTTTTTGAACTTCCTTAAGCGTTGAGGCCGCGATCAGCGCATCCCCTGCCTGACCGGCGAGGCAGGCGGCGCATCGGCCTCCTTGAGACGAACGATGGCCAGCGAGCAGTTGTCGCCACGGCCGCGCGCGCGCGACCGCGCGGTGTCGATCAGGATCTCCGCAGCTTTGCGCGGTGGGAATTCCTGTAGCGCGCGGCCGAGTTCCTCGTCCGAGAAATACGCCCACAGCCCGTCGGAACAGACCAGGAAGGCATCGCCGGCCACCAGCGGCGCCGTCGCACCGACGTCGACCTTGGGCGGCTCGACATCGCCCAGGCATGACACGAGTATGTTCTTGTTCGGATGCTGCTCGGCCTGGGCTTCGGTGATGAAGCCCTTGCGCACCAGGTCCATGACATAGGAATGGTCGGTGGTGCGCGCCAGCCGCTGGCCGTCGCGGAAATGATAGATGCGGGAATCGCCGCAGTAGGCCCAGTCGGCCCGTCCCGGTTGCAGTACCAGCAGGCAGGCCGTGCTGTGCGGATCCTGTTCGCTGGTGAAGCGGGTCAGTTTGATGGCATCGTGGGCGTCGCCGATGGCCGAGAACAGGATGTCGCGAATGCTGCCGGGACTCGGCATCGAGGAGTCGAAGTTCTGTTTTGCCGAATGCACCACCTGCTCCGCCGCCAGCGCGCCGCCGGTATGGCCGCCCATGCCGTCCGCCAGCACGGCGAGCAGCGTTCCCTTCGCCCGAAGATGGCCGAAGACGCCGACGCGGTCCTGCTGTTCGCCACGGTCGCCGATGTGCTGGGCCGTGCAGGTCTCAATAACTAAAGGCATAGGCCATTATAGGGTCGGCACCGGCTCGCGGCGCCGGAATGATTCATTTCAGCGCGGCGGATTGCCGCCGGAGCCGAACACCCGCTTGGCGGCGATCACGATGACCAGAACTTCCGCCGCCGAGAGATCGGGAAAATGCTCGTGGAGGGCGCGAAAGGCCAGATGCTCGTGGGTCTGGCCGCCCCAAGTGTTCTTCGGATCGAAGAAGGGCTCGACCACATCGTAGGCCTCGACGAATATCTCGCGCAGGCGAAGGTTGATCCGCCGCTCGCCGCCCGATTTGTCGTCGCTTGGATCGCTCATGGCGTCCCCCTTTCCCGAATCGGCATTCTCTCACGGACGGGCGGCTCCGGCGCCGTCGCTTCCAGGCGTTCATCGATCAGTTCGATCCAGTGCCGCACGGGCACGCCGCTGCCGCCTTGCAGGTGGGCGATGCAACCGACATTGGCACTGGCGATGACGGCCGGCCGGCCGGCGCGCAAGGCAGCCAGCTTGTCGTCGCGCAGCCGGATGGCGATGTCCGGTTGCAACACCGAGTAGGTGCCGGCCGACCCGCAGCATAAGTGGCTGTCCACCACCGACACCAGGTCGAAGCCGGCGGCGGCGAGCAGCGATTCGACCACGCCGCGGATCTTCAGGCCGTGTTGCAGCGTGCACGGTGCATGAAAGGCGACTCTTGCACGCCCCGGCCCGGCCTCAACCGAGCTCAGCAGCGGCCGCAGCGTTTCGGCCTCGGCCGCCACCACCTCGGCGACATCTTTCGCCAGCCCGGCGATGCGCCCGGCTTTCGCCGCATAGCGCGTGTCGTGCCGCAGCAGGTGGCCGTAATCCTTCACCTGCACGCCGCAACCCGAGGCGGTGATCACGATCGCCTCGGCGCCCGTCTCGACATGGGGCCACCAGGCGTCGATGTTGCGCCGCGCCTCCCGCTTGGCGCCCTCGCCGTCATTGAGATGGAAACGCACGGCTCCGCAGCAAGCAGCCTCGGGGATCTCGGCCAGACCGATGCCCAGGCGGGCCAGCACCCGCGCCGTGGCGGTGTTGATATTCGGCAGCATCGCCGGCTGTACGCAGCCTGCGAGCGCCAGCATGCGCCGTCCCGACCCCGTGATCGACCAGACGCCGGCCTCCTGGACGGCGGGCACCCTGGCCCGCAGCGCAGACGGCAGCACGGGACGCAGATGCTGGCCCAGCTTGATTGCAGTGCCGAACAGGCCCGGACGCGGCAGTACCGCCTTCAGCAGGCCGCGCGCCAGCGCATCGGCACCGCGGCGCGGCACTTTTGATTCGACGACGCCGCGACCGATGTCGAGCAGGCGCGCGTAGTGAACGCCGGACGGACAGGTCGTCTCGCAGGCGCGGCAGGTCAGGCAGCGATCCAGATGCAGCCGCGTCTTCTCTCCGGGGTCGGCGCCTTCGAGCACCTGCTTGATCAGATAGATGCGGCCGCGCGGCCCATCCAGCTCGTCGCCGAACAACTGGTAGGTCGGACAGGTGGCCGTGCAGAAACCGCAATGCACGCAGGCGCGCAGAATCGCCTCGGCCTCGCGGCCGTCGGGCGTTTCGCGAATGAAATCGGCGAGATGCGTTTCCATTGCTCAGGGCAGCGCCGAACGCGCGTTATAGATCGGTCCGCCAGCGGCGCGATAGTGTTCGAGCACCGCAACCGCCTTGGAGCGCAACACGCCTTCCACCACTTCGATTCCGCGTGCGCGCAATTCGTTCGCCCAATCCGGATGCTTGGGTCCCTCGTCGAAGCCGATCGCGCGCGCATCGTCGCTGCTGGCGGCGCAGACCAGGCGGCGCACCCCGGACCAGAGCACGGCGCCCACGCACATGGCACAGGGCTCGACACTCGTCACCAGTTCGCAGTCGGGCAGCCCGGGCGCGCCGAGATCGAAGTTGGCGAGCGACTTCTGCGCCAGCGACAGGGCCAGGATTTCTGCGTGGGCCACAGCGCACCGGCTCGCGACGACCAGATTCGTCCCCGCCGCCAGCAGGCGTCCGCCGGCCGACTCGAACACCGCCGCTCCGAAAGGCCCGCCGCTGCCGGTTTCCACGTTGCGCCGGGCGAGCCCGATTACAAAAGCCATGCGTGCATCCTGCGTTGCCAGGGGCGGGCAGGCCGTGGCGGCAACCATCAGCCAGTCGGGCAACTGAATGTGCAGAGCCGTGTCCATGCGCCGATTATCACCCCAACTGGATTCATGCTGAAAACCACAATTCATTTCACCGCAAAGGACGCCAAGGACGCAGAGGGAAACCAGATCGAGGACAAATCGGATATGACCCGGACGGTGAGTCCATTGTCGACGTCAATCGCTTGCTTTCCTTTGCGTCCTTTGCGGTGCGATTGCCTCTTTCGGCGTCACACCTGCCGCAGGCGTTCGCCGGCCGCTGCCAGCGTCTGCTCGTTCTTGGCGAAGCAGAAGCGCACCACCCGGTGATCGTCGCCGCGCGGGTAGAAGGCCGACACGGGAATCACGGCAACACCATGCGCGACAGTCATGCGATGGGCAAAGTCGATGTCGGACTCGTCGGCAATGGCGTCGAAGCCGGCCAGCTGAAAGTAGGTGCCGGCGCAAGGCAGCAGGCGGAAGCGCGAGCCTTCGAACTGGCGGCGGAAGAAGTCGCGCTTGGCCTGGTAGAACTGTGCCAGTCCCGGCGCGAAGTCCGGCGTCTCGACCATGAAATCGGCGATCGCCAGTTGCATCGGATGATTGACGGCGAAGACGACGAATTGATGTGCCTTGCGGAACTCTGCCGTCAGCTCGCGCGGCGCCAGGCAGTAGGCGATCTTCCAGCCGGTAGCGTGGTAGGTCTTGCCGAAGCTGGAGATGACGAAGCTGCGCTCTCGCAGCTCGGCATGGCGCGCGATACTCTCGTGGCGGCCGCCGTCGAAGACCATGTGCTCGTACACCTCGTCCGCGACAATGACGATGTCGGTGCCGCGCACCAACGCCGCCAGCGCCTGCACATCGCCGGCCGACCAGACGGTGCCAGTGGGATTGTGCGGTGTGTTGACGATGATCATGCGCGTGCGCGGTCCGATCAGCGCGCGCAGTTCGTCCCAGTCCGGCCGGTAATCCGGAAAGCCCAGCGTGGCGTGAACGACTCGGCCGCCGGAGAGTTCGATCGCCGGGCCGTAGGAGTCGTAGACCGGCGCGAAGACGATCACCTCGTCGCCCGGCCGCACGCAGGCGGCCACCGCCGTGAAGATCGCCTGCGTGGCGCCTGCCGTGACGGTGATCTCGCGCTCGACGTCGTAGCGCGCGCCGTAGAGGCGCTCGACCTTCACGGTGATCGCTTCCCGCAGCGGCACGGCACCTGCCATCAACGCGTATTGATTGTGGCCGGCGGCCATGTGGTGCGCCACGCGCTCGAGCAACCGCGCCGGTGGCGAAAAGTCGGGAAACCCCTGCGACAGGTTGATGGCGCCATGCTCGGCGGCGAGCTTGGACATGACTGTGAAGATGGTGGTGCCGACATGCGGCAGCCGGGAGGGCATGGTGATCACGGAACCATTCTGCCCGAGGCAAGAGCAGTCGCCAACCATTGCCGGTTCCGGCACGGTGTCAAACCTGGTCCGGAGATGCCACCGCCGATGCGGCGGCGAAAGGGGCCTTCAGTAACGCAAGTCGATCGGTCGGGCCGGGACGCCGGGATTCCCGGCGTCCGAGGATTCACGCATCGAGGATTACGAACTGTTGTCGGGTGCCTTCTTCGATGAACTGTTCGATCCCCATCGACTCGACCTTGTACACCAGGCCGCAGCCGCAGCGCTGCTCGGTCAGCCGGCCACCGCTGAAGAACAGGCGGAACCTCTGGCCGCAACGGACGCACCGGGGCGCACCCGGCTCACGTCTGGCGAACCTCATCATGTGCGTCGGCAATACTGGTTGATATGCTTGCATGTTCGTTCCCTCCGCAATATCTGGAGAGAGCCCATGTTCCGAGGCCCGCTCTTCAAGCGTCGCACTCTAGGGCGGTTGTCAGGCGAATCAAGCTGTCTCGATACGACGACAGCAGGCGGCCCCGAGGCCGGGGGAAGACGGCACGGCTCAGCCCGGATCGACGTGCCGCTGGAGCCAGTATTCGAGCAGCGCCAGGTGCCAGACCTTGGCGCCCTGCAGCCGCGTGTAGTGCTGCATCGGCTCGGCGAGCAGGCGCTCCACCATGGCGCGCCGGAACAGGCCGCGCCGGCGGCAGGCATCGCTGTCGAGCACCCCGCGCATGAAGTCGAGGTACGGTCCTTGCGGATACTTGAAGGCCGGAACCGGGAAGTAGCCCTTGGGCCGGTCGATGACTGAATCGGGGATCAGGCCGCGCGCGATGGCCTTGAGCGGCCACTTGCCGCCCTCCTTCAACTTGAGCTCTGGCGGCACGGCCATCGCCAGTTCGACCAGCTTGTGATCGAGGAAGGGCACGCGCGCTTCCAGGCCCCAGGCCATGGTCATGTTGTCGACCCGCTTGACGGGGTCGTCGACGATCAGCGTGGTGGCGTCGAAACGCAGCACCTGGTCGAGGAAGCTGTCGGCGCCGGGCTCGGCGAGACGCTGGGCGACATAGTCGGTGGTGACGTCCGGACAGGCGAACCGCTCGCCGACCGTCGCGAGATACTCGTCGTGATCGCGGTCAAAGTAGTGGCGGCGGAAACGCTCTACGGGTTCGCCGCTCTCTGCGTCCATGCGCGGATACCAGAAATAACCGCCGAAGACCTCGTCGGCGCCCTGCCCGCTCATGACGACCTTGACCGACTGCGAGACGCGCTGCGACAGCAGGTAGAAGGCGGCGACATCCTGGCTGACCATGGGCTCGGACATCTGGTCCACCACCTCGGGCAGCGCATCGAGCACCTCCGCGTCGGGGATCAGGTACTTGCGATGCCGGGTGCGGAAGTGGCTGGCCACGGCATCCGAATACTGGAATTCGTTGCCCGATTCGTCGCCCTGGTCGCCGAAGCCGATCGAGAACGTCAGCAGATCGTTGTGGCCGAGCTCCGACAGCAGGCCGACCAGCAGGCTGGAATCGAGGCCGCCGGAAAGCAGCACACCGACCGGCACGTCGGCCGCCGTGTTCTGGCGCTCGACCGCGGCCAGGAGTTCGGCGCGCACCCGGGCGATCCAGGCGCGCTCGCCCATCGCCTGCGCGGGTCGCTCCGCCTTCAATTGCCAGTAGGGCCGCGTTTCGCTGCGACCGTCCGCCTCGACGGTCATCACATGGCCGGGCGCCAGTTTGCGCACCCCGTTCAGCAACGTGCGCGGTGCCGGCACCACCGCATGCAGGGTCAGGTGATGATGCAGCGCCGTGACATCGATGCTGGTGTCGACGTCGCCCGCTGCCAGCAGCGCCGGCAGTGTCGACGCGAAGCGCAGGCGCTTGTCGTCGCGGCACCAGTAGAGCGGCTTGATGCCGGCGCGGTCACGGCCAAGGAACAGCGACTGCTCGGCTTCGCTCCAGATGGCGAAGGCGAACATGCCGTTGAAGCGCTCGACGCAGTCCTCGCCCCAGGCGTGGTAGGCCTTGAGAATGACCTCGGAATCGCCTTCGGAGAAGAAGCGGTAACCGAGGGCGGCGAGCTCGCGGCGCAGCTCGCGGTAGTTGTAGATGGTGCCGTTGAAGACCAGCGTCAGACCGAGCGCCTTGTCCACCATCGGCTGGTGCGAATGCGCCGAGAGATCGATGATCGACAAGCGGCGGTGGCCGAGAATCAGCGGCCCGTCGGCATAGATGCCCTCGTGATCCGGCCCGCGCCGGGACAAAAGCGCCATCATGCGCGACAGCCCGGCCATGTCCGGCTGGCCGCCATCAAAACGCAATTCGCCGCAGAGTCCGCACATTTGACTAGTCTCGGAAGATCATTTCACCGCAGAGAACGCAGAGAGCGCAGAGACGGCGTAGACGTTCAGGTCCGGCATTTCTCTGCGTCCTCTGCGTTCTCTGCGGTGAATGAGTTTGCCGCTACTTGATCGCCAGCAGTTCCACCTCGAACACCAGCGTCGCATTCGGCGGGATGACGCCGCCGGCACCGCGGGCGCCGTAGCCGAGGTTCGGCGGAATGGTCAGCTTGCGCACGCCGCCGATCTTCATGCCCTGTACGCCTTCGTCCCAGCCGGCGATCACATGGCGCGCAGCGAGCGGAAACTCGAAGGGATCGTTGCGGTCCTTGCTCGAATCGAACTTGGTGCCGTCGGTCAGCCAGCCGGTGTAATGCACCGACACGGTCTGCCCGGCGCCCGCCTCGGCGCCGCTGCCTTCGGTGAGTTCTTCGATGATGAGACCGCTCTCGGTGGTAATGCTTGCCATGGTGTTTCCTTTTCGGTAGGGGAAATCAGAAATCGGGATACAGGCGCCCGGGATTGAGGATACCGCGCGGATCGAACGCGGCTTTGACGCGGCGGTGCAGATTCATCAGCGGCGGTGGCAGGGGCTGAAAGACGCCAACTTCCTTGCTGCCGCCGCGAAAGAGCGTCGCATGGCCGCCGCCGGCAATCGCGGCCTCGCGAATCAACGCCGCGGCCGCACCACTGCGCAGCCAGCGCTGCGCGCCGCCCCACTCGACCAGTTGCCGTCCCGGCTGGCGCAAGGGCGCCGCCACCGTCGGCACGGACAGCCGCCACAGCGGTTCGTCGCCGGCGAAGAAATCCATGCGCTGCTCGCGCAGATCGGCCCAGAACCCCGCAGCGTCGGCGACGGCTTCGCCGCCAAGCGCCTCCCGGCCCGAGTCGACCGCGGCACGTGCGCCCGACAGGCGCACGGTCAGCACGTTGTCGCACCAGCAGATCGCCGAAACCGCGAGCGGCTTTCCGGCCCAGCGACTCACCGATTCGAGCGCCTTCGCTTGCGGCATCTCGAAACGCAGCGTCGCCTCGGCAACGGGCCGGGGCAGGACTTTCAGCGACACTTCGAGGATCACGCCCAGCGTGCCCAGGCTGCCGGCGATGAGACGCGAGACATCGTAGCCGGCGACGTTCTTCATCACCTGACCGCCGAAGCTCAATATTCGCGCTTCGCCGTCCATGAGTTTGACGCCGAGCACGAAGTCGCGCGTGGCGCCCGCGGCGGCACGGCGCGGCCCCGAAAGGCCGGCGGCCACGACACCGCCCATGGTGGCCGCGCCGTTGAAGGATGGCGGCTCGAAGGGCAGGAACTGCCCTTGCGCCGCCAGTGCCGCTTCGACCTCCGCGAGCGGCGTGCCACCGCGTGCGGTGATCACCAGTTCGGTCGGCTCGTAGCTGACGATGCCGCTGTGACCACGCGTATCGAGCACCTCGCCGACGGGCGGACCGCCATAGAAATCCTTGCTGCCGCCGCCACGGATGGAGAGCGGTGCCGCGCGGCCGGCGGCGCGGATGCGTTGGCCGAACTGATCGATCATGTCGGTCATCAGAAGCGCTCGATGTCGGGGAACTTGAGCTCGCCGCCATGCACGTGCATGCGGCCGAATTCGGCGCAGCGATGCAGCGAAGGCACTGCCTTGCCGGGGTTCAGCAGGCCTCGCGGATCGAAAGCGGCCTTGACGCGGTGAAACGCCGAGAGTTCGTCGGCTGCGAACTGCACACACATGCCGTTGAGCTTCTCGTGGCCGACGCCATGCTCGCCCGTGATGGTGCCGCCCAGCTTGACCGACAGTTCGAGGATTTCGGCGCCGAAGGCCTCCGTGCGTTCGAGTTCGCTTGCTACATTGGCATCGTAGAGGATAAGCGGATGCAGGTTGCCGTCGCCGGCGTGAAAAACGTTGATGCAGCGCAGACCGTACTTGCGTTCCATCTGCGCAATCGCGCGCAGCATCTCGCCCAGGCGTTTTCTCGGAATGGTGCCGTCGATGCAATAGTAGTCCGGCGATATGCGGCCGGCGGCCGGAAACGCGGCCTTGCGGCCGGCCCAGAACTTGAGCCGCTCGGCCTCGTAGCGCGAGACGCGCAGCCCGGTGGCGCCGGCGGCTTCGAGCACGGCACGCATGCGGGCGATTTCCTCCGCCACTTCGACGTTGGTGCCGTCCGACTCGCACAAAAGAATGGCTGCGGCGTCGAGATCGTAGCCGGCCTGGACAAAGGGCTCGACGGCCGCGGTGGTCGCCTTGTCCATCATCTCCAGTCCTGCCGGAATGATGCCGGCGCCGATGATTGCCGCCACTGCTTCGCCGGCGCGGCCGACGTCGTCGAACGAGGCCATGATCACCTGCGCCGTCTCCGGCTTGGGCGTGAGTTTCACCGTCACTTCGGTCACCACCGCCAAAAGGCCCTCGGAGCCGATCATCAGGGCCAACAGATCGTAGCCGGGCGCATCGAGAGCCGCCCCGCCGAATTCGACGATCTCGCCGGCCATGGTGACGCCGCGCACGCGCAGCACGTTATGCACCGTGAGCCCGTACTTGAGGCAATGCACGCCGCCGGCATTCTCGGCCACGTTGCCGCCGATGGTGCAGGCGATCTGCGAACTCGGGTCGGGCGCGTAGTAGAGCTTGTGCGGCGCGGCGGCTTCCGAGATGGCAAGGTTGCGCACGCCCGGTTGGACCACGGCGGTGCAGGCGAGCGGATCGACGTTCAGGATGCGCTTCATCTTCGCCAGGCTGAGCAGCACTCCGTGGCCGTGCGGCAGCGCACCGCCCGAAAGTCCCGTGCCGGCGCCGCGCGCGACCACGGGCACACCGAGGGCGTGGCAAGTCCTGAGCACGCCAACGACCTGCTCTTCGTTCTCGGCCAACACCACCGCCAGCGGCACCTGGCGGTACGCCGAGAGGCCGTCGCATTCGTAGGGCATGAGATCCTCGCGCTCGTGCAACAGCGCGCCCTTCGGCAACTGCCTTGTAAGTTCGGCCAGCAACCGGCCGCGATCGACATCACTGAAGTCCTGATCGCGCTCGGCGAGGTGTTCTCGGGTCATGGTCTGTCGATCAGGATTGCACGGAAGTCATTGACGTTGGTTCGCGTTCGGCCTTGGACCACCAGGTCGTCCAAGGCCGAAAAGAACCGATAGGCATCATTGTCGGCCAGAAACGCCAGCGCATCGAGTCCCGCGGCACGCGCGCTGCGCTGCTTCGACACCGGCGGCGTCGAACAGGCCACGCAGGAAGGCGCGAGGATCGTTCTGGGCCACCGCCTATGTGGGCGCGGTGAGCGCAACGATTTCCGGCTCGGCCTGCGCTCCCAGCTCGCGGAAGTCCGACAGCAGGCGCTCGGCCGCCAATTGCCAGTAGCCCCGGCCGGTGGCGACGGCGTCCAGCAGCGGTGTCCGATCGCCTTGATCCAGCCACCGATCGTAGGCCACGGCAAGCCAGGGGAAGATTTCGCGGCGCATGCCGTCGAAGTTGGCGAACCAGAAATGCAGCGACGCCGGGTTGTCGCGGCAAACGAGCGCCGGCAAGGTCGACAGGCAGTCGGCGAGATTGTCGCGCACCGCGCGCGCCAGCAGCTCGGGGCGGCGCCTGGCGTAGCCGGCGATCATCGACTGCCAGTCCGGGCCGAGCAGATTGCCGGCCGCGTGTTCGCCGCGTTCGTGCAGGATCAGGGTTTCCGTCTCGCCCTCGGTCATGCGCGCCAGCGCCGCAGCCGGATCGTCGCCGTAGCCGTAGGCGTCGAGTGCGCGCGACATCGCACCGGGAATCCTCTTCATGCCCCAGGCTTCGGCCTTCTCCCAAAGCCACTGCCGCAGCGCCTCGCGGCGCACGATCACCGTGCCGCCCTGGAGCGCGGCCGGAATCGCCGTCAGATCGCGCGCGTATTCGCAGTCGCACACCAGCACGGCGAGGCCGTCGTGTCTCTCGATGCGCGCCAGCCGGCCGAGAAAGAAATGCGGCTTGTGGAAGCGGCCGATGCCGGCGCCGTAGACCAAGCCCTCCGGCAGCAGGGCGTCGTTGACCGCGCCCGCCTCGAAAGGATCGACGCGCTCACCGGCAACCGGCAGGACGCTGAAGTCCTCGTCGGAAATCCGTTCCCAGAGCGCTTCGCGCTCGGTGATCCAGCGACCGACATCGTCGCGCGGCGGCGGCGAACCGAGCGGCAGGTCCTGCTCCCAGCGGTAGAACTCGCGCATTTCGAGCAGATACGTGCATAGGGTCATGTCCCGCGCATGGCGGGCGTCGGCGATGTTGCAGTTGCGCTGCACTGCCGACAGGAGCGGCGCGAAATCGGAGATCAAGGTTGCGCCTTGCGCGGCCGGCGGCGGCCCTGCCAGGCCGCGACACCCTTGACGATTTCGGAGAACGGCAACTCGTTGAGTTCGCCATGCCGTTCGCGCGCCACGCAGACCAGCCGGTGTACGTCGGGGGCCGGCGCTTCCGGATCGAGCACCTGTTTCAGCCCGTCGAGGCCGCCGCACTGGATGCGCATCAGTTGTGCGTGCGGCAGGATGCGCTGCGTGCCGGCCAGCTTCAGCGCAAACGCCGACTTCTCGCGCAGGAGGCCGGCCAGGCGGCCGCATTCGGCACGCGCCAGCGGCGACGTGCAGGCGATGGTCTCCCGCTCTGCCAGGGCATGACTCTCGGCGAGACCGCAGACGGCGTGCCGCGCCAGCAGCGCTTTCCCGAAGACGCAGGGCAAACGGTTGATTTCACCACGCGCATTACGGAAGGCGGTTTCGTCCATGAGTTGGCAGTATCGTGGGTAAGTCGAAAAACCTCACCACCAAGGCACCAAGGAAGGCCAAGAAGGCAAGGCGTGCTGTTCAAGAACTTCTTGGTGCATCTTTGTGTCCTTGGTGCCTTGGTGGTGAAAGGTTTTCAGGTCGATACAACTCAATAATCGTCGCCAATCAGCGGCTCTGCCTCGCGCACCTGTTGGAGCAGATCTTCCGCTTGAAGTTCGTTGTCGGCAAATATCACCTTGACCACGACGTCGGCGGGGAGATCGCCTGCCATCCGCAGGCGCTTGGCCTCGGCCGAGGCCGGCTTGAAGGTCTCGAACTCGGCAAGCTTGTCCAGTTGCTTGACTGGTCCGATCTGGGTGATCCTGTAAAGGTAGTAGGCCATTTGTGGTGATCCTAATCGACGTAACGTTTGGCGGCGCGGCGCCGGCCAGGTTTGCTCTTCTGGATGATGACCCCCTTGACGCCCGACAGGTCAGCTATATCTGCGGACGGATAGGCAGGGTTCAAGGGGCGCAACTGCCACGATTCGCCGCCCCTGACCAGTTGCCGGAAGATCCACTCGCCGTCGAGCTGTGCAAGGACGTAGGAACCGTCGGTGGCAACGCCTTCCGGTTCGATGATGATCACGTCGCCCTCGACGAACTCCGGCACCATGCTGTCGCCCAGCACCATCAGCGCAAAAGTCTCGGCTTCGCTGCACGCGCTGGCGCCGGCGTCTTCGGCGGCGACGATCGGAATCGACTTCTTCTGTTTCATGTCTGTTCCACAGGCGCCACGCCACCCTCCAGTCGGCGACTCGGCCTGCCGACATGGTAGCCCTGTGCGAGCTCGACGCCCATCGAACGCAGTTCCTCGAGAACCTCCCGGCTTTCGACGTGCTCGGCGATGACCTGGATGTCGAGATCGTTGGCCAACTGCCGGATGGTCTGGACGAAAGCCCGGTCGCGGTCGTTTTCGAGGATGTTGACGATGAAGTCGCCCTCGATCTTGACGTAGTCGACCGGGAAGCGCCGCAGGTACTGGAAGGACGAGAAACCCGAGCCGAAATCATCGATGGCGAGCTTGAAACCGTCGAGCTTGAGTTCACCGACCAGTCGTTCCAGCACAGCGAAGTTCTTGATGGTGTCGCGCTCGGTGATTTCGAACACGATCTGACCGGGCTCGATGCCGGAGGCGGCGACGGTCGCCTTGAGCGTTTGCAGGAAATCGGCCAGCGTCAGCGCGCGCGGCGACAGGTTGAGGAATATCTGGCCTTCGAAGCCGGCCTCGGCCACCGTACGCAGCGCCCTTTCCATGACCATGGCGTCCAGGCGGTGAATGACCCCCGCCTTCTCGGCGAACTCGATGAAGCGGCTGGCCTCGACGAACTGGCCCTCGTGCTCCAGCCGCGACAGCACCTCGTAGCCGGCGATGCGGTTGCTGCGCATGTCGAGTATCGGCTGGAAGAAGGGCACGATGCGGCCTTCGTTGATCGCGCTGACCACCATCATCGTGGTCTGGGTCATGTCGCGGAACACTTCGGCCAGTTCCTGCTCGCCCGGTACGCCGACCTGGTGTTTGCCGGCGCCCTTGGCCTTGTACATCATGTTGTCGGCGAACAGGAACAGGTCCTTGGCGTTGTCGGCATGCAAGGGATAGAGGGCGAGGCCGATCGATACGCTGCCGGCGACCTTGCCGCCGTCGTGGGCGGTCAGTTCCAGCGCAGCGGCGGCTTCGAGCACGCGCTGGGCGACCATGGCAGCGTCGTCGATGCTGATCTCCGGCAACAGCGCGACGAATTCGTCGCCGCCGTAGCGGGCGAAGATGTCGCCCGGCCGCAGCACCTTCTTCATCGTCTGCGCCACCGACTGCAGGTAGCGGTCGCCGGTGGCGTGGCCGTAGGCGTCGTTGACCAGCTTGAAGTTGTCGAGGTCGACGACCAGCAGCGCGAACTGGTAGTCGTGACGCTGGGCACGCGCCACCTCGTACTCGAACAGCTCCCAGAACACGCGCCGGTTGTAGAGGTCGGTGAGCGGATCGCGGGTGGCGTAGTACTCCATGTCGCGGGTGTACTTGTGGATCGCCTTCACCGAGCCGACGACGTTGAGCATGGTGGACAGGATGCTGTCCCTGACCAGCAAGAGCGTCTCGTCCTCGACCATCGAGGAATGAACGCCGATGCCGACGATGCCGCCGATCTTGGGCTGGTCAACCATCAGCGACTTGGTGTGCAGCAGCGCGGACTGCTCGTCGAGGACAAGAGGCTCGCCTTCGGTGGGCGCGTGGTGGCGTACGTGGATGGCGGCATTGGCATCGAAGCGCTTGTCGGCAGCGATCAGGCGACGTATATGTGCCTCGACCAATGCGCGGGTTTCGTCGGTGGGCGGCCGGAACCAGAAGATGTCCAGGTCGAAGGCCTCGCCGTCGACCCGGAACAGCGAGAACATCAGGTGCGTCGTCATCACCTGGTTCATCTCCGCCAGCAGCCGGGAGATGTAGTCGCCCCAGTCGCGCACGACTTCCGAGGTGATGACGAATTTCTCCAGCAGGCCGATCTCGAAACGCAAGACGTCCTTGTCGACGGCCACTGAACGCAGCTTCTCGATCAACCCGCCCAGATGACCGAACAGCTTGTTGAGTTCGTCGAAGCCGAGATCGTGCTCGGCAAACTGAAGCTTGCGCAGGTCGGCGACTGCGTCGACCTGAGAGACGGCCTGGTCGACCACCTCGATCGATTGTTCCAGGCGGAGATTGACGCGCCAGACCACCAGGGCGGCCATGGCCATGGCCAGCGGTGAGATGGCCAGCAACCAGATCAGAAAGTCGCCATGCGCCTTTTCGAGCAGCGGCGCAAAATCCTGGCGCACCTCGATGGCGCCCAGCACCGAGCCCGACACGGCATGCGCGTGACAACCCAGGCAGCGCTCGTCGGCGACCAGGGGCATGAGATAGCGGATATTGCTGTCGGCGGCTTCGGTGATCGGCTGCCCGGTCGCCAGCACCCGGCGCAGCGACTCGTCCAGATCCGGCTGGGCGATCTCGCCGTAGTCCTGCACCACGATGCCGCCGCGGTAGATCTGCACGTTGGCCGGCGTATCCTGCGCCGCACCGCGCACGGCACCGAGGAAATGCTCGACCTGCTGTCGGCTCCAGCCGGTGCTCATCAATTGGTACATGCTGGCGAAGGTGACTTGCGCCAGGGTCGCGGAGGACTGGCGGGCGCTCTCGCGCACCGTGTGATCGAGAACGCGGTTGACGGCGAAATAGCCGACACCAAGAAAACCGGCGGCAACTACGGCGGACGCGGTGAGTATGAACGTGCGGATGCGCATCGCGCCCCCTGGTCAAGCAAGGCACATTCTAACCAACTTGACCATGAGTCAGGCCACGACTGCGACAATCTGCTCCAGGGGCAAACCGGCCGCATGCAGGCGTGCGGCGACGGCGTCGACGAAGATGCGGGCGCCCGCCACATAAACGTCCCACGCGGCCGCGTCGGGCGCATCGGCCAGAGCGGCGGCCGCTACCGCGAGCGCCGCTGCGTCGGCATCGGCCGCATCGAGTGCGCGGAAACGGAAGTTGTCGAGCGACTCCGCCCAGGCCCGGCACTGTTTCGCCAGGTAATGGCCGCCGGGTCGCGTCGCCACCCAGTACACGGCGATGACCGGGGCAGTGTCCACCGCCATGGCATGCTCGATGACGCTCTTGACGGGCGCAAAGCCGGTGTCGCAGCAGAGGAACAGCAGCGGGCGCGACGACTCCTGCTTCAGCACGAATTCCCCGAACGGGCCCCAGACATCGACCGTGTCACCGGCATGCACGCCACCGCCGAACAGCCGCCCGGCAAAGGCATTGCCGGCTTCGACATGGGCGCGCGAAATGTGGAACAGCAGGTTGCGGTCGTCGCAGGGGCAGGAGGCCACGGGGAAGTCGCCGCGATAGTGGGCGCGCTCGCCGGCGATGCCGAGGGTGACGCCCTGGCCGGCCAGGAAGCGCAGCCGGTTAGTGCGCGGCGTTTCCAGGTGCAGCAGGTAGGTGCGCTCGTCGAGCGAAGAAACGCTCTTGACGCGGGCGACGATCTGCTGCTCGGGAATGTCGGCCGGCGTGCGCGCCTCGATCATCTCGATGACGACGTCGGTCACCGCCGTGTGCGAGCAGAGCAGCTTGTAGTTCTGCGCCTGCTCGACCGCCGACAGCGGGTAGTCGAAGTTGCGCACCTGGCGCAGTTCGCCCTCGATGAGGCGTGCCTTGCACAGGCCGCAGTTGCCGTTGCCGCAGCCGTAGGAAGGTGCCAGGCCCGCATGCAGCGCCGCTTCCAGCACGGTCTCGGCGCCCTCGACGAAGAACTCGTGCCCCGACGGCCTTACCGTCACATGGGCGGCGAACACGCGCAGCACTTCGTCCATGACCTCGACCCGGTCGACGGATTCCTGGCTGCCGAGGATCGCAGCCAGCCCCTGCTCGAACACCGCCCGCAACTCCTCGACTGCCGGCGAAGGGGCGGAGGCGGCAAGCGATTCGATCTTCTCGCGCAAGGCCTCGATCAGATCGTGGTAGCGGGCCAGGTGCTTGCGCACTTCCGCCAGTTCGCCGCCCTGGGTGGCCAGGCGGCGCGAGAGTATTTCTTTGGGCGGCAGGATGCGCTCGCGTGCGCACTTGGCGAGGCTGAATCCAGCCATCGGCGTCACCGGCTGGCCGGCATCCTCGATGGCGAGGTCGGGATAGACGCGCAGCAGTTCCTCGCTGGCGACCATGCCGTCGTAGGCCGCCAACTGGCCGTCGTGGATCTGCCTTTGCAGGATGTGACGCGAGACGCCGAGCAACTGCGCCGCCCGCGACAGAGTCAGGAGTTGGGTCATTGAACCTCCTTGTTGTGTTTCTTGGCGTTCTAACAGCGTCAGCATACCGCCTTTCCCGGGGCCCCGGCAAAGCCGCCGCACGGCCATCCGCGCCCCGGCGCCTTTGCCTCATAATGGCGCGATGAACCGAGTGCTATCCATCCTGGTCATCGAGGACAACCCCGACCTTGCGGCCAATCTGATCGACTATCTGGGGGCACGCGGCCATGTGGTGGATGCCGCCGGCGACGGTTTGACCGGCTTGCGCCTGGCCGCCAGCCGCCATTTCGACGTCATACTGCTCGACCTCATCCTGCCCGGCATGGATGGCATCACGCTGTGCCGGCGGCTGCGCGAGGAATGCGGCAAGGCAACGCCGGTGCTGGTGCTGACTGCGCGCGACAGCCTGGAGGACAAGATCACCGGGCTTGAAGCGGGGGCCGACGATTACCTCGTCAAGCCCTTCGCACTACGCGAGGTCGCCGCGCGCGTCCAGGCCCTGGCCAGGCGATCGCAGGCGGCGCCACCGACGGCGCGGCTGACCGTCGCCGACCTCGAGTTCGACACCGCCACCTACCGCATCAACCGCGGCGGCGTCGCCATCGAGTTGCCGCCGATCCCGCTGCGGCTGCTGGAAGCGCTGATGCGCGCCTCGCCCCGCGTGCTCTCGCGCGAGGAACTGGAGCGGGCCGCATGGGGCGACACGCCGCCGGATTCCGACGCCTTGCGCGCGCACCTGCACATCCTGCGTGCAGCCGTCGACAAGCCTTTCGATCGGCCGCTGCTGCGCACCTTGCGCGGACTTGGCTGGCAGGTGGCACCGCCCGAATCTGCCGCCGATGGCGCGACGGCATAGCCTGCGCCGCCGCGTCGCGCTGGCCTTCGCGGGCCTGGGCGCGGCGCTCAGCCTCCTGCTGACCACCGGCATCTGGTTCGCCGCCCACGACGTGTCGCGGCGCCTGATCGACCAGACCCTGAAGGCGGAACTGGAAGACTACATGGCCCGGCGCGCGCGCAACCCACGCTCGATCCCGCCGGCCACGGCCAGCCTGCGCGGCTACCTCGTGCCGGCCGGCGCCGCCGGCGAGGACGTGCCGCCGGCGATACGCAACCTGCCGGTCGGCCAGCACGAGATCGAGCTCGACGCCGTGCCCTACCGGGTCGCCGTGGCCGAGCGCGATGGCGACCGTTACCTGATCCTGTTCAGCGAGGAACGCCAGCGTCTGCGCGAGCAGCGCTTCCTCGGCTACCTGATCGCCGGCGGGCTGCTGATGACGCTGCTGGCCTCGGTCGGCGGCAGATGGCTGGCCGGCCGCGTGATCGCGCCGGTGGCCGAACTCGCGGCCGCCGTCGGCGCTGCCGAACCCGAGAAGCCGCCGCGGCTTTCCGACCGCCACCAGAACGACGACGAGATCGCCGAACTCGCGCGCGCTTTCGATCACTACCTGGCGCGGCTGGCGGCATTCCTCGAACGCGAACGCACTTTCGCCGCCGATGCCAGCCACGAGTTGCGCACGCCGCTCGCCGTGATTCGCGGCGCCGCCGAGGTGCTGGCCGACGACACCACCTTGAACGAAGCGCAGGCGGCCCGCATCGCCCGCATACAACGGGCGACGGAGGACATGTCGGACCTGATCGCGGCGCTCCTGCTATTGGCGCGCGAGGAAACCGCACCGGTCGAGGAACCCTGCGACGCGGTGCAGATCGCCCGCGACTGCATCGAACGCTACCAGCCGCTGGCAAGACCACGCGGCACGATGCTGAGCCTGGAGGCGCCGACGCCCGTGAAGCTGCCGGTGCCGGCGGCGATGTTCGCCATCGTCGTCGCCAACCTGCTGCACAACGCGGTCGCCCATACCGACAACGGGACGGTCGCGGTCCATCTCGATGCCGAAGCGTTGACGGTGCGCGACACCGGCGTCGGCATCCGCGACAGCGAGATCGGCCAGGTATTCCAGCGCTATTACCGCGGCGCCGAGAGCAAGGGCGTCGGCATCGGCCTGTCGCTGGTCAAGCGCATCTGCGACCGCCACGGCTGGCACATCGAGCTCGAAAGCGCGACCGCCGGCGGCACCGTCGCCACGCTGCGCTTCCGCTCCTGATTCAACCTGCAATCTGCAACTGCCCCGGATCGAGCAGCAGATAGCCGGCGCAGCGCCCTTCCTCGCGGCTACCGTCGTCGCTGACGATGAGGACGCGCTGCCGACCATCGATGACCGCAGGGCTGATCCCTTCGGCGTGCTCGAAACCCGGCAGGCCGGCGACGGTAACGCGCCGCGCCGGCGCACCCCGCTCACCGCTCCAGAACCAGAGTTGGAACTGAACCTGCTCGCGTGCGACCGGGCCGCTGACAACCAGGTAGCCGCCGAGCGTGGCGACGTAGGACAGGCCGCGAATCCCGTTGCCGCCGAGATCGATCGTATCGAGTGCGGCGGCGATTCGCGGCGCTTCCTGGGCATCGAACATCGCCACCGGGTTGTCGACGCTGGCGACGATAGCGCGCCCATCGAGCAAGGGGCTGCGAAAACCGATCAGCAGGCGCCCCTCGTCCGGAGTGATTTCCAACGCTTCGATGTTCAGTCCGCCTTCGGCCTTGACGTCTGCGATCACCGCTGCGGCAGCCAGCACCGGATGCGCCGCCGTCAAGGCCGGCTTCAGCCCCGTCACGACCACGGGCGCCACGATGCGGTTGCCTGCGATACGGAAGCGCACCAGCTTCTGGCGCGACTTCTTCTCTGCGCCCTCGGCATCGCGTGAATGAGAGGTGATGGCATACACCTGGCCGGCGCGGTCGATGCAGACGCCTTCGAGATCGGCCAGTTTGGCAAAGGCAGGGTCGGTCTCCGCCGCCGACGGCTCCGGCACAAAGGCGGCAACGCTGCCGTCGGCACCGATGCTTACCAGACTGAACGGGTGCTCCTTCTCATCCTCGACGACGATGAACCGACCATCCGGCAGTTGCTGTATGGCCGACGGCTCGAAGATGCCGGTCAGGGGCAGGAAACCGGGGGAGTCAGTCTGCATCATGGCCGCATCATGCCAGGACCCGCCCCAGCCATTCGTGGAAGAAGTAGGCCATGTTCCGCAGCGCGCCGGCGGACGGCAGCCACCGCGCCCACGGGTTGCCCGGGTCGGTGGTGAAGGCCGTGGGGGCGGGTATGACCGTCAGGCCCTGGGCTTCGAACAACGGTACCGCCCGCGGCAGATGGAAGGCGTGGCTGACCAGCACCACCCGCGTCAGGCCGGCAGCCTTGAGCATTTGCGCCGACAGGGCCGCATTCTCGCGGGTATCGCGCGAAGCCTCTTCGACGAAGCGCACCGGCAGGCCGAACTCCTCCTTCAGCAGCGCTTCCATGGAGCGCGCTTCGGGCCGGCCGCCATACACCACGCCGCCGGTCACCAGCACCGACAGCCGGCTTGCGCGGGCAAGCCGGGCGCCGTAGCGGCAGCGTACGAGGGACAGGGGCGACACCGTGTCGCCACCGTATTCCGGCGCATCGTAGTAGGTGCCACCGCCGAGAACGACGATGACGTCGGCCTCCTTCAGCCTCTCCGCGCTGACAGGCGGATATGTCTCCAGGCTGCGCAAGGCCATGTCGCTGACCAGGGGAACGCTCATCAGCATCAGAGCCGTCACCGAAAGGCCCGCCAGCGCCCGCCCTGCGCGCGGATGCCGCCGAGCCAGCACCAGGCCGACAGCCGCCAGCAACAGCGGCCCCATGGGCGGCAGGATCAGGGCTGTAAGTAGTTTCTCGAGTGCAAACACCGAAGCATTGTGCGGCAGCAGAATCAATAATCCAGATGCGCCAGGCGAGCCTTCCTGAGGAAGATTCCAAACAGCCGTATCCGTTGCAGCATTCCCCAAAGACCGAAGCGGGCGAGCGCGGGAAGTATTCTGTGGAAGGGCACGGCATTGGTCCACAACCGCGCGCATTCTTCGTAGAACTCCGGCAACGGCAGCTTCGTCGGCAGCAGTGCGTGCACCATATCGTACAGC
This sequence comes from Rhodocyclaceae bacterium, assembly GCA_041480065.1. GTDB lineage: Bacteria > Pseudomonadota > Gammaproteobacteria > Burkholderiales > Rhodocyclaceae > Fen-999. The sequence continues at coordinate 29,876 of JBGOZF010000025.1, forward strand.
TCCGGCTTGCGGCTCAGCAGGTCTGCCTCGCGTTCCGCGTAAAGTTGGGTGCCCGGTAGCGGCGTCAATACGGTGAACGTCGCGTACTTGTGTTTGAGCCGCCGCACATGGGCCAGCAGATGCGCGAAGTCCTCGCGCGTGTAGGCCGGATCGACCATGTACGAGGCGTACATCATCACGCCAAGTTCGTCGAGTATGCGCACCGCCTCTACCTGCTGCTGCGCGGTGATGCCCTTGTTCATGGCGGCGAGCCGCGCGTCCGAGTAATCCTCCATGCCGACGAACACCTGGGCCAGGCCTATGCCCGCCCACTTGGCAAACAGGTCCGGATGCTTGACGATGGTGTCGACCCGGCCGTAGAGAAAGTAGTTCTTCCTGATGCCGGCCGCGCGGATCAGGTCGGCCAGCCGGTCCATGCGCTTGACATCGCACATGGACTCGTCGTCGCAGAAGAAGACGTTCGCCTCGGCGATGGTCTTCAGTTCTGCCACCACGGCCGCCGGATCGCGGCGCAGATATTTGCCGCCGGTGATGGACCATAGCGCGCAGAAGTTGCAGCGGGCGGTACAGCCCAGCGAGGTGCGCACCGAGGCGAGCGGCTTGAACCATTCGCTGAAATAGTCCTTGCGGTGGGCGGCCGTCAGCGTGCGGTCGGGAAACGGAAGTTCATTGAGGTCGGTGTAGCGGCGCGGTGCGCTGAAGCGCATTCCATCAGTGCCGGGAAGCGCCAGGCCGGGAATGTTCCGGAAGTCGCCACCCGATTCCAGGGCACGCACGATCTCCCGCAGCGTGAACACCCCTTCCCCGATGGCCACCACGTCGATCGCGGACTCGTTGAAATCCTCCGGGCGCACGGTGGCGTGGTGCCCGCCGACGACCACGAACAGGTCCGGGAAGACTTCCTTGAGGCGGGCGGCGATCCGCTTGACGATGTTGACGTGGCTGGTGAAGCCGGTCAGCCCCACCACTTGCGGCCGAAACCGGCGGCATGCCGTCTCGAAATCCGGCTCCAGGCGCGCATCGAGGACGTCCACCGCGTGGCCGTCGAGCTTGAGACCGGCGCCAAGATACTCGAGGGCCAAGGGCTCGAAGATGAATATCCGATCCGTCAGCGGATCGACGCTCGGGGGCTGGATGAGGAGCACTCTCATGGCCATGTCTGTTGGCGGTCAGCGGAACGTCAGTCCCTGAAAACCGGCGCGCGTTTCTCCATGTTCGCCTTGCCGGCCTCGGCCAGATCCTCGGACAGCATCATGGCGGCATTCCAGGTGGCGACGTAGTTGAGGCCGTCGGCGACGGAATGGTCGCGGGCATAGGTGATCATCTCCTTGCAGCCGCGCATGGCCAGCGGCGACTTGGCGGCAACGGTGCGCGCGATCTCGCGCACCCCGGCCCGCAAGTCTTCCGGAGTATCGAAACAGCGGTTGACCAGCCGGATCTCGCGCGCCTCGGTGCCATCGACAAGGCGGCCCGTGTAGGCGAGTTCCCGCGCCATGCCCTCGCCGATCAGGCGCGGCAGGCGTTGCAGCGTGCCGACGTCGGCAACCATGCCGACATCGATCTCCTTGACCGAGAACTTCGCGTAGGCCGAGCAGTAGCGCAGGTCGCAGGCGCAGATCAGGTCGATGCCGCCGCCGACACAGGCACCCTGGATGGCGGCGATCACCGGCTTGCGGCAACGCTCGATGCTGGTCAGCGCATCCTGCAAGTCCAGGATCACGCGGCGCAGCTTCTCGCGGCTGCGGCCATCGCAGTCGTTGCGGATCTGCGCGGAAATGCTCCCGAGCATTGCCAGGTCGATGCCCGAGGTGAAATGCCGGCCGGCGCCGCACAGGATGACCACGCGCACTTCCGGCGTCTCGTCGGCCCAGCGCATGGCATCGCGGATCTCGTGCCACATCGCCGCTTCCATGGCGTTTGCCTTGTCCGGGCGGTTGAACTCGACCGTGGCAATCGATTCTTCCAGCGTGATCTTCAGCGTGGTGGGGTTCATCGCAGGAGCGCTCCCTGTACGCGGGAATGGGGTTGCCGGATCACCAAGCCGTCGCCGGCCCTACTGCCGCCGCCGTACCGGCAATCGAAGACGGAAACATGGCACCTGTGGCCGTCAGGGCGGAACGGGCATTGTATGCCCGAGTTCGATTCCCGGCCCGTAACCATGCCAGCCTCCGATTGGACCGCCCGGTGCATGATTCGGCTGCCAGCACCACGGCCGCGATTTGGTCGCCGGCGGCTGCGGGCAAATGTCAGGTGTTCGGACTTATGCAAAGCCTTGCATAAGTCCGACCAGCCGACCACGATGATAGCGATGCGCAACGTCCGCCCCCGGGGGCGCGAACGGATTGCAGGCAGGGCGCGCCGGAGAATCCCCCGGCGACCGCTGAATTACGCCTTCTTGATCGCCTTCAGGGCGTCTTCGAGATCCTGGTCGGTGATGCGCTGCTTGTCCCGCAGCCAAAGCAGCATGGCCACAGGCCGCGGCAGGCTCCTGCCGGTTTCATAGCGGGAACCACCGGACTGCGTGACGCCGAACCGGCTCCAGAACTGGCTCTGGTTGAGGCCGCTCACCTTGCGATAGTTGCCAACGTTCTTCAGATCGAGTTTCTTGCTCATGAGAGTTCCTCTCCTTGTTCCAAGGTTGGGTGACGGTATGTCAGAGGCAATCATACCAAGGATATACGATGAATGCCAATCGCAATATGACCGCCTGACTGTGTCGAAACATCGCAAGTCCGTTTCCAAGGTCGCACGGCATTGGTTCAGGGCTTCGCAATCAAGCGCCGCGAAGCCCGCTCGAAAGTAGGGTGGAAGGCCCCCGCAGGGAGAGGCGGGGGCCTTCCGGGCGGACCAGCAAGGGTTGGGGAAGGGAAGGCTGGCCGCCTGTGATCGTTAAACCGCGAAATACCGTCGGGCGTCCGCCAAGACCTTGCGCATCGTCTCGCTGCGCACATGCTCGCAGTGCCGGTCAATGGCGCCTTCCCTGCCGACGCAGGATGGCCACGGTATCGGCTGGCGCTTGTCGTTCCGGCTGGTTGCGACGACGTCTTCGGCTTGAAATTCCATATGCGCTGCTTTGGCGACGGCTGACTTCGATGAGATAAGGGCGCGCGGCGTCGGTTCAACGGAAAGGTGTAAAGAATTGTTCGGGCCTCACCAGCGCTCGTCCCGCCGCGCATATTCCCGGGCTTCCTGCGCACGGCTCCGTTTTCCCACCCGGCACTGGCTGCAGGAAGCGAGCCCGTGCCTGGAAAGTCGATAGCATTGGAGGGCTTGCCGTTCGCTCAGCTTCAAGGCTTGGGGTGGCCCGAAAATGAGTCCATGCACAGGCAGCTTGACGAGGTGGAGGAAACGGCTGGCGGCGGCCATGGTGTTGAAGAAAGTCGGCTCGGCTTCCTCGATGACGACCGGGCAGATTGCCGCCCTGAGCTGCTTCTGCGGACGAGATGAATCACCCGCAACCTCAGGCCATCTGAGGGCCGAACTCCTGGCTCCTGATTCCATTCCGGCTCCTCGTCGCGTTCGACCGCCCGGTACGCCGTGATGCCTCATTGCCGGCACGTGCGCCACAAGAGAAAACTGCCACCCGCCCGCAGCATCGGACGGCTTGTGAAACGCTGTTTGATTCAATATGACAGTGCGATGGACGGTTGTCAATTCGGCCAAAGTAATAGCCCATAGGCCGAAAGGCTGATCGGCAGCGGCAAGTGCGTTGAGGTGAAGTGTCGATTGGGCGCACCGGGCGACCGCGTTGCCCAGGCGTACGATGCTTGCTTCCGGAACCGCGCCATGCTGACCATCCTCTACCGCGACGAACACCTGATCGTCATCGACAAGCCGGCCGGCCTGCTCGTTCATCGCAGCGACATCGACCGCCACGAAACGCGCTTCGCCGTGCAGTTGCTGCGCGACCAGATCGGCCGCCGCGTGCAGCCCGCGCACCGCCTCGACAAGGGCACCTCCGGTGTGCTGGTGTTCGCGTTCGACCCCGAGACGACGCGCCGCCTGGGCGAGCAGTTCGAGGGCAACGAGGTGCGCAAGACCTACCTCGCGGTCGTGCGCGGCTGGCCGGCGGACGCCGGGACCATTGACCACCCGCTGGCGCGCGACCACGACGACTACGGCCGCGCCCTGACGCAAACCGAGGCTCAGCCGGCGCGCACCGATTACCGGCGCCTGGCGACCATCGAACTGCCGTACGCCGTCGACCGCTACCCCACCGCGCGCTATGCCCTGGTGGCGCTGCATCCGCACACCGGCCGGCGCCACCAGTTGCGCCGGCACATGAAGCACATCGCCCATCCCATCGTCGGCGACGCCACCCACGGCAAGGGCCGCCACAACCGTTTCTTCCAGCATCGGTTCGGCTGCCATCGGCTGCTGCTCGCCTGCGTCGAGATGCACTTGCGGCATCCACTGACGGGCGATGACCTGACGATCCGTGCGCCGTTGGGCGATCAGTTTGCGGACGTGGTCGCTGCTTTCGGCTGGTCGGACGCCTGGGTCAGGGCAGTACCGCGATAGGCCGCAGTGCGGGGTCGGCACGGCCAGTGCTATTGTTGCGCCTCACCCGAAGAGCCGCCGCCATGAAGATCTGGGTCGATGCCGACGCTTGTCCGGCAGTCATCAAGGACATTCTCTACCGTGCCGCCAACCGGGCGCAGGTGCCGCTGACGCTGATCGCCAACCAGATGCTGCGCGTGCCGCCTTCGCCATGGATCCGGGCCTTGCAGGTGCCATCGGGATTCGATGTCGCCGACCGCCGCATCGCCGAGGAAGCAACGGCCGGCGACCTCGTGATCACCGCCGATGTGCCGCTGGCGGCGCTGGTGATAGCCAAGGGCGCCCGCGTGCTCGACCCGCGCGGCGACCTGCTCGACGCCGGCAACATCCAGGAGCGGTTGACCATGCGCAACTTCATGGAAGGCTTGCGCAGCAGCGGCGTCGAGACCGGCGGTCCGGCGGCGTTTTCCGCCGCCGACCGCCAGGCCTTTGCCAACCGGCTCGACGCACTCCTGGCGAAGCAATTGCGGCCCCTGGCCTGATTCGGTTCCGGCTCCGCCGATCCGCCCCACGAATCGCGGCAGCATCCGACTGCCGAACGCCCGTTCTTGACGCCCGCTTCACGGACTGTCGGCTAGGCTTGCCCCGCCATCCGGCCTTTCGGGACAACATTCCAGTCTGCTAATATTAATGGCTTCGACAGCCCTGCTGCCGGCCGCGTCAGCGGAGCCGGTACCACCCCCGATGAAAGTGCCTCACGGCCCCCTGGTCAAGCTGTTCCCATTTCTGCGCTGGTTACCGATGGTCTCGCGGCGCACCGCCCGCGACGACCTGATCGCCGGCTTCACCGGCGCGCTGATCGTGCTGCCGCAGGGCGTCGCCTTCGCCACCATCGCCGGCCTGCCGCCGCAATACGGCCTCTATGCCGCCATGATGCCGGCCGTGATAGCGGCCTTCTTCGGCTCAAGCTGGCACTTGGTCTCGGGGCCGACGACGGCCATCTCGATCGCCATCTTCGCGGCACTCTCGCATATCGCCGAGCCCGGCTCGGCGCAGTACATCAACCTCGTGCTGACGCTCACTTTCATGGTCGGCGTCTTCCAGCTCGCGCTCGGCCTCGCCCGCATGGGCGCATTGGTGAATTTCATTTCCCACACGGTGGTGATCGGCTTCACCGCAGGCGCGGCGGTGCTGATCGCGGCGAGCCAGGTGCGCAACTTCTTTGGCATCAACATCCCGCGCGGCACGCCGTTCTACGAAATCATGCACCAGCTTTACGTCCAGGCCGGCGACATCAACGCCTGGGTCTTGACGGTGAGCGCGGTAACGCTGCTGACCGGCATCCTGACCAAGCGCTACCTGAAGAAGGTGCCCTACATGATCGCGGCGATGATCGTCGGCAGCCTGGTCGCCGAGGCGCTCAACCTGTGGCTGGGCCAAGCCGCGACCGGCATCCGGACCGTCGGCGCACTGCCTTCCGACCTGCCGCCGCTGTCGATGCCGGACTTCTCGCTGGCAACGCTGAAGAGCGCGCTCGGCCCGGCCCTGGTCATCACCATGCTGGCACTGACCGAGGCGGTCTCGATCGCCCGCGCGATCGCCGTCCGCTCCGAACAGCGCATCGACGGCAACCAGGAATTCATCGGCCAGGGCCTGTCGAACATCGTCGGCTCGTTCTTCTCCTCCTACGCGGCCTCGGGCTCCTTCAACCGCAGCGGCGTCAACTACGAAGCCGGCGCCCGCACGCCGCTGGCTTCGGTATTCGCCTCCGGCTTCCTGGTGCTCGTGCTGCTGATCGTGGCGCCGCTCGCCGCCTACCTCCCCAATGCCGCCATGGCCGGCATCCTGTTCCTGGTCGCCTGGGGGCTGATCGACTTCCACCACATCGAGTCGATCTGGTACACCAGCAAGCCCGAGACCGGCATCCTCGCCGTGACCCTGGTCGGCACGCTGTTCAACCTCGAGATGGGCATCTTCATGGGCGTGTTCCTGTCCCTGGTGATGTTCCTCTACCGCACTTCCAAGCCGGAGATCATCCCGGTGGTGCCGGCGCCCGAGGAAGGTGCCTACCACTTTGTGCGCGCCCGCGGCCGCCAGGAGTGCCCGCAACTACGCATCGTGCGCGTCAATGGCCCGGTCTACTTCGGCGCCGCCAATTTCGTGCAGCAAACGCTGCAGGAAATCGACGAGGACAATCCGCTCCAGAAATCGGTGCTGATCGCCGCCTCGAGCCTGTCCTATGTCGATGTCGCCGGCGCGGAAGTGCTGGCGCAGGAAGCGCGCCGCCGCCGGCGCCTCGGCGGCGGCCTCTATTTCTACCGGCTGAACAAGGGCGTGCAGGACTTCCTGCGCCAGGGCGGCTACGACCACGAGATCGGCGAAGGTGCCTTCTTCCCGGTGATGACGAACGTCATCGGCGCGCTCTACTGGACGCTCGATCCCAGCGTCTGCCGCTCGTGCCGCGCCAAGGTGTTCAAGGAGTGCCGGGGCAAGCTGTTGCCCGACGGCTTCCGCCGCCAGCGCCTGATGCTGGCCACCGACGGCAGCGAGTTCTCGCGCGCGCCGACCGAGATCGCCGTCGCGCTGGCGCGCCACTTCGGCGTCACGCTCGACGTCGTCACGTCGGTCGAGTCGGAGAATGACCGCGAACTGGCCCAGGCACGCATGGCGCCGGCTGTACGCGACGGCCTCATCGCCGGTGTCGATTGCGAAGAGATCATCCGCTACGGCAAGCAGCCGGTGAAGGAAGTAGTGGCCGCGGCGTCGGCCGCCGCCGCCAACGTGCTGATCATCGGCCGCCGGCCGCTGCGCGGCGACATCAAGGAGCGCCTGGTCGGCGACATCGCCCATCACATCCTGGTCCAGGCCCCGAGCCACGTACTGATCGCCGGCTGGCAGGCAAGCATGTGGAAGAACCGCATCATGCTCACTTCCGATGGCTCCGACTTCAGCGATTCGATCATCGAACTGGCGACCCAGTTCGCCAAGACCACGGCGACGCCGGTCACCGTCGTTGCCGTCGCCGGCGCCGGCAAGTCGCGCGAGAAGGCAGAGGAAGACGTCACCCACAAGGCAGGCCTGATGAAGCTGGAAGGCGTGGCCGCCGACACGCTGGTCGTCGAAGGCAGTCCCGGCCCGGCCATCGTCAAGACGGCCCTGGACCTCGGCGCCGACCTCGTCATCGTCGGCAACCGCCGCCGCAAGGTCAGCAGCGTCGTCGACCATGTGATCGGCAACCTCGCCTGCGCGGTGCTGGTGGTCAACGCCGCCGAACGAGGGCAACTGCCGGCGGAGTAGTCAGCCCCCGGGTGGCGTCACTTGAACTTTCCGACTGCCTTACCGTAGGCGCTCTGCAGGTCTTTGTAGGCGTCGGCGAAACCCTGCTTCGCCTCGTTCCAGGCGCTGCCGCTCTTCTTCTCCATCTCGTCGAGCTTGGCCGCCGTCTTGGCGCGCCTCACTTTCAGGTCGGCGATTTCCTTGTCGTACGCGACTTTCGCCTCGCCGGAAACCTTGGCCGCCTTGACCTCCAATTCCGCGATCTTGGCGTCGGTGTCCTTCATGAGCTGCTTGCCATAGGCAACCGCCTCGCCCTTCTTGTCCACCGTGTAGGCCTTGATCTTGTTCCAGGTATCGCTCGCCTGCCGGGAGACATCCGAAGCCGTCGTCTGCTCAGCGGCCAGTGCGGGCTGTGCCACCCAGATCGTGGTCGCACCGACAATAAGAAATGAAATGATCGATCGATTCATCGAGTGTCCTCCTATGTGATGCGGGTGTATGAACGCCGAACTGTCGGCGAGCGTCAGACACAGCATACTGCTGGTCGTTCCCGCAGGGCCCGCTTCGCTGCCAGCACAAGCCCGGCTGGGCTGAAGGATGGGGCAGGCCCTGCCGATCGATGCGGGCGACGAAGGTGCGCCAGCGTCGCACGCCCTGCCGGTCCAGTTCGAGACGCAGCAGCCAGCCGGTGTTTTCGATCTCGTCGGTAAAACCATTGAATACGAAATTGCCGAGGCTGTAGATGATCGGCTTGCCTTGATAGGTCTCCACATCCTGAATGACATGAGGATGGCCGCCGACCACCGCATCGGCGCCGGCGTCTATCATCAGGCGCGCCAGTTGGCGCTGACGCGGGACCGCTCTTGTATCGTACTCCCAGCCCCAGTGCATCACCGGGATGACGATATCGGCGCCATGGCGGCTGCGCGCGTTGGCGATGTCCAGCCGGACCTGCTCGTCCTCGCTCCAGGCAACTCCCGGCCGGTCGAAGTCGGCTTCGAAACTGCGCGGGAAGAATTCATCGTAGCCGAGCAAGGCGACGCGCAAACCATGCCGCTCGATCACCAGCGGCGCGTGCGCCTTTGCCAGATTGGCGCCGCCGCCAAAATAGCCGATGCCTTCCCGCTCCAGGAGCGAGAGCATGTCGGCAAAGGCAGCCGAACCGAAGTCGCCCGAGTGGTTGTTGGCCAGGGTCACGGCATCGAAGTGGCGTTTCAGGATCTTCAGCGTGCGCGGGTGGGCGCGAAAGGTGTAAGGCTTGCCCGGCTCGGCGTCGCCAAGGGTCGCCACGACGCATTCCAGGTTGCCGACCCGGATGTCGGCGCCGTCGAGGATCGGCGCGAAGGCGGCGAACGGATCGCCGCCGCGCCGGACAACGCGGCCGGGCAACTCGTCGAGCATGATGTCGCCGACCAGGGCGATCGATACCGAGGGTTCCGCCGCCTGCGCCTGCGCCGCAGCGATGCCGCAGGCCGCAATGCTGAGCATCGCCGCCATGAGGCCGGAGATCCTCTTCCTCACGGTGCAGCCTCGAACAAGGTGCAGTCGTACTTGAACTCGTGTTCCAGGTGCGGCGAATACAGGTGGTTGCGGCCGGTAAGCGACGTCGCCGCAGCCTCGGCCGGGATCGTCGGCGCCAGGTATTTTGCCTCGTGCAGCAGCACCGGCTTCCGCCTGGTCCGATAGTAGGTATAGAGCTTGACGTATTCGAGCCGCCGCTCGTCGCCGACCATCACGGCCTTGAACAGAAAGCGGCCGTGGATGTCCACCGATTGCACCCCATAGGGATCGGCGACCGGCTGGAATTCAACCGCCTTCGACATGCCGCCTTGATCCAGTTGGCAGCGCAGGCGGGGCGAAGCGGATGTCGGCGTGCATAAGCCCACGCCGGCGAGCAGACAGAACAGCAGCGGCAGCCGGGGCGCCATCACTGTCCGGAGCGGCGAAAGACATTCCATACGCCGGTTCCATCTGTGCCGCGATTCATTGTCTTGGCTCTTCCGGAAGAGTTGCGGGCGAAGTAGCTGTCGCAGAGCATGGCGAATCTGTTGCGCCGACATTATATCCACCCGACCAGGCGCTGCCGACGACGCGGCAGGTGAGATTCCGCAGCTATCGCTCCTCCGGTGGCTTCAAGTGCCTGAATGCCCGCCAAAGCGCGAGGTCGTAGGCGATCTTCATGCCGGCGCCGAGCACCAGCGGGCCGCCGATGGCAACCGTCTGCATCAGCCAGCCGGCGAAGCCGGGCCCGATGGCCCAGCCGCCCAGGCGTACCAGATGGGTGATGCCGGTGGCGAAAGTGCGCTCGTCGGCCTGCACCACGGCCATGACATACGACTGCCGGGTCGGCACATCCATCTCCACCAGTCCCTCGCGCAACAGGAACAGGATCGCGGCAATTGGAAAGCTGGGCGCAAAAGCGACGGTCGCCAACAGCACCGACGACGGGATGTGGGTGAAGACCATGGTGTTCACCAGGCCGATGCGCGCCGCCAGCCAGGCCGCGCCCAGGTGCGAGACGGCGTTGAGACAGCGGGCGGCGAAGAACAGGCCGGCGATCGTCGCCGCCGAGACACCGAAGCGCTCGAAGAAGAAATAGGAGACCAGCGAAGCACCGAGGAAACCGCCGGCCAGAGAGTCGATGCCGAACAGCGCCGAGATGCGCCAGAGAATGCTGCGGCTTTGCGCCGAAATGACCTGGCGTACCGCCGCCGGTGTTTCGCTTCGGCCGGAGAGCCGGGCGTAGAGCGGTAGGCCGGCGATCAGCAACAGTGCGTAAAGCAGGAAGGCGAGGCGAAAAGCGAGCGCCTCGTCGATGCCCTGCGCGTGCAGCAGTTCCGGCAAGGCCGCCAGCAGGGCGCCGAGCGCATGGCCGATATCCATCAAGAGGTTGTACCAGGCGAAGGACTTGGTTCGTTCGGCGTCGGTCGCCAGTGCCGGCAGGATCGCCTGTTCGAGCACCAACGCCGCGTCGCGGTCGCGCCCCATGCCGTTCATCATGCCCAGCACCGCCGCGGCGATCACCAGCGCCAGCGGACCGCCGAATGCCACCAGCGTACCCCCCGCCGCACCCAGCAGCGCCAAGGCCATCAGGCAGCGCCGACGTCCGAGCCGGTCGCCCCACCAAGTGACCATGAACAGTGCCGCCACCGCACCTGCGAGGCCGGCGCTGATGGTGAGGCCGATAGCGCTGGCCGAGAAGCCGAGCCTGGCCAGGTGAAGGCCCAGCAGGACGCCCACCATGCCGGTGGCCAGCGCGCGCAGAAATGCCGCGACATAGATGCGCCGACGATCGTTCATGGACTCAGTATCCGCCAATGGCGCGGTCAATCACGGCTCCCAGTAGGGCTTGGGGCCGAAGCGCTCAACAAGGCAATCGATGAAAGCGCGCATCCTCGGCAGCAGGTGGCGGTTCGGCAGATAGACGGCATGAACGGCTTCGTACGGTGCGACGATGCGGTGTCGCGGCAACACCGGCTTCAGGCGGCCGGCGCGGATGTCGGGGCCGACGGTGAAGGTCGGTGCCAGCCCGATGCCCATGCCGGCGAGCAGGGCGTCGCGCGTCGCCTCGCTGCTGTTCACCTGGTAGTTGCCGCTCACGCGAATGCGCTCGCTGCCGGTGCGCGACTGGAAGCGCCACACGTCACCGAGACCCTCCTGGCTGAAGACCAGGCAGTTGTGACCGGCCAGATCGGCCGGCTTCTTCGGTGCCCCGCAGCGCGCCAGGTACTCGGGCGCAGCACAGACGACGAAGCGCACCGGCGCCAGCCGACGTGCCACCAGGTTGTCGCCAAGCTGCGCGGCGATGCGGATCGCCAGGTCGAAGCCTTCGTCGGCCAGGTCGACCATGCGGTCCGTCAGCATCAACTGCACCTGGACTTCCGGATAGGCGGCGAGGAAGGCCTGGATGGCAGGCGCCACGTGCTGCCTGCCGAAGGCGATCGACGCGGTGACGCGCAGGAGCCCACGCGGCGCCGCGGCCAGGCGATGCACCGCGAGTTCGGCCTCTTCGGCGGCCCCGACCATGCGCGCGCAATGCTCATACACGGCTCCGCCGACCTCGGTGAGGCTCAGCGCGCGCGTGGTGCGGTTGAGCAGGCGAGCGCCGAGCGAGGACTCGAGCCGCGAGACCTGCTTGCTGACCGCCGACTTGGTCAGGCCCAACTGGCGCGCAGCGGCCGAGAAACCCTTGCTCTCCACCACCTTCGCAAACACTGCCATGGCTGCGAGGTCTTCCATCGGGTATCTCCTATTGTTTCCTTTGCATCAACAGTATTGTGACGAGTTGGCGGATTGTCAATCACGGTAGACACCGGGAGAATCCAGGGCGTGTATCCCAAACGGAGAAGGACATGCCCTACTTGAACGTCAGACTGGGCGGCGAACCCCTCGGCGACGAAGCCAAACAGGCGCTGCTGACACGCTTGACCGAATTGATGGAAACCGTGATGGGCAAGGATCGCGAAGTTACCGTGGTGACCATCGACGACACCCCGAACCGCCGCTGGGCCGCGGCTGGACGGCCATTGGCAAACGACGCGCGCATGGCCCAGGTCGACATCAAGATAACCCGCGGCACCAACGACGACGACGACAAGCAGCGCATGATCGGCGCCGCCACGACGGCGCTGATGGAGATCGCCGGCGATTGCGTCGGCCCGATCTATGTCGTGATCGACGAGTTGCCGGCGGACTCCTGGGGCTACGACGGTCTCAGCCAGGCAGAGCGCAAGCGCGTGATGGCGCGTGCCTGGCCATACTATTGAGCATATCCGCACACGTCTTCCGGTTGTCCCGCACGCCCGGTTTCGGTAGGGTAGCGCTGATATGACCGATGCCCACGACCGCTTCTGGCCCATTGCGCTGGCCGCCGCTGCCATCATGCTCATCACCATGGGCATCCGGCAGTCCATGGGGCTGTTCATCGCCCCCATCGACGCGACGACCGGACTCGGCGTCGCCGGCATCAGCTTCGCGCTCGCGGTGGCGCAACTGATGTGGGGCGTGGTGCAACCGGTTGCCGGTGCCGTCGCCGACCGCTACGGCACCGGGCCGGTGCTGGTGGCCGGCATCGTGATCCTGGCCGCCGGTTGCGGGCTGGCACCGCTGCTGCCCGGCCAGCTCGGACTGGTGCTCTCGCTCGGCATCCTGACCGCCGTCGGCTCCGGTATCGGCAGCTTCTCGGTGCTGTTCGGCGCCGTCGCCCAGCAGTTGCCCGCCAGCCGCCAGGGCCTGGCGTCCGGCTTCATCAACGCCGGCGGTTCCTTCGGCCAGTTCATCTTCGCGCCCGTCGTGCAGCGGCTGATCGCCGCCGTCGGCTGGATGGGCGCGTTCTGGGCACTCGCGGCGGCAAGCCTCGCCGCGCTGCCGCTGGTGCGGCGAGTCGCCGGCAGCGGCGCATCGCACCAGCACGCATCGACGCCGCCCGGCGGCCTCAAGCGAGCCATCGCCGATGCCTTCGCGGACCGCAGCTACCTGCTGCTCCACGCCGGCTTCTTCACCTGCGGCTTCCACATCGCCTTCCTCGTCACCCACCTGCCGGGCGAAGTGCATCTGTGCGGACTGCCACCGACGGTGGCGAGCTGGTCGCTGGCCATCATCGGCCTGGCCAACATCTTCGGCAGCCTCATGGCCGGCTACTGGGTCGGCCGTCATCGCAGCAAGTACGTGCTGTTCTGGATGTACGGCTCGCGCGCCGCGATGATCCTGATCTACCTGATGATGCCGCGCACCGACCTGACCTTCTATGTCTTCGCGGCCGCGCTCGGCTTCACCTGGCTCGCCACCGTACCGCCGACCGCACGCCTGGTCGGCAAGCTGTTCGGCACGCGCTACCTTGCCACCCTGTTCGGCCTGACGCTGCTCACGCACCAGGTCGGCGCCTTCTTCGGCGCCTGGCTGGGCGGTGTGGCGCTCGCCCGCGGCGGCGACTTCTCGTGGATGTGGTACGCCGACGCCACGCTGGCTGCCGCCGCGGCGCTGGTCAATCTGCCCATCCGCGAAGCGCGGATGGAACCACAGCCAGCCGCCGCTCCCGCCTGAGCGAGAGTTCTTGTAATAGTTGATACGTGATGTATCATCTATTACATGACTTCCAATCGAGATTGGCTGCTGCTCGTCGCCAGCCTGCCCACCAAGCCCGCCGCCGCGCGCATGCGCTTGTGGCGCGGCACCAAGGCGCTTGGCTGCGCTCCGCTGCGTGACGGCGCCTGGCTGCTGCCGGCCGACCGCGGTGCGGCCCTGGCACGGCTGGCGCAGGAAGTCATCGACGCCGGCGGCAACGCGGAACTGCTGTCCGTGTCGGCCGACGGCGAACAAGCCGAGCGCTTCGCCGCCCTGTTCGATCGCGGCGAAGACTATGCGCGAGTGCTGAAGGCCATTCGGGCCGCATTGGCCAAGCCCAACGCCAAGACCGCGTTGGCGCTGCGTCGCGAGCTCGAGGCCATCGCCGCGATTGACTTCTTCCCCGGCGAGGCGGGACGTCAGGCCGAGGAGGCTTGGCTTGACCTGTCGGCCCGTGCCGGCGGCGAGCCGCGGCAGCAGGCAGGGCGAATCGATTCCCTCGACGCTGCCGACTACCAAGGCCGTACCTGGGCGACGCGCAAGGACCTGTGGGTCGACCGCATGGCCAGCGCTTGGCTGATCCGCCGTTTCATCGACCGCAAAGCCACGTTCCTGTGGCTGGACAACTCGAAGAAATGCCCGAAATCGGCGTTGGGCTTCGATTTCGACGGGGCCGCCTTCACTCATGTCGACAGCCGTGTCTCCTTCGAGGTCTTGGCGGCCAGCTTCGGCCTCGAAACGGATGCCGCCATCGCCAGGATGGGCGCGCTGGTGCACGCGCTCGATGTCGGCGGCGTGCCGGTACCGGAAGCGGCGGGCATCGAGGCCGTTCTCGCCGGATTGCGGGTGCGTTGCGCCAACGACGACGCTCTGCTCAGGGAAGCCACGCGCGTCTTCGATTCGCTTTACGCCGCTTATGGCAAGGAGCCCGCTCATGAATGACATCGCACCGGTCGCTCCCAGCCTCGGCGAAGCCTTCAAGTACTGGCTGAAGCTCGGCTTCATCAGCTTCGGCGGCCCGGCCGGGCAGATCGCGATGATGCATCAGGAACTGGTCGAGAGGCGGCGTTGGATCTCCGAGCACCGCTATCTTCACGCCCTCAACTACTGCATGCTGCTCCCGGGACCGGAGGCCATCCAGCTCGCGACCTACATCGGCTGGATAATGCATGGCGTCGTTGGCGGCATCATGGCCGGCGTGCTGTTCTTCCTGCCGTCGCTCGCCATCCTGATCGCGCTGTCGTGGATCTACCTCAGCTTCGGCGCTATGCCCGCAGTTGCCGGCATCCTGTGGGGCATCAAGCCGGCCGTGGTGGCCGTCGTGCTGTTCGCCGCCTGGCGCATCGGCTCGCGGGCGTTGAAGAACGCTGCCCTCTGGACCTTTGCGGCCCTGGCCTTCGTCGCCATCTTCGTCTTCGATATCGACTTCCCCTGGATCGTTGCGGCGGCCGCACTCGGCGGCGCCATCGGCGGCAAGCTCGTCCCCAGCCTGTTCAAGACCGGCGGCGGGCACGGCGCATCGGGCAAGGACTATGGCCCAGCCGTCATCGACGATGACACGCCGACGCCGGCGCACGCCCGTTTCTCATGGGGCCGAACAATCGTCACGGGTCTGGCGTTCCTCGTGCTCTGGCTGGCGGCGATCCTGGCGCTTTCCGGAACACTGCGCAACATGGGCGCCTTCTTCACCGAAGCCGCCTTCCTCACCTTCGGCGGCGCCTACGCGGTGCTGCCCTACGTCTACCAGGGTGGCGTCGACCACTACGGCTGGCTCACCGGCCAGCAGATGATCGACGGCCTGGCCCTGGGCGAAACGACGCCGGGCCCTCTGATCATGGTGGTCGCCTTCGTCGGTTACATCGGCGCCGTCACCAAGCAGATCCTCGGCCCGGACAGCCTGTTCCTGGCCGGCGCCACCGGCGCGGCAGTGGCAACCTTCTTCACCTTCCTGCCGAGCTTCATGTTCATCCTGCTTGGTGGGCCGATCGTCGAAGCGACGCGCGGCGATCTAAAATTTACCGCGCCGCTGACGGGCGTGACGGCTGCCGTGGTCGGCGTGATCGTCAATCTCGCCGCCTTCTTCGCCTGGCATACCTTCTGGCCGCAGGCGACCAAGGCGGCGCCGTTCTCCGGCAGCTTCGAGATCGTTTCCGTGCTGATCGCCGCTGCCGCCTTCGTCGCGCTCTGGAAGTACAAGGCCGACATCATGAAGGTGATCGGCGTCTGCGCGTTGGCCGGTCTTGTCCATTCGTTGCTCGTTTGAGGGGCCCGAAATGAAATGGATCACCCGCGAACACCCGAAGATCGACCGCATTGCCTGTCCATGGCTGGTGCTGCGCTTCATCGACGCACATGCCGAATTCCTTTACGTGCCCGGCAGCGAGGTCATGAAGGTTGCTGCCGAGACCGGCGCCATACCCTACGACGTGCCCGGCGTGGAACTGGGCCACCACGGCGACCAATGCAGCTTCGACGCCTTTATCGCCAAGTATCGCCTGACGGACGCGGCATTGAACCAACTGGCGCTGGTGGTTCGCGCTGCCGACTGCGGCACGCCCCAGTTGGCCGCAGAAGCCGCCGGCCTGCTGGCCATCTCGAAAGGACTCTCGCTCAACTTCGCCGACGACCACGAAATGCTCAAGCATGGCCTGGTCATCTACGACGGGCTCTATGCCTGGTGTGCCGACGCTCCATTGAAGCAGATCGCCCGTCTCGACCGGGCTCCGTAGTCGGACGCGGCGCAGCCAGGCCATAATTGTTTATCATCGGCGGTGACATGACCGCGCCGCCCAACAACACGCAACTAAGCTTCCTCCCCCGCCTGTGGTCGCAGGCGTGGTCGCTGGTGCTGGTCGAGATGACGCGGCAGGAGATTTCCTGGCTGTTGTCGCCGGGTAAGCATCTGTCGTTGCTGTCGGCGCGCCGCACCACCATGATCGTTTCGCGCGTGCGGCTGGTCGCCGGCGTGTTCGCCGTGCTGACGCCGCTGTGGATCGTGATCGATGTCTTCGCCTTCGACCGCCAGGTCTGGCTCGGCCTGATGGCGGCACGACTGGCGGCCACCGTGGCCTTCTTCGGGCTGCTGCGGCTGCCGCAGCGTATGGACGCCCGGCTCGATGCCTACAAGGCGCTGGCCATGCTGCTGGCCATCCCCACCGCCTTCTTCCTGTTCGCCTACTCGCACATGGTCGGCCTGCAGATGCATGGCATTCAGCAGGCCTTCGCGGCCGGTTACGCCTTCCTGCCCTTCGTGATGCTGGCAGGCCTGTCGATCTTTCCGTTGACGCTGCTCGAATGCCTGAGCTTCGCGGCGCCGATCCTGATCATTCAGGCGATCACGGTGGCACTGGGCTCGCAGGTCTTCGACTGGCCTACTGCCGCCGCGTCGTTCTGGTTGCTGCTGCTGATCACCAGCGTCTCGGCCATGGCGGGCATCTCCCAGCTCGGCTTCATCATCGTCCTGGTGCGCGAAGCGGTGCGCGACAGCCTCACGGGTTGTTTCTCGCGCCGTAGCGGCGAAGAGCTGCTGGACTTGCAGTTTCGCCTGGCGGCGCGCCACCACGCGGCGCTGACGATCGCCTTCATCGATCTCGATCATTTCAAGAGCGTCAACGACCGTTTCGGTCACGAGGCCGGCGACGAGGTGCTGAAGATGGCGGCAACAAGCATCCGCCGGCAGTCGCGAACGACCGATGTCCTCATCCGCTGGGGCGGCGAGGAATTTCTGCTCATGATGCCGGCCACCGAGATCGGCGGAGCCAGCCTCGCGCTGCAGCGCCTGCGTGCCGCGGGTATCGCCCGGCGCCCCGACGACATCGCCCTGACAGCCAGCATCGGAGTCGCCGAGCGCGGCGCCGACAGGAAACACGACTGGCAATCGCTCGTGGCCCTCGCCGATGCCCGCATGTACGAGGCCAAACAGTCAGGGCGCGACAGGATAGTCGGACCGGTGGTGCAATGATCCCTTCCTTCGCCATCGCCCGCCTGCCGCGCATCGAGTTCGCTACCGGCACCTTACGCAAACTGCCCGCCATTGCCTCAGGCTACGGCAAGCGCCTGCTGCTGGTGACCGGCGCGCGCTCCTTCGCCGAATCCGCCGCCGGCGACTGGTTGCTCGGCGAACTCAGGGCTCAGGGTTCCTGGTGGCAGCAGGTACGCGTTGCCGGCGAACCCTCGCCGCAGTTTGTCGACGATACCGTGACCCGGCTGCGTGGTGCCGAGATTGACGTTGTCATCGGCCTTGGCGGCGGCTCGGCGCTCGATGCCGCCAAGGCCATCGCCGGTCTGTTGAAGCCGGGCAACTCGGTGATGGATCACCTCGAAGGCGTCGGCCCCGAGAAACCCTACCTCGGCCCGGCCACGCCATTCATCGCCGTTCCGACGACGGCAGGCACCGGCTCGGAGGCGACGAAGAACGCGGTGCTGTCGGTGCCGGGGCAGTACAAGAAGTCATTCCGCGACGACAGGCTGGTCGCCGAGTGGGCCGTCATCGATCCTGATCTGCTCGCCACCTGCCCGCCGGAACTGATCGCCGCCGACGGCATGGATGCGCTGACGCAACTCATTGAGTCTTTCGTCTCGACACGCGCCAGCCCGCTCACCGATGCGCTCGCCCGCTCCGGGCTGATTGCCGCCAGCCAGGCGCTGCTGCCGCTGTTCGGCAACCAGACGGGCGAGGCGCGCACGGCAATGGCCTATGCCTCGCTGATCTCCGGCATCTGCCTGGCGCAGACAGGGCTCGGCGCGGTGCATGGCCTGGCCGCCCCGCTCGGGGCCTTCTTCCCGATTCCCCACGGCGTCGCCTGCGGCACCCTGCTGGCGACGGCCACCGAAGTCAATCTCGGCGCCTTGCACCAGCGCGACCCAAGCAGCCCGGCGTTGGCGAAGTACGAGGAAGTGCGACGACTGCTCGGCGCCACCGATCTCGCGGCCATGTTCGCCGGCTGGCAGGAAAGGCTAGGGCTGCCGCGCCTTTCGGCCTACGGCGTGACGGCGGCCGACATCCCGCGCATCGTCGAGAACTCCCGCGGCAGCAGCATGAAGACCAACCCCATCGAGCTCACGAACGCGGAGATCGCCCGCATCGTCGAGAAACGGCTCTGATGGATGCACAGGCGGCGATCGTCCAGCCCGTAGCGGACGGCGAGTCTTGCAGTTCAGGGTCCACTCCAGGCACAGTCATCTGAAGGCCAAAATGCTAGGCTGACAGATAGCGTTCCCCGAACGGCGGTGAAAGATCTTCATGTTGACTGACTACTAGTTCAGGGGCGCCGCTTCATCGCGCAGCGCCCCCCCGGCGACGACGGGTTTGGCATCGCGGATTCACGGTCCGGCCCTTTCTTGAACCACACGGCCAGGGAAGCTCAACCTGTGCATCCCCGTTGCGAGAAGCGCAAACAGCATTCCGATTCTCGGCGGGCGAAAGTCAATGATCTGCACCACGCCTCCTGTTGCCCAACGTCAGCCATCAGCCGCGGTTCCCGCGTCGCCGGCTTGGCCTACGCTGGCCAGCTCACACTTGAGCCAGGATGACAACGTAGTTCTTGCCGAACTTCTTCGAGCATTTCGGACAGGTCGTGTAGAAGAAGTACAGTTTCTGAATCGCTTTCCCCCTGCCCTTCACCAGGGATTTCATCTCCTGAATCCAATTGCGCATGTTCCGATAGGGACCTTCAAACACCTTGGCAAGGAACGTTCCTGACAACATGGTCGTTCTCGCCCCGGGGATGTCTTTCGAGATCGCGATATACACATCCGCGCCCCAGAGGGAATTTTCGTCCGACAAGACGACCACTTCATCGGGAATCGCGCCTGCGGCCTTCATTGCCGCCATACTCCGCTTCATGACGGCACCGAAGTTCAGGGGTATGTGGAGGAAGCTCAGGACGTGATCCCGTAGAAACTGCTTGTTCTCCCAGGTGATTACTTTGTCGTCCCAAGGCTCGGGCTCGAACCTGGGGCAGCATTCAGCGGAATGTTGCGTGTTCATACTCGCATCTCCTGTCGCTTGTCTGGTCAACGTCGTCCGCATAACCCGCAGACCGCGGCTCGTGCGTCTTTCTTCTCGGCCTGGCTCAGCGCAGCGGTCTGGAATCTTCCTCCGAATTGGCTGACACCCGAAGTTAGGCGAACTGATGTTCATAAGTCGCCGGCGACACGTAATGCGATGATGAATGGATTCTACTGCGGTTGTAGAAAGGCAGGTAACTGTGCAGGACCGAGAGCAGTTCGCCATCCTCGTTGAAAGTACGACCGTGAATGGATTCTGTCTTCAGGGAATGGAAGAAGGATTCGACGAAGGCGTTGTCGGTCACCTTGCCCGGGCGGTTCATGCTCCGGACGAAGTAGAGTTGGGCCAGGCGGTGCTGGAAGGCGTAGGCGGCATACTCGATGCCGCGGTCGGTATGGAAGATCAAACCCGGCGGCGGATGCCGGTTACTGACGGCCCGGTTCAAGGCCCGCAGCGTCAGCACCACATCCTTGCGCCGGCCAAAGCTCCACCGCCGCGCACTTGCGGCACGTCAAAGGTCTGTTCGCCAAGGCGGGTCATGACGGTCTTGCGCTTGAAGCCATTGGCATAGTCGGTGCGTTCCGGCGTGCGTTCATGCGGTCGGGCGTTGACAAAGTGGGCGCGCTCGATCTTGCTCGCTTCGTTGACCAGGATGCGCAGGGCTTCGCCGGCGCCGTCCAGGGGATGATGTTCTACGCGTTGTGCCATCGTGTCGACTCCTTCGTGGGTTTGGAAGAATGCCCCGAAGAAATCGCCTGTGGGTACAGCCTGCCGGGGTCGCGCCGCGGTGCTTCGCCGTCCTCCGCTCTTCGGGCGCTACGCGCCCTCATCGCTGCGGCCGACACCACCTCGCAAAACCAGCAAGCTACCAATTTACAGAACGGATGTTGCACTAACGCTCATGGCTCCGATGGACCACCCCGCATCATGAAATACGCTGACTTCGTAGCGCCTCAAGCTGGCAAATGCGCCCGCCCCTCCCATCCTCCCCTCGCGGGGAGGCTACTGGTCAGCTCGCTACGCTCGATCATCACCAGGCGCACTTATTACCCCCGTGTCTTTCACGCTAACGGCGGCGCGATTGCCCAGCACTTGCTGGCGCCCACTCCTTGGCGGTTGCCCGGCCCGACATAGACACCGATGATCCGCACATAACGCTTCTCTCTCCCTCGCCGCCGCTGGTGGCGCTAGAATCTTTTGCTACTTTTTGCAACATTCGTATTTAATTCTGCATCTCTCTGCGTGAGCAGCGCAGAGACCAAAAGGGGAAGCACAAAGATGAGTAGTCGATTCCGCCGGCTTGGCGCCGTCGCCCTCGGCGCGGCCGGCATGGCGCTTTGCGGCCTGGCGTGTGCCGAGCCGGCGGCAGCGGCCGCAACCGCGTCGACAATGCCTTGGTGGGCCTGGCCCGCCATCCTGTTCGTCGTCTCCTTTTTGCTCGGCATCGTCGCCGTGCTGGGCGGGGTCGGCGGCGGCGTGCTGTTCGTGCCCATCGTCGGCGGCTTCTTTCCCTTTCACCTCGATTTCGTGCGCGGCGCCGGCCTGATGGTGGCGCTGGCCGGTGCGCTCGCCGCAGGGCCGGGGTTGCTGAAGAGCGGTATGGCCAGCCTGCGCCTGGCGATGCCGCTGGCCGTGATCGCCTCCGCCGCGGCCATCGTCGGCGCCATGATGGGTCTCGCGCTGCCGGCCAAGGTGGTGCAGACGGCGCTGGGTGCCACCATCCTCGGCATCGTCGTGCTGATGTTCCTGGCCAAGAAATCCGAGTACCCGGAAGTGCCGCAGGCCGACGCCTTGTCGACGGCGCTGCGCATGAACGGCATCTTCTACGATGTCGCTTCGGGTAAGGAGGTCGACTGGAAGGTGCATCGCACGGTCAAAGGCCTGGTCCTCTTCATCGGCATCGGGATCATGGCCGGCATGTTCGGCCTCGGTGCAGGCTGGGCCAACGTGCCGGTGCTCAACCTGCTGATGGGTGCGCCGCTCAAGGTCTCGGTATCCACCTCGAAGTTCATGCTCTCGATCGTCGATACCTCGGCCGCCTGGGTGTACCTCAACCAAGGCGCAGTGCTGGCAATGATCACCGTGCCTTCGCTGATCGGCATCATGCTCGGCTCGCTGGTCGGTGTGCGGCTCTTGAAAAAGGTGTCGGCCTCGATGGTGCGCAAGACCGTGATCGCAATGCTGTTGCTGGCCGGCTCGCGAGCGCTGCTCAAGGGCCTGGGCATCTGGAACTAGAACGCAGGGAGAACCGTATGGCCGACATGCCAGACAACGGCAAGCAGTACGCCTCCGAGGAACAGCTCGTCTACGCCCACTGGCTCGACTGGGGCATGAAGATCGGCTTCGTCATCCTGGTGGTGACATTCCTTGGCTACCTGTTCGGCGTGACGGAGCCGCATGTTTCGCACGAGCGGCTTGCCGAACTCTGGTCGCACCCGGTGCGCGATTACCTGAAAGCCACCGACACCCACACCGGCTGGACCTGGCTATCCCTGATCGGCCAGGGCGACTACATGAACTTCATCGGCATCGCCTTCCTGTCTGCCGTCACCGCCGTCTGCTACCTGCGCATCCTGCCGATCTTCATCGCCGCGAAAGACAAGGTATTCACCGCCATCGCGATACTCGAAGTGCTGGTTCTGGTACTCGCTGCCTCCGGCATTCTGGTCAGCGGCCACTAAGGGATCCTTCATGACCAGCCAACTCTCGCCGCTCGGCCGCTTCGACAAGATTCTGCTGGCCACCGACGGTTCCGAATTCTCCGCCGGCGCGGTGCGCGTCGCCATCGATCTCGCCCGCAAGGCCAATGCCGAGCTGACGGTCATGACCCTGGTCATGTCCAATCCGGAATACGACACCATCGCGCCGCAACTGGCGGCCGAGGCTGGGCGTCGGGCCAAAGCCATCATCACCGAGGTCGGCACGCTGGCCTATCAGTCAGGCGTCGGCATCGAGCCGGTGGTACGCCACGGCCAGGAGCCTGACTGGGAAATCGTCGACGTCGCCGAGACGATCGGCGCCGACCTCATCGTGATGGGCCGGCGCGGCAAGCGCGGCCTCTCGCGCATGATGGTCGGCCATGCCACCGCCAAGGTCTGCGGCAACGCCCGGTGCAGCGTGCTGGTGGTACCCCGCGCGGCGCAACTGTGGTCCAGGCGCGTGCTGGTGGCCACCGACGGTTCCCGCTGTTCCGACTCGGCTGCCGTCGTTGCCGGCAAGATCGCCAAGATGTTCTCGCTGCCGGTAACCATCGTTTCGGCGACGCGACCGGTCCACAGCAAGGCGCGGCGCGAGGAAGCCGCGGTCGCCATCGAGCGCGTGCGCCGGATCTATGCCGAAGACGGAATCGACGCCGATGCCCGCCTGGCCGACGCACCGCGCGCCGAGGAGGCGATCATCGCCACCGCACAAGATTCCGGCGCCGACTTGATCGTGGTCGGCAGCCACGGCCGCACCGGCCTGAACAAGATCCTGCTCGGCAGCGTCTCCGAGCGCGTGGTCGGCATGACCGAAGGCCCGGTCCTGGTCGTCAAGGCCAGCTGACCCGGCGCCGGCGCACGCGGCCGACGCACTTCTCCCAAGCTGCACCTCGAAGTCCGCAGAAGCGGCCGAATCCGGTCGTTAACGCGTCCTTTACCGATGCTTCACGTTCGCTTAACCGTCGCTTGACGCAATCTTGACGTTCGTTGCGGTATCAACGCCATATGCCCGCGGGCGCTTCACGGAATCTTGATCTTCCGGTCGGCGGGACATATCCGCATGGCAACCAGTGCAGCCGAGCGAAGGGAGACAAGCGATGAACGTGCACAGTGCCCATTGGGGCAAGACCATCTTCTGGGGCGTCGTCACCGGCACCCTCTACGCGACGATGTTCTACTACGCCGATCTGGTGTTGCAGATGGCGCATACCACGCCCGATGCCTGCGTCGTCGGCGATGGCGTCAACACCCTCTACTTCCACAAGGTCGACGCCGCCGCTTGCGCCGCCAAGGGCGGCCATGTCGAGAGCGGCTCGTGGTGGCATGTGCTGATACCTATCCTGATCGCTTTCGCCGTTTCCTTTACGCATGGCGCCTTCACCGGCCTGTTCTGGGAAATGATGGGGCTCAAGCCGGCGAGCAACAGCGGCAAGACCCACTAGGGAGCCGACCGCCATGGAAGCAGTGCAATTCATCGACCTCAACGCCGCCACGGTCTTTCTGCTGGTACTGATCGGCTTCATCGCCGGCATGGTCTCGGGCTTCATCGGTTCCGGCGGCGCCTTCGTCCTTACGCCGGCGATGATGTCCCTGGGTGCGCCGGCGATGGTCGCCGTGGCGTCGAACATCTGCCACAAGTTCCCCAAGGCACTCGTCGGGGCAGTCAAGCGCAACAAGTATGGCCAGGTCGACGTCAAGCTTGGCCTTGTCCTCGGCTTCATCGCCGAGGCCGGCATGCTCTATGGCAAGCATGTCATGACCTCGATCAAGCATGCGTTCGGCCATGTCGGCACCGACCTCTACGTTTCGGTCATCTTCATCATCGTCTTGGCCATCGTCGGCGGCTTCGTGCTGCGCGACTACCGCAAGCTGCGCTACGCCGACCATGACAAACCGACCGCCGTCCCCGCATTCGCGCGCTGGGCGCAGTCGATCGAGATTCCCGGCACCATGATGCATTTCAAGGCCATGAACGCACGGGTATCCGTGCTGTTCATGATCCCCATCGGCCTTGCCACCGGCATGCTGGCCGCGACGATCGCCGTCGGCGGCTTCATCGGCGTACCGGCGATGATTTATGTCCTCGGCGTGCCGGCGATCATGGCCTCGGCGACCGAACTGATCATCGCCTTCGTCATGGGCGTCGGCGGCACCATCGTCTATGGTCTCGAAGGCGTGGTGGACATCCGCCTGTCGATGCTCATCCTGCTCGGCTCGCTGTTCGGCATCCAACTCGGCGCCATAGGCACAACCTACGTCAAGGACTATCAGATCAAGCTGGTGATGGCGGTGATCATGCTCACCGTGCTGTTCTCGCGCTTCTTCTATATTCCCGGCTATCTGTCGCAATTGGGCGTGATCGCGCCCATCGAAGACGGCCATATCGCGACGCTGAAGACGCTCGGCGACAGCGTGCTCGCGGTGGCACTGATCCTCGGCGCCGTGACGGTGCTGACTTCGCTGACCAAGGGCATCGCCGAACACCGCAAGACCGATATGGCGCGGCAACTGGTCGAAAGCATGGCCGCCCTGGCTCCGGCCGAAGGCGCCCATGCCTTCACCGGTCGCTTCCAGCGCATTCTGCTCGCCACCGACGGCTCCGAGTACAGCGCGGGCGCCGTGCGCGTCGCCACCGCGCTCGCGCGCCGCAACCAGGCCAAGCTCCTGATCGTCGGCGTCGCCGTCTACAACCCCGAATACGCCACCACCGTGCCGGGGCTCGAACAGGCGGCGCTCGATCTGGCCCGGCGCAGCGTCGCC
The DNA here is from genome assembly GCA_041480065.1 of Rhodocyclaceae bacterium. GTDB lineage: Bacteria > Pseudomonadota > Gammaproteobacteria > Burkholderiales > Rhodocyclaceae > Fen-999. Next base: position 55,184 of record JBGOZF010000025.1, read on the forward strand.
GGCGCGGCGCTGGCCGCCGAGGGCATCGACCACGACGTGGTCATCACCGAGGCCGAGGATCCATCGCGCGGCATCGTCGACGCCGCCGAGGAGTACCGCGCCGACGTCATCATCATGGGCCGGCGTGGACGCCGCGGCCTGGCGCGCGCCATGGTCGGCGACGCCACGGCGCGGGTGATCGGTCATGCGCCGTGCAGCGTGATGGTGGTACCGCGCGGCGCCAAGGCAAGCGACCGCTCGATACTGGTCGCCACCGACGGCTCCCGCTACGGCGACGCCGCCGCGTTTGCCGCTACCCGCCTGGCGCTGGCCACGAACCTGCCGTTGACCGTCGTCTCGGCGGTGCTGGCCAGCCACAACGACGCGCGCCGGCGCGAGGCGGTCGACGCCGTCGAACGCATCAAGTCCGGTCCGGCCGCTGCCGCGCTCGCCATCAATGGTGTCGTCGCCGAGGGTCGCCCGGAGAAGGTGATCATCGATCAGGCCCGCCAGAGCGGCGCCGACCTGATCGTGATGGGCACGCACGGCCGCACCGGACTCGATCGACTGCTCATGGGCAGCATTGCCGAGCGCGTGATCGGCTTTGCCGACTGCGCGGTGCTGGCCGTAAAGACCGCGTAACAAGCGACAACCACACTCATCGCCTGCAGTCGCGTCTGACCAGCAGGTCATCGACGGTGGCTGCACCGCGACATATTGCCGCGCAGCAGCCCGGGCGCCGATCATCGCTCTTCTATTACCTTAGTTTACAGGTATAGAATGCAGCGGCTTTATGCGTTGTCGGTCGCGAAGGGGTAACACGCAGACATCACCCCCTTCGTCCTTTCAAACCAAGAAAGACGCACAAGGGGAAAATATGAGTACATCAGACGATGTCGGTTTCCTGGCAAAACTGCCAAAAGCAATTCCCGGCCTGATATTGATCGTTCTCACCACCGTCGTCATACGGCTGTGGGTCGAACCATGGATGGCGAGTGCGGTCGTGCTCGGCCAGAAGGGCTGGCTGATCAAGGTCACGCACCTCAACTACATCCTGCTCGGCATCATCATGGGCATGCTCTACCGCAACCTGCTGTTCGGCGGCAAGCTGCCCGAGATTTTCGCCGACGGTTTCCGGCTCTCAAGGCTGTTCATCAAGACCGGCATCATCCTGCTCGGCTCGCTCTACACCATCCAGGCCATCGTCAAGCTGGGCGCCATGGCGATCTTCCTGATCGGCGGCTTCGTCATTCTCTCAATCATCATGGTGCTCTGGCTCGGCAAGCTGTTCAAGATGGACCGTTCGATGACCGGTGTGATGGCCAACGCCTGCTCTATCTGTGGCGTCTCCGCCGCCGTCGCCACGGCACCGGCGGTCGAGGCCAAGCCGGCCCACGTCGCCTACGCCATTGCCACGATTCTCGGCTTCGGCATCCTGACCATGTTCATCAGCCCGTTCATCGGCCACGCCCTGGAACTGAACGACCTGCAATACGGCGCATGGGTGGGCACAGGCATCCTCAACTCCGGCCAGGTGCTGGCGGCCTGCCTCGCCTTTAATCCGACTGTGGCACCGGGCACTGCGGTTTCCGTCGGCGAGATCTGGAACATCATGCGCGTGATCTCGATTCCCTTCGCCGTGTTCGCCGTCACCATCTGGTACTGGGCCGGCCATGACACGCCGGAGCAGCGCGGCCAGAAGACGCTCGCAACGCTGTTGGTCGAGAAGTTCCCGGTCTTCGTGCTCGGCTTCCTGGGCATGGTGCTGCTCACCAGCACCGGCGCCTTCGGCGATGTCGGCATCAAGGGCGGCCCCCCGGCTTCGGCGACCATCAAGATGATCCGCGACTGGATGCAGTGGATCTTCGGCATCGGCCTCGTCGGTCTCGGCGGCTACATCGACTTCAAGGAACTGGCCCAAGCCGGCGGCGCGCCGCTCAAGGTCGGCCTGCTGGTCGGCGTCACCAAGTACGTGCTGGCGCTGGTCGTCGTGCTGCTGATCCGCGACTACCTCGTCGCAATCTGATCCGGGAGACCACCATGGCTGAAGAAAAGATCGGCAGCGAAACCGTTGCCAGTGCAGAGAAGGGCAAGATGACGCTGTTCCGCGACGACCGCCAGGAGGACTTCGGCGCCATCGTCTTCTCGATCCTGATCGTTGCCATCATCGTCGTGATGACGATGCAATGAACAGCGAAACCGCTGCCGCCGTCGTCGTGGCGGTGGACGGCTCGGAAGCCAGCCGCAGCGCGCTCGAACAGGCGCTGCGGTTGGCGCGCGAACAGGGCCGGCCGCTGGCCGGCGTGTTCGTGCTCGATTCGGGCTGGGCAGACTACATCGGCAACGACTGGCAGTCGGCGCGCAACGCGCGTCAGGGCTTCCTCGACTACGTCCACGGCCACCTGGAGAATCAGGCCGAGGAGGCGCGCCGGCAGTTCGAGGCCGCCACCGCAGACTTCGTCGACGCACGTTTTTCCATCATCACCGGCGACCCGCTGGAAGCGCTCTGCGAACTGATGGCGCAGAACCATGCGCAGATGCTGGTTGCCGGCCGCGAAGTCTTTCAGGTCTGCGGCCGACCGAGCGTCAAGCGTCTTGCCAAAGACCTGCCGCGGCGAATCAAGCAACCGGTCGTGATTGTCTAGGGTCTGTTCTCATTCAGTCGGCGCCGACCGAACTCAAGTCCGACAGGCTGCCAGGTCAAACCAGCTTGTCCGCAATCTGTTTGAACACCGAACGCCCTGCCTCGTCTTCGGCAACCGCAAACAGGAACAGGCAGCGCCCATCGCTGGACTTCTCCCACTGCTTCCCGACGAGATTCTTTTCCCGTGAATCGTCGTTCGTCTTGTACGGCTCACCTTTGTATTCGACGATGAACAGTCGGCCATCGACCGGAAGTGTCGGCGTCGAACGACGCCCGGGACCAACGCATCGGCATGAATCATCATGCCGCCATTCTATGGGAATTGCATGGCTTCGGGCGCTGTCGCTATTCGTGACGGTGCTGATAATTGTGGCGGTGATCGCGTTTCACGGCCGGCGGGGTCGGCATCGAAAGCGCTTCCATGGCCGACCCAAGACGCATGTCGTGGCGTTTCCGGTGGAAGTACCCGTCGGCGAGCCGGCGCGCGGCCGGCGCAAGCCCGACTGGGTGCGCGCCGAGGTGCTGCGCCTGAAGGCGCTGATGGGAATAGTGGGCGTGCGCAAGGTGGCCGAGATGTTCAACCGCCTGTATAGCGAGCGCGCCACGGTGGGCAGAACCTTCGTTGCCGAGTTGCTGAAAGCGCATCGATACGAAATCGCCTGTCTCACACGCGACATCCGCAACCGGCCG
>JBGOZF010000026.1:0-55251 GCA_041480065.1 Rhodocyclaceae bacterium
GTTCTGACCTGCTTCAGATCCTGTAGTTCTCGGCGGCCCGCGTGGCCCCCGTTTCGCCTACTCCGCCCCCATTTCTCGCCGCCAAATTTCGCCACCATTTCTTGCCACCAGATTTCTACGGATTCACGCCGCCGGCAACACAAGGCGACGAGAGTGCTTTGGTCTCGGGGTTGGACTTCCTCAGTGCAGTCCTAACAGCCACCGACGACTATAGGAAGGCACACGGGATCGATGCATTCTCTTGGAGCGAACAACACCCCAGGCTTGATAGTCTCGAAGAACTAATAGCTGACTATCGTATCGCCAATTGTGCGGCGCGATCGGCATACCAAGTAATGTCTGCAATGCACCGACGAGTTGTCGAGAAGCCTGAAGATCACTTCTATGCAATGATTGGCGCAATCACAACCTCGTCACAGGACAGCCAGGACGATGAGTCCCTTCACCCGTCCGAGTATTTCATGCGGGTTTGCGAAGAGAAAGGCGACTATTCATTTGTTTTCAGTAACGCGCCACGCAGTGAGGTTCCGGGAAGGCATTGGCGCCCTATTGAAGGAAACTTGCCGCCCGTCCAATCAGGATTTCTTGTTTTTGGTGATGGGCTGGCAGGATCCAACGAGCTGACGCATCTTCAATTGGAAAACATGTGCCGTCTGTTGCCTGGAGCCGTCGGTGCAGACGGACTCAAAGCCTTAAGCCTGTTCCTGCGGACGGATACTGACGGCTTGTCGCCAGACGGTATTGCCTTAGCAATGCTTCAACTGTTAAGAAGAAGAGGCTTCTCCGGATATGGTGAATACATGGAACTCGAAAGCGGATTCTTCTTTCCGCAGTCAAAGCTCGTTCGGTCTGACGATATTTTCGTTGCAATTTCCCCAAACGTGCAATGGACGAATGGTGGTCCGGCCCTTCTATTGCGCTCCAACGATACAGACGTCAATGATTTCTGCGATGTTGGTGCGTTTCTAGGACGAGTTCCAAAGCTTGGAATTTCAATCAATTTGGGATGAGCAGTGCAGAATAGTGGCATCCAGTACGGCTCCGGTAACCGTGAATTTTCTGCACCAAAGAACAAGCCCCCTCTGGATACCCGAAATGAAAAAGCCGCCCATGGTTGAACAAGGACGGCTCTCCAAATTGGTGCCCGAGGCCGGAATCGAACCGGCATGACCGTGAGGTCGAGGGATTTTCTTACCACTTCGGCTTTCGCCGCCAGCGCGAACGCTGTTCGTGGTCTGGAGCACGCCTTCACCGTAGCCTTGCGGCCGTAGGTGCCCGCCGTCTGCTCTCTACACCTTCCCTCGAACCTTGCGATCCGGGGCTTGGCTCGGTGTTGGCTCGGATGCTTGCAACATCCAGGGCATTCGCCGAATTTGACGGGCTTCACCTCCGGGGTTTCCCCTGGAGGGCTCAAATTGCTTCAAGTCCCTTGTGTCTACCGATTTCACCACTCGGGCTGGTTTGGCTCGTTGCCGAATCGATCATTCGCCTAGCTGCGCTAGGCTTGCTTCAACTGTACCCCTATCTTGGCTCCTGCATGACACCTAGCAGCCAGAGGGCCGTTGGTGACATTTGCCCGAAAGCCCGGGAAACCCACGCCGTTTCAGGCTCTGCCCCCACATCCTTGATGAGAAAAAGGCTTGACAAAAGGGATTTTAAGTCCCTTGTGTTTACCAATTTCACCATCCGGGCGCTGTGTTCAAGAGGTTCTTCGGGCACGTCGGTTATCGGGTTCCGTCATGGCTTGCGCGGCCCGCTTCGTGACGCAAACCTGAAACAGGCCGACTGGCAACATTGTACCGGCACTCGGACGCGCGCCCGTCGGGAGTTCGTAGCCCGCGAAAACCGGAGCAGCCATGGACAGCGCCGTCAAAGGTTGCTATTGTCTTCAACTTAGCCAAAGGACATAAGACGGCGGCACCGACAACGGACTTCGCAGCGGATGTGACGACATGAAGATAGCCATCGATTCCCTCTTGCAGCCCATCTCCCCCGAAGCAGCCTGCGGCGAGGATCTGTCCTTCTCGGCCGAGTTCGATTCGATCCTGGAAGCGCGGCGGGAAGAGGATGCCTCGCTCGATCAGGGCGACTGGGTGCGCGATGTCAAGGAGGCCGACTGGCCCCAGGTGATCGAGAAGTCGAGCCAAATACTGAGCAGTCGCAGCAAGGATATCCGGGTCGCCGGCTGGCTGGCCGAGGCGCTCGGCAAGTCCGACGGTTTTGCGGGATTGGCCGATGGTCTGGCATTGCTGGAACGACTGATCGAGCAATTCTGGCCGCAACTGCATCCCCTGCCCGACGGCGAGGACTACGAAGACCGTATCGGCTCGCTGGCATGGCTGGTCCAGCGCGCGGAGGCGCTCATCCGCAGCACGCCCCTGGCACGGGCGCCCGCGGGCGCCTTTTCGTGGGCCGACCACGAATCCGCACAGGCCTTGCAGAACCGGATGGAGCGCAGCCCCGGCGAAGCCGGTTCAATGGCGGCCGATCATTTGACGCTAACTGCATTCCGCGCCGCTTGCAGGGCAACGCCAAAGCCGTTCTACGAAAGCCTGTACACCGATTTCAACCACCTGCGCGAAACGGCAAAGGTATTTGAACGCACGGTGGATGCGCGGCTAGGGGTCAATGGCCCGGCCTTCTCGTCGTTTCGGCAGGCGCTTGACGATGTCGGCACACTGGTCGAGCGGCTGGCGCGCGAAGCCGGCGTCCTGTCGGCCAACAAGGCTGCCATTGAAGCTGAGGCCGCCGCCGAGCCTGGCGGCGATGGTAGCGGCTCGATCGCACAGTCGGGTCCGATCCGAACCCGGGCCCAGGCGCTGCGCCAGTTGAGGCAGGTGGCCGAGTTCTTTCGCTACACCGAGCCTCATAGCCCGGTCGCCTATCTCGCCGACAAAGCCGCCGCCTGGGGCGAGATGCCGCTGCACGTATGGCTGAAACAGGTCATCAAGGACGGCGGCGCACTCTCCCGCCTGGAAGAGCTGCTGGGCACCGAGTCGTCGTCCAAAGATTCGGGCTGACTCTAGTTCACCACCCGGAACTCGATGCGCCGGTTGCGCGCACGGCCGGCTTCCGTCGCGTTTTCGGCAACCGGGCGATCGGGGCCGTCGCCGCGCGTGGCGATTGCGCCGGCATCGATACCTTTGCCCGCCAGGTAACCCTTCACCGACATCGCCCGCGCCGCCGACAAGGCCAGGTTGTACGCGCGTGAACCGATGTTGTCGGTGTGTCCGACCACCTCGAATTTCTGCGCACGCATCGATCTCATCGCCACCGCCATCTCGTCGAGCACCGCCGTGCCTCGCGGCGTGATGTTGGCGCTGCCGCTTTCGAATTCGACCGTGCGGTCGGCGAGCGTCTTGTCGAGAACATTCTGCTGCGGCGCCGCCACCTGCAGGCTGTTCCTGACCAGATAGGTCGGGTTGAGATTGCCTGCCAGGTCGCTGGCAAGCTGCTGCCGCTGGGCCTCGGAACTCACTTGGCCCGAGATGCTGACATTGGTTCCGTCGAGCGCGAGCTGACCGCGGCTGACCGTCTTCAGCCCAGGCCCGATGATCCTGGTCGCATAGGACGACCAGTTCGGCGGCGCCACCACGCCGCCGACGGAAAGATTGTCGACCACCCGATTGGCCCCGAACACTTCGCGCAACCGCGTCAGGATGGCGACCCGGGTCGACTCGTCCGGCACGGTCCCGCTGGCGACGATGGGGCCGGCCTCCGGACCCTCGGCGCGGCAGACTTGCGCACCCAGCCCGGCCAGCGCCGAAAGTGCCAACAGCACCTGCAATGACCTACGCACTGAGGAATGCCTCCCTGAAGGTATCGGTCGCCTGCCGAATCGACAAGGGCGGCATATCGAGATAGCTGGAGAGTTTCTTGATTGCATAGTCATTCTCGACATAGTCTTCGACCCAGTCGGCTGCGGAAATGTCGATCAGGAAATCGCTTTCGGCGCCGCTGTCGAACATCGCCCGCAAGGCTCCCGCATTGGCGCCATCGAACACCACCACCAGCGTCGGCCGTTCCTTCTTGCGCTGAATGAACACGCCGATCTCGAAATCACCCCGCGACAGGAAGGGAGCGACGAGGTTCATCCACATCGCGCCGACGTTCGCCGCCATCTCGCCCTCCAACGGCAACGGCAGGCACAAACCCTTGTCGGGCCGGGCGCCCGGCGTCGTCAGCACCGGCGTCAACAGCAAACCCAATGACAAAATCATGCGCCGCAGCGAGACCATATGGCCGGCCGCGCGCAGCGCCTGCTCGATTTGCGCCAGCGATGTGCGGAAAGCAAAGTCGGCATAGGCATCATCGGCGCCGGCCAGATTCGCCTCCGGATTCAAAGACGACGCGGTCATGGCGTCGAGGGCTTCGCGCGGATCTTCGGCCGAGAGTACCGACGCGACCAAGCGCTCGATCGTGCCCCAGGTTTCCGCCAGGCAGAGCGGACTGCGGGCGACCATGTGCAGCGGGTCGTCGGCAACGCTGGCGGCGGCGGCGATGAAGGGAAAGCGCCGCTGTGACGCGTCGGCACTCGGCGTCAACCTGCCCGTCAGCACGAAGGGTTTGTGGGTCGCCAGGAAACTGAAGTCGATCTGGGGCGAGTTGTCGTAATGCGTCTTCCAGCCGGGATCGGTCGACAGGCGTTCGAGCCCTTGCGTGATCCAGGTATCGAGCATGTCGAGCACGCGCGAACCGGTGCGACTCTTGACGAAGTCGCCGCGGCTGGGCAGCTTGCCGAAGTAGATGACCTGGCCGGCCTCAGGAATCGTCGTCATGCTGACCGCCACTCAAACGCCACCGGCCACGGTGGCCGGCAGCTTCAAGCCGAGCAGCGACTGCCGCGTCGGCGCGCCGCCCGCGTCGGCCTGGGTCGTCGGCGCCTGCGTGCTGCTGACGATGCGCAGGTCGACCGCCACCGCCTGCCCGCCGTTGCTCCACGACAACTCGAAGACGCCCTCGGGCTTCTTCGTGCGCTGGGCACTGTTGATGAGCTTCTCGAGCCCGTAACGGCCGGGCTGGTTGGTGATCTCGATGACCCGCCCGTCGTAGGTGACCGCGGTAACCCTGGCACCGGGCTGGCCCTTTTGGCTGGGCCAGACGAAATTGGCCCACTCCTGCGTACCCATTCGATAACGCAGGATCTGGCCATCGATCTCGATCGTGTATTCCGAAAGGCCGCTCACCAGGCGCGGTTTGATCTGGAATACGGTCTGGGCATCGCCGCCGCCGGTACCGCCGCCCGAGGAGGCGCCGCCCGCCGGCGGCGCCACGTAGCGCGGAAACTGGTTGGCGAAATCGGGCTGCAACTGTATGCCCATTTCGGCCCAGGTGCGCGCGGTCAGCGTATCGCCGCGCCGCACCACCAGCGGCCCCATGGTCGTCTGCACGAACTTGGCGATGGCGCCGTCGGGACCGAAGATCTGGCCGATTTCGGCCGACGAGGCCTCGACGCCGGCATGCGGCGCGAATGGATACTTTTCTGCCAGGATGCGCAGGAAGGGCTCATACACCTGCGCGTTCCAGGTCTTGTTGAGTTCCGCCTCGGTCGGCTTGATGGTGACGGCGTAGGCCATCATCAGCGGCCGCACCAGCAGCGGCCGTATCGCCGCCTTGGACGCATCGGACATGCCGTTGAGCATTTGTTCGTCGACATACTTCAGCGCGTCGGCGAGTTCCGAGCCGCTGGCTTCGAGCGTCTGCTGCATGAGTTGACGGCTGGCCGGTCCGGGATCGCCGGCGGTCTTCATCTGGTTGAAGCGCGTGCGTGCCTTCGACAGCGCCTCCAGGTAGCCCTTGTACAACGAGGCATCGCTCGAACCGCGGGCGATCATCAGCCCGCTGATGCCGGCGAACTCCTTGCCGATCGGGCCCATGGCCACCTCGGTCTTGCGGCCGGACAGATCGACATTGACATTGACGCCGGACGGCGACTGCCGCAGGATCGTCTGGCGGAACCAGGCGATGACGCCGCGTTGGGCATCCTGCAGGCCCTGGTTGACCAGCGACGGGTTGTCCCAGGAAGTCTCGCGGTAGGTGGTCTGCATCACCCTGGCCAGCGGCGAGCGCGCCGGGTCGCCGAGCAGGTTCATACGCGTCACGGCGTCGTCGAAGCCCTTGAACTCGTTGACCGTGACGCCGACCAGGAACTTCTGCCATTCCTGCACGTATTCGGTCTTGTAGCTTTGCGCCAGCGCCTTCTGGATCTGCTCGGGGCTGCCTTCCAGCGAGAGATCGTCGCGGGCGGCGGTCTTAAGTACCCAGTCGGTGGTCTGGAGTTCCTTGTTGGCAGCCTCCTTGAATGCCGGCTCGATGTACTGTTCCCAGGCATCGCGGGTGAAGGTGCCGGGAATCGCGTAGCTGCCGGCGAGCATGTCCTTGCCTTCGTCGCCGACGATGCGCGCCACGGTCATGGCCGGGAAACGCGTCGACGCCCGCGCCTTGACTTCGGCATAGACGCGGTCGCGCGCCGCCATGCCGCGGACCACGCGGCGCAGGTTCTCGCGCGCCTGGTCGGCCAGCACAAGCTTGACGTCGATGGTCGGGAAGTCGCCGTCGGCGGCGTGGCCGATCGAGAAATTCATCAGCCGCTCGGCGCTGCGGATCATCTGTTCGCGCGGCATGACGCCGCGGTTCGCCTCCAGCCAGCCGCGCCAGAAGCGGGTCAACTGGTCGTTCAGGTGGCCGACTTCGGTATGTTCGTGGTCGGCCAGCATCAGGTAGGTCTTCAGTGCATTGTAGGCATCCTGGACGTTGGTCGGCGACGCCTCCTTGTACTGCGTGGCCGCAGCGGGGTCTTCCTTGGTCTCGGGCTTGGCCGGATCGACGCTCACGGCGCCCGATTGCGGCGTGCCGATCATCGGCTTGAGTTCGGCGGCACGGCGGTTCGTCTCGGTGAGGAAGCTCTCCAGGCTTTCGGTGATCGGCTTCAACAGGATCTGCCGGATGCCGGCGAAATATTCCGAACGCAACTTGGTTTCGATCCGGTCGCCCTGGAACAGACCCAGGCTGAGCGCCAGCGGGGCGTCGTCCCGGTAGTGTTCCATCTGTTCGAGCCGATCCTGCAGGATTTCGAGCGCCTCCAGGCGCGAGGCGAGGTCGATGCGGCCTTCCTGCAGCTTGATGGCCTTGTCGAGGTCGGCCTGAACATTCTCGACCAGACGTTGATTGCCGATGAACGACCAGGTCATGGTTCCCAGCACCAAGCCAAGGACGGCCACCGAACCCGCGAACGCCGCCATCCGCAGCCGGCGCTTGGCGCGGCTCGAGTATTGGCGCACCAGGTTACGATCGGCGAAGACCACGCGCGAGAAGAGGTCGCGCAGGAAGAACCCACCGGTCGATGGCGCCACTGCCGTCCTCGGCTGGGCGAGTTGCTTCAGCCCGAAGCGCTCGGCGATGCGCTCGGACGAGACGCCTTCCGCCTGTCCCTCCTGCAGCGCGCTGGAGAAGTAGAAGCCGCGGAAGATCGGCTTGAACTGGAAGGGGTTCTCCTCGAACAGCGTCGCCAGGAAGGCGCGCAGCGTCGGCCGGATGCCCGAGAACTCGACCGGAAAGGTCAGCACGCCTGGGCCGAGCTGCTCGCCGCGATAAAGGGCCATGCGCTCGATCGACATTTCCTTGAGGCCATCGAAGATCTTGTCGAAATGGTCGTCGAATGCGGCCACCGGGTCCGCCTTGCCCTCGGCATCGTAGGGCAGCGTCGCACCCCACACGCGGCCGCGCTCCGAGACATCCGAGTCCTCGAAGAACTCGACGAAGCCGGAGATCAGGTCGACCTTGGTGAACATCACATAGACCGGTGCGAACACCTCGAGTTGCGACGTGATCTCCTGCACGCGCTCGCGGATCTGCTTGGCCAGATTGATGACGAACTCGGGCCGGTTGCGCGTCAGTTCCGGCACGCTGGCGACGATGATGATGCCGTTGATCGGCGCCTTCGGGCGGTTCCGCTTCAGCAGGTGCAGGAAGCCCAGCCATTCGCCGCGATCCTCTTCGTGCACCGCGTAGCGGCCGGCGGTATCGAGCAGGATGCCCTCGGTGGTGAAGAACCAGTCGCAGTTGCGGGTGCCGCCGATGCCCTGGACGACCGCCTCGCCCTTCTCCGCAAACGGGAAATGCAGTCCGGAATTGATGACCGCCGAGCTCTTGCCCGCCGCCGGATTGCCGATCACCACGTACCAGGGCAATTCGTACAGCGCCGCCTTGCCCGAGACCTCGCCGAGCTTGGATGTCTTCAGTGTCGAGATGGCCTCGTTCAGGCGTTTGCGCACCGCCTCGACCTCGGTCTTCTTCGCCGGTGCCGCCTTGGCCACGGCGCGTTCCGAATCCTGTTGCAGCATGGAGTCCATCGCCTGGGCGGCGCGCAGCGCGCGCCGGCGCCGCACCAGCCAGACGATGCCCCAGATCACCGCCAGCACGATCGCCAGCGACACGGCCCAGATCATCGCCAGATGAAGCGTCCTGGCCGACAACAGGATGAGCGCCGAGACCACCACCAGACCGATCACCCCGAGCACTGTCCGGTCAGTCAGATAGTTCCAGATTCGGCTCATTTGAATGTTCTCTTCTCTTCGATTGCTGAATTCATGTCGCCGACGGCGCGGCCTTGGCCGGCTCGACGTAGGGCCGGACCACCACGGCAGCGCGTTCCGTCGGATGCGAGGCGGTCACCAGCAGTACCGGCTTCTCCTCGGCCTCGGCCGCCGCGGCGGCAACGCCGAGCGCGAACAGCGCGCCGCCGGCACCCAGGCGGCCGAGCGCCTGCCCGGCGCCGACAAACTGTCCAACGGGGTCGAGCTCGGGCAGGAAGCTGTTGATCGCACCCGCACACTCGCCGCAACGCGAACTGCGCTGATCGACATCGCTGACGACCAGGCAAATGTCGGCCGGCTGCAGTTGCGCGGCGGCCAGGCTCTGCTGCGCCGTTTCCAGCAGCGTCTCGTGACCGATGCGTCCCGCCGCGTCGGCCGACTTGGCTCGCGCCGACAGCGCGGCCCGGCCGACCAGCGCGACCGGTGCTTGAAGCGGCGAGATCCGTTTCGGCACCCGCGCCAGCACGGCTGCCGCCGCCTCGCCGGGAATGTGCCCCTGCGGATGCGAGCTGCTGAACAACAGGCCAGCGGCTTCGAGCGCCGATACGACATCCTCGTCGATCGCCGACTCGCAGCTTGCCAAGAGATACATGTCGGCGCTGTCGGCGCGATTGGCCTTCTGGCAGAAACCATCCAACTGGCGTAGCGCCAGACTGCCGTCATTGGCCGGAATCACGCTGAAGGTACAGGCTTCGGCCGGCCAACCGGTCTGCGCCAGCAAGCTTCCCACATGGCGCGTGGCGCGAGTACGGCTGCGGTCGTCCCAACTGGCAGGCAGCAGCAGATTGACGACAAGCTTGGCTGCCGGTGTCTCGGCAGCGGCCCTGCCCCGCTTGTCGGGCTCCGGCACGGCGGCCGCCACCACCTCGAACACCGGGGCGAGCGAACGTCCGAGCAGCACCAGGGCGCGCTGAACGCCGGGAGGAGCCGGCGATGCATCCACGGCTTCCAGCGCGGCTGCGATCTCCTCCGTATCGAGATCCTCGACACGGCAAGCATGGACCGGAAAGCCGTCGCGGTTGCGAAGCTCGCGATCGGGAGCCGGCTGAATCTCTCCTGCCTTCAAGGTCTCGTAGACTTCGGCGGCGGCATTGCCGGCACCGCTGGCCAGGCCGATCGCCAGCAGGGCCAGCGCGAAACCGCGCTCGCGCTCGTCCGTCGCCGGAGCATCCGCCCGGGCCGACGCCTCGCCCGCCTGAGACGGCTTCGCTTTCGTGTAATGGCGGTAGCCGGCGCGCAGGCCGAAGCCGATCACGATCGCCAGCAGCGGCAAGCCTACCAGGTAGATGCCGACGTCTTCGGCAGTAACCAGCCGCACCGTTTCCTGCCAATAGACGATGACTGCAAACCAGATCAGCAGCGTGATCAGGATGGCGAGAACAATCGGGCGCAACAGGAAACGAAACACGTCGTATGGCTGGCTTCAGGCTCGGCGCGGGCCGAGCGGATTAGTCGGTTGTAGAAAGCTGGGTGGAAATCAGGGTGGCACCGCATGCGGTGACATCACCGTGACGCGCGGCCGCCTTGCCTTCGATGATGCAGGTGGGATCACCGGACGCGATCACTGTCGTGCCGCCATGGCCGTTTTGCGGACATGTCACTTTGTCTCCGATACGGGCAATTCTTACACCGTTGGTATCGGTTGTCGGCGCACCTTCGATGACGGTACCGCCATGGCTCGTTGTATCGCCTATCACAATGAAGGGTCTGCCCATGTCAGTCTCCGGAATCGAAACAATCGCCAGTACCAAAGCTGATTATTATACCTGCCTACGCCACAGTCATGCAGTTTGTCATAATCGGATAACATCGACGAAACTATCTGCCATGAGCGAGCGTGCCGGGACGGTGCAGCTCGACATGTCCGAAATCCATCATCTTCCAGCGGCCGCCCCAGGCCAGCCCCGCCGCCTCGGCCGCTTCGCCGTAGAGCTTGTAGCCCCGCATGGCCCAGGGGTCCCTTTCGTCGATGATGATGCGGCCGTTCAGGAAGAAAGCACAGTCCGCAGCCAAGCCGAACTGGTGGTAGCTCTGAAAAGCCGCGGCACTGGTGACATGCTGGCCGAGGCTGGCCAGGTAGTCCTGCCGCTCGGGACTGCGATAGCCCTCCAGCAGGGCCACCTCGTAACCGTACTGGCGCATGACCTGGAAAACTGCCAGCAAACGCTGCCGGAATTCGGCATCGAGCCGATCCCAGTTGCGGCTGGCCGAGCCCAGCGCCGGCCGCAGCAGTTCGACCTCCCGGGTCATGAACACCTCGGGCGGCAACGGCGCCGGCGGCACCAGTTGCTCACCCTTGAGCAGCGACAGGATTACCGGATCGGTTGCCTGGATGCTCTCCTCATAGCCGCCGATACCCACGTACTGGTGCAGCGAAAGCGCCAGCACGGCCGGTGTGATCACCGCCACCGCCGCGACGGAGAAGAACAGGCGGTGCTGGCGCGCCAGCCCCAGCCAGTGCTGCAAATTGCGGCCGCCCTCGGCGCCGAGATCGACCACGTCGTGACGAGCTCGCGTAAAGCGGCCGATCAGCGCCGCGATGAGACCGGACATAACGCGGCGACAGTTTTGCAGCGCACTGATGCTCGCGCGGGGGAACAGCAAGCCGACGCCTACCGCCACCGCCAGCAGAAAATAGGCGAGCGCGGTTGCGATGATTATGATGTTGGATGATTCGCTCGACATATGATGAAACAAATATACAATACGATTCTCTCACCATCCTGACGCGGCGGCAGGTCGATCACCGCCCGCACAGCTCATCAAAGGTCTTGCCGATTACGGAGGCACCATGGACCCAGTCGATTCCGGCAATCGCTCGGCCGCGCCCTCCGGCGCGCGCCCATCCCTGTTCGCAAATGGCCAATCGGCACCGGCTGGCACCTCGAAGCAACCCGAGGCGATCAGCATATTATCTTCGCTGGATAAGAACGGCGGGAAAAAACCGCTGAGTTCCAGCACCGGGTTGCCGACCTGGTTAACCATCGCCGTGGGCTCCCTGCTCGGCATCACCATCGGCGCAGCGATCGTCATGTCGCTCACCCGGGATACCGGCATCGGTCGGCGCACACCACCTTCACCGATGATCGTGGCGCGCACCGCGGCGCCGGAAACAGCGCCCGAGCCCCCTGCGGCCGTAGCCCCAGCACCGGCGACTCCGACGCCGATTGCAGAAGTGAACGCCGCCGCCACCATCGAGAATGCTCCGCCTGCCGCCGCTGCGCCCGCGACAGGCGCTTTGGCAGGCCCGCAGCCTGCGGCGTCCGACGCAGCCAAGAAGCTCGCCGCCGCGACACCCGAAGCACCCACACCCGTGGCTGCCGAAACCATCAGCACCACCAAGGCAAGCGCGGCGCCGGTTCCTTCCGCGCCGACTCCCACTACTGCCAAAGCCTCGTCCGTCGAACGCCCTGAAACCAGGGCAGAAAGAGCATCGGCTGCGAAGAAGGCGAAGACCAAGGACGGCAAACCGGAAACCGAAACCGCCACTGCCGCTCCGAGCGATCGCGATGCCTCCCTGCTCGCTGCGCTCGTTGCCTATGGCGAAGGCAGGCCGGCAGCGGATATCAACGCCCGCGCCGCACCCATGACCAACAAGTCCGCGAACACGAAATCCGCGAACGGCACGACAACGCTTGCCCAAGCCGGACAGTTCGATCCCAAGCGCGACGTCGTCACGCGCGAACCCACCGTCAGCACCACCGAACTGGTGCGCCGCTGCAAGACGCTCGGCTTCTTCGAAGGCCTGTTGTGCCGCATGCGCGTCTGCTCGAACCTGTGGGGCAAGGACGCCGCCTGCCCGCAAAGTTCTGCGCCGAGCGAGCCGGGCACGCAGTAGTTTCGAGCCCGGGACCTACAACACAACCCGCCCGCCCGGGCAGGATTCCGAGGCTTCCAGCCTCGCCAGCGTCGGCAGCAGGTCGAGGCCGGTCTCCCGCTTCAGGACACGTGCCGACGATCTCATGTCCGCCAGGCGCATGTCGGTACCGGAACCGGCCGCTGCGAACGCGACCACGTTGCCCGAATCGCTGGCCGGAAAGATCAGCGCCCGCTCGTCGAAGGCCTGCCGCAAGCATCGGACCGAGTCGCCGAAGTCCTTGCGCCGGGACAAGAGGTTGCTCACCAGCAGCCCATCCTGGGATAACCGCGCCTTGCAGTCCAGGAAGAAGGGCAGGGTGTTGAGACGGCCGGTACCGGCCTTGGCGTCGTAACCGTCGACCATGATCAGATCGAATTGCCGCCGCGACTCGGCAACGAAGTCGGCGCCATCGCCGATGACGATATTCATGTGATCGTCCGCCTCGGGCAACTTGAAATACTGGCGCGCGGTCGCCACCACCCGGGGCTCGATTTCCACCACCGTCAACCGCGCAGCCGGCCGATGGCGGCGCAGGAACTTGGTCAGCGACCCGGCGCCCAAGCCAACCAGCAGCGCCCGGCGCGGCCAGTCCGGCTCCGGCCGCAGCAGCAGGCAGGCCATCATCTCGCGCGTGTAATCAAGCTCCAGCGCCCACGGCCGCGCAATGCGCATCGCCCCCTGAATCCAGCTCGAACTGAAATGAAGGTAGCGGACGCCGGCTTCTTCGCTGACTAGGATACTCATCGCTGGCAGGGTACAAGATGTTGCTGCGCGAGTCGATTTGACCAGTTTGCGCGGCAACCACTGACCAGCCAGTGCTGGTCGAACCGACTGTAGGAATCGTGGCTGCAGCGCCCTCGACCCTGGTCAATCAGAGTCGCGCAGGATGGTCAATCCGCGGCGCGCACAAACAGCTTGTCCGGACCGAGCGAGGTGTGGAGGCGCAGCAGGCGTGTCTGCTGGCTGAAGGCGACGGGCGCCGGGCTCATGTCGAAAATCCCTTGATCATATGAACATGCAATTATGCCACTTGCAACTGGAACTCGCGCGTGCCGAAGGCCGATTGCATGAAGATACGCGCCGGGCGCTGCGGTTGAAAGCTAACCTGGCCATAGCCGCGGCCGGGCTGCTCGACGCGCAGTTGCGGCGGCAGACCGATGCTGATGACGCCGGCAGCGGTCAGCGTCAGTTCGAAGGCCAGGCACTGCGGTTCGCGGAACTGGCGCACGCCCTGCAGGGCGTGGCGGAAGCGGCTGTCGGTCTCGACCTCGTGCTGCTTGCGAATGGACTCGGCCAATACCTTGCCCAGGCTTTCCGGACTGGCACCCTCCTGGATGACGCCCAGCCCGCCGCGCACGCCGTCGAACAGCGTGTGCAGGTAGATCGAGGCCGACTTGCCCAGCCTTTCCTCGGTACGCGGCATGCCGATGCGCGAAAGCGCCAGCGGCGTGAGTATGCCCAGGTAGACGCGAAAACTGCCCATCTCGACGCTGCCCAGCCGCAGGCCGGCACCGGCGGAGCGGGTGTCGCCGGCAAACAGGTATTGCGCGTGCGCCTGGTCGGAGAGGCGGATCATGCCGATTCACTTGATACGGTAGTCGAAATTGCCGGACTTCGAGACGCCGACGGATATCTTGCGTATCGGTTCACCTTCGGCCATGTGCGCCAGGACGCTGCCCGCGATTTCGGGCAGCAGAGTGCCGGTAAGGATGTGGTCCACGTTGCGGGCGCCGGTATCGACTTCGGTGCAGCGGGCCAGCACGGCGTCGACCAGCGCATCGCTGTAGGTGAATTCGGCGCCGTGGTTCTCGGCCACGCGCTTGGCGATGCGGCCGAGCTTCAGGCGGATGATCTCGACCAATACATCATCGGAAATCGGGAAGAAGGGGATCACCTTCAGCCGGCCGATGAAGGCCGGCTTGAAGGCTTTGAACAACTGCGGCCGCAGCATCTCGGTCAGGGCATCTGAACTGGGCCGCTCTTCCGCGGTCTTGTTCAGGCACTCCTGCATGATCATGGTCGAGCCGACGTTCGAGGTCAGGATGATGATGGTGTTCTTGAAGTCGATCGAGCGGCCTTCGGCGTCGTCCATCATGCCCTTGTCGAACACCTGGTAGAAGAGTTCGAGCACGTCGGGATGGGCCTTCTCGACTTCGTCGAGCAGGACGACGCTGTAGGGCTTGCGCCGCACGGCCTCGGTGAGCACGCCGCCTTCGCCGTAGCCGACGTAGCCGGGCGGCGAGCCCTTGAGGCTGGAGACGGTGTGCGCTTCCTGGAACTCGGACATGTTGATCGAGATGAGATTGCGCTCGCCGCCGTACAGCGCCTCGGCAAGCGCCAGGGCGGTCTCGGTCTTGCCGACGCCCGAGGGGCCGACGAACAGGAAGACACCCTTGGGCTTGCCGGGATCTTCGAGGTTGGCGCGGGCGGTGCGTACACGCTGGGCGACGGCACCGATGACATGGGACTGCCCGATGACGCGCTGTTCCAGCAGTGCCTGGAGGTTGAGCACGGTCTTGATCTCGTCGCGCACCATCTTGCCGAGCGGAATGCCGGTCCAGTTGGAGACGATCTCGCCGACCACGTGCTCGTCGACCTGTACCGGCACCAGCGGTTGTTCGCCCTGCAAGGTACGCAGTTCGGCGAACATGCCTTCAAGTTCTCCACCCGCAGCCTCGGCGGCACGCTTGCCGCCCCTGCCTGTCTTGGGCTTGGGCGTTATCACCGCGGCGTCCTGCTGGGCGGCATCGGCCCCGGCTTGTTCGCGTTGCAAGCGCAGCGCCAGTATCTTGTCGACCAGAACCTTCTCCTTGTTCCAGCGTTCTGTGTGCACGGCAAGTTCGGTTTCGAGCTTATTCTGCTCGTCGGCCAGCGTGCGCAGTCGGGCGTGGTGTTCCCTGCCGCCGGCCTGCTCGCGCTTGAGGCTGGCGATTTCGGCCTGCATGCGCACGAGGCGCTGGGTGGCGTCTTCGATCAGTGCCGGGGTTGCCGATTGGCCGAGGGCGACGCGGGCGCAGGCGGTGTCGAGGACGCTGATGGCCTTGTCCGGCAACTGGCGGTCGGAGATGTAGCGCGCCGACAGGCGCACCGCCTCGATCAAGGCCTGGTCGAGCACGCGGATATTGAAGTGCTTCTCCATCAGCGGCGACAGACCGCGCAGCATGGCCACCGCAAGGTCTTCGGAAGGTTCGTCGACCTTGACGACCTGGAAGCGGCGGGCAAGCGCGGCATCCTTTTCGAAATACTTCTTGTATTCACTCCACGTGGTGGCGGCGACGGTGCGCAGTTCCCCGCGCGCCAGCGCCGGCTTGAGCAGGTTGGCGGCATCGCCCTGCCCGGCCGCGCCACCGGCACCGATCATGGTGTGGGCTTCGTCGATGAACATGATGATCGGGTGGGGACTCTTCTTTACCTCGTCGATCACGTTCTTCAGCCGGTTCTCGAATTCGCCCTTGACGCTGGCGCCGGCTTGCAGCAGGCCGAGGTCGAGCATGTGCAGGGCGACGTTCCGAAGCGGCGGCGGTACGTCGCCCTGGGCGATGCGCAGCGCCAGCCCTTCCACCACGGCCGTCTTACCGACGCCGGCCTCGCCGGTGATGATGGGGTTGTTCTGGCGGCGCCGCATCAGGATGTCGATGACCTGGCGGATTTCGCTTTCGCGGCCGATCACCGGGTCGATCTTGCCTTCGCGCGCGCGTTTCGTGAGATCGGTGGTGAACTGGTCGAGTGCAGGCGTCTTCGACAGGGCGCCTTGGGCCAGGCGCTCGCCGGCTTCGGCATTGTCGGTACGCTCGTCCGCGGCCGGCTCGGCATCGGCGACGCCGACCGACTGCCCGGCTTCCTCTGAGCCGACGGTCAGTTCCGCCAGCTTGTGCTTGAGCTGTTCGACCGGGAACTTGACGAACTGCTTCGAGCCCCGGTAGGCAAGCTGGGAAAGATTGGGGTCGGTCAGCAGCGACAGCAGTAGGTGCCCGCTGCGGATACGCGTGTTCTGCGAATCGAGCGATGCGATCAGCCAGGCATGCTCGAACAGGCGCGGCAGGTTCTGCGAGAACACCGGCGTGCGCGTGTTGCCGGTCTTGAAGCGGCCGATCTCCGTCTGCAGGTCGCGCTCGATCGCCAGCAGGCTGACGTCGAACTGGCGCGCCAGCAGGGCGAAATCGCTGCGCTTCTTCTCGGTGAGCGCCAGAAACAGATGCTCCAAATCGACTTCGTAATTGCCGCGCGCCATGCACAGCGAGGCGGCGCGCTCGGCGGCGCCACGGCAGGTGTCGTTGAGTTTGCCAACCAGTACCTTGAGATTGCTAGTCATGTTCGTCCGAATTGTCAGTGAATAGTTGCAGCTTTGCCCGGTTCTTCGTCGAAGCGGATTTCATAGGCGGCATCGCGCGAGTCCTCGGTCGCCGGGCGCGTGAGCAGCCAGCCGTCCCAGCCGAGGCGGCCCGCCAGAATGCGGTTCGAGTCCAGCGCCAGCGGCCGCACTTCATCGCGCGCCAAAACAAGCTGAATCTGGTATTCGAGCGTCGGCCCGGTGAGGATGTGCAGCAGCCGCTCCAGCGCGACATGGGCGCTGCCTCCGGGCAGGAACTGCTCGAAGCGCGTTTTCGATAGCGGGCCGACCTCGATGCGCATGCGCGCGTCGCGTTGCCAGACGCGCGGACCACAAAACGCATCGTGCCCCAGCGTGGCTTCGGCGAGACCGAGACGCGTCGATTGCTCGGGCGAGAGCTCGAACCACTTGCCGACGAACTGGGTCAGCCGCACCGGCGCCTGGAAGTAGTCCTGAACCACCTGCGAGACCATCTGCGCGGAGCGCGGCACCAGTCGGATGATTCCGGCGAAGTAGGCAAGCGACTCGTCGAGCACACCCTTATCGCCGAGATGAAGGCGGTCGCGCAGGCTGGATGGACCGATGCCGATCAGCGACAGGATCAGCGGCAGAAAGCGTTCGCGCCGGTCGGTTTCATACTGAAAGTGAAGCCGGTATTTCTCCCAGGCGCGGTAGAACAAGGCCGCCGCACGGTCGGTGAAGATGTCGAGGAAGGCACGCGCGGCATGATCGCGATGCATGACTTCGCGTTCAGCCAGCCGCTCGGTGTAATGGTAGGGCAAGGCGCCCTGGTTGCCCGTAAGGCCCAGGAATGCAAGGGTCAGCGTCACCCGCTTGAGCTCGGGCGTCGTACCCGGCCCGGTCTCATCGTCGGCCGCCGAGCGATCCTCGCCGAGGATGTCCTCGATTTCGCTGGGCGGGAAACTCAGCGACAGCGAGTTCCGGCAGCGTATCGAACCGCTGTCCAGGGCAGCTTCGGCACGACCGTTGTGACGGATGAAGTAGCTGCGCAGGACGCGCACGGCCTGGAAGAATTCGAAGCGGTAGGGCTCGGCCAGCAGCCGGCCGATTACGCCAGTACGGTCTCGCCGCTGCGGGGTGGACATTTCTTCAGGACCTCGCCGGTCTTGGCGGAACGGACGACCAACTGCGAGAAGCTGTTGGCATGAACATAAAGGGCAAAGAAGCGATCGAGCAGTTCGATGAACAGCGACAGGCCGATGCCGACATAGGCCTGCTCGTCCACCGTCAGATCGATTTCGATACCCTTGACGAATGTCGGGAAGGGATTCCCGGCCATGCGAGCGGTGGCTGGCCGATGGGTGATGGCTACCATGCCGTCGATGATGCGCTGACTCAAGGGCGAGCGGGCGATATTGTAGAGCACCAGCGTTTCCTTGAGCGATTCGAGACCGCTCTCCGTCAGCGACAGGTGATTCAGCGACAGCAGCGAAATCAGCCGCCAGAGCGCATCTCCGGCGCGCTCGAAGCGGTAGGTGGCCGTGGGCTTGCGCAGGAAGAGGATGCTGCGTGCGACCGAGCCGCCTTCGATCGACAGGTCACCTCCGGCCAGTCCATAAGGGAGTTGCGAGGGAAGATCACGATTGGTCGAGCTTACGTCGATGCTCAGCGTTTCGGTCTTGTCGGCCTCGGGATCGAAATCGTGGTCGACGATCGAGATCTCCCACTCGTAGCCGGGGCTGGCCGCGGCAACGTAATCGTCGCGACGCAGGTGCCAGAAGCGTCCGCGCTGGTCGAGCGATTCGGCGTGGCGCAGGGCGTAGAAAGGCCGGTATTCGATCACCGTCTCGCCTTGGGGCGTCTTCTCGACCTTGTTCACGGAACGGATCGCGTAGAGCTCATAGGCGAAAGCGCGCCGGCTGTCGACCACGAGTGGATAGTGTGCCTTGGTGTGGGTGATCCGGATCGGGTCGGCCTGGCGATTGAACAGGTTGATCACCGGCGTGCAGCCGAGGGCGAAGTTATGCGGCCCGACACGTTCCAGGAGATGGGCGTCCTGGTCGCGGTTGCGGCTGGCGCACAGAAGCAGCTTGAGCCGCATGCGCCGGGCGCCGGCCGGCAGGAGCTTGCGCAGCCTGGCCAGATCGAGATCGATGAAGTTGAACTTCTCCGGGTAGGCGAAGAACTCGGTCAACAGGCGGTAGGCCAGGAGCGAGCGGGCGTCGTAATCGAGCAGCCCCTCTTCGATGTCGAAGCCGACCGGCTGCAATGCCGACACCGGCGCTTCGCGCCAGGTGTGTCCCACTTCGTCCTCGACCAGGATGGCGACCAGTCGGGCGAGCAGTGCTTCGCGTAACTGGCTGACCACGGACGGCTCGCCGTCGAGAAACAGCCGCAGGCGGTCGAGCTTGAGCGCCGCAAGCGGTATCTGTTCGGACAGCGACTCGATGGTCAGCGATACAGCAGAGCTTGCCGCCGCCGGCAGGCGATAGCCGCGGCTGACGATCGGCGGCTCTTCGAAGTTCACTGCGGCAATGCGCAGCGGCGCAATGCTGACGTCGTACACACTGCGGAACCGGCAGGCGACACCCTTGACGGTACGCGTGGACATCATGGTGCCACGCGGGATGATCGCTGCCGCAGTCAGTTGCGCCTCGGTGCCGCCGGCGTCGAAGCGCGCTATCGAGCAGGAAGGGAACGGCCGCAGGTAATGCGGATAGAGGACACCGAGCAGAGTCTCGGTCAGCTCGGGAAAATCATCATCGAGTTTCTTGTGGATACGCGCCGACAACAGGGCGAACGATTGCAGCAGGCGTTCGACATGTGGATCCTCGCAGACCTCTCCCGACATCAGCAAGCGCGCGGCGATCTTCGGAAAACGTTCGCCAAACTCACGGCCGTGCCGGCGCAGGACCGACAACTCTCGTTCGTAATGTGGCAGCAGATCGTGCATGGGTTCTACAGCCCCGCCGGTTGCGGACGGCCTTTGGCCACCGAATACCTCTGGGTGGTCGGTTGCAGCAGGGCATCGAAGCTGACGGGTTCCTGCGCGGGTTCCACGACCAGGACGGCGCTGATGCTGAAATGCAGGACATTGACCGCATGCTCATCGACGATCAGCGAAACCGTGACATCGCGCAGGCGCGGTTCATGCGCCGTGATGGTTTGTTCGAGCGTATGGCAGATGTAGGAGCGGTCCGCCGGATTGGCCAGGCTGCGACCCACGAAATCCTGCATGCCGTAGCAGACCAGCGAGGTACGTGCCGTCGGATAGTCGTTCAGATCCTCTGTGGCGAGGGCACTGCGGCTATTCAACAGGGCTTCCAGATCCCAGGCCACGGAGTCCTTGAGCTCGTCGATCGACCAGCCGCGCAGCGGGTCCGACTCGGCGGAACGATGCGAGGCGCCATCAAACAGGCGCTCGAACAGCGTGGGTTTGAAACGTGACCGGTTGCCGAAATAGGCCATGAATTCTCCGGCGACAAGCGCCGACGAACGAAAAAGCCGCGAGGCGTCCCCGCGGCTTTTCCGTGAGTACGCCCGTGAATCAGATGGCCAGTGTCGCCTTGTTCTGCGACAGACTCCACATCTTGGGATTGTTGCCGGCCACATTGTGGTCGAGGTCCTGTTTCGTGTAGGTCCAACCGACCGACGCGTACTTGAGGGTGAAAGTCTCACTCGGCAGACCTTCGCCAACTATGGACGGCGCCACGGAACCGATCATCGCGTTGTTGAGGACGATTTCCAGGTACTTGATCGGGGTGGTGTTGCTGGCGCGGAAGAACTCGATGGTCACCTTCTTGAAGACTTCGCCCTGGCTGCAAGCCTGCCACAGGGACGGGCTGGTCAGGTCGAGTTCCTTGCTGAAGACCATCTCACCGTGTTCGCAGCGCTCGGCGGTGTGGCCGCCCGAGGTACTGGCCGTGGCCGAACTCGGCTGGCGGATGCTGTGCGCCCAGGAATCGATTTCGAGCCAGCCTTGATGGGCACTGTCACGGGATTCACCGTCGATCTTGGTGGTGCCACCCTCAAACTTCAGAAACGTATACTTCGCCATGATCAAATTTCCTCTTTGCTAAGGTTGCAAGAAACGGCCTAAGCCTTCGCACTCTGCGGAAGCTCGGCCACCAAACGCAGTGATACGGTCAACTCATCCAACTGGAAATGCGGTCGGAGAAAAGCAACAGCACGATAAACACCGGGACGGCCGGCGACCTCGCTGACTTGAATCGAGGCTTCGCGCAGCGGAAACTGGGCCTTGACTTCCTGACTGGCCGAATCGTCAATCACGACATATTGGGCGATCCAGCGGTTTAGGAAGGCTTCGACGTTCTTCGCCGAGGCGAAGCTGCCGATCTTGTCGCGCATCATCGCCTTCAGATAGTGGGCAATGCGCGAAACCGCGAAGATGTATTGCAGTTGCGCCGACAACACGGCATTCGCATTGGCGGAGTCGGTGTTGTACTTCTTCGGCCGCTGCGCACTCTGGGCGCCGAAGAAGGCCGCGTAGTCCTGGTTCTTGCAGTGAACCAGCGGAATGAAGCCAAGATCGCTCAATTCCTTCTCGCGGCGGTCGGTGATGGCGATTTCGGTCGGGCATTTGAGCGCAATTTCGCCCTCGTCGGTGCTGAAGGTGTGGGTCGGCAGGTCCTCGACCAAGCCGCCCCCCTCTACGCCGCGGATCGCAGCGCACCAGCCGAATTTGTCGAAGGCGTCGGTCAGGCGGGCACCGAAGGCATAGGCCGCGTTCACCCACAGGTACTTGCTGTGATCCTTGCCGTCCACCTCCTCGACGAAATTGAAGCCTTCGACGGTGGTGCCATCCTTCGGGTTGTACGGCAGCCGGCCCAGGAATCTCGGCATGGCCAGGCCCACGTAGCGGGCGTCTTCGGCTTCGCGGAAGGACTTCCACTTGGCATATTCGAGCGTATCGAAGACTTTGGCCAGGTCTCTCGGCCGCCCCAGGTCGGTGAAGCTGTCCAGACCGAACAGCTCCGGCGCTGCGGCAGCGACGAAAGGCGCATGGGCGGCAGCGGCGACATGAGACATCTGTTCGATGAAGTACATGTCTTCCGGCTGGCGGGTAACCTCGAAATCCCCGAGCATGGCGCCGAAAGGCGCGCCACCGAAAGTGCCGAACTCTTCCTCGTACACTTTCTTGAACAGCGCCGACTGATCGAATTCGACCGCCGAGCGGAAATCCCGGATCAGGTCCTTCTTGGTCGTGTTGATGACTTTGATCTTGAGCATCGCCCCCGTGGAGCTTTGCTTGCACAGATACTCCAGTCCGCGCCAGCTCGATTCGAGCTTCTGAAAGTCCTTGGCGTGCATCACGGCGCTCAGTTGGTCGGAGATCACCCGGTCAAGTTCGGCGATACGGGCATCCAGCGTCGCCGAAAGATTGTCGGACACGACCACCGTGCCCTGCATGACCTGGGCAACGAGTTCGCTGATCAAGTCCTTGGCCCGGGCGTGCTCGCTCTCGGACTTGGCGACACGGCTCTGCAAAACGATCTCGTCGAGCAGTCCGACGGGAGGTGCGGCAACGGCGCCGGCCTGGGCGACAGTGGAGGTTTGGGTATTCATCGCATCTACTCCTGGTTACCGGATTCTTTGCTGACTTCCGCCATCTTCTCGGTGCTCGACAGGACATTCTGCAGAATGTCCTCGAGCTTGTCGTTGCCCGCCAGTTTGTTGCGGAGATCGGAAAGCTTGGTCCGCGCCTCGAGCAACTTGCGCAGCGGATCAACCTGCTGCATCACCGATTCGGGCCGGAAGTCCTCAAGCGAGTTGAACTTCAACTCGACTGCAAACTCGCCACCGTCCGCCGACAGCTTGTTCGGCACACGATAGACAGCGCGCGGCCCCATGCCCTTCATGACGTCGTCGAAATTGTCGCCATCGACGTTTACAAACTTTGCATCCTTGATTTTCGGAATCGGATTCTCCGGGTTGCCGGAAAACTCCCCGACTACGCCGACGACGAACGGGATCTCCTTCTGTTCGATCGCGTCACCTATCTCCACGTCGTAGGTCAAATGCACGCGCGGCGGCCGCACGCGGGATAGTTTCTGTTGAACGCTGTCCTTTTTCGCCATCGAAATCCTCCTTCAACTATGTGTGGGCGAACTTGCTCGGATTGCCGGGTAAATCACTTCAAACTGCCAAATGGATTCGAGGAACTGGATGGCGGCGGTTCGGCCGCGGGAGCCGCCGTGATTGCGGGCCGTTGCAAGGGCGGGCGCTTGTAACGAACCGGGGCCGGCTTCGGCTCGGGATCGGCGGCAGCATCCTTGGTCGCGGTCGGAACCAGAACCGTCGCGTTCAGGGTATCGCGCAGCTTGCGCGCCAGTTGTTCGGCATCGGGGCGCACGTCGCCCTTGAGATCATTCAACGCGCGCAGATCCGACACGTACTTGACCGCGATGCGGAGACTGGATACCAGAGCAATGGCCTTGGCCTCCTCATTTGCGGGATCGCGCTGGATTGCTTCTTCCGCGGCAAGGATGGCGGACGGATAGTTCGCCGCCTTGAAATACAGTTGCGCCTTCTTCAACCACGGCTGCGGCGAGGTCGGGTAGGCTTTCGCTCCGGCATCGAGCAGAGCCAGCGCTTTTTCGTTGTCACCGGCGGCTATCGCCTTGTCAGAACTGCTCATTACCGACTCGACAGGCATTTCCTTGATTCTCTTCTGATCGAGCCCGCCGTCCATGGTCGAGCAGGCCGTCAGCATCGACCCCGAAACGACCATCGCCACTATTACGAAAGGATGATGCATATTCATTTGACCATAACTCCAACCCTCTGACTCAAGCGAAAGCGAACGAAGAATTATGTCATCACGCTGGTCGCCGTCATTCTACACAATGCTCTTTCAGTAACCGACAAGCATTCCGATATTCCGAATGATACTTTGCCAGTATAATACTCATTACTCTAGCAGGCGCAACCCAAATGAATAAATTGTCCGGAGAAGGCCGCGGCGCCATCGGTTCCACGGCGCTCCTTGCGGTCGTTGCCGCGACCTTGATGATCCAGGGTTGTGCGGGCGGCGCCGCCAGTGCCATTGGACTGGTCGCGAACGTCGCGCTTCAGGCTGCGGGTCTCAAAGACAAGGGGCCTCCCGCCCCAAAGATGATCCCGCTGAGGATTCATGCCGGTCACAACTTGAACTCGGATGAAGACGGCCACGGATTCGCCGTGGTTGCACGCATATACAAGCTGCGCGATGCCGGCGCCTTCATGAGCGCGCCGCAGACGGTTTTCGGCAATCAGGCGCGAGAGCGTGAAGCATTGGCCGATTCCCTCATGGAAGTGCGGGAGGTCGTTCTGACGCCGGGGCAGCGGCTCGAATCGAGCGAGCGCATGACCTCGGAAATGGCCTACCTCGGTATCGTCATCCTGTTTCGTTCTCCAGCCCCGGAGCGATGGCGGGTGGCCTTCGCGCAAACCGACGTCGAGAAGAACGGCGTCACCATCGGCGCGCACGGTTGCGCCGTCAGCGTTACCGAAGGCAAGGTCTACGGCATGAATGCCTCTCAGGCCGCCCTGCTTTCTCCTGTCGCCTGCCGCAGTTCGCAAAGCGATTTTGCAACAGGCGCTTTCACGAATCCACCGTCGCCGGTACCCAACAATTGAAGCCCACCGCAAAACTTCTTTGGGGCGAAGGCCTCTTCCTGCGCCCGCAGCATTTCCAGCGCCAGGATCTCTACCACGAGGGCCGACTGGCCGAAATGAGCCGGGCGCTTCATCCCTACGCCTGGGGTGTTCGGAGCCTGCGCATCGATCGCGACGCCCTCGCGAGCGGCACGCTTCGAATTGACGAAATCCGAGCCATATTTCCCGATGGAGAAATCTATTCGGCCCCCGATGCCGACGAGTTGCCGCCGGCGGTACGGCTTGACGACGTCGACTTCTCCAGCGATACGCTTGTTTTCAGCCTGGCGCTGCCGCTACTGCGCGAATTTGCGACGAACTTCACGGCCGATGAAACCGACGCCACCAACGCACTGCGCTATCGCCAGAGCGAGGAGGCGGCGCCCGATCTGTTCACCAACGCGGTCGATGCCGAGGTGTCGATGCTGCGCAAGACCGCCCGGCTGCTGGCGCCGTTCGAGCCGGCCGACCGTTTCGTCGTCCTGCCGCTCCTGCGCGTGCGCAAAACGACCACGGCCGGCTATGAACTCGATCAGGGTTTCCTGTTCCCCTCTCTCAGCATCGACGCTCAACCGGCCCTTTACGCGATGTTGCGGCGCACGCTCGACGTGCTGCAAGCCAAATGCGCCGCACTCTACGGTTTCCATCGCGAGCCGTCGAAAAACATCATCGAGTTCCGGTCCGGCGACATTGCCTCGTTCTGGTTGCTGCACACCGCCAGTTCGGCGTTCGCCGAGTTGTCGCATTTGTTCCAGCACCCGGCCTTCCATCCCGAGCGGATGTTCCAGGCTTTGCTTGGGCTCGCCGGCGGTCTGCTCACCTTCTCACGCGAGTACACCCTCGACGACCTGCCCGTCTACGACCACCTCGATCCCGGTCCGCCCTTCATCAAACTCGACAATATGATCCGCGAACTGATCGACACCGTGATATCGGCGCGTTATGTCCTTATCACCCTAACCGAGACGAAGCCTTCGTTCCACCTCGGACGCATCGAATCGGAGAAGCTTGCCGACGCCTCCTTCTACCTGGGCGTGGCCGCCGACATGCCGCCTGCCGAACTGGTCGAAACCGTGCCGCTCCGGGTAAAGCTCGGCGCACCGGATGATGTCGACAAAGTAGTGCTTTCGGCGATGCCCGGCGTGCGTTTGCAGTCGGCGCCCCAGGTCCCGGCAGCGGTACCGGTGCGCCCGGGCACCTATTACTTCAGCATCGACCCCCACGGCCCGCTGTATGAACGGATGCTCCAGTCGCAGTCCATCATGATCTACGTGCCTGAGGGCTTCAAGGATCTCAAGCTCGAATTGTTCGGGGTAACGAAATGACCCAGCCACCTTCCCTGCTCGCCGGCTCACCACCCCCGGTACGCATGACCGACACCACGCGTCACTCGCGCAACCTGGTCGACCTGATGTATGACGGGTTCTACCTGCTTTTCATGATCCGCTCGCGCAACGCACCCGGAGATGCCGCCGACTTCATGGAGCGCGTGCGCCAGTTTCTCGACGAGTTCGAGCGCGGTGCCAAGCGCCTGAACGCTTCAACCGACGACATCTTCGCCGCCAAGTACGCCTTCTGTGCAGCGCTGGACGAACTGATCCTGACTTCCGGCTTCTCGATCCGCCAGACCTGGGAACGCCAGCCGCTGCAACTGGCATTCTTCGGCGACCAACTGGCCGGCGAGAATTTCTTCGTCAAGCTCGAAGAGTTGCGTGCCCAGGGAGCCGCCCGGCTCCAGGTGCTCGAGGTCTTTCACATGTGTCTGCTGCTTGGCTTCCGGGGCAAATTCATGCTCGAAGGCCAGGAGAAGCTGAGTTACCTGGTTGCCCGCGTCGGCGACGAGATCGCGCACTTCAAGGGCAAGCGCACGCCCTTCGCGCCGCATTGGCAGGCGCCCGACAACATCCGCAATGCGCTGCGCTCGGAGGTGCCTGTATGGGTGTTCGTGTCGACGTTCGCGCTGCTCGGCCTGCTGGCCTTTCTGGGTCTGCGC
This sequence comes from Rhodocyclaceae bacterium, assembly GCA_041480065.1. GTDB lineage: Bacteria > Pseudomonadota > Gammaproteobacteria > Burkholderiales > Rhodocyclaceae > Fen-999. The sequence goes on from JBGOZF010000026.1 coordinate 26,394, forward strand.
TGGATACTCGACGCACAAACGGACAAGCGCATCGCGCCGTACAGCGACATCGTCAAGCTCGCCCCGAGGGCGGCCAATTTCACGATCACGCTACCCTGAAGATTGACGCTGTCGTCGCGTCGGGAACTCTGGAGGCGCGACCCGGAATCGAACAGGTTGTGCCTGGAAATCAGCCGATCCGCCTAAGTTGAGGCATGGGCCGAGCCCGTTGCGCCGCCACATCAACGGCAATAGCCCCTTGGTTAGCGAGGCAAGTAAAAGCAAGCTAACTTGTTTTTATGTGCCTCCACCGTTACAATCGCCGCATGTTTACTTACGACGATTCGAGCACCATCTTGCGCGTTCTGGGCAACCGCATTCGGTCTGCCAGAATTCGCCGCGGGGATCAACAGAAAGTCTTTGCGTATCGAATCGGCGTGTCCATCCCGACTCTTCGTGACCTGGAAGAAGGTAAGCCCACGGTTTCCATTGGGGCGTTCATGAATGCGCTGGAAGCGGTGGGCCACCTTGAAGATATGGCCGCCGTTATGGCTGGCGTTTCCACCGACAAGAAACGGGTCAGAAAGACCGCCCAGTGTTCGTTGTCGCGATGAAGCTTCTGGTCTTCATCACTCTGCCCGACGGGAAGCAAGTCAAAGCGGGCACACTGGACTTCGGAGATGTCTTACCGGGTGGTCGCTATCAAACCACTTTCACCTACGCCCGTGAGTGGCTGATACATCCAGGCTTCTTCCCGCTGGATCCGGAGTCCTTGGATCCGGAAACCAACAAGGCAAAGGACAAGAATACCTTCGAGTCGGCTGCTCTCTCCCCTCCTCTGTCTGTTTTCCATGATTCACTTCCGGATGACTGGGGGCGCCGGCTATTGGTGACCCGGAGGAAGCTGGAAGGTGTTTATCAGGAGAATCCCTATCTGCTTAAGGAAATGGGGGCTACAGCCTTGGGAGCCCTCTCATTCTTCGACCCAGGAACCAAACCGATTCCGAAGGAAATCTGTTCTGAACAAGTTGTTGATCTTGACGACTTGATCGAGGCGGCAGAGCGTTTTCAGGCAGGCGACAGAAGACTCGACGAACGGATGTTGCGGTTGCTCTCATCCGGCGGCAGCCCGGGCGGCGCCAGGCCCAAGGTCCTGGCCTCGTCAGAGGATGGGCACTGGATCGCGAAATTTCCAAGCAAGGAAAAGGATAACGGGATCGATGTGGTTGGCCTCGAAGGGTCCTGCATGGCACTTGCACGTAAGGCCGGAGTCGATGCCGCCAGGACGACAACACAACCCTTCACAAGAGGCAACGTGCTGCTGGTAGAACGATTCGACCTTACTGCCGGCGGAGGCCGCAACCACATGATCAGCCTCCGCACCCTCTGCAAGGAAACGGCAGGGGTCTATGCGCTGAGGTACAAAGAACTCATGGACAAGATCAGGCTGCATTCGTGCCAGCCCGAGATAGATGTATCCAAGTTCTTCCGGCAGATGGTGTTCAACGCGGTTATAGGCAACACGGATGACCATCTCAAGAACTTTGCGATGATTCGTGACGTGGAAGGATACAAACTATCCAAGGCATTCGACTTGGTCCCGGATATTCTCGAGAAGAAGGAACACATGCTTCTTTTCAACCTGAATCCACACACGTCCGGTGCAGAACTGGTAGAGATCGGAAGATCCTGGGATGTGAAGTCTCCGCGAGAGACTGTCTTGCAAATCTGTAAAGCAGTTCGGGGCTTTCGATCAGTGGCAGTGAGTCTCGGTGTATCCCCGGCTAGCATTACGAAGTTCGGTGCCGAGATTGAGTCGAGAGCAAGCGACTTTCAGAAAAGCGTGATGATGTGACGCCGATCAAGACTGCCACAGCCCAAACCACCCGCGAGCTATTCCGCCATGTGGGCGCCGACAAAGGCGCGCTGTACCGCGCGATCATGGATGTGTTTGCCGCCGCGAAACGCCAGTTCCGCCCCTATCTGCGTCCCGACGAGGTGTTGCGCGAAGCAGTCTGGCCCGGTGAACCGCCGTTGCTGGCGGAGGTCCGGTCGGCGCTGGGGCAACTGGTAGACTGGGGCAATCTCGAATCCCAGCCCGATACGGCGCGGGTTGCCAGCATCGAGGACTATTACCTGGCGCGCTTCCTCTACCGGCTTTCCCACGGCGGCGAGGCGGTGGAGTCGGCGCTGGCAACCTTCGAGCAGGCGCTCCGGCGCCGCGGGGAGTTGCAGAGCGTCGCCCTGGAGGACATCCACAGCCGGCTCGAAGCCCTGGCGGCATTGGCCGACGAAGGCGTCCCCGACGCGGCCAAGGTGCATGAGGTCTTGCGGGATCTGGTGCGCGTGTTCGAGGATCTTGCCGAGAATGCCCAGGCTTTCATGGCCGGCATCGCCCGCAGCATCGAGATTCAGCAGGCCGACGCCGGTGCCGTGCTCGGCTTCAAGAAGCGGCTGATCGATTACCTGGAGCGCTTTATCGGCGACCTGGTCAGCCGCTCCGGCGCCATCGCCCAGCGCATCGCCGCCCTCGATGTCCGCGTCGACCCCTTGTTGTGTCTGGCGGCAAACCGGGAGGCACGCGACATCGCCCCCGGCGACATCCATGAACAGGCCGATGCGCTGCAACTTCGCGCCCAGGCCTGGCGCGAACGCTGGCGGGGCCTGCGCCTGTGGTTCGTCTCCGACGGGCATGCCCCGGCTCAGGCTGAAGCGCTGCGTTCCAAGGCACGGGCGGCGATTCCGCAGCTGCTCAGTGCCATCGCCGCCGTCAATGAACGTCGCAGCGGGCGTAGCGACCGCTCGGCCGATTTTCGCGTGCTGGCACAATGGTTCGCGGATTGCGCGAACGACAGTCAGGCGCACTGCCTGGCGCGCGCCGCCTTCGCGCTCAATCCGGCGCGCCACCTTTCGCTGCTGGCCGCAACCGATGTGCCGGCAACGACTCCGTGGGCGGATGCGCCGGCGGTGGCAATCCATCCGCGCTTGCGCGAGTACGGTACGGCGACCATGCGCGGCGCCGCGCCGCGCATCCGCAACCGCGATGCCGAACGTGCGTTGTTGGCGCAGCAGGTTGCTCAGGAACATCAGCAGCTCGAAGCCGCCCGCGCTCGACTGGCGACGGGCAAAGCCTGCCGCCTGTCCGAACTGGGGCGACTGGGCATCCACGAGTTTGACCTGTTCCTTGCCGTACTCGGCGAAGCGCTCGCGGGCCAAACCTCGCCGGAGGATGCTGTCATGCGGCTGACCGCCGACGGCCTCTTGCAGGTGCGCCTCGAACCGCTGGACGCGGGATCGCATGCGGCCATCGAAACGCCCCTAGGCATCTTCGCGGGCCGCGACCATCGGATCATCATCACGCCCGTGCCGGACGCATGATGCGCGACTTGCGCCAGGACAGCCGCGCCATCGGCGATCGCCAAGCCCAGCACCGGCAGGAGGAATACCGTGGTGCCTTGCGCGCACTGCTCATGCAGCCGCTGATGACCAGCAGCCACGCCGAGTTCGCGGCGGTGCGGCGCCATGCGGACGGGCTACGCGCCTGGTTCGCCCGCGAAGCCGGCTGGAGTCTGCACATCGAACGCGATTGCGCGCGGCTTTACAAACGGCCTGCGGACCTGGCGGATGCCACCCGCGGCCTGCCCGGTTTCGATCGCCGCCGCTATGTGCTGCTGTGCCTTGCGGCGGCGGTGCTGGAACGCGCCGAGCCGCAGATTACCCTGCACATGCTGGGCGACAGATTGCTGGTGCTGGCGGCCGAGCCTGCGCTGGTCGAGCGCGGCTTCAGCTTTGCCTTGGAAAGCGCCCACGAGCGGCGCGAACTGGTCGCCGTCTGCCGCAGCCTGCTCGAATGGGGCGTGCTGGCGCGGGTGGCGGGCGACGAGGAGGGTTATGTTCAGGGTGAAACAGGCGACGCGCTGTACGACATCCACCGGCGCGTCCTCGCCGGGCTGCTCGCGGCGGTGCGCGGGCCTTCGACTTGGGCGCCGGAAGCAGCCCCGCGCGAACTGGACGAGCGCCTGGCGACCCTGGTCGCCGAGCATGTGCCGGAAAGCGACGAAGGCAGGCGCACCGCGATGCGCCATTATCTGTCGCGCCGCTTGCTCGACGACCCGGTGATCTACTTCGACGAACTCGACGCCGACACCCGCGCCTATCTGATGAACCAGCGAGGCCCGATGGCCGCCCGCTTGTGCGAGGACAGCGGCCTGGTCGCCGAGCAGCGCGCCGAGGGCGTGGCACTGATCGACGAGATCGGCCTGCTGACGGACGCGGCCATGCCGGCCGAAGGCACCGAAGCCCATGTCACGTTGCTGGTAGCGGAATTCCTGGCTGGCCGCCTGCGGCTGGAGTCCGCTGCTCCGGCCGCCGAAGCCGAAATCGCCGGCTTCATCCGCGACGCAGCGGCCAGCTACGGCCGCTATTGGCGCAAGTCGGCACGGGAGCCCGGCGGTGAGCGGGAACTCGCCGAGGCCGCCCTGAGCCGCCTTGCGATGCTGCGCCTGATAACCCGCTCGGACGGCTTTGTGCGGCCCTTGCCGGCGCTGGCTCGCATCGCCTTGGGCGATGCGAGCGTGAAAACCCGCGACAACGCCGAGCCCCGACAGCTCGCCTTGGTATGAACGATACCGCCCTGCCGCAACCGAATCTGTCCCGCTGGCAACCGCTGCGTCTGGGCCTGGTCGATCTGTTCCACTATGACAGCGAGGAATTCCAGTTCCGCGACGGCCACCTGCTCCTGCGCGGCAACAACGGCACCGGCAAGTCCAAGGTGCTCTCACTGACGCTCCCTTTCCTGTTCGACGCCCAGATCAAGCCCTCGCGCATCGAGCCGGACGGCGACGCCGGCAAGAAGATGGCCTGGAACCTGCTCCTCGGCAAGCACGAGCGACGCCTTGGCTACGCCTGGGTGGAGTTCGGCCGCCGCGGCGAGGATGGCCGTGAGCACTTCGTCACCCTCGGCTGCGGCCTATCCGCCGTGGCGGCACGGCCGCAGGTCGATAGCTGGTACTTTGTCGCCGATGACGTTCGCATCGGCCGGGATCTCTGGCTGACCAGCCCGCAAGGCGCGGTGCTGACCCGGGATCGCCTCCAGGAAGCACTGTCCGGCCACGGCCAGGTATTCCAGACGGCGGCAGACTACCGCCGGGCCGTGGACGAGCGCCTGTTCCGCCTGGGCACCGCGCGCTATGCCGCGCTCATGGATACCCTGATCCAGTTGCGGCAACCGCAACTCTCGAAGCGGCCCGACGAAGCCAACCTGTCGAATGCCCTCACCGAGGCCCAGCCGCCCTTGCCGAGCGACTTGCTCGGCGATGTCGCCGATGCGCTCAACCAGTTGGAGGAATACCGCCAGGAGTTGGACGAATACACCGCGCTGGCCAAGGCCGTCGGCCAGTTCAATCAGCGCTACCGCATCTATGCAGGCACCCGCGCCCGGCGCGAGGCGCGCCGGCTGCGCGGCGCCCAGACCGAGTTCGACAAGGCGAGCCAGGCGCTCAACGCCGCCGCCGTCGAACTGGACACTTCGCAGCAGGAAGAGCAGAAGCACAAACAACTTCATGACGAATTGGCAGGCAGCCTGCGCCGCGGCCGCGCCAGCCTGAAGGCGCTGGAAACCGATCCCGTGATGCGCGACGCCCGGCGGCTGGATGAAGCGAAACAATCGGCTGAAAGCCACCGCAACGAGGCAGCAAAGGCAGCGAAAGCACTCGCCGATGCCGAAGGCAGACTGCAACGGGAAACTGCTTTGATGGCGCAACGCGCCACTCATGCCGCCAACACACTGGCGGCGCTGACCTCGGCCCATGCCGCCGCTACGGCAGCCGCCGAAGCCTGCGGCCTCGCGACCGACTTCGCGCAGGAGGCAGCGCCTCTGGCCGACGGCGAGTTCCTGTCGCGTCAAGAGGCATCGTCCTGGCAGACCACTCAGCAGCAGTTGCGCGCCCTGGTGGTGCGACGGCGTGAGCACTTGAGCTTGCTGCGGCGACGGCTGAGTGAAGTGGAAGAGACTCAGCGGCAGCATCATCTGGCCCAGGAGCAGCGCGACACCCGTGCCGACGAGTTCGAGGACGCCGCCACACGGCGCCTCGCCGCCGACGAGGAGGTCGAGCGCCAGGGCAAAGCACTCGTCGATGCCTGGCAGCGTCACTTCGACGGGCTCGAACAACTGCGTCCAGCCGATCCCAATGGGGCGCTGGCCGCCCTGGCCGATTGGGTCGCGGCCCCGGCTGGCGACAATCCCGCACGTAGCGCCCTGCTTGCCGCTCAACAGTTCGCCAGCGACCGCTACGCCGGGCGAGCCAGCGCGCTCACCCAGCGCGACAGGGAACTGAACGGCGAACGCGACGAATTGCTGCGCGAACAGCGGCGCCTGGAGCAAGGCGAGGACGCCGCACCGCCGCCGCCGCACCATCGCGACAGTGCGGCGCGATTGAATCAGGCAGGTGCGCCCCTGTGGCAACTGCTGGACTTCCGCAAGGGCATTCCGGCAGGCAAGTGCGCCGGCCTGGAAGCCGCCCTGGAAGCGAGCGGTCTGCTCGATGCCTGGGTGGCGCCCGATGGTCTTTTGCACTCCGCCGACGGTGCTTCTCCTTGGCACGATACGGCGCTCGTTGCTCGCCAACGCCAGGCGGCCTCGCTGGCTGATTGGCTGATGCCGGCTGGGAACACGGCCGTTGCCGCGCCCGTCGTCGCCGCGCTGCTCGAAAGCATCGCCTGCGGTGATACGGAACCCGCTGAGGCCGAAGCCTGGATCGCCCCCGACGGACGCTTTCGCGTTGGCCCGTTGGCGGGTGCCTGGAGCAAGCCGGCCGCTGCCTATATCGGCTACGCCGCCCGCGCGGCAGCGCGCCAGCGGCGCTTGGCGGAGATTGCGGAGCGCATGGCGCAGATCGAGCAATCCCTCTCGGTCGTAGCGGTTGAGCGCAGCAAACTCGAATCGCAGAAGCAACGGGCTGCGGACGAATGGAACACAGCCCCCGGTGACGACGCTTTGCGCGCTGTCCATGTCGAAGCCGCCGCTTTCGCCCGCGCCTTCACAACTGCGGAACAAGCGCTACAACGGGCCGAGACGCGCCTGACGGAGACCGAGCGGCGCTGGCGCGATGCCCACGAACAGCTCTCGGCCGACGCGGCGGATTTGCACCTGCCCGCCGACAGGCCCGCGCTGGACGTGGTCGACATGGCGCTGAACGGATTCCAGGACCGAATGCTGCAGCTCTTCCTGGCGGCACAGGAGGTGCGCCATACGCTGCCAGGACTGGCGGAACAAAGGCAGCGCGAAGCGGAGGCCAAAGCGGATGCAGAACAGTGCCGACAGCAAGCGGCCGAGCGACACGCCCAAGCCGAAGAGACACAGGCAAGCTGGCAGACGCTGTTCGAGACCGTCGGCATGAAGGTCGAGGAACTACAGCAACGCCTCGAAGAAACTCGAAGGGCGGTGGAGCGGGACGATGAAGAGCATAGAGAGGTCGGGGAGAAACTACGCCTCGCCGGTGAGGCCCGCGCGAAAGCCGAGCAGAAGAAGGACGATTGCACCACGATGCTGGAAGAGCGCCGCAGCACTCGCCAGGAGGCCGTCGCCGCGCTGCATGGTTTTGCCGCCAGCGGCCTGATGGCCGTCGCCGTGCCGAATATCGACTGCCCGGACCTTGCCGTGCCCTGGACCATCGAACCAGCGCTCACCCTCGCACGCCGTGCCGAGCAGGCGCTGGCCGAGGTCAAGGCCGAGGATGCCGACTGGACGCGCATCCAGAACCAGACCTCGGAAGACTTCAGCGAGCTGCTGCGCAGCCTGAGTGCCCTGGGGCAACAAGCCCACGGGACAAGCACCGACTACGGCCTCGTCGTCTCCATTGTCTATCGCAACCGTCCCGAGCGCCCGGACTGTCTCGAAACTCTGCTGGCGGACGAGATCGGCCAACGCCGCGAGCTATTGACGGCCAACGAGCGGAAGTTGCTGGAGAACCATTTGCAGGCCGAGGTAGCGAGTGTCATACAGCGGATGCTGCAAAATGCCGAGCACCACGTGGCGGAGATCAACGTCGAGCTGGAGAAGCGCCCGACCTCCACCGGCGTGCGCTTCCGCCTGGTATGGGAAGCGCTGTCCGAAGGCAGCGACGGCGCGCCGGTCGGGCTTGAAGCGGCGCGCAAACGCTTGCTCAACACCAGTGCCGACGCCTGGTCCGCCGACGACCGTCGCGTGGTCGGCGACATGCTGCAAAGCCGGATCGCCGCCGAACGGACGCGGGCCGACAGCGAGGGCGGCAGCAGCCTGCTCGAACAACTGGCCCGCGCCCTCGACTATCGCCGCTGGCATCGCTTTCGCGTCGAACGCTGGCAGGACGGCAGTTGGCGCCGCCTGTCCGGGCCGGCCTCCAGCGGCGAGCGTGCCCTCGGACTCACCGTACCTTTGTTCGCCGCGGTTTCCAGCCACTACAGTCACGGTGGCTACCGCGATGCGCCGCGACTGGTGCTGCTCGACGAAGCCTTCGCCGGCATAGACCGTGAGGCGCGTGCTCATTGCATGGCGCTGATCCGCGAATTCGATCTCGACTTCGTCATGACCAGTGAAAGCGAATGGGGCTGTTATGCGGAACTGCCCGGTGTATCGATCTGCCACTTGCTGCGCCGCGAAGGCATCGATGCCGTCCATGTCTCGCGCTGGACCTGGGACGGCCGCACACGCCGGCCGGAAGCGGACCCCGGTCGACGCTTTCCCGAGGCTTCCTGACCGTGGGCGAGCCGGTGGATCCGCGGCTCCTTCGCCTGCTTGGAGGCGAAGCGCTGGCGGGTCTGCGCGCTCGCCTACGGCAACGCTTCGAGCGCGGCGCGACCGGCGTGTTTCGCCTGAACGACTTGAGCAATGTCGAGCGCGACGCCTTGGCGAGCCTGCTCGGCCGCCCGCTGCGGCTCGCCGGCTCGATGACGCTGGACACTACCGCGCTCGACGCGGCGCTGCGCCATGCGGGCATCGCGGCTTCGTTGCGGGACGCCCTGGAGAAGCTCGATGGCCCCATCGTCGACCGTGCCGCCGAGCGCATCGCATTGCAAGCGCAGTGGAACGACTTGAGTGCGCGGTGCGACGATGCGCGCCTGGTCGCCTTGATCACACAGCAGCGCGGCATGTCTCTGGTGAAACGCCTGGCGCGCAATCCGGCGGCAGCCTCGCAACTCCTCGCCGCCGCGCAAGCGGTGCTGGGCAAGCTTCCCGAAGCAGGTATTCCCCGCTCCCGGCTGGCGGCCGAAGTTCTTGGCGACGCCCACGGCCTCGATCAGGGACGCCCCGTCGCCAGCCTGGTACTGGCAGCATTGCGGCTGAGTCCGGATAGCGCGGAGGCGCCGACCGGGACGGATAGCCCGGACGCGGCGACCGAAAGCGTTCGCGCCGTGTGGGCCGGCGCTGGCGTTTTGGTCAACGAACTGGCCCGACCGGCGCTGTTCCTGAACCTGCCCGTCCACGAAGGACAGGCTGGCGGCATGACGCCAGGAGAACCCGGCTACATCTCCTTGCGCGCGCTGCTGCGTTCGCCGCCGCGCTGGGACGCAGCGGGCCGCGATATCCATGTCTGCGAGAACCCCAACCTGGTCGCCATCGCCGCCGACGCGCTGGGTTCGCGTTGTATCCCGCTGGCCTGCACAGATGGCATGCCGGGCGCCGCCCAGCGCACGCTGCTCCTCCAGCTCGCTCGGGCCGGAGCCCGTCTGCATTACCACGGCGACTTCGACTGGGCCGGGCTGCGCATCGGCAACTGGGTCATGCGTGCCTGCGGGGCACGCCCCTGGCGTTACGGCGCTGCGGATTATCTGTCGGCAGTCCGTGACATTGCTGTGCATGGGCGCACGTTAGGGCCGGACTCCGTCGAGGCGGACTGGGACGCCGATCTCGCTTTTGCGATGCGTACTCACGACCAGGCCGTTGACGAAGAAGCGATTGCGGAAGATCTGACGCGTGACCTGGATAGATCACGGAACCCGACCGCGCAAGGTGTCGGCTAGCGCCAAAAGAGTATCGGCAATCCGGCTCGCCGTTTCCGGCGGTGGCAGCGGCATTTTGAGGTTCCGCTCTCCGGTGGTCGGATCGCGCTCGATCCATGGATGCGCCGGAGCGGTGGGATCGTTGGCTGCCGCCAGAGCGGAGATGAGCTGCGCGCCGACTTGCACCAAGGCTTGCCAAGGATCGATACCCGCATCGCGCGGCGGCGCCCCCGCCACCTGTGACACCATCATAGCCGTCTCGTCAGCACCGACCCTCACATCCACATCTTCTCCCTGCACGGGTGTGGCTTCCGTTTTAGTGGCCACGATTCCCGCTTCCTCGGCCGGCGTCACGGCCTCGCCCTCACCCATGTGCCCGGTGACGTTTTCCACGTCCTTCATGAACCGGTTGAGACGCGAGCCGCCGAGCGATATCTCGCCCGTACCGCCGTCGAGTATTCCCGCCGACAGTGAGCGCTTGAACGCCAGCACCGAAAGCATGCCCTCCTCAATGGTGCCTTTTGCCACGAAATTGACGATCTGCACCGGCCGCCGCTGCCCGATGCGATGAATGCGGGCGATGCGCTGCTCGAGGATCGCCGGATTCCACGGCAAGTCCATGTTGATCAGGGTCGACGCATGCTGCAGGTTCAGACCCGTGCTGCCCGCGTCGGTGGACAGGAACACCCGGCAGTCGGGATCGTCGCGGAAGCGTTCCACGAGCGCCGGCCGCTTTTCAGACGGCACACCGCCGTGGAAACTGACATAGCCGATGCCGCGAGCTTCCAGCCGGCGGATCACGATCTCGTGGCTGCGCGTCCATTGCGAAAATACCACCGCCTTCGCCGCCGGCTGGGCGAACAACTCGTCGAACAGCGCCGCCAGTTCGTCGGCCTTGACGCCGTGATCGGTTTCCTGGTCGAGCAGATAGGTGCTGTTGCACGACATCCGCATGTTCTGCAGGGCGCAGGTGAGCCGCCGCTGATCCTTGTCCGAGAGGAATTTGGTCTTGCGCCAGCGCTGTACGATCTTGGCCACGATGTCAGCGTTTTCCTGGTGGTAGGTCATCTGCATCTCGGTCATCGGCACGAGCAGGTTCTGGTCGGTACGCTCCGGCAATTGGCGCAGCACCTCAGACTTGCGCCGGCGGATCATGATCGGCGCCAGTGTCTGACCTATCTTCTCCAGCCCGGCGTAGCCCGTGACCCGCCCGGCGTCGTCCTTGACCTGATGCTCATGCAGCAGCTTCCAGGTCGGGCCGAGGCGATACTGATCGACGAACTGGACGATGGAGATCAGTTCCTCCAGCTTGTTTTCCAGGGGTGTGCCGGTGAGGACCACTGCGTAAGGGCAGTCGATGCGCTTCAACGCCCGTGCGGCGATGGTGTTCCAGTTCTTCACTCGTTGCGCCTCGTCCACGATCACCAGTTCCGGTTCCCAGGCGGCAATCAGATCGAGATCGGGCTTGAGTTTCTCGTAGTTGGTGATCTTGCAGAAGTCGTCCGCCGCGTAGTCCTTTTGCCGTTGCGCCCGACCACCTGCCAGGACGCGCACCTCGCGTCCGGCGAAGCGCGCAATCTCGCTCTGCCATTGGTACTTGAGCGAGGTCGGGCAAATGACCAGCACTTTGGAGACGCCGAAATGCCGGGCCAGAATCTCCGCCGCCGCGATGGCCTGGATGGTCTTGCCCAACCCCATTTCGTCGGCAATCAATGCACGGCCAGCCCTGACGGCGAACAGCGCGCCCTCAGCCTGGTAGGGATAGAGCGGTACCTTGAGAAACTTCTTCAGCATGGGATCGGCCGCGCCACGCGGGAACATGCCGTCGAGCGCGAGCGCCCGCCGTTCCGCATCGCGCCGGCCGGCGACGAAGTCAAGCGCATCGTCGTAGGCGCGCATCTCGTGGCCGCTCTTGGCCACGGCGGCGATAAAACGTTCCAGTTCGTCAAACCGCCCATCTCGTAGCAGCCAGTCTCGCGTCTCATCGAACAACAGCGCTGCCGCCTTTCGCACCGACGGAGGGCAATCCGTGCCGGCGCGAAAATGCAAGGTGCGCGTGCCGTCATTGCGCAAGTACAACTCGGAGAACGGTGGATGATAGCCGTGCGCGAAAGCTGCCTTGGCACCGCGCTTCTTCTCGAGCGCGGCGAGAACAAACTCGATATGCTTGCAGGTCCCCAGTTCGTTGGTGGCGTAATCGGGGCAGGCGCAAAAGTTGTCGCCGGGCTGCTTACCGCGAATGGCTACGCGATAGGCGCTATTCGACTGTGGGTTGCTGACGCGGAACTCGGAAAAGAAAGGCTCCGCGCCAACATTCTCCAGCCCGAAAGCCTGTTCGCGGCCGAACTGACGACGCAACGCGCGCTGCCAGTCGATTGGCGAAAGTTCCGCCGGAGCGTAGGTGCGGGATAGCTTCGGTTCCTTGATCGACTTGGTGGTCGACTTGGCGTTACGCGACTTAGGCTTCATGAGGACATATTCTCATTTTAGAAGGCGATCGAATCGGTCGATGAGTTCACTGGATGACCTGTAAAGAAAGGCTGACGTCCTGTTACGTCAAGCTCTGAGACGATCCGGCAAGGACTTGAATGAGATCGGTGCGTTTCATGGCAAGATCAGCGAGTCGGCAGTAGTAGTTCAGAGACTGCGAAGACCTACGTCAAGACCGATCCCTGACAATGGAAGGATGGCTTTGAGGCGAGGCGTTTTGCTTCCATGAGTGCGCAGGTGACCCTTTGTATCAGGTCTTGCGTTCGATTCGGCGCGGGGCAGCCCCACCACTGCGCGCCAACCCGATCTCGAGCGCCGTTTCGAGTCTGATCACGCGTTCCGTCAGGCCCTCGATCTTCTGCTGCTGGGCAACGATCGTGGACGCCATGCGTTCCACCTTGTCATTCATCTTGATGACCGTGGTAATCCCGTCCCACATCTTGTCGGTGATGCCCATCATGCCGCCTTGCGCGCGGAGGCCTTGCGTTCCATACCCGCGATCCGCTTGTTCGAGGCATCGACGAAAGACAACGCTCGATCAATCGCGGCACTAGCCTGTGCGGTCGTCTTGTTCATCTGGTCGATCATCCCTTCGAGGAGCTTGTCGTCTTCGCCGGGACGGAACGCCGCCGCCGCGCGACGCAGATACTCACCCATGGAAAGCCCGGCCGCTTTCGCCAGTTTGGCGATCTGGCCCTTCTCCGCAGAGGTCACCAGTACGGGAATTCGTTCGGTCGCGGTAGCCATCGAGATTCTCCTATTTGCACATGTGCTGCACATGTGCAGTATAGAAGCAGTCTCGCCCCGGTTCAAGAGCCTCTTGAGTTGGCGCTACCGCCACCTGCCAAGCCGCACAAGACTACGCCATACCCGAACTGCCAATGCCAGCACGACAGCGATGACCGTAGGACCAAGTCATTCTGATATTTTGCCGTTGAGGAAGCAAGAGTGCCAACTGGATAGAAGAACTTGTCCAGTGACTTGTCGCGTAGACGGCAAACAAGCACATTGACAGGCGGCGTTGTCACCCCAGTTGGGCGACTAGTGACAACTCCAGCCGACGCCCAGCGACTCTCGCGAAGCAGCTGCTTCTGTAGGTCATTGATTCCTTGGAGGCGCGACCCGGAATCGAACCGAGGTACACGGCTTTGCAGGCCGCTGCATAACCACTCTGCCATCGCGCCGCTGGCCCACCGATTGCCGGGACCTGGAAGCTAAAAGGGGGAAAGCAATGCTTTCCCCCAGGATTCTGGAGCGGGAGAAGAGTCTCGAACTCTCGACCTATACCTTGGCAAGGTATCGCTCTACCAACTGAGCTACTCCCGCAGAACGGAGGCGAATTATAACCGGCGCCGAAGGCATGTCAACGGCTCCGGGCGGCGATTTCCGGCCACGCGCGATAAAGGTAGTAAGCCATCGACAGCAGCGTCAATAGAGCCGCCACGCCGATCAACCAGGTGCCGACCAATTGCGGATCGAGCGGGCCGATCGGGTTGTGGTAGAGCAGCATCGGGATCGCCACCATCTGCGAAATGGTCTTGAGTTTACCGACGAACGACACGGCAACGCTCTTCGAAGCGCCGATCTTGGCCATCCATTCGCGCAGCGCTGAGATCGCGATCTCGCGGCCGATGATGATGAAGGCGACGATGGCATCGGCCCGCCCCAACTGGAGCAGCACGATGAGCGCCGCCGCGACCATCAGCTTGTCGGCGACCGGGTCGAGAAAGGCGCCGAACGCGGAAGTCTGGTTCAGCCGGCGGGCAAGGTAGCCGTCGAAGCCGTCGGTCACCGCTGCGGCGACGAAGATCAGCATCGCCCAGAGATTCTGCTCCGGCGGCGACAGCCAATGCCAAGGCGAATAGAACACGCCGACGAACAGCGGGATCATGAGGATGCGCGCCCAGGTGAGCAGGTTGGGGATGTTGAACGGCATCGTTATCGGTTATGCAAATGTTGGTATATCGCCTCGGCCAGCCGGCGCGAGATGCCGCCGGCCCGACACAGATCCTCCACCGTCGCCGCCACGACCCCGTCGAGTCCGCCGAAGTGCGCCAGCAGGCTGCGCCGCCGGGCCGCGCCGATGCCCGGCACATCCTCCAGCTTCGACCGTCCGCGTGCCTTGGCGCGTCGCGCCCGGTGGCCGGCGATCGCGAAGCGGTGCGCCTCGTCGCGGATTTCCTGAATCAGGTGGAAACCGGTGTGATCCGGCGCCAATTGTAGCGGCTCGCCGCGCCCATGAACGAACAGCGTTTCCAGGCCCAGTTTCCTCTCCTCGCCCTTGGCGATGCCGACCGACAGCAGATGGCCGAGCCCCAGTTCGGTCAGCACTTCGCGCGCGACGCGATGCTGGCCCTTGCCGCCGTCGATCAGGATCAGGTCCGGCGCCACGGCTTCACCGGCGGCCACCTTCTCATAGCGCCGCGTCAGCGTCTGACGCATGGCGGCATAATCGTCGCCGGGTTCGATGCCGGCGATGTTGAAGCGCCGGTAGTCGCCCTTCTTCATCGCTCCTTCGACACAGACGACGCAGGAGGCCACTGTGCCCTCGCCCATGGTGTGACTGATGTCGAAGCATTCGATACGGTTCGGCGGCTCGGCCAGCTCGAGCACTTCCTGCAGCGCCACCAAGCGCCCGCCGGCGCGCAGCTTCGAGTGCCGGCGCGATTCGATGGCTAGTTCGGCGTTCTTTTCGGCCATAGCGAACCATGCCCGCTCCATCTCGTTCCTCGGTAACGCAACCGCTATCGTTCTTCCCTCGAAGGTCGACGCGCAGTCCTCCATAATGTCCAGCCCCACCACCAGCCGCGGTGGTGGCGGATGATCAAGGTAGTGCTGACCGATGAATGCGGCAAGGCCTTCGGCCAGATCGACGTCGCTGCCGTCGCTGCGCGTCGGGAAGAAAGCCCGGTCACCCAGGTGCAGCCCGCCGCGAACCATGGCGAGATTCACGCACAATTCGCCATGAACACCCGCAATGGCGAGAATGTCGACATCCTCCTCGCCGGCGGAACTCACGTACTGCCGGTGCAGGACCGCCTGCAGCGCCCGTATCTGGTCGCGCAGCGCAGCGGCTTCCTCGAACTGGAGCGCCTCGGCCGCTTCCTGCATGCGCTCGGTCAGGCCGTCGATCACTTCCGTCTGCCGGCCGCGCAGGAACAGTTCGGCCAGGCGCACGTCGCTGACGTAGTCGTCCGCGGAGACGAAACCGACGCAGGGGGCCTTGCAGCGTTTGATCTGGTGCATGAGGCAGGGGCGCGAACGATGCGCGAACACGCCGTCCTCGCAGGTACGCAGCAGGAAGGTCCGCTGCAGAAGCTGGATGCTTTCCCGCACGGCGCCGCCGCTGGGAAACGGACCGAAGTAGCGCGACTTGCGGTCGAAGGCGCCACGGTGAAATGCCAGGCGCGGGAACTCGTGGCCCGTAAGGCAAATGTAGGGATAGGACTTGTCGTCCCGGAAAAGGATGTTGTACTTGGGCGCAAGCTTCTTGATCAGCGTGTTTTCCAGGATCAGCGCCTCGGCCTCCGAGCGGGTGGCGGTGATGTCGACCTTGGCCACCTGTTGCAACATAAGAACGATGCGCGGACTGTGGCCAGTCTTCTGGAAGTAGGAGCCGACGCGTTTCTTCAGGTTCTTCGCCTTGCCGACGTAGAGCACCAGCCCTTTCCGATCGAGCATGCGATAGACGCCCGGCGACTCGGTCAACGTCGCCAGGAAGGTCTTGGCGTCAAAAACCTCAGCCGAGTTCGGTACGGATGAGACGGAAGACATCTTGGAAGCCTTCGGCGGTAAGCCGTCGCGTCTGGGTGTTGTAGCGGCTGCAATGGTAGCTGTCGATCAGCACGCGGCCGTCGGGCAGATCATGCCGTGCGCCATGGGCGAAAGTCAGGGCGCTTTGCTTCAGCCCCAAGGCCATGAGCACGGCCTTGTGCGCCACCAGGCCCAGCGCCAGGATGACCCGGACCTCCGGCGAAGCACCCAATTCGTCGGCCAGGTAGCGGTTGCAGGTCTTGATCTCGGCCGGTTCCGGCTTGTTCTCGGGCGGCAGGCATTTGACGGCGTTGGTGATGCGGCAGTCCGCCAGTTCCAGGCCGTCGTCGCGGGCAACCGACTCGGGGCGGCTGGCGAACCCGAAGCTGTGCAAGGTCTCGTACAGCAGGATGCCGGCATAGTCGCCCGTGAACGGCCGCCCGGTCCGGTTGGCGCCATGCATGCCCGGCGCCAGGCCGACGATCAGGAGCCTGGCGCGCGGGTCGCCGAAAGCCGCCACCGGCAAGGCATGGTAGCCGACATGGCGCCGGCGGACGTCGGCCAGGAAACCCGACAGACGGGCACAGTCAGTGCAGGAGTAGAGCTCTTTCATGGGAATAGGATAACGTCCACCCAATGAATATTTCCTGCGATTTGTTCTGCGCCGTGGTAGACAACCTGGGCGACGCCGCTGTCTGCTGGCGCCTTGCCCGGCAGTTGGCCGCCGAGCACGATTGGGCCGTTCGGCTCTGGATTGACGACCGCGAGCCGCTGGCGCTTCTGCGGCCGGGCTTCGATCCGCCCCGGCCGCAACAGGTCATCGACGGCGTAGACGTCAGGCACTGGCAGACGCCGTTCCCGGACCATGCGCCGGGCGACGTGGTCATCGAAGCCTTCGCCTGTGAATTACCGGAATCCTTTGTCGAGGCGATGGCCAGGCGGAGCCGGCACCCGGTATGGCTGAACCTCGAATACCTGTCGGCCGAGGACTGGGTGCCCGGCTGCCATGGGCTGTGTTCGCCCCACCCTCGTCTGCCGCTGGTGAAGCACTTCTTCTTCCCCGGCTTCGTGCCCGGCACTGGGGGATTGATCCGGGAACGGCATCTAGCCACCGTATCGCGCCCGGATCCCGGCGCCGAAGTCATTGTCTCCCTTTTCTGCTACGACAATCCGGCGCTGCCCGGACTGCTCGACGCTTGGGCCGGCACCGACGAACCCCTGCGAATCCGGGTCGCCGAAGGTGCCCCGCGCCGGCAAGTGGAAGACTGGCTGGGCGCCCCCTTCCCGGTCGGAAGCCTGGCAAAGCGGGGCCGGCTGACGCTCGAGGCCGTGCCTTTCCTGCCGCAGGCCGACTACGACGGGCTGTTAGCCGGCTGCGATCTCAACTTCGTCCGCGGCGAGGATTCCTTCGTCCGCGCCCAATGGGCGGAACGGCCCTTCGTCTGGCAGATCTATCCGCAGGCTCACGGCAGCCACCGGACCAAACTCGAGGCCTTTCTGAATCTTTATGGGCAGTCATTGCCGGCGCCCGCCAGCGCAGCGCTGATCGGCTTCTGGCAAGCCTGGAACGGCTTCGGCGACCCGGCGGCCGCCTGGCCCGTCTTCCGCTCCGCCCTGCCCGCGCTCAAGGCCCACGCCGGACCGTGGGCCAGCGAGATTGCCCGTCACGGCGACCTCGCGGAAAATCTGGCGAGATTTTGTCAAGAACGGATATAATTACTGGTTTCTCAACATTCTTTCATCAGGATCCAGCATGAAGGTCGCTCAAGAACTCCGCACCGGCAACGTGGTCATGGTCGGCAACGACCCGTTGGTGGTCCAGAAGGCCGAGTACAACAAGTCCGGTCGCAACGCCGCCGTGGTCAAGTTCAAGTTCAGGAACCTGCTCACCGGCACCAACTCCGAAGCAGTTTACAAGGCCGACGACAAGTTCGAACAGGTCATGCCCGAGCGCAAGGAGTGCACCTATTCCTACTTCGCCGATCCGATGTACGTGTTCATGGACGCCGACTACAACCAGTACGAAGTCGAAGCCGAGAACATGGGCGACGCGCTCAACTACATTGACGATGGCATGCAGATGGAAGTCGTGTTCTTCGAGGGTAAGGCCATTTCCGTGGAAATGCCCAACTCGGTGGTTCGCGAGGTCATCTACACCGAGCCGGCCATCAAGGGCGACACCTCCGGCAAGGTCATGAAGCCGGCCAAGATCAACACCGGCCTCGAAGTACCGGTGCCGATTTTCGTTGCCATCGGCGACAAGATCGAAATTGACACTCGCACGAACGAGTACCGCAACCGCGTCAAGTAAGACGCTCGGCGCGTGCGCAAAGGGCGGCTGCGGCCGCCCTTTTTCATTCCTGGTGGGTAAAATGCACCAAGAAACTTGGGAGTGATCATGAAAACAGCACGCTGGCTGGCGCTTTTCAGCGCCCTCTTCAGTCTTTCCGCGACGGCCGACCTCAATGTCGGTGTCACCTTGTCGGCGACGGGTCCCGCCGCCTCGCTGGGCATTCCCGAGAAGAACAGCTTCGCGCTGGTGCCCACCACCATCGCCGGTCACAAGGTCAATTACATCATCCTCGACGACGCCTCGGATACCACCACGGCAGTCAAGAACGCGCGCAAGCTGATCTCCGAACACAAGGTGGATGTCATTGTCGGCTCGACGACGACGCCGAATTCTCTGGCCATCATCGACGTCATCGCCGAAGCGGAAACGCCGATGATCTCCATGGCTTCGGCGGCGCGCATCGTCGATCCCATGGACGACAAGCGGCGCTGGGTATTCAAGGACGCCCAGAGCGACACGCACATGGCCACCGCCATCGTCGAGCACATGAGCAACCACAACATCAAGACCATTGCCTTCATTGGCTTCGCCGACGCCTACGGCGAAGGCTGGTGGAACGAGCTCGGCAAGCTGGCCGAAGTACGCAAGATCAAGGTGCTGGCGAACGAGCGCTTCAACCGCACCGACACTTCGGTGACCGGCCAGGTGCTGAAGATCCTTGCCGCCAAGCCGGATGCGGTGATGATCGCCGGCTCCGGCACGCCGGCCGCCCTACCCCAGAAGGCGCTGCGCGAGAAGGGCTACAAGGGACCGGTCTATCAGACCCATGGCGTCGCCAACAGCGACTTCCTGCGCATCGGCGGCAAGGACGTCGAGGGAACGCTGCTGCCGGCCGGCCCAGTGCTCGTAGCTGCGCAACTGCCCGATGAGAACCCGGTCAAGAAGTCGGCGCTCGAATACTTCCGCCGCTATGAGGCCGCGTACGGCAAGGGCAGCGCGACAACCTTCGGCGCCCACACCTGGGATGCGGTGACCTTGCTTTCCAATGCCGTACCGGTCGCGTTGAAGAAAGCTCAGCCGGGCACACAGGAATTCCGGCGCGCGCTGCGCGATGCGCTCGAAGCGACGCGCAACGTCGCCGGCGCCCATGGCGTGTACAACATGACACCCACCGACCATGTCGGGCTCGATCAGCGCTCGCGCGTCATGGTCACCATCGAGAACGGCGCCTGGACGCTGGTGAAGTAGTCAGGCGCGATCGCGGTTGACGTGAGATTCCCGGCCAGTTGGTGAACAGCCGCCTGGCCAGCTTGGTAGTCGGCATCCAAAGCAAGCTCTGCGCGCGGGACTGGTTCGGTTGTCGGCAGCAATCGGGCAATTCTCTGCGCCCGCACCGGATGGGCCTCGGGATGCCAGGCGTCGAGAAGTTCTCCGACCGCATCCGGCGCATTGCAGACCAGCAGCATGTCGCAGCCGGCGCTCCATGCCGCTTCGGCCCGGCCGACGATGCCGCCCGCCACCGACGCGCCTTCCATCGAAAGATCGTCGCTGAAGATCACGCCGTCGAAGCCGATTTCCTGGCGCAGTTTCTCGATCCACACCGGCGAGAAGCCCGCCGGCCGGGCGTCGACCCGGGGGTAGATGACGTGGGCAGGCATGACCGCATCCAGCCGCAAGGCCCGGTAAGGAGCGATGTCGGCCTCCAGTTCCACCAAGCTGCGCTCGTCGATCGGGATCGCCACATGCGAATCCGCTTCCGCCCAACCGTGGCCGGGGAAATGCTTGCCGCAGCAGCGCATTCCGGCGTCCCGCATACCTTCGATCAGTCCAGCCGCCAATGCCGCGACCACCTGCGGATCGCGATGGAAGGCGCGGTCACCGATGACACCGCTGCGCCCCCAGTCGAGGTCGAGCACCGGCGCGAACGAGAAATCGACGCCCAGCGCCCGCAACTCGATCGCCAGCAGATAGCCTACGGCGCGGGCGCCCCGCACTGCGTCGTCCGGTGCGCTCTGCCACCACTCACCGAGCCGACGCATCGCCGGCAGGCGCGAGAATCCGGGGCGAAAGCGCTGCACACGACCGCCTTCATGATCGACGGCGATGATCAGCGACGGCTTGCGCAGCGCGTGGATTTCGGCACACAGCGCAGCCAATTGCTCGGGCGATTCGTAGTTGCGGGAGAACAGGATCATGCCGCCGACCAGCGGATGGCAAAGACGCTCGCGATCCAGTGCCGACAGGGAGATGCCGACGATGTCTATCATCAGCGGGCCGTAGCTCATGTTCTCTCCACGACGACGAAGGCGACGGCGTATTCCCGCTCGTCGCTGATCGACAGATGCGCTGTCAGGCGGCGCTCGGTCATGTAGGCAGCCAATTCGGGCGTGAAGGCGAAGAAGGGCTTGCCCAGGGAATCATGGACGACTGCAATAGCTGGCAACGTCGCCGGCGCCCGCACCCCTGTCCCCAAGGCCTTGCCGAAAGCTTCCTTGGCCGCAAAGCGCTTGGCCAGCAACCGTGCCGGCTGCTTGCTGTCCCGGCACTCGGCGCGTTCCTCCGGCGCCAGGACTTTCTCCAAACCCCGTTCGCCATGGCGAAGCCGGAACTCTTCCATGCGCGCCACGGCGACGATGTCGGTGCCGACGCCGAAGATCACGCCGCCTCCGCCGGGCCGTCCCAAGGAGGCGGCAAGTCAACCACTGGGAGTAGGCAAAGTCTGCGAAGAACCGTCACCCCCTTCCTCGGGAAGGGGGCCGGGGGGTAGGTCGTCATTGGGCCGCCTCTCGCATCAAGCGCTTCATCTCGCGCACGGCCTCGCGCATGCCGACGAACACCGCGCGACTGACGATGGCATGGCCTATGTGCAGTTCGCGGATGCCAGCCAGCGCGGCCACCGGCTGGACGTTGAAGTAGTTCAAGGCATGACCGGCGTTGAAGCGCATGCCGAACTCGCGAATCGCCTGCCCCGCGTTGCGCACCTTATCGAGTTCGGCCAGCACGGCCGCACTCTCCGCGTCGCGGCCGCGTTCATGGAAGGCGTGCGCATAGGGGCCGGTATGGATCTCGCAAACGCGGGCACCGATGCGGGCGGCAGCCTCGACCTGGCGCAGTTCGGCGTCGATGAAGACGCTGGTAACGATACCGGCATCGGCCAGCTTCTTCACCGCAGTCTTCAACTTCACCTCCTGGCCGACGACGTCGAGACCGCCCTCGGTCGTGATCTCGTGCCGGCCTTCGGGCACCAGCATCGCCATCTCCGGCTTCAACTCGCAGGCGATGCCGACCATTTCATCCGTTGCCGCCATCTCGAGGTTGAGCTTAATGTGCGTCAGTTCGCGCAGCCGCCGGACATCGTGATCCTGGATATGGCGGCGGTCCTCGCGCAGGTGCACGGTGATGCCGTCGGCACCGCCGAGATGCGCCTCGACGGCTGCCCAGACCGGATCAGGCTCGTAGGTGCGACGGGCCTGCCTGATCGTCGCCACGTGGTCGATATTGACTCCGAGTTCGATCATAGTTCCAGTAGCTCCACGAAGATCCGCCGCGATTGCAGCGCCTGCCCACCCAGGTAATGTGCCATAAGTTGCCGCATCAGCGCCTTGCTTTCCGCCAGGGTGCGCGGATCCGTGTAGTCGTCGGCCATCAGATCGAGCAGCGTCTTTCCGGAAAGGGTAAGCGTGGCTTCGTTGTCCGTCGCCTCGACGGCTCCACGCTCGATCTCATACACGTAGCGGCGATCGGCCTGAACCGGAATCCCGCTCCCCGCTTCGCGGTCCAGCGCCAGCCCGTAGCCCAGTTCCCGCAGCAGCGTCTTCTCGAAACGACGAAGCTCGGCGGTCTCCGCAGCCCCATGGGCCAGCGCCATCAGCGCCGCAGCATAAGCGTCGAAGAGGACGGGGTGAGCATCCTCTCTCGGCATCAGCTTGAGCAGCAGTTCGTTGAGATAGTAGCCCAGCAACAAGCACTTCCCGGTCAGCAAGGGCAGGCCACCGACCCACTCGGCCTTGGCCAAAGTCTTGACTTCACCACCGCCGAACCAGCCAAGTTCGAGCGGCTGGAAGCTCAAGAGAACGCCGCGTAGCGCAGAGCGCGGCCGGCGGGCACCGCGGGCGAGCAGCGCCAGGCGGCCGTGATTGCGGGCGAAAACGTCGAGCACCAGGCTCGATTCGCTGAAGGGATGGGCGTGAAGCAGGAATGCCGGCGCGCCGTCGACCCGCTGGCGACCGCTCATTCGTAACCCAGCGACTTGAGCGCGCGCTCGTCGTCGGCCCAGCCGCTCTTGACCTTGACCCAGGTCTCCAGCCAGACCTTGCCGCCGAACAGTTCCTCCATGTCCTTGCGGGCATCGGTAGAGATGCGCTTCAACCGCTCGCCGGCCTTGCCGATGACAATGGCCTTGTGAGCCGCCTTGTCGACGACCACCGCGGCGTGGATACGTCGCAGCGCACCCTCCTGCTCGTATTTCTCGATCTCGACCGCCATGCCATAGGGCAATTCCTCGCCGAGATTGCGGAACAGCTTCTCACGCAGAATCTCGGCGGCGAGGAAGCGCTCCGGCCGGTCGGTGATGTCGTCGGCGTCGAACACCGGCGGCGACTCGGGAAGATAGGCGGCCGCAGTCTTCAGCAATTCGTCCAGGTTCTCGCCCCGCTCGGCGCAGACGGGCACGATGTCGGAAAAGGCGAATTCCTTGCTGACCTTGTCCAGGAAAGGCAACAGCTCCTTGCGATCCGGAATACGGTCGATCTTGTTCACGACCAGCACCACCGGACGATCGCGCGGCAGCAGGCCGACGATATCCTTCTCGCCGCTGCCCCAGCGACCGGCCTCGACCAGGAATAACACCGCATCGACATCGGCCAGCGTCTGCGTCACGCTGCGGTTCATCAGCCGGTTGAGGGCATTGCGGTGCTTGGTCTGGAAGCCAGGGGTGTCCACGAAAATGAACTGGCACGGCTTGCCGGCGACCTCTTTCGTCAGCACGCCGTGGATGCGGTGACGGGTGGTCTGCGCCTTCTTGGAGGTGATGCTGACCTTGGCGCCCACCAACCGGTTGGTCAGGGTCGATTTGCCGACATTGGGCCGCCCGACGATGGCGAGATAGCCGGTTCGGCAGGGCAACTCGATCATCCGACCGACACCTGCGCTACCGCGGCCTTGGCAGCCGCCTGCTCGGCGCTGCGCCGGCTGCTGCCGACCCCGGCGACCCGGATGCCGAGGGCAGGAATCGCGCATTCCACCTCGAATGTCTGCGCGTGCGCCTCGCCACGAGTCGACATGAGCGTATAGCCGGGCAGAGGAAGCTTGCGCGCTTGCAGCAGTTCCTGCAATTCCGTCTTGGCATCCTTGCCGGACACCTTCGGGTCGATCTGGTCGAGCAGGGGTTGATAAAGACGCGCCACGACCTGGCGCGCCACGTCGAAACCCGAATCCATGAACACGGCGCCAATCACGGCTTCCAGTCCATCGGCCAGAATGGACGGGCGCCGAAAACCGCCGCTCTTCAGCTCACCTTCACCCAGCCGCAATTCCTCGCCCAGTTTGAGCGCTTGGGCGATTTCGGCCAGCGTATCCTGGCGAACGAGATTCGCCCGTTGCCGTGAGAGATCGCCCTCGCGCAAGCCGGGAAAACGCTCGAACAAGAGCGTCGCCATGACGCAGTTGAGCACCGAGTCGCCGAGAAATTCCAGGCGCTCATTGTGGGGGGAACCATGGCTGCGGTGGGTAAGCGCCTGGCACAGCAGGTCGGGCCGCGAGAATCGATGGCCGAGGGCGTCCTGCAGCCGCTCAGCCGGCATCACTTCGCCGTCGAGATCTCGAAGTCGAGCACTACGCTCACGGGGCCGAACATCTTGATTCGCCTTTCATAGGCAACTGACACAACGAAGGCGTTGCCTTCCTTGCTGACATCAAGATCCTTGCCGTTGATCCCGGAGATCTGGTCGATGTTCGCATATCGATCAAACGCGTTCTGCACATCGGTTGGCGACGCCAGTTTGCCGTCTTGAGCGATGGCTGTCATCACCTTCTTGATCTTGAAATACTCGATCACGTCTGGAGTAACCTTCATACCCACCACCGCGACAATGGCGATCACGAAGCCCCAAACGATTACCCCCGACAGACTGACACCACGCTGAGAAGCTCTCATGACGCTCATCGGACGACCCCTCACTTGAACGAACCAATCCTCTTCCAGTCCCTGAAATTCAGCCAGATGAAGAACGCCCGGCCGACCAGGTTTTCGTCCGGCACGAAGCCCCAGACGCGGCTGTCCTTCGAATTGTCCCGATTGTCGCCCATCATGAAGTAGTGGCCGGGCGGAACCTCGCAGACGAAGCCTTCGCTATTGTAGTGACATTTGTCGCGATACGGAAACTGCTCCACTTGCGGCACGAACGTCGGCGCCTCGTCCTCGATCAGCGACTGATGCTCAACGCTGCCCAGCGTTTCCCGGTATTGCGGAATATAGTAGAACTTCTCCTTGTCCAGGTAGTTGTCGATGCGCTGCATGGGCATCGGTTGGCCGTTGATGGTCAGGCGCTTGTTCTGGTAGGCCACGGTATCGCCCGGCAGCCCGACCACGCGCTTGATGTAATCGACCGATGTGTCCATCGGATAGCGAAACACGACGACGTCACCGCGTTGCGGCGAGTTGATCTCGATCACTTTCTTGTTGATGATCGGCACCCTAATGCCATAGGTATATTTATTCACCAGAATGAAATCGCCGACCAGCAGCGTCGGCATCATCGATCCCGATGGAATCTGGAACGGCTCGTCCAGAAACGAGCGCAGCACGAACACGATCAGGATGACCGGAAAGAAGCTGGCGCCGTACTCGACCCACAGGGGCTCCCTGGCATCGGCAGGACGCCGCTTGCGGAAGAAGTACCGATCCGCCGCCCAAAGGCCACCGGTCGCCAGCAGCAGCAGAAACAGGATCAGTGCAAAGTTCATTCAATCAACCCTCAATACGGCCAGGAAAGCATCCTGGGGAATCTCGACACGACCGACCTGCTTCATGCGCTTCTTGCCGGCCTTCTGCTTCTCCAGCAGTTTCTTCTTGCGCGTGATATCGCCGCCGTAGCATTTGGCCAGCACGTCCTTGCGCATGGCCTTGACGTTCTCGCGGGCGATGATGGCCGAACCGATGGCGGCCTGGATCGCCACGTCGTACATCTGACGGGGGATCAGTCCGCGCATCTTGGCCGCCAGTTCCCGCCCACGGTAGGCGGCGTTGGCCCTGTGCACAATGACCGACAGGGCGTCCACCTTCTCGCCGTTGATCAGGATATCTAGCTTGACCACGTCCGCAGCCCGATACTCCTTGAACTCGTAGTCGAGCGAGGCATAGCCCCTCGATACCGACTTCAGCTTGTCGAAGAAATCGAAGACAACCTCGGCCAAAGGCATTTCATACGTCACATGCACCTGGCGGCCGTGGTAACGCATGTCCACCTGGTTGCCGCGCTTGCCGATGCAAAGTGTGATCACGGCCCCCAGGTAATCCTGCGGCACGAAGATTTCGGTGGTGATTATCGGCTCGCGCGTTTCCTCGATCTTCTGCGACTCGGGAAGTTTCGACGGGTTCTCGACGAACAGTTCAGTGCCGTCGCGCATCAGGACCTGGTACACCACGGTCGGCGCCGTCGTGATCAGATCCTGGTCGAACTCCCGCTCCAGCCGTTCCTGCACGATTTCCATGTGCAGCAGGCCGAGAAAGCCGCAGCGGAAGCCAAAGCCGAGCGCCTGCGACACTTCCGGCTCGTAGTGCAGCGAAGCATCGTTGAGCTGGAGTTTCTCCAGCGATTCCCGCAGCGAATCGTATTGATTGGCCTCGATCGGGTAGAGCCCGGCGAAGACCTGCGGCTTGATCTCCTTGAAGCCATGCAGAGGCTCCGATGCCGGCTTGTCGGCGTTGGTAACCGTGTCGCCGACCTTAGCCGCCTTCAGCTCCTTGATCCCGGAAATGACGAATCCCACCTCACCGGCCGACAAGACGTCCTTCTGCTGCGACTTCGGAGTGAACACGCCGACCTGCTCGCACAGATGCACCGTCCCCGAAGACATCAGAAGAATCCGATCCTTGGCCCGGACGGTTCCCTCAACCACCCGAACCAGCATGACGACGCCGACGTAGTTGTCGAACCAGGAATCGATGATCAGCGCCTTCAGCCTGCCGGCGGGATCGCCCTTCGGTCCCGGTATGCGCGCAATGACCGCTTCGAGGACATCTTCGACGCCCATGCCGGTCTTGGCCGAGCAGGGTATGGCGTCAGCCGCGTCTATCCCGATCACATCCTCGATCTCTTCCTTGGCGGCCTCGGGATTCGCCTGCGGCAGGTCCATCTTGTTCAAGACCGGCACCACTTCGACACCGAGATCCAGCGCCGTATAGCAGTTCGCCACCGTCTGCGCTTCGACGCCCTGCGACGCATCGACCACCAGAAGAGCGCCTTCGCAAGCGGAAAGCGAACGGCTGACCTCGTAGGAGAAGTCGACGTGGCCCGGGGTATCGATCAGGTTCAGGTTATAGCGCTTGCCATTGCGGGCCTGATACCACAGCGCCGCCGTCTGGGCCTTGATGGTGATTCCCCGCTCGCGTTCCAGGTCCATGGAATCGAGCACCTGCTCCGACATCTCGCGATCCGACAAGCCGCCACAACGCTGAATGATGCGATCCGCCAGGGTCGATTTGCCGTGGTCGATATGGGCGATGATGGAGAAGTTGCGGATATGGTCCATGGCCTTTAGACTTGAATCAGACAATCCCAAAGCGTATCATCACTAACGCTAACTACATGATTGCAAGTCATTTACTGTGTCAAGCAGTCTCACAACGTGTCAAGGAAGCTCATCAATTTGCGGGTAGGATTGCGGGTAGAGTCCTTTTGCTCATTTCATTCTACCCGCACTATTCTCTCAAACGCTGACAGCACAATGGTTTCCGCGTTCTGTCACCAGCTAAACCCTGTGGGGAGGACTGTATGCTGACCAATACCGAAGTGGCAAAGGCCAAGAAGGATGCGAAGCCTTACAAGCTCGCGGATGGGGGCGGATTGTACCTTGAAGTCACCCCCTCAGGCGGGAAGCACTGGCGTTACCGCTACCGCCTAAATGGCAAGGAAACCATCTATACCATCGGGGAGTACCCCGGCGTCACTCTTGAACAAGCGCGTCAGAAGCATCGCGAGGCGCGGCAACTCGTTAGGGAAGGCATCAACCCCACCCAGCAGAAGAAAGCCGACCGCTTGCAAAAGCAATACGAAGCGGCCAGCACTTTCTCGGCAGTCGCAGACGAGTGGTATGCGGCCAAATCGGGCAACTGGTCAGATGGATACGCTCGTCACGTAAAGGTTCTCCTCGACACCGACATCAACAGACATATTGGCACCCAACCTATCAAGGACATTAAGACCCCGACTGTCTACGAACTTGTTCGCCGAATCGAAAAGCGCCAGGCCCCTACTCGCGCCATCCTTGCTCGGCAGATCATCGGTTCCGTCTTTAAGCTCGCAATCCTGACTCATCGGGCTGAGTTCAACGTGGCAGACCCGATCAAGGGCGAAATTGCGCGACGTGTTGTAGAACACCACAAGCACTTGAGCCATGACGAGCTTCCGGACTTCCTGCGCAAGTTGGAGGACTATACCGGCCACCGCACAACGGCCATTGCCATGAAACTGCTCTTGCTAACTGCGGTTCGCCCCGGTGAACTTTGCGGCGCCCGCTGGGGAGAGTTCAATTTTCCTCGTGCCGAGTGGCGCATCCCAGCAGAGCGGATGAAGATGAGTGAGTTGCATGTCGTGCCGCTGTCGAGGCAAGCGATAGCACTACTCAGGGAATTGCAGGAGTTAACCGGCGGCGAGACGTACCTATTCCCGACACAGGGAACGAAGTCGCAAACTATGCCCGTCGCCACACTCCGCAACGCAGTGATGAAGCTTGGTTACGCTGAAAAATTCAGCCCCCACGGAGCGCGGGGCACCTTCTCCACCATGTGCAACGAAGCTGGCTATAGGCCCGACGTGATCGAACGTCAGTTGGCGCACGCGGAGCGCGATAAGGTGCGAGCCAGCTACAACCAAGCTGAGTACATGCAAGAGAGAACGATTATGATGCAGGCTTGGGCGAATACGCTGGATAGCCTTCAGCAGGGCGCAAAGGTAATAACGTTCCCCCGGACTGCGTAATTGCGTCGGGCGCTTGGTGCATTGCCGCGCACGGCTTCCTGTCCCGCGGCCAGTCCCGCGGTCTGCGCGGCCTGGGCGCTCGGTGCTCGGGCAGCGGCGAAAGCCGCCTGCGACGCGGCCGATCGGATCGCCATGTCCTCGCCCACCACCTGGCCCACCGCGAGGA
>JBGOZF010000027.1:0-54607 GCA_041480065.1 Rhodocyclaceae bacterium
CACTGACCGGTCAGGCCGGTGTGGTTCATCGTCCGCGTCAGGAACGTGGTCTGGCTGGTGTGGCAGGTGTCGCATTGCCGGTTGTCCGGAATGTGCTTCGCGCCCTTGCCCAGCGCCGTGGTGCCGTTGTGGCAGGTCGAGCACTTGCCCGTCGCCGTGGCTTCGTGCGTGTAGGTCGCCGGCTTCCAGGCCGTCGTCTGGTGGCAGGTGTCGCACTGCAAGGCCGTGGCGACGTGCGTGGCGGACTTGACTTGCGCTCCCTGCGTGCCCTGCGTCAGGTAGCTGCCGTTGTGACAGGTCGAGCACTGGCCCGCCGTGCCGGCGTGGTTCATCGTCCCCGGCTTGAACGCCGTGAAGTTGCCGTGGCAGCTGTCACATTGCGCCGTCGTCGGGATGTGATTGCTCGGCTTGGGCAAGCCGGTGCCGCCCGCCTTGTGGCAGTTGGCGCAACTATGGTCGCCGACGGTTACCGCCGGGCTGAACTTGGTGTGATCGGCGGTCGCCGTCGCCCAACTGGTGGTCGACTTGTGGCAGCTGTCGCACTGCGCGTTTGTCGCAAGGTGTGTTGCCGACTTGGCCTGCGCGTTCTCGCTCAGGTAGGAACCGTTGTGACAGGTCGCACACTGGCCGGCCAGGCCGGTGTGGTTCATCGTCCGCGTCTGGAACGAGGTCTGGCTGGTGTGGCAGACGTCGCATTGCCGGTTGTCCGGGACGTGCTTCGCACCCTTGGCCAGCGCCGTCTTGCCGTTATGGCAGGTCGAGCAGGTGTTGGCGGCCGACACGTCGTGCGAATAGGTCGCCGGTTTCCAGGCAACCGTCGTATGACAGGTGTCGCACTGCCGTTTGTCGGCGACATGGCTTGCGGGCTGGGCCAGCGCACCCTGGGTGCCAACCGCGACAAACGAACCGTTATGGCAGGTCGCGCACTGCCCAGCCGTGCCGGTGTGGTCCATCAGCCCCGGCTTGAAGGCGGTGAAGTTGCTGTGGCAGGTATCGCAGGCACCCGAAGTCGGAAGGTGATTGGTCGGCTTGGGCAAGCCCGTGCCGCCTGCCTTGTGGCAGTTGGCGCAGCCGTGGTCGCCTATCGCGGCAGCCGGGCTGAACTTGCTGTGGTCGACCGTCGCCGTCGCCCAGGTCGTGGTGCTGGTATGGCAACTGTCGCACTGGGCGGCGGTCGAGACGTGGGCCGCCGACTTGGCTTGGGCGTTCTCGCTCAGATAGTTACCGCTGTGACAGGTCAAGCACTGGCCGGTCAAGCCCGCGTGGCTCATCGACCGCGTGAGGAACGTCGTCGTGCTCGCGTGGCAGGTGTCGCACTGCCGGGTATCCGGAATATGCTTCGCGCCCTTGCCCAATGCGGTCGAACCATTGTGGCAGGTCGAGCATTTGCCCACCGTTGAAGCATCATGCGGGAAGCTGGCCGGCGTCCATCCGTGGGTCGTGTGGCAGGTGTCGCAGGACGCGCTGGTAACGAAGTGGGTTGCCGACTTGCCCCTGGCCTTGGAATTGTTGTGACAGGTGGCACAAGTACCGCCAGCTACGCCGACGTGGTCATAGGCAATCGGTTGCCATGAGCCGATCCGGTGGCAGTTGTCGCAAGGTGCCGTTGTCTGGATATGCCCCGCAGGCTTGCCGATTACGCTTGCGGTGCTGCCGTTGTGGCAAGTTGCGCAACTACCCTTCACCACCCCCTGGTGCGTATAGACCACTGCGGCCCACGCGGACGTCCGGTGACAGACGTCGCAGGCCTGGTCCGTCGGGATGTGCTTTGCCGGAAGCTTGGTGGCTGTCGGCAGCCGGCCGCTGCGATGACAGGAGGCGCAGTCCTTTGGCGTGCCGCGAAAACTGCCTTGCACGTGACAGGACTCGCAACGCGCCTGAGCGTGTTGCCCGGTAAGCGCAAAGCCGGTTGACGCGTGATCGAAGGGCAGTCCGTTGCTGGTGGCCGGAGTCTGGGCGACCGCCGCCCCGCCAGCCAGCATCAGCCAGGCGAGGATTACCGCCGAAAGGAGCCTCAGTGCGCGGCCCAGGTTCACAGGCAGACGCATCCCAAGCTCAACGACCGAACATCGGGCTGAAAAATGGACAAACAAAGCCCCTTCCGCTTTGACGTTCCCGGTTTACTTATGCTGCACCAGAGGTACGCGACTGCCTTCCCGCAGCCGGACACCTCTCCCAAACCAACGTACTATGCAAATAGCCTGTTCTGACTTACCCCTCGTCCCTCACGAAGGCCCTACCGAACTAAAGTCTAATGCATCGGTGCATGGTGACGGCCTGTCGCCGATTGACGTCACATTCCGATTTTGTTGATTACCCCTAGCGGCACCGCAGGATATCACTCGCAGCATTACGGCAAAGTTAACGGCTTCTATATCGATAGAAGGAATACTCCTTTACCTGGGCGGCTGCCGGCACGTCGTCCCTTACCGCTTGATCTTTCTCCAGTTATCGACAACATGGCAGACTTCGCATTGACTGCCGAAGCCGTTGTTGTGGATATCGTCCTTCGCATGGCAGCTGATGCAGAGCCTGCTGATCGTAGCCCGGCCCTTGATCGCTTCCTTGTGGCAGTCGTAGCACTCCACCTTCTTGTGAGCTCCCTGGAGCAGGAACTTGGTCTTGTCGTGGTCGAAGTCCCAGCTCTTCCAGGTCCGGTCGTTGTGGCAGATCTCGCACTTGGTGCCGAATCGGCCCTGATGCCCCTTCTTGTCGTTGTCGTCCTTCTCGTGACAGCCGTAGCACTCGCGCGGCGCCTTCCTGAAGGCGGCCGTTTCATGGCATTTCTTGCATTCGACCCGCTCGTGACTGCCGCTCAGCGGAAAGCGCGAACGCTTGTGGTCGAATTTCTCCACCTTCCAGTTGCCTTCGCGGTGGCAGTTGTCGCAGCGCTTACCCAACTCGCCCTTGTGGCCCTTTTCGTCGTCATCCTTGCGATGGCATGAGATGCACTCGGTGGACGTCTTCTCTGCATAGAGCTGCACTGTGTGACAGGCGCTGCACTTGGCTTCGCGGTGCTTGCCCTTGAGCCCGTACTTGGTGTCGCGGTCATGGTCGAAGATCGACTTCTTCCAGTCCTTGGCCGTATGGCAGGTATCGCATTTCTCACCGAACTTGCCCTTGTGGCCCTTCTCCTTGTCTTCCTTGCCGTGACACTCGGAGCACTTGGTCGGTAGCTTCTCGATGGCCTTCGTGCCCGGAACCGGCTTCAGGCCGGACTTGTGGCAGGTGTCGCACTTGGCCGTCTTGTGCTTGCCCTCCAGCGGGTACTTGGTGTCCTTGTCGTGATCGAAGCTGGTGGTCTTCCAGCCCTGCTCGTTGTGGCATGACTCGCATTTCTCGCCCAGGCTGCCCTTGTGGCCCTTGTCGTCATCCGCCTTGCGGTGGCAGGTCAGGCACTTGGTCGGCGCCTTCTCCTTGAACAACGGACCCTTGTGGCATTCGTTGCATGCAGTCTGCGCATGCTTGCCCTTGAGGCGGTATTTCGTGTCGCGGTCGTGCTCGAAGGACGGCTGCCGCCAACTGTCCGTCGTGTGACATTTCTCGCATTTGGTACCGAAGTTGCCGTGGTGACCGTCGTCGTTGTCGTCCTTCTTGTGGCAGGCGTAGCACTCCTTCGGCGTATCCTTAAACTTGCCCTCACGGTGGCATTCCTTGCAGGCCACCGCCGAATGCTCGCCGTCGAGCTTGAACTTCGTCTTGTTGTGGTCGAACTTGGCGTCCTTCCACTTGACGTCATTGTGGCACTCCTCGCATTTCTTGCCCAGGCTGCCTTTGTGTCCCTTGTCGTCGTCGTCCTTGCGGTGACAGCTGAAACAGTCCGAGGGCGTATCGCGGTATTTCCTCTTCGCCGGATGGCAGTCTGCACACTTGTTGCGCGTCTCCCTATGCCCACCGCGCAGCTTGAAACCAGTGCGATCGTGGTCGAACTTCTCCTTGTCCAGCACTGCGATCTTGGCGCCACGGCCCTTGTGGTCCGGGTGACAAGTCTTGCAGGTCTTGTCTTCCAGACGGCCGTGCAACTTGGTATTGGTGCGGATGTCACCGGCCACGTCCTTGTGGCAGTCTGCGCAAAGCTGCGATTGGGCCGCCTTGTCGAAGCGCTTGTGGCACTTCTCGCATTCCTGCTCGTACTTGGCATGGCCCTCGATGAGCGCGCCGGGCATCAGCGCCTTCTCGATTTCCGGCACCTGGCCGCTCGCTCCACCGGCGAAGACCAGCAGGACGAGAACAAGCAGCCAACGGCGGATCTCAGTACATGTGGACGGCGACGACATGCACGATTCCACTGACTATCAGAAGGTACAGGAACGGTATGTGGATCACGTGCCACATGGAAAACAAACGTTCCCAACTCGAAAGCTGCGAAGCTTCGCAGACCGCCTCGACGTAGGCATCGGTCTTCTCTTTGGCCAACCGGTAGGCCAGGATGCGCTGGGGCCGTGTCAGCCGCTGCTCGCGCTTGGCCTTCTTCATCGCCCGTTTCAGTCGCTCACGCACGGCGCGCGACAATCGTCGTCCCTTGAACTTCAGGGTCATGAAGCGAAGAAGGCGGGGCGCCATGCCGTCGATCTCGGCGAAGGCAAACTCGCGGAAAGCCTTGAGTCGCTGGTGGATCTCGGGGTATTCCGAGAACACTGTATCCATGCCCTCGGCGGAAGTGGCCAGGTCCTTCTCGGCGTCCGTCATGGTGAGGTGCTGCCCATACATGCCGCGGTGGATGTGCCGGTACAGGAAGCGCCCGACCACACCGCTGGTGGCAACCAGGATCATGGCGTAGAAGGCCACGCTGCCGTTCATGGAGCCGAGCCGGAAAGTGGAATGGAACAGGACGAGCACCGGGCCGGCGATACCCGCGACCATGTGATACCGGAACCAGTAGCGCATCGGCCCCAGCCGATCCATGAAGCGCACCCGCTTGCGCAGGGGATATAGCAGCAGGCTGAGCATCATGAGCCCGCCGACCAGGCCCAGGTTGTAGCCGATGTCGTCGCCGGACTTGTACGGGCTGGGTCCCATGAATATCAGGACCGCGAAGGCAATGAGCAACAGGACCAGCATGCCGATGCCGGTCCACCATGTCCAACGCAGTATTCTTTCGGTTCCCGAGCGGGGGGCTCCCTTGGTGGGGATTTCCGTCATCGGGCCGAGTTGGGCGGAACTCGGCACGCATTCATCTCCGGTTAAGCTTCTTGGGGGCCGAACAGTTTATTCTTGCATTATGCTTAAGGTAATAATACCGCAGAGGCGGTCCAGCTTGCGCAAGGGCCGGCAAGTTAGCAGTGTCCACCTTCCGGCCCGCCCTGTCGCACCTTGGCGACAATCCGTCGCCGATCCCGTCCACTGGACGGGATCGGCAGCTGTATGATTTCATAATATTATGGATCAATTGATCTATTACGCCGTTCCCGCGGCAATAGCCGCGACCGCCATCGTGTGGCATACGCGGAGCAAGGCCCGCCATTACGCCGCCAACGCCGCCGCCCTGAAGGAGGCTGCCGAAGCGGGGCTGACCGAACCGCCGACGCTGCACCCGGTGCTTGACCTGTCGGTCTGCATGGGTTCTGGCGCTTGCGCCCGCGCCTGCCCGGAGCATGCCCTTGGCATTATCAAGGGCAAGGCGGTGCTCATCAATGCCGCCCACTGCATAGGCCATGGCGCCTGCGCCACCGCTTGCCCCGTCGGTGCCATCAAGCTGGTCTTCGGCACCGCCCGCCGAGGCATCGAGATCCCCAAGGTCAACCCGAACTTCGAGACCAACGTCCCCGGGATGTACATCGCCGGCGAACTGGGCGGCATGGGACTGATCCGCAAGGCCGTCGAGCAGGGCAAGCAGGCGATCGCGACGATCGCCAAGCTGCCGCGCAAGGATGCCGAATACGATGTCGTGATCGTCGGCGCCGGCCCTGCGGGCATCACGGCATCCCTCGCGGCGAAAGAGAAGGGGCTGCGCTACGTCACCATCGAGCAGGAGGACTCGGTCGGCGGCACGACTTACCACTACCCGCGCAACAAGATCGTGATGACTGCACCCATGGATCTGCCGTTGGTCGGCAAGATCAAGGTTCGCGAGATCTCCAAGGAAGCAATCATGGACATCTGGCTCGGCATCCTGAAGGAGCAGCAACTCAACATCCGCTTCAACGAGCGCATGGTGGACATCGTCAGCGAAGACGGCCGCTTCCTGCTCCACTCCTCCAAGGGCAGCTACAAGACCGCAGTCGTGCTCCTGGCCATCGGCCGGCGCGGTACGCCGCGCAAGCTGGGCGTCGAAGGAGAAGAACACCCCAAGGTGGTCTATCGCCTGATCGAACCGGACCAGTATCGGGACAGCCACGTTCTGGTCGTCGGCGGCGGCGACAGTGCTCTCGAAGCGGCGCTGGACATCGCCGCCGAACCCGGCACGCAGGTGACCCTTTCCTATCGCGGCAATGCTTTCGGCCGCGTCAAGCCCAAGAATCGGGCGCGCATCGAAGAAGCCAAGGCACGCAAGGAGATCAACCTGATGCTGGACTCCCAGGTCAAGATCATCACGCCCGAGAAGGTGGTGCTTGAGCACGGCGAGGAGACGGTCGAACTGGCCAACCACGCAGTCATAGTCTGTGCCGGCGGCGAACTGCCCACTCCCTTCCTGAAGAAGATGGGCATCACCGTCGAAGCACACTACGGCGAGTAGGCAACGGTCGGCAAGATCACGCTGACGACGACGCCACCGGCGTCCGGCAGGTTCTCGGCACGTATGCTGCCGCCGTGGAACTCCGCGATCAGGCGCGCGACATAGAGGCCAAGCCCGAGGTGTGGCTCGCCTCCGCCTGTTGCCGGACGCACCGAAACCATCGACTCGAACAGTTTTCCTGCCATGTCCGCCGGCAGCAGTGGCCCCTTGTTGGCAACGCTCAGGCGAGCGTTGTTCTCGGCCAACGCCAGGCCGATGCGTACCGGCGCACCGCCATGGCTGAAGTCGACGGCATTGGCGACCAGCTTGTCCATCATCTGCGCGATCAGGTCCGGAGAACCGCTGATCGTCAGTGGTGACTGCGTCATGTCGAGTTGGAATCCCTGCCCCGGATAGGCGAGCCGGTAGCCCTCGACGCAGTCCCGCACCACCTTGGCAAGATCATAGGTCTCGCGCTCCTGGGTCACCAGGCTTGCTTCCAGGCGCGTGGCTTCGGCCATACGCGAAAGGATGCGCGACAACCGGTTCAGGCCAGCTTCCGCCCGATCGACGTAAATGCGCGTTGCGTCGCTGACGCCTTCCATGCGCAGGTTCTCGAGCGAGGAGCGCACCACTGCCACGGGGGTTCGCAATTCATGCGAAAGCCGGCTGGCGAGGCTCTCCAGATACGAGTGGTGCTGGGCCAGGCGGGTAAGCACGGTCGAGAAACTGCGCGACAAGTCGCCGATCTCGTCGCCGGCCGTCGACGCCGTCACCAACCGGCCGATATGGCCGCTGGCGTCGATCGCCCCTTCCGCCTCGTCGCGCAGGCGCCGGATACGGCCGGACAAGCGCGTGGCGAAGGCGAGCAGCACCATCGCGACGGCCGCAAAGACCGTCAGGGTCAGGATCAGCAGCCGCTCGAGCGCCTCGTTGCGTACCGAGAGTATCGGATTGGTCGTTTCCTCGGCCACCACCGCGCCGACGACGTTGTCGCCGGCCCAGATCGGGTAGGCGGCGGAGACGATGACGGCACGGCTGTCGGCCGTGTTGCGCACACGCGATGCACCGGCGCCCAGCAGCGCCGCCGTCACCTCGCGCCCACTCACCAGCGAGTCTTCATCGAAGGCATCGTCGAAGTCCTCGGCCGGCGGCTGGATCAGCCAGGACAAACCGCGCCGCCAGAAGGAGGTAGCCGCCGTCGCGGAAGATTTCAAGCTTCCCGAGACCGCGAGGATCTTCAGTTCCCGGTTCACCACCCACAATCGCGCGTCGCTGCGCTGCGCACCGCGCAGCAAATCGGCGAGATCCTTTTCGCTGCGATTGGGATCGTGATCCGAGGCGTGACCGATCTCCACCGCCATCGGCACCGCCGTCTCGACGGGCGCGGGTTTTTCGACCTCCGAAGGAGCCGCTTCGCCGGCAGCCGGCGCCGCCGCATCTGGAAGCGGCACCGGCACAGGCTGCGGCGCCCGCAAGGGCGCAGACAGGCGCATCAGGCGCGGTCTTTCATGAAGAGCCGTCGCGACCGCCTTGGCCGTCGCCAGCAATGCCTGTTCCTGGTTGCCAAGCAGGAATCGCTCGATCTCGACCACATACCGGTAGCCCGCCCAGGGCAGGACGAGCAACACCAGCGAAACGAGGGCCAGCTTTACGCGAAGGCTAAGTTTCAATGCCGTCGGCCTTCCACCGATAGCCCATGCCGTAAACCGTGTCGACCTGGTCGAAACTGCCGTCGATGGCCTGGAACTTCCTGCGGATGCGCTTGATGTGCGACGTGATGGTGCCCTCGTCGACCACGAGTTGAGCATCGCGCATCAACTGGTCGCGATCCTTGACGTGGCCGGGAAACTTGGCCAGCGTGTGCACCATCCAGAATTCGGTCAGGGTCAGTTCCACCGGCTTGCCGGACCAGGTCACCGTGAAGCGCTTGGCATCGAGCCGCAGCGGTCCGCGCTCGAGTATCTCCTCCTGGGGCGGCCCCTCGGAGAGTGCCTCGATACGCCGGAACAGGGCGGCGATGCGCGCCAGCAGGTGGGGCAGGCTGATGTCCTTGGTCAGGTAGTCGTCGGCGCCCAGCCGCAGGCCGGAGACGACGTCGAAGTCGCTGTCGCGGGCGGTCAGGAACAGGATCGGCAGCCGCGCCGACATGCCTCGCAGGGCACGGCAGAGTTCGAAACCGCCCTCGGGTTCATCGCCCAGGCCGATATCGATCACCGCCAGGTTGGGCAGGCGCAGCTTGAAGGCCGCCAGCGCCTCCGGCCGGTTGCCGAAGGTCACCACCTCGTAGCCCTGACGCCGGAAGGCGTCGGCATAGTTGGCGCGGATGGCGGGATCGTCCTCGACGATGGCAATGGTCTTGGCCATGGCGGCGGACTATACCCGATGGCCGATAGGCCGGCGAGGCCGGCTGCGGCAAATCATCTTTTTGCCACAATTCTTCGCCGCATCGTCATTGCACCTCCCGGTAACCGTCCCGAGCCGCCCTTCAAATAGCACCGTGGGCGGAGGGTTCCGCCCGAACCAGGAGGCTCAGATGAACACTTGCACCACCCGCGCTCCGCGCCCCGGCCGTCTTCCCATCGTAGACCTGATCGCCATGGTGACCCTTGCCATCGGTGTCGGGCTCGCCACCGGCGTCGTCCTCGGCGGCACGGTATTGCTGTTCAGCAGCGATGGCGGCACGGGCCCAATCACCGTGGTCACGCCGGCCACTGCCGTTCCGAGTCGCTGAAGGTACCGGAAATGTCTCTCCAAACTCCCAGAACCGAAATCCCGCTCGGCGTCGAATGCGCCTGGCCGTACCGCATCGATTCGTATCACTCCGGCTCGGCGTTGCGTCGGCTCCGTCTGACCGAGGTCTGGCGGCGCCTGTTGTCTGTCTTGCGCTCACCCCGCCGTCACGGCTGGGCCGGATAGCGCCCGCCCAGCATGTCCTCGCTGATCGGCCACGCCGCCACCGGCGCAGCCATCGCGTTCGCTCGACAAGGACTCGCGGCGCAGCAGGCGCGCCGGAACCTGCCATTACTGGTCCTGCTTGCAGTCGTCCCGGACTTCGACTATTTCGGGTTCTGGCTCTTCGGCATCGATCTCCAGCCGCGCGCAACCCATTCGCTCGCCTTCTGTCTTGGCGCCGCCACCCTGGCGTGGATGCTTACGATCCGGCGACATGATCGGGATCAGCCACCCATCCGGCCCATCCCACTTGCCCTGGCGGCATGTTCTCACCTGGCACTGGATCTGCTCGTCGGCGTGCATTCCTTGCCGATCTTCTGGCCATTTGTGGCCAACGAGATCTCATCGCCGGTGGGTCTGCTACCCAGCGCGGCACATGTCAGCCTGACCAACTACTACTTGTGGCGAAATCTGTTCATCGAGATGGGTGTTCTCCTGCCCATGCTCGCGGTGATCATTGCGCTGTGCAGAGGGGCAACCGTGGGCTCACTACTGCGCAAGGCCATCTTCATGGTGCCGCCCTGGATCGCATGCCTGGTTTGGTCTTTGAGCCTGCAGCGGTGAATGCCCGCCTTCAACGGAAGAGTCGTAGCAGCTCGGCCAGAAACGCCGCCGCCGGCTGCGTGCCTTCCCCCGGCGCCCAGGGCGCCGTCTCGTCGGCGGTCAACGGGCAGTAAGGCCCGGCCTTGGCCTCGAGAAGAACCGTGTCCGGCTCAAGCGCGAACACCGTGTGCCAGGCGCCATGGGGAATATCCACGCCCACGGCGTCGCCGCCCTGGCCCAGCACGACGGTTTGTGCGACTCGACCGTCGTCTTCGAACATCACCA
Organism: Rhodocyclaceae bacterium; assembly: GCA_041480065.1. Taxonomy (GTDB): domain Bacteria; phylum Pseudomonadota; class Gammaproteobacteria; order Burkholderiales; family Rhodocyclaceae; genus Fen-999. The sequence goes on from JBGOZF010000027.1 coordinate 10,439, forward strand.
GCCCCAGGCGGCCGCGCAGGACCACCATCGTCTCGTCCTTTTCGGCGCCCAGATGCCGGTGCGGCCGGATGTAGGAGCCCGGCTCCATGGCATTCAGGAGCCGATGGGCCGGGTACTCGTCGTGCGGGTGGAAGTTGCGGTTCTTGCGCCGACGTGGACTTGCCGCCGCTTCGCGGCAAACTTCGTCGAGCAGCGCGGTATCGATCAACCGGATCATGCGTACACCACCTTGACGTTGCCTGGCGAGAGCCAGTCGTTGAGCGCCGTCAGCAAGGCATCGTCGAGCCGCACGCGCCAGCCTTCGGGAAGCGGTATCTCGGCTTCGGCTGCGCCGTTCTTGTAAGCCAAACGCACAGGACAGCCGCCGTTGCGATAGGGCGCAAGCACGGCTTGAAGCTTGCGAGCATCTGCCTGACCGTTCATGGATAGCTTCAGCACGCGGGCGAAGCGGCTGCGCGCCTCGCCCAGCGTCAGCAGGCGGTCGGCGGTCACGCGCAGCCCCCCGGTATAGTCGTCGCGCTGAACCTTGCCTTCGACCAGCAGCAGTTCGTCTTCCCGAATCTTGCTGCGTTCGGCCTCCCACAACTCGTTGAAGACCGACACCTCCAACTGGGTCGTGGCGTCGTCGAGCATCACGATGGCCATCTTGCCGCGGCGCGTCATCTGGGTGCGCGTGCTGACCACCACGCCGGCCATCAGCACCGGTTCGCGCTGAGCTTCCAACTGGCCCAGTCGGCGCTTGACGAAGGCCGCCAGTTCGCGCGAGTACTCGTTGTATAGGTGGCCCGACAGGAAGAAGCCGAGAGCCTGCTTCTCCTGCAGCAGCCGTTCGCGTTCGCCCCAGCGCGCCGTATCGATATAGCTCACCACCGGCCCGCTGTCGGCCTCGGCCATGTCGAACAAGCCGCCCTGGTGCGCATTGCGCTCGGCCTGCTCGGCGGCGTCGAGGGCGACGCCAACGGACGACAGGAGCTTGCTGCGGTGGTCGTCGAGACTGTCGAAGGCGCCGGCACGAATCAGCGCCTCGATCACGCGCCGATTGACGACGCGCTTGTCCACGCGGCGACAGAAGTCGAACAGATCCTTGAACGGCCCGCCCTCATTCTTGTCACCATCGCGCGCCTTGAGGATCGCCGACAGCGCCGACTCGCCGGTGCCCTTGATGGCGCCGAGTCCATAGCGGATGGTCTTGCGGTCGACCGGCTGGAAGCGCACGCCGCCCAGATTGATGTCTGGCGGCAGGAACTCGATGCCGTTCTCTTTCGCGTCATGGTAGAAGAACTGCACCTTGTCGGTGTTGGCCATTTCCGACGACAGCGTCGCGGCAATGAAGGCCGAGGGATGATGGTGCTTGAGCCAGGCCGTCTGGTAAGCGACCAGGGAATAGGCGGCGGCATGCGACTTGTTGAAGCCGTAGCCGGCGAACTTCTCCATGGTGTCGAAGATCTCGTTCGCCTGGCCGGCGGCGATGCCGTTCTTCTCGGCCCCGGCGACGAAGCTTTCGCGCTGCTTGATCATCTCTTCAAGCTTCTTCTTGCCCATGGCGCGACGCAAGAGGTCGGCACCGCCGAGGCTGTAGCCGGCGATCACCTGTGCCGTCTGCATCACCTGTTCCTGGTAGATCATGATGCCGTAGGTGTTCGACAGCACCTTCTCGAGGCCCGGGTGCGGATAGGTCACCCGCTCGCGGCCATGCTTGCGGGCGATGAAGCTGGGGATGTTTTCCATCGGCCCCGGGCGATAGAGCGCGTTGAGCGCGATCAGGTCTTCCAGGCAGTCGGGGCGCGCCTGGACCAGCGTGTCCTTCATGCCGCCGGATTCGAACTGGAACACCGCCGTGGTATTGGCGGTCTTGAAGACGTTGTCGTAGGTCTCCCGGTCGTCCAACGGCAGGGCTTCGAGGCTGACGTCGGCGCCGTCGACCGTGCGGGCGAATTCCACCGCCTCGTCGAGGATGGTCAGCGTGCGCAGCCCCAGAAAGTCGAATTTGACCAAGCCAGCCTTCTCGACGTCGTCCTTGTCGAACTGGCTCACTGTGGTCACGCCGCCGTCGGCCGAATAGAGCGGGCAGAAGTCGGTCAGCTTGCCGGGTGCGATCAGCACGCCGCCGGCGTGCATGCCGACGTTGCGGCTGAGGCCCTCTAGTTTCTCGGCCAGTTCCCAAAGCATGCGCAGGCCTTCTTCCTGCTCGATGCGTTCGCTGATCTGCGGCTCGATTTCGCGCGCCTTGGTCAGCGTAATGCCGAGTTCGTTGGGGATCAGCTTGGCGAACTGGTCGACAAAATTGAATCCGAGGTCGAGCACCCGGCCAACGTCGCGTATGACCGCCTTGGCGGCCATGGTGCCGAAGGTGGCGATCTGCGACACGGCGTGGGCGCCGTACTTCTCCTTCACGTACTGGATGACGCGGTCGCGGCCGTCCTGGCAGAAGTCGATGTCGAAGTCGGGCATCGACACCCGCTCGGGATTGAGGAAGCGCTCGAACAGCAGGTCGTAGCGTATGGGATCGAGGTCGGTGATCAGCAGCGAATAGGCAACCACCGAACCAGCGCCCGAGCCGCGCCCAGGCCCGACCGGAACGCCGTTCTTCTTCGCCCACTGGATGAAGTCGGCCACGATGAGGAAGTAGCCCGGGAAGCCCATCTGCTGGATGGTCTTGATCTCGAACTCCAGTCGCTCCGCGTAGCGCAGACGTTCGGCATCGCGTTGTGCGGCATCCGGGAACAACTGCAACAGGCGTTGTTCGAGCCCTGCCCGCGACTGGACGGCAAGGTAGTCGTCGAGTCCGCTGCCGTCGGGTGTCGGAAAGTCCGGCAGCCTGCTCTTGCCCAATTCCACGGACAGGTTGCAGCGCCTGGCGATCTCCACCGAGTTTTCCAACGCCTCGGGCAGATCGCCGAACAACGCGGCCATCTCGGCCTGCGACTTGAAGTACTGCTCCTCGGTGAAGTTGCGCGGCCGGCGCGGATCGGCCAGCACATAGCCTTCGGCGATGCAGACGCGCGCCTCGTGGGCCTTGAAGTCACCACGGTCGATGAACTGTACCGGGTGCGTCGCCACCACTGGCAGGCCCGCCTCTCCGGCCAATGCCACGGTCTGCGCCACCAGCATTTCCTGCTGTGCTTGGCCGAAGCGCTGCACCTCGAGGTAGTAACTGTCGGGGAACATCCGCGCCCAAATTCGTGCGCACTCGATCGACTTGTCCGGTTTTCCGGCCGTGAGCCATTGGCCGACGTCGCCCATGTGACCGCCGGACAGCGCAATCAGTCCGGTATTGTCGCCATTGGCGATGGCCGCGCGGCTGACGCCCGCCCGGCCATGCCTGCGTGGCACCAGATAGGCCGAAGTCACGAGTTCGCACAGGCGCAAGTAGCCGGCCCGATTCCTGGCCAGCAACAGCAGGCGGGCGGGCGCATCACGCGCGGAATCGAGCCCGTCCTCGTCCGCCAACCAGATATCGACGCCGATGATCGGCTTGAGGCCGGCGGAACGCGCGGCGCTGTAGAACTTGACCATACCGAACAGGTTGGCGAGGTCGGCCAGGGCCAGCGCCGGCATGTCGTCGGCGAGCGCGCGCGCGATGGCATCGTCGAGCCGGGTCAGGCCATCGGTGATCGAGTATTCGCTGTGCAGGCGGAGGTGAACGAACTGCGGCGGGGACGAGGCGGGCATGAAAGAATTTTACCCTTCCGCAGGCAAGTCACCGTTACAGTTGCCAGCAGCATCCGAAGAGAGCGAAAATACGATAACTCCTCCGCCCTCACCAATGTCCAACCAAACCCTTGACGAGCATCTGGCAGCGCTGCGCACGCGCTGGAACGAATATCGAAGCGATGGCGGTTTCGAAGCCTTCGTCGAATTCACCCTTGAACTCAATGGTCTGGCCGAGTATCTGGCGCGTTTGCGGCTTCCCGGCTTGGTGCGGCAATGCGAGGAACTCGAGAACGCTGCCCTCGCGCTGTTCGGAGATCCGGACACCCATCCGATCGCGGAGCAGAGCATCGGCGCGCTCAACCGCCAGATCGAGGGCCTGCTCGGCGCCATCTCGACGGCCCGGCGCCCCGATTCCGACTTTGTCCCGGGCGGCGGCACCACAACCGGCAACCGGGCCGTCGAATGGGTCAAACCGCGCTCGATCTGGATGGTGGCGCCGACCGACAGCGCCTGGGCGGCAGGCCTCGCCGAGCAACTGGCCTATTACGGATTTCGCGTCCACCAGACCCGCTGGGGCGGGGCGATGCCCGACGGCGAGCCACCGTTCGCGGTGCTGTTCCTGCCGGACACGGACGGCGACGGCAGCGAAAGCGTTCGTCGCGTCTCCCTGGAACAGGTGTCGAGAATGCGGGCCCGCTGCCCCGCCAGCCAGTTGATCTACATCGGCGTACCGCGAACCCTGGATACCATGGTGACGCTGATGCGGGCCGGCATCGATTTCACCGTCCAGCGCGACGACCGCATGGCGGCGCTGCTGTCGCGCATTCTCGACCTGGTGCAGACGCGCGAGCAGGAGCGCTACCGTGTGCTGATCGTCGAGGATTCCCGTGTCGCCGTCGCCCAGATCCAGCGTGCGCTCGATCAGCGCGGCATTCACAGCCATGCCATCTCGGATCCGACCCGGTTGTTCGAGGTGCTCGACGATTACCGGCCCGACCTGGTGCTGATGGACATGTACATGCCCACCTGCAACGGCGTCGAAGCCACGCGCGCCCTGCGTCAGTTGCCGGCCTATCAGGCGATCCCGATCATCTACCTGTCCGGCGAAACCGATGTCGGCCTGCAGGTGGAAGCCCTGCGTCTCGGTGGCGACCAGTTCCTGACCAAGCCCTTCAACCCGGTCCTGCTGTCCGCGACCGTGAAGACCACCGTCGAACGACACCGCGAAATGCAGCGGGCAAGCCGCCATGACGGTCTCACCGGCCTGCTCAACCACACGGCGGCCAAGGCCGATCTCGATGCGCGGTTGCGCGCCCTGCCGGCGGACGGACGCATGTGCGTGGCGATGATCGACATCGACAATTTCAAACTGGTCAACGATACCTACGGCCACCCGGTCGGCGACCAGGTCATCCGCAGCCTGGCCTGGCTGCTAAAGGGGCGCCTGCGCGGCACCGATCTGATCGGCCGTTACGGCGGCGAGGAATTCATCGTTGCCACGGCGGATGTGGGCCTGAACAAGAGTTACGCCGTGCTCGACCACATCCGGAGTCAGTTTGCCAGCCTTCCCCATGCCCACACCGAAGGCATCCTGCGCGTCACCTTCAGTGCAGGTATCGCGGCTTATCCGGATTTCGACAACGGCCGAGACTTGATCGAGGCAGCGGACAATGCACTGCTCGAAGCGAAACGCCTGGGCCGCAACCGGGTGGAAACCGCCCCGCCGAGCTTTCGCGGCTGACGACCTTACTGCTTGACCCAGTCAAGGATAGGCTGCCACTGCGCCCAATCCTGGGCCGCCTTGGAGGGCGGCAGATCGAAGATCGTCATGCCGTGAGCGGCAGCCTGTACGTAATTCTGGGTATCGCGCAGGCAGGCGAGTACCGGCAGCCCGCTGCCGGCGAGAAAGCGCTCGAGTTCGGCCGCCGCCCGCGTGCGCGCATCCACGCGCATGCCGACAACGGCAACGAACGCATGATGTCTGCGTATCTCCTTCTCCTCGGCCAATGCATCCAGAAACTGCCGCGTCGCCAGGATATCGAACAGCGATGGTTGCAGCGGCACAATCACCCGCTCGACCGCTTTCAGCACCTGGGCCAGTCTCTTGCCGTGTAGCCCCGCCGGCGTATCGAGCACGGCGTGGGTAGTGCCGGCCGGCGGCTTGGCCGGCTTGTCTTCCTCGATCGTCCAACTGTCGATGCGTGGCAACACCGGCGGCCGCAAGGCCAGCCAGGCGCGGCTCGACTGCTGGCGATCGATGTCGCCGAGCATCACCTTGTGGCCGTCTCGCGCAAGCCACCCGGCGAGATTCGTTGCCAGCGTGCTCTTGCCGCTGCCACCCTTCGGATTGGCGATCAAAAAAGACTTCATGGCTCCCGACTCCCCTTCCCCGCCGCTGGGCGGGGGGCAATGACAACTCGGCCGCGCCGGCGGCATCCGGTTCCCCTGTTGGTCGCTTCTTGAGACGGCCCTGCGCTGGGGCGCATCAAGGCAGCATTATCGTCGAACCCGTGGTTTTGCGCGCTTCTAGATCGCGCTGGGCCTGCGCCGCGTCCTTGAGCGCGCAGGTCTGATTGACCTCGATCTTCACCTTGCCGTCGACGACGACAGCGAACAGTTCGTACGCCATCTGCACCAGGTCGGCGCGCTTGGCCGTGTAGCTCATCAGCGACGGCCGGGTGATGAACAGGGAACCGCGCTTCGACAATTCGAGCAGATCGAGCGGCGGCACCGGGCCGGAAGAGTTGCCGAAGGTCACCATCATGCCCAGTGGCCGCAGGCAATCGAGAGAACCCTGGAAGGTGTCCTTGCCGATGGAATCGTAGACGACGGGCACGCCTGCGCCGCCTGTGATCGCCTTGACCCGCTCGACGAAGTTCTCGCGCGTGTAGACGACAGGGTGATCGCAACCGTGTGCCTTCGCCAGCGCCGCCTTCGCGTCGCTGCCGACGGTACCGATGACGGTCGCACCCAGCGCCTTCGCCCATTGACAGACGATCAGGCCGACGCCGCCGGCAGCGGCGTGGATCAGGATCGTGTCGCCCGGCTGCACGCGATAGGTTCGGCGCAAGAGATACTGCGCCGTCATTCCTTGCAGCATCATCGCTGCGGCAGTCCTGAAATCGATAGCCGCGGGCAACTTCACCAGCCGGTCCGCAGGAATGTTGCGCGCCTCGGCATAGGCGCCTACCGGACCGCCGGCATACGCAACCCGGTCTCCCACGGCGAGATCGACAACGCCACTGCCCAGCGCTTGCACCACGCCTGCTCCTTCGAGGCCGATACCCGAGGGCAACGGCACCGGATAGAGTCCGCTGCGGTGATAGATGTCGATGAAATTGAGGCCGACCGCATGGTGGCGAACCGTCGCCTCGCCAACTGCGGGCGCTGGCACGACGACTTCTTCCCAACGCAGCACTTCGGGTCCGCCGGTCTGGTGGAAACGAATGGCATGGGTCATGGCTCCTCCTTTCTACTTGCGCGAACAATCAATGCGACTATGCAACGAACGCTTGCACACCTGCCGAGCGCAGCGAGCCGACCAGTCGCCTCCCCCGCGAGGGGGAGGTTGGGAGGGGGTGGGCGCCCTATACCGTCTTTGCAGGACCACGATCATGTTGTGCAGTGCTGTCCCCGACACGATGTGCGTTGGCATCGACGACAGCCAGTGCCGTCATGTTCACCAGCCGCCGTACCGTCGCGGTCGGCGTCAGGATATGAACCGGTCTTGCCGCCCCGAGCAATATCGGGCCAACCGTAACGCCTTCGCCGTTGACGACCTTGATCAGGTTGAACGCGATGTTGGCCGCGTCGACATTGGGCATGATCAGCAGGTTGGCCTCGCCCTTGAGCCGGCAGTCGGGATAGAGGCGCTGGCGGATCTCCTCCGACAAAGCGGAGTCGCCGTGCATCTCGCCATCCACTTCGAGATCGGGATCGCGCTCGGCGATCAGTGCCCGGGCACGGCTCATCTTGGCCGCCGACTCCGAGCGCACACTGCCGAAGTTGGAGTGAGACAACAACGCCACCTTGGGCGCCAGGCCGAAGCGGCGCACTTCCTTGGCCGCCATGATGGCAATCTCGGCCAACAGTTCGGCGCTCGGATTCTCGTTGACGTAGGTGTCGCAAATGAACAGCGTGTGCCTCGGCAGCAGCAACAGGTTCATCGCGGCAAAGCAATGGGCGCCGGATTCCAGGCCGATGGCATCGCGCACCTGGTTCAGGTGCTTGACGTGCTTGCCGACCGTGCCGCACAGCACCGCATCGACATCGCCCCGCCGCAACAGCATGCAACCGATCAAGGTGCTATCGGAACGCAGGCGCTGCTTGGCAAGTTCCGGCGTAATGCCCTGGCGGCCGCGCAGGCTGTGATACTCCTGCCACAGTTCCTTGTAGCGGGGATCGGAGTCGGGATTCACCACCTCGAAGTCGCGACCGGCGGAGAGCCGCAGACCGGCGCGCTCCAGCCGCGACTGGATCACCTCGGGACGGCCGATCACGACCGGCTCGGCCAGCCCTTCGTCCAGCACCGTCTGGACGGTACGCAGCACCCGCTCGTCCTCGCCCTCGCAATACACGACCCGCCGCGGTGCCTTCTTGGCTGCGGTAAACACCGGCTTCATGACGAAGCCGGAGTGATAGACGAACTCGTTGAGCTTCTGGCGGTAGGCCTCGATGTCGGCGATCGGCCGGCTGGCGACCCCGGAGGCGGCCGCCGCCTCAGCCACGGCAGGCGCGATCTTGACGATCAGGCGCGGATCGAAGGGTTTCGGAATCAGGTACTCGGGACCGAAACCCAGAGACTCGCCGCCGTAGGCCGTGGCCACCACGTCCGAGGTTTCCGCCTGTGCGAGCTCCGCCAGCGCACGCACGGCAGCCAGCTTCATCTTCTCCGTGATCGTCGTCGCCCCGGCGTCGAGCGCACCACGAAAGATGAACGGAAAGCAGAGCACGTTGTTCACCTGGTTCGGGTAATCGGAGCGCCCCGTCGCCATGATCGCGTCGCCGCGCACCTTGGCCACCTCGTCGGGCGAAATCTCCGGCGTCGGGTTGGCAAGGGCAAGGATCAGCGGCTCGGCAGCCATCTTCGCCACCATCTCCGGCTTCAGGACACCACCCGCCGACAGGCCCAGGAACACGTCGGCGCCGTCGATCGCCTCGGCCAGCGTGCGCATTTCGGTCCTCTTGGCATAGCGCGCCTTGATCGGGTCCATGAGCTTGGTACGGCCTTCGAAGACCAGGCCCTCGATGTCGGTCACCCAGATGTTCTCGACCCGCACGCCGAGGCTCACCAGCAGGTCGAGGCAGGCCAGGGCCGCGGCGCCGGCACCGGAGGTGACCAGCTTCACTTCCCCGATCTTCTTGCCGACCAGATGCAGGCCGTTGAGCACCGCGGCACCGACGACGATGGCCGTGCCATGCTGGTCGTCGTGGAAAACGGGAATCTTCATCCGCTCGCGCAGCTTGGCTTCGATGTAAAAGCACTCGGGCGCCTTGATGTCTTCCAGGTTGATGCCGCCGAAGGTCGGCTCCATGGCGGCAATATGCTCGATGAGTTTATCGGGGTCGGGTTCGTCGAGTTCGATGTCGAAGACGTCGATGCCGGCGAACTTCTTGAACAGGACACCCTTGCCTTCCATCACCGGCTTGGCAGCCAGGGGCCCGATATTGCCGAGACCCAGCACGGCCGTGCCGTTGGTGACGACACCGACCAGATTGGCCCGCGCGGTCAGCCGGGACGCCTGGCCGGGATCGGCGACGATGGCATCGCAGGCGGAGGCAACGCCGGGCGAGTAGGCCAGCGCCAGATCGCGCTGGTTGGTCAGGCTCTTGGTGGGAACGACGGCGATCTTGCCGGGCGGTTGGGAAGCGTGGTACTCGAGTGCTGCGGATGTGAGGTCTTTTGTGTTTTCCATGGCAAGAAGCTGCGGGGCAAACACATAGTCTACTCCCCTGCGATGCAGTCTTTTCCCACAGCGGCGCTGGGGTTGGCCCTCGGCCGTCCGATCATGGCCTCGGCGGGCGGCCGATCGCAACACGTCAGCTTCAGCTATTGCACCGCAACAACCGCGGTCGTCCTGTGGCAGAATCCGCGAACACGATGTCGACGGGAGGCGAATCATGAAAAGGGTTGTCTTCAACCAAAAGGGTGGCGTCGGCAAGAGCACCATCACCTGCAACCTGGCTGCCATCGCGGCTGCCCGCGGCGCGCGCACCCTGGTGATCGACCTGGACCCGCAGAGCAACTCCAGCCGCTACCTGCTGGGCTCGTCGCTCGACGGCATCGACGCCACGGCCAGCGAATTCTTCGACCAGATGCTCAATTTCAAGCTGCGGCCCAAGGCAACGCAGGAATTCATCCACGCCACGCCCTTCGAGAACCTCTCGGTACTGCCGGCCGACTCTGCGCTCGAGGAACTTCAGGCCAAACTGGAATCCCGTTACAAGATCTACAAGCTGCGCGAGGCGCTCGACGCCCTGGAAGACTTCGACCAGATCTGGATCGACACGCCGCCGGCCCTGCACTTTTACACCCGCTCGGCGCTGATCGCCGCCGACGCCTGCCTGATCCCGTTCGACTGCGACGAGTTCGCGCGCCGGGCGCTCTACACCTTGCTCGACAATGTGGCCGAGATCCGGACCGACCATAACTCCGATCTGCAAGTCGAAGGCATTGTCGTCAACCAGTTCCAGCCGCGGGCAAGCCTGCCGCAACGTGTGGTCGACGAACTGCGCGCCGAGGGATTGCCGGTCCTCGACTGCCACCTGTCGGCATCGGTGAGGATCAAGGAATCGCACCAGTTGGCAAAGCCCATGATCTACCTGGACCGCAGCCACAAGCTGGCACTGGAGTTCGGCGCGCTCTATGACGAACTGGAGTCGGCGCAACGGACGCGCAACAAGTCGGCGGCGAAAAAGCGCGCCTAGAAGCGGCCGCCCGATTATCATGAGCGGCGGATCCGTTCGCCATGCACGAACTTCATCGCCAAATCCTCAACCGGCTGCTCGCCGCGTGGGTTGCCATTTCCCTGATTGTGGGAGGGACGGTCGCCTATCTGGGCATGAGCAAAATCGACGACCAACTGGTCGCACTGGCGGCCGACGAATCGAGCCGGCTCTCCGGAATCAGCCTGCCGCTGTCGAAGCCGTCGCCGGACAACACAGTGAACCGTATCGCTGCCGATTTTGTTCGCCAGCACTTCGTGGTCGTCGAGATCTACAACCGCAACCACGATCTCATCGCCGAAGCGCGCAGTTCACGTTTCGCTGCACTCGAGAACGAGCTCGTGGCCGTCGAGAAACTGCCTTTCCCCGCCGCCGAAGGCCGTAACTTCACGAAACGCACCTTGGCCGGCCAGAGCGTCTTGCAGGTCATGCTGCCCCTGAAGGACCAGGCCGGCAACGTCTCCGGCTACTTCGAAGGCTTCTTCATCATCGATCCGGCCACCCTCGCCCGCCTAAGGCAGGACATGGTCATCACACTCGGCATCGTTCTCTGCGCCGTCCTGCTGACCACCATCGCCTTCTATCCCGTGATCCTGGCCTTGAACCGCGACGTCATTCGGTATTCGCACGATCTGCTCAAGGGCAACATCGACCTGATGGAAACCCTGGGCTCGGCGGTCGCCCAGCGCGATTCGAACACCAGTCTCCACAATTACCGGGTGACGATCTATTCAGTGCGTCTGGCCGAGGCGGCGGGGCTGGACAAGGAGGCGATCCGCCAGTTGATCGCCGGCGCCTTTCTTCACGACATCGGCAAGATCGGAATCTCCGACACCATCCTGCTGAAGCCCGCCAAGCTATCCGTTGACGAGTTCTCGGCGATGAAGAAACACGTCAACTTCGGTGTCGAACTGCTGAAGAAGTCGCCCTGGCTGCAGCGTGCGCGCGACGTCGTCGAGTGCCACCACGAGAGGATCGACGGCAGCGGTTACCCGGCCGGTCTGGCTGGCGATGCGATCCCGATGCGCGCCCGCATCTTCGCCATCGTCGACGTCTTCGACGCCTTGACCTCGCAGCGCCCGTACAAGGAAGCCTTCCCCTTCGAACGCGCGATGTCGATTCTCCTCACCGAGTCGCCCGGGCATTTCGATCTGCGCCTGCTGGCCGTTTTCGAATCCATCATCGAACCGCTGTTCAAGGAAATCACACAGTCCCAGCCGGGACAGGTCGAGGCCAGGCTGAGCGGCCTGATCGACCATTACTACTACTTCGACGACAAGCTCAGGGCAGAAAGTCCAGCAGCAGCCGGTTGAATGTCGCCGCCTGCTCGACGCTGCACAAGTGCGATGCACCGGCGATCGACTCGAAGCGGGCTCCCGGAATAGCGGCGGCGATTTCCCGCCCCATGGCGGGCGGCGTGCCGACATCTTCCGCACCGGCGATTACCAGCGTCGGACGGGCGATGTGTGGCAGTGCCGACGTGGTCGCCAGGCTTGAAATGGCGTGACAGCAACCGACGTAGCCGGCCGGCGAAGTTGCCCGGATGAGGCCGGCGATTCTCGCCATCACCTCCGGCCGCGCAGCACGGAATGGCGGCGTGAACCAACGCTCCAGCGTCGGCGTCACCAAGGGCTCGACGCCGGCGGCAGTCACCGCCTCGATACGCTGCTGCCAGATCGCCTTCGCCTCGGGCGGATAGCGGCTGCTGGTACTGGCCAGCACCAAGCGATCGATCCGCTTCGGCGCAGCGAGGGCGATATGCTGGGCGATCATGCCGCCCATTGAAATGCCGATGAAATGCGTCCTGTCGACGCGCAGCGCGTCCAGCAGTCCAAGGACATCGGCGGTCAGCATCGGGAAATCGTAGGGCACGGCAGGCGCCGAAGAACCGCCATGGCCGCGGGTATCAAACCGCAGGACCCGGAAGCGCTCCGTCAGTACGGCCATCTGGTGGTCCCACATGCTGAGGTCCGTTCCCAGCGAATGCGACAGCGTCAGCCATGGGCCGCTGCCTTGGATGTCGTAACGGATATCGATGCCATTGACGTGAGCGGTCTTCATCTCACACGGGCTCCAGTTTGGCGACGGACAGGGCCAGCCACTTCATGCCGGCGCTGCCGAAGTTCACCTGCACGCGGGCATCGTGGCCCGAACCCTCTGCGTTGATAATCACGCCCTGGCCGAATTTCGCGTGCAGCACGTTCTGGCCGATGCGCAGGCCGCCGTTCGACCGAGCCGTTGGCGCCGCCTGACTTTGCATGGGTGCGCCAGTGGCAAAGCCTGTCTTACCAGCCTTCGGCGTCAGCCACTTGGTCAGGGCCGGCGGAATCTCGTCGATGAAACGGGAAGGCAGGCCGAAGCGCGTCTGGCCGTGCAGCATGCGCGTCTGCGCGAATGACAGGTACAGCCGGCGCCGGGCGCGCGTCACCGCCACGTACATCAGGCGGCGCTCCTCTTCGAGGCCATCGGCTTCCTTGACCGCATTCTCGTGCGGGAACAATCCCTCTTCCAGGCCGCTGAGGAAGACGACGTTGAACTCCAGGCCCTTGGCGGAATGCGTGGTCATCAGTTGCAGCGCATCGTCGCCCTCGCCGGCCTGGTGCTCGCCGGCTTCGAGCGCCGCATGGGCCAGGAAGGCGATCAGATCGGCCGACAGCTCTCCCTCGGCGCCGACGACACCCTCCTCCGCCACGAAATTGGCCGCGGCATTCACCAGTTCGTCGAGGTTGGCCAGCCGGTCCTGGCCTTCCTTCTCGTTTTGGTAGTGGTTGCGCAGGCCGGAAAGCTCGATCACGTGATCGACGAGTTCCGGCAGCGGCAGGTGCGCAAGCTCGCGCATGCCGGCGATCAGCGCGGCAAAGGCCGACAGGGAAGCCCCGGCTTTGCCGCTCATGGCAGGAATCGCCGCGAACAGGCTGCTGCCGCCGGCTTTGGCGGCGTCCTGAAGCTGTTCGATGCTGCGCGCGCCGATGCCGCGAGCCGGAAAGTTCACCACCCGCGCAAAAGACGTATCGTCATCCGCGTTGGCGATCAGCCGCAAGTAGGCGAGCGCGTGCTTGATCTCCTGGCGTTCGAAGAAGCGCAGGCCGCCATAGACGCGATAGGGTAGTCCCGCCGAGAACAGCGCGTGTTCCAGTATCCGCGACTGCGCGTTCGAACGGTAGAGCAGCGCGATCTCGGCGCGGGCATGGCCGTCGCGCACCAGCGCCTTGATCTCCTCGACGATCCAGCGAGCCTCGTCGCCATCGGAGAAGGCCTCGAAAATGCGGATCGGCTCGCCGGCGCCGGCGTCGGTCCAGAGATTCTTGCCGAGACGGTTTTCGTTGTTCTTGATGATGGCGTTGGCGGCGTCGAGGATGTTGCCGTGCGAGCGATAGTTCTGCTCCAGCCGGATCACATTGGCGACCTTGAACTCGCGCTCGAAATCGCGCATGTTGCCGACCTCGGCGCCGCGGAAGGCATAGATCGACTGGTCGTCGTCCCCCACCGCGAACATCGCCGCGGCCTGCCCGGCCAGCAGCTTCAGCCATCTGTATTGCAGGACGTTGGTGTCCTGGAATTCGTCGACCAGCACGTGCCGGAAACGCTCCTGGTAATGAGTGCGCAGCGCCTCGTTGCGCGACAGCAGTTCGTAGGAGCGCAGCAGCAGTTCGGCGAAATCGACCACACCCTCCTTCTGGCACTGGGCGTCGTAGGCCTCGTAGAGCTCGGCACGCTTCTTCGAGTAGCTGTCCCAGGCTTCCACCGCGCTCGCCCGCAGGCCCTGTTCCTTCTGGGCATTGATGAAATGCTGGAGTTCGCGCGGCGGGAATTTCTCGTCGTCGACGTTCAGGCCCTTCAGCAGCCGTTTGATCGCCGACAGTTGATCGGATGAGTCGAGAATCTGGAAGAGTTGCGGCAAGCCGGCATCGCGGTAATGGGCGCGCAGCATGCGGTTGCACAAGCCGTGGAAGGTGCCGATCCACATGCCGCGCACGTTGATCGGCAGCATGGCGGTCAGCCGGGCCAGCATCTCCTTGGCGGCCTTGTTGGTGAAAGTAACCGCTAACACCTGTTGAGGACTGGCTTGACTGGTGCTGAGCAGCCAGGCAATTCGGGTCGTCAGCACCCGGGTCTTCCCCGATCCGGCCCCCGCCAGGATCAAGGCATGTTGATGCGGCAACGTAACGGCTGCCAGTTGTTCGGGGTTCAGTCCTTGCAGGAGGTTCATGGTCAGGCCGGTGCCGGTGGTGTTGCGATTATAGGCGTGGCCCAGAACGCCCTGAAAAAGCTAACTAAAGTAATGTATCGGCGCACATATGTTTTGCAATGCAGCAATCTCCGTAAACCTTTTCTTGAAATGGGTCGTTAACACTCTTAGAATAGGTATTGTTGCGATGCACCATGGAGAACCCCATGAACGACATCAGCTCTAACCGCAGGCCCATGATTCTTCCCTGGCTGGCCCACAAGGCCGGTGTCAGCGAACGACGGGCCGAGACGCTCTGGGCAGCCGCCTGCAGGTATGCCGCCACCCATCATGGCCTGAAAGCCGAGACCCCGGCCTACTGGAAAGCGGCGATGGATCGCCTGCTGGAATTGATTGCCGCCGAGTCGCTGCGTGAAGATGCCGCCTCGTTCGGCTGGCGGCCATGGTTGCGCTCCGTCGGCCGCTACTGGGAAACACCCATCGCCCTTTGGGACGAACTGGCGCAACCCTATATCCGCAGCTGGCGCACCTGGAACCACGACCACCTGCCTAGCTGCTGATCCGGCGGCAGCGGCCCGGCATCGGCGAGCCACCGCCGGTGCGTATAATCGCCGTTTTTCCGACGCTTGCACCACGGGCCATGCAAGAAAAGTACCTTCCCCGAGATATCGAGCAGGCCACCCAGGCCTATTGGCAATCCACGCAGGCATTCCGCGCCGTCGAAGATCCGGCCCGGCCCAAGTATTACTGCCTGTCAATGTTCCCCTACCCCTCGGGCAAGCTGCACATGGGCCATGTGCGCAATTACACGATCGGCGACGTACTCAGCCGCTACCACCGAATGCGCGGCTACAACGTTCTGCAACCGATGGGCTGGGACGCCTTCGGCCTGCCGGCCGAGAACGCCGCGATGCAGAACAAGGTGCCGCCCGCAAAGTGGACCTACGACAACATCGCCTACATGAAGAAGCAGCTCCAGTCGCTGGGCTTCGCCATCGACTGGAGCCGCGAACTCGCGACTTGCAAGCCCGAGTACTACCGCTGGAACCAATGGCTGTTCCTGCGCATGCTCGAAAAGGGCATCGCCTACAAGAAGACCCAGGTGGTGAATTGGGACCCGGTCGACCAGACCGTGCTCGCCAACGAGCAGGTCATCGAAGGCCGCGGCTGGCGCACCGGCGCGCTGGTCGAGAAGCGCGAGATTCCCGGCTACTACCTGGCGATCACCCAATACGCCGACGAACTGTTGTCTGCGCTCGACACGCTGCCCGGCTGGCCGGAGCGCGTGAAGACCATGCAGGCCAACTGGATCGGCAAGAGCTACGGCGTACGTTTCGCCTTCCCCTATGAACTCGACGGCAAGCGCGATCTGCTCTGGGTCTTCACCACCCGCGCCGACACGATCATGGGCGTCACCTTCTGCGCCGTCGCCGCTGAGCATCCGCTGGCCACCCGCGCCGCGCACGACAATCCACAACTCGCCGCCTTCATCGAGGAATGCAAGCAAGGATCGGTCATGGAAGCCGACCTGGCGACGATGGAAAAGAAGGGCATGCCGACGGGCATTTTCGTCGAGCATCCGCTGACCGGCGAGAAGGTCGAAGTCTGGGTCGGCAACTACGTGTTGATGAGCTACGGCGAAGGCGCGGTGATGGCGGTACCCGGCCACGACGAGCGCGACTTCGCCTTCGCCAAGCGCTACGGGCTGCCGATCAAACAGGTCATCGGCGTACCCGGCAAGTGCTACTCCCTGGACGCCTGGCAGGAATGGTATGCCGACAAGCAGAACGGTGCCTGCATGTGTTCCGGCAAATACAACGGTCTGGGCTACGAGGCCGCCGTCGATGCCATCGCAGCGCATCTCGCCGCCAAGGGCCTCGGCGGCAAGCAGGTGCAGTTCCGGCTGCGCGACTGGGGCATCTCCCGCCAGCGCTACTGGGGCTGCCCGATCCCGCTGATCCACTGCGAGACCTGCGGCACCGTGCCGGTGCCCGATGACCAGTTGCCCGTGGTACTGCCCGAGGACTGCGTGCCCGACGGTTCCGGCAACCCGTTGCTGAAGCGCCCGGATTTTCTGAATTGCACCTGCCCGAAGTGCGGCAAACCGGCGCGCCGCGAGACCGACACCATGGACACCTTCGTGGATTCGTCCTGGTACTACGCCCGCTACGCCAGCGCCGACGCCAAGACCATGGTCGATGATCGCGTCGGCTACTGGCTGCCGGTCGACCAGTACATCGGCGGCATCGAACACGCCATCCTGCACCTGCTCTACTCGCGCTTCTGGACCAAGGTCATGCGCACGCTGGGCCTCGTCAAGTACGACGAGCCCTTCGCCAACCTGCTCACCCAGGGCATGGTGCTCAACCACATCTTCTCGCGCCGCACCGACAAGGGCGGCATCGAGTATTTCGCGCCCGAAGAAGTCGACCTACAGCGTAACGACAGCGGCCATATCATCGGCGCCAGCGCCGTGGCCGATGGCCAGCCGGTCGATTACCAGGGCATCGGCACAATGTCGAAGTCAAAGCGCAACGGCGTCGATCCCCAGGCCCTGATCGAGGAATTCGGCGCCGATACTGCGCGCTTCTTCATGATGTTCGCCAGCCCGCCGGAGCAGACCCTGGAGTGGTCGGACTCGGGTGTCGAAGGCGCCTATCGCTTTCTCAAGCGCGTTTGGGCATACGGCCATGGCGTGCGCGACTGCGTGCGCGCGCGGCCCGCCATGACGGCGAAACTGCCCGCGCCGCTTGCTGCCGTCCGGCGTGAGATCCATCTGAATCTCAAGCAGGCCAACTACGACCTCGCCAAGATGCAGTTCAACACCGTTGCCTCGGCGACGATGAAGATGCTCAACGCCCTGGAGAAGATGCAGAAGGAAGCGGCCGGCGAAGGTCTCGCCACCGTCGCCGCCGAAGGCTTCTCCATTCTGCTGCGCCTGCTTTCGCCGCTCGCCCCGCACATCGCCCACGATCTCTGGCGCGAACTCGGCTACGGCGAGGACATCCTGTCGGCCCCCTGGCCGGAGCCCCTGGACGAGGCTCTGGTGCAGGATGAAATCGAACTGGTGCTGCAGATCAACGGCAAGCTGCGCGGCAGCCTGCGCGTGCCGGCCGATGCCGACAAGGCCGCCATCGAAGCCGCCGCCGTAGTCTCGGAGATTGCGCTCAAACACATGGAAGGCAAGCCGGCCAAGAAAGTGGTGGTGGTACCGGGCCGTCTGGTCAATATCGTCGTCTGACGGGAGGCGTCATGTCGCGTCGCTGGTTTCTTCTCGCAACTCTCGCACTTTCCGCCTGTGGCTTCCAGTTGCGCGGCGTGTACACTTTGCCCTTCGATACGCTGTATGTCGCCCAGCCGGAAACCAGCGAACTGCGCGCCATCATCAAGCGCAACGTCGAGGCCTCGACCCAGACGCGCGTGGTGACGGAGGCCAAAGACGCCCAGGCGACATTGACCATCCTCGGCGACGCGCCCGTCAAGAACATCCTGTCGCTCAACTCGGCGGGTCGGGTACGCGAATTCCAGCTCGTGCGCACATTCACGTTCCGGGTCACTGACCCCAAAGGCCAGGACTTCGTGCCGGCCAGCACCATCCGCATCACCCGCGAAATCACCTTCAACGACGCGGCGGTGCTGGCCAAGGACACGGAAGAAGCCCTGCTCTGGCGCGACATGCAGAACGACCTGGTGCAGCAGTTGCTCCGCCGGCTCGCCGCCGCCAAACTCAAACCCACAGAATAGCCGCCGTGCAACTGCGTCCCGAGCAGCTAGGCGCCCACATCGAGCGCTCCCTCGCGCCGCTCTATATCGTCCACGGCGACGAACTGCTCGCCATCGAGGCCGGCGACGCGATCCGCACGGCCGCGCGCAAGCAGGGCTTCGGCGAGCGCGAGGTGCTGGTGGTCACACAGTCCTTCCGCTGGGACGACCTGTTCATGGCCGCCGGCAACCTTTCCCTTTTCGGTGGCGACAAGCTGGTCGATCTGCGCATTCCCTCGGGCAAGCCGGGGCGTGACGGCGGCGAGGCCTTGCAGCGCTACTGCGGCCAACTTCCAGCAGGCGTGGTGACCTTGATCACCCTGCCGGAGCTGGATTGGGCTGCCAAGAAAGCGGCCTGGTTCGTCAAGCTCGCCGACGCCGGCGTCGCCGTCGAATGCAATGCGCCCTCGCTCTCGCAGCTTCCCGGCTGGATCGCCGAGCGCCTGGCGCGCCAGCAGCAGAAGGCGCCGCGCGAGGCGCTGGACTTCATCGCCGCTCATGTCGAGGGCAACCTGCTGGCCGCCCACCAGGAAATCCAGAAACTCGGCCTGCTCTATCCGGCCGGCGAGGTCTCCCTGACCGATGTCGAGGCCGCGGTCCTCAATGTCGCCCGCTACGATGTGGACGGCCTGCGTGACGCCCTGCTGGCAGGCGACGTCGGCCGTTGCGCGCGCACGCTCGATGGCTTGAAGGCCGAAGGTGTGGCCATGCCCCTGGTCCTCTGGGCGCTCGCGTCCGAAGCACGCGCGCTCGCTGCGCTCACGGCAGAAGCAGGTCGGAGCGGCGATCTTGAATCCGCGTTCAAGTCGCAGCGGATCTTCGGCCCGCGCCAGGCGCCCTACCGCAACGCGATCCGTCGCCTTGGCGCCAACACCGCGCGCGCTGCCCTCTTGCACGCGGCACGGATCGACCGCATGATCAAGGGTGTGGCGAAAGGGGATGTCTGGGATGAGTTCCTGCAACTCGCCCTGCGACTGACGAGGACCGCATGATGGACTTGAAGCAATACATGGACGGTGTGGGCAAGGCCGCGCGCGCCGCTTCCCGCGAAATGGCCAAGGCCTCGACGGCGGCCAAGAACGCCGCCTTGCTGGCGATGGCGAAGAGCGTGCGCGAATGCTGCGACGAGTTGTTGGCCGCCAATGCCGCTGACGTCGAGGCCGCCAAAGTCGACGGGCTGGCACCGGCGATGATCGATCGGCTGACCCTGACCGCCAAGGGCGTGGAGACGATGGCCCAGGGCCTGGAACAGGTCGCCGCCCTGCCCGATCCGGTGGGCGAAATCACGGACCTCAAGCGCCGCCCGACCGGCATCCAGGTCGGCAAGATGCGCGTGCCCCTGGGCGTCGTCGGCATCATCTACGAAGCCCGGCCCAACGTCACCGCCGACGCCGCCGCGCTGTGCCTGAAGTCCGGCAATGCGGCCGTGCTGCGAGGCGGCAAGGAGGCGATCCGCAGCAACCAGGCGATCGCCCATTGCGTGCGCGAAGGGCTCAAGGCGGCGGGCCTGCCGGAGACGGCCGTGCAGGTGATCGAAACCACCGACCGCGAAGCCGTCAGTCATCTGGTCGCCATGCCCAAGTACGTCGACGTGATTGTGCCGCGCGGCGGCAAGGGGCTCATTGAGCGCGTTTCCAAGGATGCCAGGGTGCCCGTGATCAAGCACCTGGACGGCAACTGCCACGTCTATGTCGACGACAGCGCGGATGCCGCCAAGGCGCTGAAGATAGTCGAAAACGCCAAGACACAACGCTACGGCACCTGCAACACCGCGGAGTCGCTGCTGATCGCCCGCGACGTCGCCGCCGCGCAACTGCCGGCCATCGCCGCCATGTTGACGGCCAAGGGCGTGGAAATCCGCGGCTGCGAAGAGACCCGCAAGCTGGTGCCGCAAGCCAAGGCTGCCACGGAACAGGATTGGTACGAGGAGTACCTGGCGCCGATCATCGCCGTCAAGGTGGTCGCCGACGTCACCGAGGCCATCGCCCACATCAACAAGTACTCCTCTGCGCACACGGACGCCATCGTCACCGAGACCCACACCAACGCGATGCGTTTCCTGCGCGAGGTGGATTCCAGTTCGGTCATGGTGAACGCCTCGACGCGTTTCGCCGACGGTTTCGAATACGGCCTGGGCGCCGAGATCGGCATCTCCACCGACAAGTTCCACGCCCGCGGCCCGGTCGGCCTCGAAGGGCTGACCTCGCAGAAATGGATTGTTCTTGGTGACGGAGAAGTGCGGTCGTAGCTCCACGGGCGTAGCGCCTTTGAAGTTCGCGCAACAGGTCCGCGCCGTCCTGGCGCCACTTGCCGAACCCGAAAAGGCTGCGGGTATGCGGGCCTACATGAAGGACCAGTTTGCGTTCCTCGGCGTGCAGACGCCGCAGCGCCGGCAAGCGACCCGAACGCTGATTCGCGACTTCCATGGCGATCCGCTGCCGGCAGCCCGTGCCCTCTGGCTGGAACTGGAACGCGAATTCCAGTACGTCGCCTGCGATCTGCTGACCCAGCACGCGGACGATTTGCCGGCCGAGGCGCTGGAGGATCTGCTTGAACTCGTGTCGACGAAATCGTGGTGGGACACCGTGGACGCCCTCGCACACACGGTCGGCGCCCTGGTTCAGCGTTTTCCGGCCCTGGTCGAACGCATGGACCAATTGATCGACGACCCGGATCTTTGGCGTCGGCGCATCGCCTTGCTGCATCAACTCGGCGCCAAGAGCGATGTCGATACACGCCGGCTTTTCGACTACTGCCTGCGGCGCGCCGACGAGAAGGAGTTCTTCATCCGCAAGGCGATCGGCTGGGCCCTGCGCGACTACGCATGGCACGACCCGGCGGAAGTTCGGCGGTTTCTCGACCGCCACGGCGCCCGGCTGTCAGCGCTCTCGGTTCGTGAAGCGGCGAAGAACCTGAAGGCGTGACTACGCACCGCCCCGCCTGGCGGTCTCGATATCTTCGCGCGCGCCGCTGATCCATTCGCGGTTGTCGCGCGCGTATTGCCGGCCGCTCAGGGAGGCACGTTTCTCGGCCTCGCCGACGACACGCTCGGCCGCCTCGACACGGCCGAGTTTGGCCAGCAGCGCGGCGTACCGGCAGCGTGCCTCTTCGCCCGGGAAGTGATCGAGGATGGCCTCGTATTGAGACAGGGCTTCGTCATTGCGACCGGCGCCTGCCAGGGCACGCGCCCGAAAGAGCTTCGCATCGCCCGAGCGGAACCAGGGTTCGATCGCGATCACCTTGTCGAACCAGACGACGGCGTTCTCGGCATCGCGCTGGTGGAAATAGGCTTCGGCCAGGCCGAACATCAGAGGCAAGTCCTGTTCATGGTGGCCGGCAAGACAACTCCGGTAAAGACCGATCGCGTCTTCGAACTGGCCGGTATTGACCAACTCGTCGGCCAAGGCGGCCTTGTTGGCGACCGAGCCGCAGCGCTCCACTTCGCGGATGCGCTCCTTGAGGTCCGCCGATGGGTCTATGCTCTTGATGACGCGTTTCGCCACCCGGGAACCGCCCGAGGAAGGCAGTACTTCGAACAGCAGATAGGCAGCGGCACCAAAGACCGGGAAACCGACAATGACCAGATACCACCACATCGGGCGGCCGGTTCGATAGATGTGAATAATGCACAACAGGTCGAGAATGACCGGAATGGCGCCGAGCAAAGGCATTTGAATTCTCCCTGAGTCCTTTTGTCATAGTTTAGCAGGGGCAGAAACCCGGGGAGCTGAGGCATGCGACGAAGCATCCTCGACATATCAACCAGATAGGCACTGAAACACGCATCGCGGACGGGCGGATAACGGCATCCGAAACAGGGAACGTCGGCGTTTGACGACATGCCCGGACGCCTCGGCGTCGTGGTTATGATCAATTACCGGAGACCGAAACATGGACACCAACCCATATCAAGCCATTGTTGCCGCGCCAGGATTTTCTCTGGGCATACGCTGCGACGATGACGAGATAACCGGCGTCGAGTTCATCGAGCCCTGCGCCGAGCAGGTGGCGACGACGGAGTTGGCAATGGAGGCGTCGCGGCAGATGCATGCCTGGCTTGAAGACGCGCAGTTCTGTTTCGGCCTGCCGTTGCGCTCCGCGGGAACGCCTTTTCAGTGCCGTGTGTGGACGGGAATCAGCGGTATCCCGACCGGCGAGACCAAGACCTACGGCGAGCTCGCCGCCGCGGTCGGCAGCGCCCCACGGGCAGTCGGTAACGCCTGCGGTGCCAATCCCTATCCGGTGGTGGTGCCCTGCCATCGCGTTATTGCCGCCGACGGCCGCCTGGGCGGCTTCGCCGGAAACCGCACCGGATTCCTACTCGACGTCAAACGCTGGCTACTGGACCATGAAAGAAACCGATAACCAACTCATAGACGAATTCGCCGACGCCCTCTGGCTTGCCGACGGGCTGGCGAAGAACACGCTGTCGGCGTATCGCAGCGACCTGGCCTTGTTCGCAGGCTGGCTCGACGACAGGGGTCACAGCCTGGCCGACAGCAACGATATCGACGTCAACAGCTACTTCGCCCATCTGCATACCCGTCTCGGCGGTTTCAAGGCCGCCTCGCAACGGCGTCTGCACTCGACCCTGCGCCGGTTCTACGGCTGGATGCTCGACCAGGGGCGGATCAGCGCCGACCCGATGCTGAACATCGAGCGGCCGATGCGGACCGAACGATTCCCCAAGACGCTGTCGGAGAACAACATCGGCGACCTGCTGGGGGCTCCGGATACCAACACTCCCCGCGGCCTGCGCGACCGTGCGCTGCTGGAAACCCTCTACGCGACCGGATTGCGGGTGTCGGAACTGATCGGCCTCAAGCTGTTCGAAATCAACCTCGGCG
Organism: Rhodocyclaceae bacterium; assembly: GCA_041480065.1. GTDB lineage: Bacteria > Pseudomonadota > Gammaproteobacteria > Burkholderiales > Rhodocyclaceae > Fen-999. The sequence continues at coordinate 33,836 of JBGOZF010000027.1, forward strand.
ACGGCGTGGTCCGTGTGCTGGGCAAGGGGTCGAAGGAGCGTCTGGTGCCGCTCGGCGAAGTGGCCGTCGACTGGCTGACGCGCTACCTGCGCGATGCCCGTCCCGGGCTGCTCAAGGGCACGGCGTCCGACTACGTCTTCGTTACGGGTCGATCCGGCAGCGGCAGCATGACCCGGCAGATGGCCTGGTCCCTCATCAAGAAATACGCCTCGGTATGCGGCATCCCGCGCCAGCGCATTTCGCCCCACGTGCTGCGCCATGCGTTTGCCACCCACCTGCTGAACCATGGTGCTGACCTGCGCGTCGTCCAGATGCTGCTGGGGCATGCCGACATCTCGACCACCCAGGTCTACACCCACGTCGCCCGCGAGCGGCTCAAGGAACTGCACCAGGTCCATCATCCGCGCGGATAACCTGCGCGGCATTGCTACAATTCGGCATCGTCATCATTTTCCGATGTCATGCCGAACGGTAGCGGTTCGTCACACCTGTCGGGGCAGCAACGCTGGTTTCTGACCGGCTACCGCGTGACCCTGCCGTTGGTGGTGCTCGCGGTGATCGAGCAGCTTTCCCGCTATGGCAGCAGCGCGATCGCGGCCGCGATGGGCTCGGCCCTGGTGATACTGTCCGTCTTCTGGCTGGCGACCCTGGCGCGTCCGGTACAGGCAATGGCGGCCGGCATCTGGATCATCTCGGCGGTTGCCTGGTTGTCGATGCTGGAAGGCATCTACCTGGTCATTGTCGACCCGCCGGTCGGCGTCGCACTGATGCGGGAGACCACTTACTGGATTCCGATCATATGCGCCTATTGGGCCATGATGTTCTACGCCCGCCCCTGGTTGGCCATCGCCATGGTGGTCACCTTCAATATCCTGGTGCTGACGACCGACCTTTATGCCCGCGTAGAGGCCGGCAACGCCATCCTGCACGGCACGCCGATCCAGGGCGTGCTTCAGATCGTCATTCTGGTGGCCATGGTCTGGGTTTTCGGGGGTGTCCACAGCAAGATCATCAACCAGCGCAACGTCGCCCGCACCACGGCCATTCGTGATCCACTGACCGGCCTGCACAACCGGTTGTCGTTCGAACACGAGCTGCGTCGGGTCGCCCAGGAGGCTGACCGCTACGGCTACAACTTCGGCCTGATCATCCTCGACATCGACCGCTTCAAACGCTTCAACGACAAATACGGTCACCTCGCCGGCGACTCGGCGCTGCAAACCGTGGCGCAGGTGTGTCGGCGCACCGTGCGCAGAACCGACCTCATCAGCCGTTGGGGTGGAGAGGAATTCGCCGTCATCATTCATGACGCCATCGCCGATCAGGCCTTTCGCACGGCCGAGAAGCTGCGGCAGGCGGTCGCCGGCTGCCAGACCGACGCCGGCGAGCCGATCACCATCAGTTGCGGCGTAGCCCTCTATCGCCCGAGTGAAGAGCTCCGTACACTGTTCGAACGGGCCGACGCCGCCCTCTTGCTGGCCAAGGAACACGGCCGCAACCGGGTGATGTGCTGCCCGATGAACGACGACCAGACGATATCGGGGCCCCCGCCATGAAAGACGATAGTCGCGCACCGGAAACACCTGCCACGGACTTCCTGCGCAGACACCACATCGCCCACTCGGACCACCTCTATCAATACGAGGAACACGGCGGCACCCGCGTTTCGTCGCGCGAACTCAACGTGCCGGAACACGCCGTGGTCAAGACGCTGGTGATGGAGGACGAAAACGCCAAGCCGCTCATCGTGCTGATGCACGGCGACCGCAAGGTGTCCACCAAGGAACTGGCGCGCCAGATCGGCTGCAAGAAGGTGTCGCCGTGCAAGCCCGAGGATGCCCACCGGCACACCGGTTACCTGGTGGGCGGCTGCTCACCTTTCGGCACCAGAAAGAAACTGCCCGTCTACGTCGAGAAGTCGATTCTCGATCTGCCGCTGATCTACATCAACGGCGGCCGCCGTGGCTACCTGGTCGGCGTGCATCCGCACGACATCCTGCGGCTGCTGATGCCGACCGTGGTCGAAGCCGCCCTCAAGGAGTGAGTCAGCCGACGCGTGAGCGCTCGATCTGCACACCGACGCGGCGGACCCCGCGGGCCACCCCCACCTTGGCTATGGAAATCTTGACCCAGGGCGCACGGAACTCGTCGAGCATCAGATGAATCACGTATTCGCCGAGAGTTTCCAGCAGATTGAAGTGACGCTCGGCCAGTTCAGTACGGATACGCTCGATGACCTCGGCGTAGTCGATGGTCTTGGCGATGTCGTCGTCGCGGGCGGCCTCGTCGGGAACGCCGAAGGTGAGGCTGATGTCGAGCGTCTGCGGCGCCGCCTTCTCGCGCGCATAGATGCCGACATGCGCCTCGACCCGCATCTCCTCGATAAAGATGAAGTCCATCGCCAGCCCCCTGTAAAATGCCGCCGATTCTAGGCCAAACCCCATGACATCGCTGCTTGCGTTCGCCCTGCTCGGCTACCTGCTCGGTTCGCTGCCCTTTGCCATCGTCGTTTCGAAGGCATTGGGCCTCGCCGACCCGCGCAGCTTCGGCTCCGGCAATCCCGGTGCAACCAACGTCCTGCGCAGCGGCAACAAGCTGGCTGCCCTGCTGACCCTGCTCGGCGATGCGCTCAAGGGCTGGCTGGCCGTAATCGTCGCCGGCCTGTTGGGCGCCGGGAGCGCGGGCGTAGCGGCGGCCGGCCTGGCGGCATTTCTCGGCCACGTGTTCTCGGTCTTCCTGAATTTTCGCGGCGGCAAGGGCGTCGCCACGGCGTTCGGCGTGCTCACGGGCTTTCATCCGTTTTTCGGCCTGGCGGCGGCCGCGACCTGGCTGCTCGTGGCGCTGGCAACCCGTTACTCGTCGCTCGCCGCAGTTGTCGCTGCCGTCGAGGCGCCGTTCGCGGTCTGGATCTTCTCCCGCCAGCCGGAGCTCACAGCCGCGGCGGCGGCGATGTCGGCACTGCTGATATTCCGTCACAAGACCAATATCCAGCGCCTGATCGCGGGCACAGAACTCCGGATCGGCGCGAAGAAGGCTAGCTGAGTTCCTGCAGCGGCCAGCGCGGGCGGACCGAGAAGGCACCGCCGGCAGCAGGTTTGGCGCCTGCCAACAATCGCTTAGCCCCGCAAAACGCGATCATGGCGCCGTTGTCGGTGCATAAGGCCAATTCCGGGTAGAAGACCCGGATGCCTGCCGCCGCAGCATCGGCATCGAGTCGCTGCCGCAGGCGCCGGTTGGCACCGACCCCGCCCGCCACCACCAGCCGGTCCAGATCGCAGAATTGAACAGCCCCGAGTGCCTTGGCCGCCAGCACCTCGGTGACGGCTTCCTGGAACTCCCAGGCCAGGTCGGCCTTCTCCGCAGCCGTCAGGTTCTGGCCATGCACCCGGGTCAGCACGGCGGTCTTCAGCCCCGAGAAACTGAACTGGAAGTCGCCGCTTCTGATCATGGGTCGCGGCAGCTTGAGGCCGCTCGGATGGCCGTGCCCCGCCAAAACAGCCAATTCCGGACCGCCGGGGTAGCCGAGGCCCAGCAGCTTGGCGGTCTTGTCGAAGGCCTCGCCGGCGGCATCATCCACCGATTCGCCGAGCAGCTCGTAAGCACCCACTTCGGTCACGCGCATGAGTTGGGTATGGCCGCCGGAGACCAGCAGGGCGACGAAAGGGAAGCTCGGCGGATCGCGCGACAGCAGCGGAGACAGCAGGTGGCCCTCGAGATGGTGCACGGGCAGCGCGGGTATTCCCAGCGCAGTAGCCAGGGATTCGGCAAAGCTCGCACCCACGAGTAGAGCGCCGGCCAGCCCCGGCCCGGCCGTGTAGGCGATGCCGTCGATGTCCTCCTTGGCCCTGCCCGCCTCGGAAAGCACCGCCGACAACAGCGGGATCAGGCGCCGGATGTGGTCACGCGATGCGAGTTCCGGCACCACCCCGCCATAGGCCTCGTGCATCGCCACCTGGGTATGGACAGCGTGGGCCAGCAGGCCCCGCTCGCTGTCGTAGAGCGCAACGCCGGTTTCGTCGCAGGAGGATTCGATGCCGAGCACAAGCATGGGCGGCCATTCTATCGCCGCTCCCTTTGACAAAGCCGGGAAAACGATTAGAATGCCGCGCTTTTCCGCCTTATCCAGGACAACACGAATGCCCGGTATCCGCGTCAAGGAAAACGAGCCCTTTGAGGTCGCCATCCGCCGCTTCAAGCGCACCATCGAAAAGGCCGGTACGCTCACTGAACTGCGCTCCCGCGAGTTCTACGAAAAGCCCACCGCCGAGCGCAAGCGCAAGCTGGCCGCTGCCGTGAAGCGCCATCACAAGCGCATCCGCGGCCAGATGCTGCCGCCGAAGCTCTACTAGGAGTCGCTGTCGATCAACTGCAAGAACCGCCTGCTGGGCGGTTTTTGTGTTTGTGGAGAACACAATGAGCCTGAAAGCCCGCATCAGCGAAGACATGAAGACCGCCATGAAGGCGAGGGAGACGGCGCGCCTTGGTGCCATCCGACTGCTCATGGCCGCCATGAAGCAGAAGGAAGTGGATGAGCGCATCGAGCTCGACGACGCGGCCGTCGTCGGCGTGATCGAGAAGATGCTCAAGCAGCGCCGCGACTCCATCGCCCAGTACGAAGCGGCCAAGCGCCAGGATCTCGCCGACGCCGAGAAGTTCGAGGTCGAGGTATTGACCGCCTACATGCCGGCCGGCCTGACCGCTACCGAGGTGGACGCCATCGTCGCCGCCGCCGTCGCCGAGTCCGGCGCCACGGCCATGGCCGACATGGGCAAGGTGATGGCCATCGTCAAGCCGCAGATCGCCGGCCGCGCCGACATGGCCGAGGTGTCGAAGCTCGTCAGGGCGAAGCTGGCCGGCGCATAATGCCGGCGTGATCCCGGAGTCGTTCATTCAGGAGTTGCTGGCCCGCGTCGACATCGTCGACGTGATCGAGCGCTACGTCCCGCTCAAGAAGGGCGGCGCCAATTACCAGGCCTGCTGCCCCTTCCACTCCGAGAAGACGCCCTCTTTCACCGTCAGCCCCTCCAAACAGTTCTACCACTGCTTCGGCTGCGGCGCCCACGGCAGCGCGCTGGGCTTCCTGATGCAGTACTCGGGCCTCGGCTTCGTCGAGGCCGTCGAGGATCTCGCCCATTCTGTGGGCATACAGGTGCCGCAGGTTTCCGACCGGGTCCAGTTCGACAGGGCCCGAAAGGCGCCGCTGACCGAGCTCATGGCCCGCGCCGCCCGCTTCTACAAAGACCAGCTCAAGTCCTCGCCCAAGGCAGTCGACTACCTGAAGGGGCGCGGCCTCACCGGTGAAATCGCGGCCAAGTTCGGGCTCGGCTACGCGCCCGATGACTGGCAGGGGCTCCAGCAGGTCTTTCCGGACTACGCCGACTCGGCGCTGGTCGAGTGCGGGCTGGTGATCGAGAACGAGCAGGGACGCCGTTACGACCGTTTCCGCGACCGCGTGATGTTCCCCATCCTCGACCAGCGCGGCAATGTCATCGGCTTCGGCGGCCGGGTGATCGGCCAGGGCGAACCGAAGTACCTCAACTCGCCGGAAACACCGCTATTCGAGAAGGGGCGCGAACTCTATGGCCTGACCCACGCCCGGCAGGCGATCCGCGACGACGACACGGTGGTGGTGGTCGAAGGCTACATGGACGTGGTCGCCCTGGCGCAGCACGGCATCGGCAACGCCGTCGCCACCCTCGGTACCGCGACGACGCCGAACCACGTGCACAAGCTCCTGCGCCAGGCGTCACGGGTGGTGTTCTGTTTCGACGGTGACGCCGCCGGCCGCAAGGCCGCCTGGCGGGCACTGGAAGCCAGCCTCGACCAACTCGGCGACGACAAGTCGGCCGGCTTCCTGTTCCTGCCGCCCGAACACGACCCGGACAGCTTCGTCCGCGCCGAAGGGCCCGAGGCCCTTCGCCGCCTGGTCCGGCAGCCAACAACACTGACCGAGTTCCTGTTGCGCGAGCTCAAGTCCGACGTCGATCTGGCCACGGCCGAGGGCCGCGCCAGGCTGGTCCATGAGGCCAAACCACATTTGCAGAAGCTGGCGGCACCCATCCTGCGCGTGCAACTGGCCAAGGCGGTCGCTGAGGCGGCGGCGATCAGCCAAGCCGAAGTCGAGGCCCAATGCGGGATTAGGCCGCTGGCGCGTGGGCGCGCGGCCATGCCGGCGCGACGCCGCACCATCGAGGTCTCGCAGTTGAAGACGCTGCTCAAGGCCGTGCTGCGCCGCCCGGAGCGGGCCGCCCGCCTGCCGCTGGAAGCCCTGCCGGCCGAATCGCCCGAAGGCGCCGTGCTCCACGACATCGCCAATGCCATGGAGCACGGGGAGATCTCATCGAGCAACATGGGTTCATTGCTCGAATTCTTCCGCGGCCATCCCCACGAAATCACCGTTGGCCAGGCTGCGGCCGCGATTGCCGCCGAAGAGGTCGACGAAGGCGAAGAGGAGAAGGTTTTCGAGGACGCCATCGAGCGCCTCCATCACGCGGAACTGTCGGGCCGGATCGACGCTCTCAACGTACAGGCGAAGACTGCGTCCCTGAGTCCCGACGAACAACGGCAGTTGGCGGAACTCCTCGCCAGCAAGGCCAGGTTCAGCCTCAGGAAAAACCTATAAGGTTTGTTATAATGACTGGTTTCCCCATCAGCTTTGCGCAATTCCGGCAACGGGATGCGTTCGGGGACTGAGTCCGAGGAAGATCATGCCGAAGGAAACTGCGAAGACCGCCAAGTCGGCCGCCAAGGCCCCCGCCAAAGCGCCTGCAAAGGCCCCCGCCCGGAAAGAAACCGCCAAGAAGGCAGTCCCGGCGAAGACCGCGCAGCGGACCAGCACAAAAGCAGTCGTGAAAGCCCCGGTCAAGGCCGCGCCGGCCAAAGCGCCGGCGAAGGCTGCCGCGCCGAAACCTGCCGCCAAAGCCGAGGCGGTCAGCAAGGCGAACACGGCGGCCAAACCTGAGGCGAAACCCGCGGCTCCGGCCAAGGCGCATGCACCGACAAAGGGCAAGCGGGGAAAGGCAGTGCCGCCCGAAATCGCCCAACTGCAAGCCCCCGTCGACCTGGAAACCCGGCGCACAAGGCTGAAGAACCTGATCGCGCTCGGCAAGGAGCGCGGCTTCCTCACCTACGCCGAGATCAACGACCACCTGCCCGACGATCTCGTCGATGCCGAGCAGATCGAGTCGATCATCTCGACTTTCAACGACATGGGCATCCAGGTCTTCGATGAGGCTCCCGCCGCCGACGACATGCTGCTCGCCGAGGCGGCACCCGCGCCGGTCGATGAAGAGGAAGTCGAGGAAGAAGCCGAACAGGCCCTGTCGACGGTCGATTCCGAATTCGGCCGCACCACCGACCCGGTGCGCATGTACATGCGCGAGATGGGCTCGGTCGAACTGCTGACGCGCGAAGGCGAAATCGAAATCGCCAAGCGCATCGAGGACGGCCTCAAACACATGGTCATGGCGATCTCCGCCTGCCCGACGACCATCGCCGAGATGCTCGAAATGGCCGCCAAGGTTGCCCGCGACGAGATGCGCGTCGACGAGCTGGTGGACGGCCTGATCGATCCGAACGCTGCCGGCGAAGATATCGAGGCCCTGGCCGAAGACGAAGAGGCGGCCATCGAGGCCGATGAAGCTGAGGACGAGGAAGAAGAAGGCGCCGGCCAGATGTCCGCCTCGATGCTTCAGTTGAAGCAGGACGCGCTCGATCGCTTCTCGAACATTCACCACCTGTGCGGCAAGATGATGGCCGTGCTGGGCAAGAAAGGCTCGCAGGACAAGGGCTACCTGCGCATCCACAAGCAGATCTCGGACGAGCTGATGAACATTCGCTTCACCGCCCGCTCCATCGAGCGCCTGTGCGACTCGGTGCGCGGCATGGTCGAGGCGGCGCGCAACCACGAACGCAAGATCCAGCACCTGTGCGTGGACAAGGCACACATGCCGCGCCAGTATTTCATCAAGATCTTCCCCGGCAACGAAACCAACCTCGAGTGGCTGAAGCACGAGGTGCATGCCAACAAGCCGTATTCGGCGCAATTGATGCGGGCCGCGCCGGCCATCCTCGAAGAGCAGCAGAAGCTGATCGACCTGCAGAACCGCATCGGCATTCCGCTCAAGGAGCTCAAGGACATCAACAAGCAGATGTCCACCGGCGAAGCCAAGGCCCGTCGCGCCAAGCGCGAAATGACCGAGGCCAACCTGCGCCTGGTCATCTCCATTGCCAAGAAATACACCAACCGCGGCCTGCAATTCCTCGATCTGATCCAGGAAGGCAACATCGGCCTGATGAAAGCCGTGGACAAGTTCGAATACCGCCGCGGCTACAAGTTCTCGACCTACGCCACCTGGTGGATTCGCCAGGCCATCACCCGCTCGATCGCCGATCAGGCGCGCACCATCCGCATCCCGGTGCACATGATCGAGACCATCAACAAGATGAACCGCATCTCCCGCCAGATCCTGCAGGAGACCGGCGCCGAGCCGGACCCGGCGACCCTGGCGATCTAGATGGAAAGGCCCTAGGAGAATATCCGCAAGATCCTCAAGATCTCCAAGGAGCCGTTTTCCATGGAAACGCCGATCGGCGACGACGACGATTCCCACCTGGGCGACTTCATCGAGGACCAATCCACCCTGCTGCCGATGGAAGCTGCGCTCCACGGCAGCATGCGCGAAGTGGTCAAGGAAGTTCTCGACTCGCTGACGCCGCGTGAAGCCAAGGTGCTGCGCATGCGCTTCGGCATCGAGATGAACACCGACCACACGCTGGAAGAAGTCGGCAAGCAGTTCGACGTCACCCGCGAACGGATTCGCCAGATCGAAGCCAAGGCGTTGCGCAAACTGCGCCATCCTTCCCGATCCGAGAAGCTGCGCAGCTTCCTGGACGGGGCGGAGTAAGTTCAAACAAATCGCACCCGGCGCGAAGACAAGCTGAAGATGACCGCAGGAAATCCCTTATGGGACAGTTCGCGCGGCGGCAAGAGACACAGGCCGGTCGTGGCGAGGCGGCGAGCCGAAGACAGTGCGAATAGCACGGCGAGGCGAAGCCAACGAAACCACGGCCGGCCTGAGGGCCTGTAGCTCAATTGGTTAGAGCAGAGGACTCATAATCCTTTGGTTTGGGGTTCAAGTCCCCACGGGCCCACCACTATTCATGCGGCTTCCCAGACGGAAGGCCGTCTTCGTTCCGACCGGTATTTTGTCTATGTAGGCTCTGTGTCGGTCTTCCCGGTCAATCTTGACGACGCTTACCAGCTTGATGGCTTGGAAATGACGGTGGCCGGAATCCGGTTGAAACGACAACGTTACGTTGGGCCGGATGACAGTCTGGCAGCGCACCCGATGGCTCTGTCGTAGCAACCCGCCAGTCGCCAGACCGTCCAACCCGCGCTGGATTCATCCGAACGGCTTTTCGAGCGCGTCGAGCACTGGGCGGCAAACATAGAAGCGCCCCCACTGCCGGCCAGTCGTCTCCTTGAGGATCTGTCTTTCCTCAAGAACGCTGATGGCCGCCTTTGCCGTCGGGTGCGTTTTGTCGAGGACCTTAGCCGCCCGGCCAATGGTCATGTACGGGTTGACAAACAATTCGTCAATCAGGCCGAGGGCATTGGGCTTGTCCCGAAGCTGGGCACGGTACTGCTCCCGCAGACAATGCAATTCCTTGGCCTGCTGCCCGCCTTCGGTCGCAATCTCGGTAACGCCTTGCAGAAAGAAGCGGATCCACGCCGCCCAATCGCCATGCGTCCGCACGCGCTGAAGGAGGTCGTAATAGTCGTTCTTGTGCGCATCGATGAAGGCGGACAGGTAGAGCAGCGGTTGCGACATCCGCCCTCTTTCCATGAGGAACAGCGTAATAAGGAGCCGGCCAACGCGCCCGTTGCCATCAAGGAACGGGTGGATGGTTTCGAACTGGACATGCATCAGCGCGCACTGGATGAGGTCAGGCATGACGTCTCGCACGTGGAGGAAGTTCTCCCAGGCGCCCAAGGAGTCCATCATTGCGTCCACCGGCGGCGGAACGAAAGCTGCGGTCATGGGAGTGCTGCCGGCTGGCCCGATCCAGTTCTGCGTGCGCCGGAATTCCCCGGGGGTGGCTCTATCACCTCGCACCCCGGCCAAGAGTTCGGCATGGATATCCCGGATCAGGCGAAGCGAGAGCGACAGCGTCGGTAATTGCTTGATGCCGCGTTCGAGAGCGCGGACATGGTTGCGGACTTCCTTGATGTCGTCTGCGTCTGCGGCCTTGGCGCGACCATCCTCGATCTCGTCGATCAGCAGATCGGACAGGCTGGCCTTCGTTCCTTCGATGCGTGACGAGAGCACAGCTTCACGCCGGATGTATGGCGAAATCAGAAGGTGCGGATTGGGCAACTGCCCGCCCAGGCCAGAGAGTTCGGATAAGGCGGTATCGGCCTTCGAAAGTGCCAGAGCAAGCCCCATGTCGAATTCAATGGACGGTGGTAGCGGGTTCGGCGTGAAAGCAAGGAAGTCCTCAGGGGTATTGATCAGCCGGCCGCTTGCCTTGTCGGTAAAATCATTTTGATTCATCGAATTAGCGCCGTGAGTGAAGAATGCTTTCAAACAATTATATGCTTTGAAAGAAATAGGTCCATTTCTTTCAAAGCTTCACAAAGTTTGAAACTCTTTCTGCTCCCAGCGCCTACGGAATCGCTTCTACAACGCACATGTACCCATAAAAGCGGTGCGGGTCTTCAGACCGACGAAAACAATGATCGAAGAAGCGGTTCCGACTATGTGCCTGAACTACATAAACTTCCGCCAGCCTCATAATCCTTTGGTTTGGGGTTCAAGTCCCCACGAGCCCACCACCAAACTCCGGCGACCAGCCTTGCCGGCGCGTCCGACTTCAGATACCGCAAAAGCCCGCCGGTTGCTTGAAGCGCCGTGGAACCGATCGGCGCATGCTCTCAATCGTTCCAGCCGTCACGGTGTCGGCCATGACCACGGCCTTCGCTGAAGCCGCCGCGATTATCGTGGTTTCCCCAGCCACGATGATCGCCGCCGCGACCATGGACTTCGCGGTATTGCGGCACATAGACTTCGTTGTACCAGCCATCCTGAACGAAATAGACGGGCTGCCCGCAGGCACCGTACCAGTGGCAGTGCTTGCGCCAGTTCTTGGCATGTCCGGGAGGCACGCGCAGATAGATGGGCTCACTGACCAAGCCCGGCGCGACCGGCTGGATCAGGATCGGTTGCGGATAGATCAGGACCGGCGGCGGATAGCTGCCAACGTCAAGACGGCCATAGAAGCCGGGTTGGCCGACGCTGACCGAGACACCCACGTTGGTTCCGGCTGATGCAGTTGCCGCGGTGACGACTGCGACGGTCGCCAACAGAAGTCTTTTCATGCCGAGTCTCCTTCGTTGATCAATGGCGGCAGAAAACGAGTTCCGCGCTTTTTGATTATAGGTTGCTGCCGGCCGCGGCGAGCCTTGTCGGCGCCGGCCTACTTCTTCCTCGCCCGCGGGTGGGCCGCGTCGTAGACCTTGGCCAAATGCTGGAAATCGAGATGGGTGTAGATCTGCGTGGTAGCGATGTTGGCGTGCCCGAGCATCTCCTGGACGGCGCGCAGGTCGCCGGAGGATTGCAGCAGGTGCGAGGCGAAGGAGTGGCGCAGCATGTGCGGATGCACGTGCAAACCGAGCCCCGTGCGCTGCGCCCAGGACTGCAGGCGCCGCTCCACGGTGCGCACGTTGAGCCGGTTGCCGCGGCGGCCGACGAACAGCGCCGGTTCGTCGCTCGATGCGATCTCGACGCGGCCTGCCAGCCACATGGAAAGCGCCGCCATGGCCTTGCCGCCCATGGGCACGGTACGTGTCTTGTTGCGTTTGCCGGTGACCGTGACGGTCCCTTCGGCAAAGTCCAGGCCCTCGCTGGCATCGAGGCCGGCCAGTTCCGACAGGCGCAGGCCGGACGAATAGAACAGCTCGAACATTGCCTTGTCGCGCACTTCGAGCAGTGCGTCGGCCGAGGTTTCGAGCAGCGCCTGAGTCTGGTCGATCGACAGTACCTTGGGCAGCGTTTTCGGCCGCTTCGGTGGCCGCAGGTTGTCGCAGGGGTTGCGCGTAATGGCGCCGTGCCGCGCCAGCCAGCGGTAATAGGTGCGCCAGGCCGAAAGCGTGCGCGCCAGCGAGGTCGCGCCAAGGCCCTGGCCGTGCAACTGCATTGTGAAACGCCTCAATTGGTGCGGTTCCATGGCCGCAAGATCGGCACCGGCGGCAAGCACGGCAAGCTTGGCCAGGTCACGGCGGTAGGCGGCGATGGTGTGCGGGCTGGCGCGCCGCTGGTGGGTCAGTTCGGCAAGGAAGGCGGCAACGGTCGTGTCGTCGGCCATCAGCCGATAACGCGCAGCAAGGCGGCGCCGGCGATGTCGCCGATCTGTTCGAGGTAGAGGGTGCCCATTTCCGGGTAGAAGCGCTGGGCCTCCTCGCTCGCAAGCAGCAACATGCCGATGCAGGCCCCGGTTTCGCCTTCGCGCAGCGGAATCTGGGCGACCGACCGTACATGGCTGCCGGCCTCGCCGAGCGAGGCAACGGCCTGCTGCCCGGCCGCGCTACCGCAATAGGGCGCCTTGGCGAAGCTGATGAAGGCCTTGATACCGTCGTCGACCGGAGCGAATTCCACACCATCGCCCCGACCGATGCCCCAGATTCGAATGGCGACATGGGGCACGGCAAAGGCCTCGCCGAGATGCGAATAGATCGTGCGCAAGGCGGCTTCGAGATTGGTGTCGCCCTGAAGGGCAAGGCCGAGCCGATGCACCTTGGCGGCAATGGCGTCGTTGTCCTCGCCAAAGCGGATCAGTTCGGCGAGCTTGCTTTCCAGTTGCTTGACCTTGTCGCGCAGCGTACCCATCTGCCGCTCGGTGATGGAAACCGCCTTGCCGCCGTGAGGGCTGGGGATGTGAATCTGGGAAAGCAGTTCGGCGTATTGCTCGAAGAACTCGGGATGGCTCTTCAGGTAGTTGGCAATCTCGTTGGCGTCCATGGCAGCGGTCATTTCAAGTCCTCGGGAATGTCTATTTCGCCGGCAAATACCGTGGTGGCCGGCCCGGTCATCATGACCGACGCCCCCAGTCCGGCCCAGGCGATCGAGAGATCGCCGCCGCGTGTGGCCACGCGCACGGGCGAGTCGAGCAGGTCCCGGCGCATGCCCGCCACGACGGCGGCGCAGGCGCCGGTGCCGCAGGCAAGGGTCTCGCCGGCACCGCGCTCATGAACGCGCAGCTTGATGGCGTGGCGATCCAGCACCTGCATGAAGCCGGCATTGACATGCCTGGGGAAGCGGCAGTGGGTTTCGATCAGCGGGCCGTAGAGATGCACCGGCGCGCAATCGACGTCGGCCACCACCTGCACGGCATGGGGGTTGCCCATCGAGACGACCGTGATGTCGAAACTGCGGTCGGCCACGGCGAGCGGCTGGACGACGGCAGCGCTGTCGCTGTCGAAGGGAATCTCGGCAGGCAGGAGGCGCGGTACACCCATGTCCACGGTCACCTGGCCGTCGGCCTCGAGCCGCGGCGCGATGACGCCGGACTTCGTTTCGACGCGAATCTCGCGCTTGTCGGTCAGCCCTTGTTCGTGAGCAAAACGCACGAAGCAGCGGGCGCCGTTGCCGCACTGCTCGACCTCGCTGCCGTCGGCGTTGAAGATGCGATAGCCGAAGTCGACGCCCGTCTGCCTGGGCTTCTCCACCACCAGGATCTGGTCGCAGCCGACGCCGAAGTGCCGGTCGGCGAGAAAACGCGCCTGCGCCGCATTCGGCACGAAGGGCTGGTTGATGGCGTCGAGCACCACGAAATCGTTGCCCAGGCCGTGCATCTTGGTGAAGCGGATCTTCATGGCGCCTCCGCCGGGCCGCCCCAAGGAGGCGCAAGTTCAACGCCCGGAAGCCGCGCTAGCGGCTGAGCCGGCGTCACCCCCTTCCTTGGGAAGGGGGGCGGGGGGTAGGTCGTATTCATGGCAGCAGGGCGCGATGCTCTTTCCAGATGCAGCGGTCCATGACGACGAAGATGCCCGCGGCGCGGGCCTTCTCGGCCGCGACCGCGTCCACCACGCCTTCCTGAAGCCAGAGATTGTGGACGCCAAGCGTGATGCACTCGTCGACGATGCCTGCCACATGCTCCGGCGCGCGGAAGACATCAACGATGTCGGGCTTCTCGGGCAGATCGGCGAGGCTGGCATAGGCCTTCTCGCCGAGCACTTCCCGCTGACCCGGTCGCACCGGGATGATGCGGTAGCCAAAGCCCTTCATCGCCTGGGCGACGCGAAAGCTGGGCCGCTCGGAATTGGCCGACAAGCCCAGGACGGCGATGGTCTTCACCGAGCGCAACAGCGCGCGGATCTCGGCGGAAGACGGATTCTGAAAAGCCATCCGGTTATGGTAGCCCATCGGCCCCGGCCCGAGGCCGGAATAGGCGGCTCAATAGACCCCTTTTTCCCCCGGCGGGCGGGTCTTGAAGCGCTTGTGCAGCCAGAAGTACTGCTCGGGCATCTTCAGCACCTCGCCCTCGATGAAGGCATTCATGCGGCGGGTGTCGCCCTCGATCGACTCACCCGGGAAGTCTGTCCAGGGCGCACCGATTTCGATCAGGTAGCCGTCGGCCTGCATGTGGGCGATCACCGGCACCACGGTCGCGCCCGCGAGCCTCGACAGCCGCGAAAGGCCCGTGATGGTGGCGGCCGGGAAGCCGAAGAAAGGGACGAAGATGGTGTCGCGCTCGCCGAAATCCATGTCGGGCAGATAGAAGAAAGGCATGCCGGCCTTCATCGCCTTGAGGCCCTTGCGGGTGCCTTCCTGGCGCGAGAGCATCACCGACTTGCCGAAGCGGGCGCGGCCCCGATAGAGGGCGGCGTTGAACAGCAGGTTCTTCTGGTTGGCGTAGATGCCCGACATGTCATACTCGAGGCAAAGACGCGTCCAACCCATGTCGAGGCCGACGAAATGCGGCACCAGCAGGATCACCGGCTGGCCGCGCAGCGCATCGAGATGCTCGCGCCCGCTGACCCGGACCAGCTGGCGGATGCGTGCCTCGGACGCCCACCAGAGCAGGCCGCGCTCGATGAAGCTGCGGCCGAAGTCCTCGAAGTGGCGTCTGGCCAGGACTCTCCGCTCTGCCTCGGTCATGGCCGGGAAGCACAGCCGCAGATTGGTCAGGGCAATCTTCCGGCGTTCGTGGCCCAGCACAAACAGCAGGCGGCCGAACAGGCGGCCGATGGCAGCCAGCAGGGGCAGTGGCAGCCAATGCAGCAGCCACATCAGGGATAAGGCAACGCGAGTCATGATGTCGACGGACCGCCCCGAGACATCATGCACCCCCCTGTGGGGGGCAGCGAACAAGGTGAGCGTGGGGGGCTAATCATTTGGGTCGGGAGCTCCAGCGGGTTTCTTGTAACGGTTGTAGCCCCAGAGGTATTGCTCGGGACACTGGCGGACCAAGGCTTCGATCTCGCGGTTTAGCTGGGCGACGCGCGCATCGAGGCTGCCCTCAAGCGGGTGCGACAGCGGAAAGAATTTCAGGTGATAGCCGGCGCCGTAATGCAGCCGTTCGGCGTAGGTAAGCAGTACCGTGGTGCCGCCCTCGGCCATGCGGGCAGCAAGGGTCATGGTGTAGGCCGGACGGCCGAAGAAGGGCGCCCAGATACCTTCGCCGTTGCCCGGCACCTGATCGGGCAGCATGCCGATGAATTCGCCGTGCGTCAATGCCTTCATCAATCGGCGCACGCCGGACAGATCGGCCGGCGCCAGCTTGAGGCTGACGCCACGGCCCTCCTCCATCAGCGGTGCCAGCCAATCCTGCTTGGGCCTGCGGTACAGAACGGTGAGCGGGCGATCCTGGGCCGCCACGTATTGGGCGGTGATCTCGAAGCAACCCAGGTGAGGCGTCAGGAAAAGCGCGCCGCGCCCGGTCGCCCAGGCCGCCTCGACAAGCTCCCATCCAGTGACCCGAACGACGCGGCCAACCACCTCGCCCTGCGGTCGCAGCCACAATTTCGGCAATTCGAACAAGCCCTTGCCGGCTTCGGCGATAGCCCCGACTCGGGCCTCTTCCAGACCGGCCAGCGAAGTGTTCTCGCGCAAATGTCGCCGATAGGTGGGCGATGCGAGCCAGATCAGCCAGCCGAACAGGGCTCCCAGATTGTGCAGCACAGGCAACGGCAGCCGCGAAAACAGACGAAACAGAAAAACCATGAAGGCGCCGCGTTTGACCCCGGCCGACAAAAAAGTACAATTATCGCTTGCCGCTGAGTTAATTGGACAACTTGCGAAGCGGAGAGGCCCGGCTCATAGCGTCGGTCCGAAAACAAATATCGCTAAAGCGTCGCCTGCTCGTCCCCCTCAGGAGCCGGTAACGCCGGACAGCAGAGGGGAGCACAAGGAGCAGCATCAATGTCGAACGCATACCTCTTCACCTCGGAGTCCGTTTCCGAGGGGCATCCCGACAAGGTTTCCGACCAGATTTCCGATGCCATCCTGGACGCCATCCTGGCCCAGGACCCGCATTCGCGCGTCGCCGCCGAGACGCTTTGCAACACCGGCCTCGTGGTGCTGGCCGGCGAGATCACCACCAAGGCCAACGTCGATTACATCCAGGTTGCGCGCAATACGATCAAGCGCATCGGCTACGACAACACCGAGTACGGCATCGACTACAAGGGCTGCGCCGTGCTGGTGGCCTACGACAAGCAGAGCCCGGACATTGCCCAGGGCGTGAACAAGGCCTACGACGACAACCTGGACCAGGGCGCCGGCGACCAGGGCCTCATGTTCGGCTACGCCTGCGACGAGACGCCCTCGCTGATGCCGCTGCCGATCTACCTGTCGCACCGACTGGTCGAGCGCCAGGCCATGCTGCGCAAGGACGGCCGCCTGCCCTGGGTGCGTCCCGACGCCAAGAGCCAGGTCACCATCCGCTACCAGGACGGCAAGCCCGCCGCCATCGACACCGTCGTGCTGTCCACCCAGCATGCCCCCGACATGCCGCTCGATTCCCTGCGCGAGGCGGTGATCGAAGAGATCATCAAACCCGTGCTGCCCAAGGAACTGGTCAAGGGCGACATCAAGTACCTGGTCAACCCGACCGGCCGCTTCGTCGTCGGCGGCCCGCAGGGCGACTGCGGCCTAACCGGGCGCAAGATCATCGTCGACACCTACGGCGGCGCCTGCCCCCATGGCGGCGGCGCCTTCTCCGGCAAGGATCCGTCGAAGGTCGACCGCTCGGCGGCCTACGCCGCCCGCTACGTCGCGAAGAACATCGTCGCCGCCGGACTTGCCAGCCGTTGCCAGGTCCAGGTGTCCTATGCCATTGGCGTTTCCCACCCGACCAGCGTCTGGGTCACCACCTTCGGCACCGGCAAGGTCTCCGACGACACGATCGCCGAACTGGTGAAGAAGCATTTCGACCTGCGCCCGAAGGGCATCGTCAACATGCTCAACCTGCTGCGCCCCATCTACGAAAAGACCGCCGCCTACGGCCACTTCGGCCGCGACGACCCGGACTTTACGTGGGAAAGTACCGATAAGGCATCCGCCCTGAAGGCGGATGCTGGCCTGTAAGGCCAGGCCGAAGACCCTTATCGGTGCTTCGGCGCAGGCTAACCTTGCGCTGAAAGGTTAAGGCGCGAAGCGCCGGCCGAAGCCAAAATACCGACAAGGCAGCGGCGCTTCGCGCCGATGCAGGGCTGTAGGCCCGGCCCGAAGGGCCTTGTCGGTATTTGGCGCAGTTCAAGCGGGACGTAAGCACTAGCGCTGCCGAAAACGGGAATATTTCAGTACCGGCGGCAGCGCCTCGCCGACGGCCGGCCATGCCACCGCCGTATGGCTCCGATATTATGTCCGGATGCTGAAGCGGATTCCCGTCAGCGACCTGCGGGTCGGCATGCATCTTCACGAGCTGGGCGGCGCCTGGCTGGATCATCCTTTCTGGCGTTCCTCGTTCAGGATCGAGGATATTCAGACGCTCCGGAAGATACGCGCCAGCGGCATCCGCGAAGCCTGGATCGATACCGCCAAGGGGCTTGACGTGGCCGGCGGCGTCACCGAGGAAGAGGCGGTCGCGGAAGTCGAGCTCGACCTGAAGATTAGCGCCGCCGAACCGGCACCACCTCGACGAAGACCAACCGAACAAGAGGTCGCCAAGGCCGCCGAAGTCTGCGGCCGCGCCGTGACAGAGGTCAGCAGCCTCTTCCAGGAAGTGCGCATGGGCAAGGCGATCCAGGCCGAGACACTGCTGCCGGTTGCCGGCGAGATCGCCGCCTCGGTCGAGCGCAACCCGGGCGTGTTCTCCGCCCTGCTGCGCCTGCGCAAGCAGGACACATACACCTACATGCATTCGGTCTCGGTCGGCGCGCTGATGATCGGCCTGGGGCAACAACTCGGCATGGAGTCCAACCATCTCCCCGAGATCGGCTTGGCCGGGCTGGTGCACGACATCGGCAAGGTCGGCATCGAACTCGAACTGCTGAACAAGAAAGGCCGCCTGACTGAGGCGGAATTCGATCGCCTGCGCGAGCATGCCCCCTACGGCCACCGCTTGCTGGCAAAGGACAGTGCCGGCGAGATCGCGCTCATTGTTGCCCGCCACCACCACGAGCGCGCCGACGGCAGCGGCTACCCGGATCACCTCGCCGGTGAAGACATCAGCCTGTACGCGCGGATGGCAGCGGTCTGCGACGTCTACGACGCCACCACCTCGAACCGCCCCTACAAGGACGCCTGGCAGCCGGCCTACGCCCTGCGCAAGATGGCCGAGTGGAGCCGCAGCCAGTACGACACGCGCGTCTTCCACGCCTTCGTGCGCACGGTCGGCATCTATCCGATCGGTACGCTGGTGCGTCTGAAATCCGGCTTTCTCGGCGTCGTGCTCGACCAGAACGATACCGCGCTGCTGACACCGCGGATCAAGGTCTTCTTCGCGATCGCCAAGGGGCATCGCATTCCGGCCAAGGTCGTCGACCTCGCCGAGGACGGCGACGAGATCGTCTGCCACGAGGACCCGACCGCCTGGGCCATCAACGACCTGGATCTTCTTTGGAGCGGCCTCGACGGGCCGCGCGACTGAAACCATCACCCGCACATCCGACATCCACCCACGTCCTCCTAAACCGCCATGCCCGACTCCTTTGACATCAAGCTGACCGGAAACACGCTTCCAGAGCGCCCTCGCGAGCTCGCTGCAAAGGCGCTCGCCGCCATCATGCGCCTCACCCCGGAGCAGGCGCTCGGTCTACTGTCCGGCCGAGAAACCATCATCAAGCGGAATCTCCATGCCGACCAGGTGCCGCGCTACCTGCAGGCCATAGAGGGGGCCGGCGTCGAGGTGCGCGCTGAGCGCGTATCGGCGCCCAAACCAGCGGCAGCACCGGAACCGGCTGCCGCGGCGCCGCTGGCGCTGGTGCCGGTGCAGGAGGAGGCCGGGACGTCGGCCGACACTATGCGTTGTCCGGCCTGCGGCGCCCTGCAGCCGATCCGTACGCTCTGCCGCGAATGCGGCACGGACATGCCGCACATGCTGGCCGCCCGGGAGGACGCCGGCAGCACCCAGATGCGGGGCGCCGGCCCATCGTCTGCGCCCACGCGGGTGCAGGCTACCGACGGAAGATCGACAGCCGCGAACCCGTTTCTGCCACCAGCGGCAAGAGTCGACGACGTATCCGCCGACGAGAACAATTCGGGGGGCGGCAGCGGAGTCATCCCGCCGCCCGGTGTAAAGGGCTGGAGCTGGGGTGCCTTTCTCCTCAACTGGATCTGGGCCGTCTTCAACAAGACCTGGATCGGATTGCTGTGCCTTGTTCCCTACGTGGGCTTCGTCATGTCCATCTATCTCGGGATCAAGGGCCGCGAACTCGCCTGGCGGAACAAGTACTGGGACAGCGTCGAGCATTTCAATCGGGTTCAGCGCAGGTGGAGCATCTGGGGCCTCGTCCTGGTCGTCGGCGTCGCCGGGATCGGCATCCTTGCGGCGATCGCCATACCGGCCTACGTGAATTACGCCCACCGGGCCGGGGGAGGCTGACTCTCCGGCCGATGGCCGCCGCGACCGGCCCTTGTCGTATAATTGCGGCCATTCCGAGGAGCGCTGCAAGGGCCGGTTTTCGCAACGGGCCCCCAGGCTCGGTACTTCTTGAACTGCGCTCACCAACCCCGCCGGGAAGGTGAGTACGCTGCAAGTACAAGAATCCCCTCCCGGTCACAAGTTCAAGGAGAGAACATGAACGCTGTGACTGACCTGAAGCAAGACTACGTAGTCGCCGACATGGCGCTGGCCGATTGGGGCCGCAAGGAAATCCGCATCGCCGAGACCGAGATGCCCGGCCTGATGGCGATCCGCGAGGAATACGCTGCCAGCCAGCCGCTCAAGGGCGCGCGCATCACCGGCTCGCTGCACATGACCATCCAGACCGCCGTGCTGATCGAGACGCTGACCGCCCTCGGCGCCCAGGTTCGCTGGGCTTCGTGCAACATCTTCTCGACCCAGGACCACGCTGCCGCCGCCATCGCCAAGGACGGCATCGCCGTGTTCGCGGTCAAGGGCGAGAGCCTGACCGACTACTGGGACTACACCCACCGCATCTTCGAGTGGCCGGACAACGGATACTCCAACATGATCCTCGACGACGGCGGCGACGCCACGTTGCTGCTGCACCTGGGCGCGCGCGCCGAAAAAGACATCTCGGTGCTGGCCGCGCCAAGCTCGGAAGAAGAGATCTGCCTGTTCAACGCCATCAAGGCGCACCTGGCG
>JBGOZF010000028.1:0-54356 GCA_041480065.1 Rhodocyclaceae bacterium
CTTCACGCTCGCCAACGGCTTCACCTACGTCGAATCCTACCTCGCACGTGGCATGCACATCGACGACTTCGCGCCGAATCTCTCGTTCTTCTTCAGCAACGGCATGGACCCGGAGTATTCGGTGATCGGCCGCGTCGCACGCCGCATCTGGGCCGTGGCGATGAAGAACAAGTACGGCGCCAACGAGCGCTCGCAGAAGTTGAAGTACCACATCCAGACTTCCGGCCGCAGCCTGCACGCGCAGGAGATGGACTTCAACGACATCCGCACGACACTGCAAGCGTTGATCGCCATCTACGACAACTGCAATTCGCTGCACACCAACGCCTACGACGAAGCCATCACAACGCCGACCGAAGAGAGCGTGCGCCGCGCCATGGCCATCCAGTTGATCATCAACCGCGAGTGGGGCGTGGCCAAGAACGAGAACCCGAACCAGGGTGCCTTCATCATCGACGAACTCACCGACCTCGTCGAAGAGGCGGTCTTGCAGGAGTTCGAGGCGATCGCTTCGCGCGGCGGCGTGCTCGGCGCCATGGAGACCGGCTACCAGCGCGGCAAGATCCAGGAAGAAAGCCTTTACTACGAGCAGAAGAAGCACGACGGCTCCTATCCGCTGATCGGCGTGAATACCTTCCGTAACCCGCACGACTCGGGCGTGGCAGCCGAGATTGAACTGGCGCGCTCGACCGAGGAAGAGAAACAGAGCCAACTCAAGCGCCTGCGTGACTTCCAGGCCAGGAACAGCCAGGAGGCGCCGCTCTGGATCGCCAGGTTGCGGCAGGCGGTGATCGAGAACCGCAACGTATTCGAAGTGCTGTTCGACGCCGTGCGCTACTGCTCGCTCGGGCAGATCGCCGGAGCCCTCTACGAAGTGGGAGGACAGTACCGCCGCAGCATGTAGTCCGTGTCCCGCCACGAGCGGGGCGCAACACAACGATGGCCGGCAACACCGGCCACGCCGACTGACCCGACAGAGCCGATCCTGAAACAACGGAGGAGAGAAGGCATGTCTGGCGCGAGTTCATTTCTGCAAGCCCGCGATTTCCTGTTGGCCAATCGCAGCAACTACGAAGTCGCCTATCGCGATTTCTAGTGGCCGGTCCTGGACAAATTCAACTGGGCCCTCGACCATTTCGACGTCATGGCGCGGGACAACCAGCGCCCGGCGCTCTGGGTGGTGAGCGAAGACGGCTCGGAACAGCGCCTGTCATTCGCCGAACTCTCCGAGCGCTCGAACCGCGTCGCCAACTTCCTGCGCGGCCTCGGCGTCGCCCGCGGCGACCGCATCCTGATGATGCTGGGCAACGAAGTGCCGCTGTGGGAGACCATGCTCGCGGCCATAAAGCTCGGTGCCGTGCTGATTCCCGCCACCACCCTGCTTACCGGTGAAGACCTGCAGGACCGCGTCGATCGCGGCCATGTGCGCCACGTCGTGGTCGGCGTCGCCCACGTCGCCAAGTTCGCGCCGGTCAAGGGCAGCTTCACGCGCATCAGCGTCGGCGGCTCGGCGGAAGGCTGGACCAATTTCGCCGACTCGGCTGCCTGCTCCGACCAGTTCGCACCCGCCGGCGTGACTAGGGTCACCGATCCGCTGCTGCTCTACTTCACCTCCGGCACCACGGCCAAGCCCAAGCTGGTGCTGCACACCCAGCAGAGCTACCCCGTCGGCCACTTGTCGACCATGTACTGGATTGGCCTGATGCCGGGCGACATCCACCTCAACATCTCGTCGCCCGGCTGGGCCAAGCATGCCTGGAGCTGCTTCTTCTCGCCCTGGAATGCGGGAGCATGCATCTTCATCTTCAACTACGCTCGCTTCCAGGCCAAGGCGCTGCTCGACGTGCTCGAACGCTACCAGGTCAATACGCTGTGCGCGCCGCCGACCGTCTGGCGCATGCTGATCCAGGAAGACCTCTCCGCCTATCGCGGCCGCCTCGCGCTCCGCGAACTGATCGGCGCCGGCGAACCGCTGAATCCGGAGATCATCGACCAGGTGAAGAATGCCTGGGGCATTACGCTGCGCGACGGCTTCGGCCAGACCGAGACCACGGCGCAGATCGGCAACCCGCCCGGCCAGCCCGTCAAGCCCGGCTCCATGGGCCGGCCGCTGCCCGGCTACCGCGTTGCCCTGCTCGACGCCGATGGCAACGAAGCCGAGGAGGGCGAGATCAGCCTGGTCATGGACCCGGCTCCGCTGGGCCTGATGCAGTGCTACGAGGACAGCCCCGAGAAGACCGCCGAGGTCATGCGCGACGGCTACTACCGCACCGGCGACGTCGCCAGCCGCGACGAGGCCGGCTACATCACCTACGTCGGCCGCGCCGACGACGTCTTCAAGGCCTCCGACTATCGCATCAGCCCCTTCGAACTGGAGAGCGTGCTGCTCGAGCATCCGGCGGTGGGCGAAGCGGCCGTGGTGCCGAGCCCCGACCCGGTGCGCCTGGCGGTGCCCAAGGCCTTCATCATCCTCACCCAGGGCCAGACGCCGAGCCGCGATCTCGCCAAGGACATCTTCGCCTTTGTGCGCGAGCACCTCGCGCCCTACAAGCGCGTGCGGCGCATCGAGTTCTCCGATCTGCCCAAGACCATCTCCGGCAAGATCCGGCGCGTGCAGTTGCGCAACGTCGAGGCCGAGCGGCGGCAGAAGAACGAGAAGCAGGAGTGGGAGTTCTTCGAAGAGGATTTCCCCGAACTGAGGGGGTAGGCCTCTCACCGGCGATCCGGCCTCGCGCCGGGTCGCTGCCTGGAACCAGTACTTCCGGGCCGGCTGGCGATGGTCTCAAGCCTGGCGCGCAGAGTCACTCACGCGGATGGTAGGCAGCTATGGCCGGTCCTCCGCCAGAGCTGCCGGTGGCCGGCTGATGCACCGACGCCCGGTGTGGATTCGTCACCAGCCATAGCTCAACAAATGCCGGCAAACGTCCATTCATCCCCAAAAACCTCAGTTCATTCACCGCAAAGGACGCCAAGGACGCAAAGGAAGGCGATCTTGAGACGATGCATGTGTCACAGGGAAGGCGAAGACCCCCAGATATCAAAAGCCTTGTTTTCCTTGGCGTCCTTTGCGTCCTTGGCGGTGCAACTGCTGTTTCTAGGTTCATCCATCGGCTGCGCCAGAAGCGCAAGACTAAGGCCTGTATCAACAAAGCCTGAAGCAATTGAGCTCGCGCGCGGCGCTCGGGTGGGCTGTCGTAGCAACTACTCCGGCCGGATATTTGCTGCCTGCTTGCCCTTGGGACCTGCCGTGACGTCAAACGAAACCGTTTGTCCTTCCTTGAGCGTCTTGAAGCCGCTGCCCTGAACTGCGGAGAAGTGGGCAAACAGATCCTCGCCGCCATCGTCTGGTGTGATGAAGCCAAACCCCTTTGCATCGTTGAACCACTTGACTTTGCCAGTTGCCATTCCTATCTCCTACTGAACATGTACCGGGGGAATTTCCTTGCGGTGCGATCAAGTGGCACGAAAACACCGGTGGTCGCCATCGTAGCCACGGCTTGAAGCACATCACCGCACGGATTTGACGCGACAGTGTCATGGCAGGTCAATACGTGCTTGCCCTTATCATGCCCGAGTGGTCCTACCGGCCACGATGAGATGTTCGGACATGCGGAAATCGCGTCAAACGAACGACAGGTATCTGATCTCCAACCTGCCACTCAACGCCATTGGCATTCGGCCCGCTGTTCGGCCGAAGTCCTCCCTCGAGTGCGTCTGGAAAAGCTGGGGCGACGGTCACATCCTCGGCACAGTAGTCGAGCAGATAAGCATTGAAGTCGAAGTAGTTGCGGAGACGGTCGCCCCTCCTCTTCTCGACGGCTTTCGACACATGCAACCTAGCAGCCTGTCGGACTTGAGCCTTTCAGAGACGCTACGGCCAATTCTGCGCGGCTCAACGGCTCCGAGAACCCCAGACTTCGCCGTAGAGGGCCTCTGCTGCACAATATTTAGGCAAGTTGCTCACAGTGAACCGAAAGTCCGACAGGCTGCTAGAGGCAGATAATGGACACGCAGACTTGCCTGCGCAGATTGAGCGCGCCGTCATCATGGATACTGAATAGAAGAGGTTTGCCATGAAGCAGGACGCCTACCGTATACATGCAAGCTTGTATGACCTGCTCTACGAGCCGGCCGCAAAGATCCTGAGAGACATTGGACTCACAATCTTCCCGCCGCGAGAAAACATCGCGATCCTTGACGTCGGGTGCGGGACCGGAACCCAGCTTGCCTTGTATCAAAGACCTGGTTGCCGGCTTGTTGGCATCGACAACTCGCCGGCGATGCTGGCTGTTGCAGAGCGCAAGCTAGGTGCAGCGGCTGAGCTGCATCTGGGGGATGCCACGCAAATGCCCTTCGGTGCTGCGACCTTCGATCTTGTCACCGTGGTCTTCGTGTTGCATGAGATGTACCCCGAACTCAGACCTGCTGTATTGCAGGAGTGCCGACGCGTCGTGAAACCGGATGGCCGCATCATGCTCATCGATTACCATCCCGGTCCGTATCCATTTGTTATGGGGCAGG
Organism: Rhodocyclaceae bacterium; assembly: GCA_041480065.1. Lineage (GTDB taxonomy): Bacteria > Pseudomonadota > Gammaproteobacteria > Burkholderiales > Rhodocyclaceae > Fen-999. The sequence continues at coordinate 4,522 of JBGOZF010000028.1, forward strand.
TCTGGCGTCTGGTGATCACGCTCATGGAAATGAGCGCAGGCAGGGAGCATTACGGGAACTATCGGAAGTTCATTGCCGCCAGCGGGCTCGAAGCCCTTGTGGCCGGACAGCAACTGTGCGTACAGAAGCGGTATGTATCTGACCATGGCGTTACGGCAATCTATTTGGTTAGCGCCGGGTAGCGAACAGAAGTCAAGCCCAACGGATAGGAAGTTCAACCCCGGTGGCGCGAGTGCTTCGGGTCGTTTGAATCACCCCGGCTAGACGCTTGCGACAGGCAGCCATGGCCCAGGTTGAGAGCGCCTGGATTATCGATCTGCTATTACTCGGAAAGCACGGGACTCGGGTTCTCGAATGCGACCAGCGATTTGGCGGCATACTATAGTTTCGCGGGCAGGAAAAGCACCGGCCAGGCGGTGAGTCTCATCAAGATCGAAGCCGCCCCGGTGCTTTGCCAAGCCGCGGGCGTCGTAGCCTCCTTTGCCGGCCTCCTGCGGCAGATCGGCTATGCCAGGGCAATTCCCGGAAACTGATCGGACAAGCGGGCCACCGGACTGTGACTGACGAGGATCTTTATCGCGAACGTTTGCATCTGGCGCTTGAGGCGGCCGGGCTGGACCTTTGGGAAAACAATCTGACGACCGGCGAGGTGACCCACCGGGTCTCCAAGGTGTTGTCCGACCTGGGTTACGACGTACAGGAATCCATGGCCTACATGGACGACCTCTTTGCCCTGGTCCATCCGGATGACCTGTCGCTGGTTAAGCAGGCGATTGCCGCCCATGTGGCGGGAGAAACCGAACAGTATCGCTGCGAGTTTCGCCTGTGCGCCCATAGCGGCGACTGGGTTTGGTACGCAAACTACGGCAAGATCATGGACGTCGGCGGGCGGCTCGGCAAGCGCTTCATCGGCGTTACGTTCAACATCGATGACCGAAAGCGTCGGGAAGAGGAACTCGCCGCAGCCAATAAGCGGCTGGCCGAGCAGAACGCGGAACTGGATCGCATGAATGCGGCCCTGCAGATGCTCGCCACCACCGATGCCTTGACCGGTCTTGCCAATCGTCGCCTCCTGATCGAGACCGGTGAGAAGGAGTGCCGGCGCGGACCGCGCCTCGGTCAGCCGCTGTCGCTCCTGATCCTCGACATCGACCATTTCAAGTGCGTCAACGACTCGTGGGGACACCCTGTCGGCGACCGCGTGCTCTGCGCGATTGCCGATCTTTGCCGTGGACGCTTCCGCCAGGGTACGGATGTGGTGGCGCGCATCGGGGGCGAGGAGTTTGCCATTCTGATGCCGGCTACGCCTTACGACGAAGCCAAGCGCGTTGCCGACTGGTTGCGCGAGGCTATCGCCAGGCAGCGGATGGATATTGCCGCTGACGTCACCGTTGCCTGTACCGCCAGCATCGGCGTGGCGAGCCTGTCGGCGAAGCATGGACAAGCGTCGGATGCGGCCTGGGATTTCGGTCACTTGCTCGTATCCGCGGACCGCGCCCTCTATCAGGCGAAGGCGGCGGGCCGCAATCGGGTGCGCGGCTCCGAGGATTGAGCCGGCGCCCGCGCCGTCAGCGCTGGCACCAGCAGTTGTCGTTGGGGCCGCATGTTCCCTGAGGGACATGGTCGAACGGACGACTTCCTTGCTGCCGTCGAACAGAACGTCGAAACGGGCCAGCCGATTCCATTCGTCGCAATAGCGCCATTCCCAGACCAGTTCGTCCCGTGCCTTGAAATAGACGGTCCACGTCGGCTCCGGCGGTCCCAGTGCGCGCAGGACCTGATCCTTGCTCATGCCGGCCTCGATGCGCCTGAACACCTGCGCGTCCATCACGTTCTCGATGCGCCGGAGTCTGCCATCGCGGCCGATGAGCACCATGTAGGTCTGGACGCCCATCGGCCCGCGCGGATAGGCCAGGCGCAGCGTGCCATCGGCCTCGCCCCACTGCATGCGTGGTTCACCCATGACCCGGACAACATCGTCGATCCCGGACTCGACTGCGATTAGCCCGCGGCCGTCGTAACTGGCGCAGGCAGCGAGCAGCAAGGGAAGTGCGATGGTCAATGAGTTCTTCATGGGTGTCTCCTCAATCCAGCATGAGGTCGGCCGCATCGGGCACCTCCATTTCAGGTTCTGCCGGCGACCACGATACTCGCATCGACCCCTGTTCATGTCGCGCCGCCGTCGTGCCCGGCCCCGACCCGGTACGCCTGGCCTTGCCCAAGACCATCTCCGGCAAGATCCGCCGTGTCCGTTTGCGCACGGTCGAAGCAGAACGGCGGCAGAAGAACGAGAAGCAGGAGTGGGAGTTCTTCGAGGAGGATTCCCTCGAGTTGAAGTCTTGAGGCTCGGGGCGCCCGCGTGCCGTTTGGGTGCCTGGACTCCAGGCCGGAAAACGGCGTCAGGTTTTCGCCGAGCGCCGTCTTGCCACCGCGCCGAGCAAGCCGAGGCCGCCGAGGAGCATAGCGTAGGTTTCCGGTTCGGGCACGGGAGTTAGCAGGAAGCCACGGGCCTGCCCATTGATGATCCCGGAGCCGGTAATCTGCCCCGCATTATTGATTCCCCATCCTGACGACAGCATCCACCCCGAAGCGGGATCGATCAGGCTGTTGAGGTCGGTCATGGTGCCGTTGCTGTAGAGGAAGGCGTGGCTTTGACCACCAAAGGAGGTCAAGTAAGAAATGCCCGTCACTTGGCCGGCGTCGTTGATGCCATAGGCACGGCTGCCCACTCCGGTGAGAGTGCCAAGGTCGGTCATGGCGCCGTTGCTGTAGAGGAAGGCGTGGTCCTGACCATTCGTGGTAGTCGAGTAACCTGTTACCTGGCCGCCGTTGTTGATGGCGTAGCCTTCGCTGGACGCACCACCCAGCGTGCCAAGGTCGGTCATGGCGCCGTTGCTGTAGAGGAAGGCGTGGCCTTGAGCACCCGTAGTAGTTGAGTAACCTGTTACTTGGCCGCCGTTGTTGATGGCGTAGCCTTCGCTGGACGCGCCACCCAGCGTGCCGAGGTCGGTCATGGTGCCGTTGCTGTAGAGGAAGGCGTGGGCAACAAGGCCGTTCGAGGTATGGGACCAACCCGTCACCTGGCCGGCGTCATTGATGCCGCGGCCCACGCTCAGCGCCCCGCCCAGCGTACCGAGATCGGTCATGGTGCCGTTGCTGTAGAGGAAGGCATGGGCTTGTCCGCGCGCCAAGGTGGACGCATTGCCCGTCACCTCGCCAGCGTTGTTGATGCCGTGCCCCTGGCTTGCCGCCCCGCCTAGTGCGCCGAGGTCGGTCATGGCGCCGTTGCTGTAGAGGAAAGCGTGGAAATCGCTGCTCCGGGTCGTGGCTTCACCCGCTACCTGGCCTGCGTCGTTGATGGCGGCGCCATAGACAATCGATCCGCCAAGGGTGCCGAGGTCAGTGACGGTGTAGCCGGCGGCCAGGACAGCCGGAGCGGCGCCGGCAAGCGCCAGAACGGCGATGACAGTGCGCAGGGAAGAAAGGGGTCTGTTCATCATGGGCCTCCGGAGGAGAAGGAAAGGCCATACTACGCCAAAGGCATCTAGTTGTGCAATGCCTATTGAATAACTCCCGCAAGCCCCGCCGCGTCCGGCTGCCCACGGTCAAGGCCAGGCGCCGGCAGAAAGGCGAGCAGCAAGAGCGGGAGTTCTTCGACGAGCATTTCGCAGAGCTCAGCGCTGGCTGGTCGGATCACGTGGGAAGCAGTGGCCTATGTGCAGGGAGCCCTGGCGACGCGCCTTGCAATACGCTTGCGCCGACCGAGAAGCGTCAACAATCCTGCGCCAAATAGCCATACCGGTGCAGGCGCGGGGACGGCAGACACCGCAACAAATCCCTCAAATGGGCCGCCAACAACGCCACCATGCGGTAATCCGACGTCGTTGGTGAGTCCGTCAGGCAGTCCGTAGATGTTGGTCTCATCGGCGTAGTCCATGATGGTGCCCACCAGATTGCCGCTTGAATCGTACTGCCAGGGACGATGCACGTTGCCTGTCATGATCGTATCTGACCACTGCATCGCATTTGGTCCGATCTGCACTGCATCCAGGGAAAACAACGATCTTGTGCCGACAACAAAGTACGTATAGTTTCCGGAAAATGACGCCGTTGTGTTTGAGATGCCAAGAAGGGTATACCCAGCGTTGGGCGCGTCATAGTAACCCGGCATCGTAATGACTTGCCCTTCCCAGACCACAGTCTTGTCGGGGATAAGGCTATTCCCTGCCCAGACCTCGTATGGGCCGTTGGCGGAAACCGTGACGGTCGCTGCGTGCGCGCTCCTGAAACCGAGTGTCACAGCAACGACCAAACAGAGAAGCAGCAAGCGCCTGTACATGGAGCCCTCCATCAATTTGATGGTCGTTCGCGCCGATGTTTGGATAGTTGCACCAAACAGCGCGATATGTCAATGTCACCTTCGTTATACGCCTTCGCGCCGGACTGCCGGCTGGCCCAGCAGCCGGCACCGCCACCGCTGGCGGAAGTTCCCTTTTACCGAACCGCGGCCGGGGCGTGATGTCCGCTCTCGTCTAGGAAAGCTCGGGCGACTCGGACCCTTCTACCGGCAAGGTGAAATGGAAAGTCGCGCCTTCGCCTACGTGGCCTTCCGCCCATACCCGTCCCCCGTGCCGCCCGATGACGCGCTTCACAATCGCCAGGCCGACCCCGGTGCCCTCATACTGTTCCACCGGGTGAACACGTTGGAACACCCTGAACAGCTTGTCGGCATAGCGCATGTCGAATCCGACGCCGTGGTCGGTTACCGAGTAGACGTTCTGCACTTCTCCGGCCGTGCCGGATATCTCGATCCGCGCCTCGCGGTCCGCCGGCGAATACTTGATGGCATTCGACAGCAGGTTCTGCACCGCCAGGCGGATCATGCCGGGGTCACCCCAAGCCGGCGGCAGCGCGCCGATTTTGAGACGCATCCGGCGCGCCGGCGCAGCAGCCTGAAACTCCGCGAAGATCTCCGACGCCAGCTTGGCGATATCGATGGCGCTGTACTTCACTTTCCGCCGGCCCAGGGCCAGGAAGCGCAGGATGTCGTCGACCAGCCGGCCCTGGTGCCGGGCGCTGTCGCGCAGCACCTTCAGCAAGCGCCTGCCCTCGTCATCGAGCCCGGCGCTGTGCTTCTCCAGAAGTATCTTCGAGAAGCCGTCGAGCGCTCGCAGGGGCGCGCGCATGTCGTGCGACATCGAATAGGAGAAATCTTCGAGTTCCTTGTTGGCGGCTTCCAACTGGGCGGTCCGTTCCTTGAGCCGGATGCGCATGTCGTTGAGGGCGGCAACGAGCATGCCGACCTCGTCCCGGTGCGGATAATCGAGCAGCATCGGTTCGTCTTCATCGGCCTTGAAACTCAGCTTCGATACGACGTTGGAAAGTTCGGTCAGCGGGCGGGACAGACTCAAGGAAATGACCCAGTGAAAGATCAACCACAGGCCGGCCGTCTTGACGAGAGAGTTGATCAGGATGACCACGAAACTGTACTTGACTCTATCGACGGCGACGTCGCGGTCGGAGTAGAGGATCATCCGGCCCAGCACACGCGGGCGGTGACTCTCCGCCAAGGATACCGACAGCAGCGAAACTTCGTGCATCTGGAATGGCGCCAGCAAGGTGTCCGAAGCCTGTTGCGGCTCATCCGGAATATGTCCTTGCGTCGCCACCGTTTCGCCGCGCGAGTTCTCGATCTTCACGCCGGTGACGATCGCAGTCTGGGCAACACCTTTGGCCAGCGAGTCGAGCAGGGCCAGATCGTAGGTCCACATCGCATCCGAGACGCCGGGAGCGAAGGAGCGTCCCAGCGCGACCAGATCCGAGGAGATGGTCGTCCGGATGGAAGAATATTCGAGCCCGAGCTGGACGCCGGTGACCAGGATGGCCAGAAGCAGATACCAGCCGAAGACCAGCTTGAACAGACGACCGGCAAGGCTCTTCAAGTCGGGCATCGGGCTCTCTTAGCGGAGTTCCTTGAGCATGTTCGGGTAGTAGCGCCGAATCTTGTCCTGGTCATCCGGAGGATACCAGCGCTCCGAATATCTCCGGTAGTCCGGCTGAACACGCTCGGTCAACATGATGGCGTCGATCTTGTCGATGACGGCACGGCCCCAGGCGTTGCCGGTGCAAGCGACATGCGTGAAGATGTAAGGCGGCGTTCCGGCGATCGGACGATTCTGAATGCGTTCGCCGGCACCGAAGCGGTCGGCCAGGAAGGCTGCCTCGTGGGAAAACAGAAGCAGGTAATCGACATCGCCATTGAGCAGCATCTGGAACAACTGCGAAGTTTCCAGGGCGCGAATCATGAGATTGGGGCCGCCGCGATAGCGCTGGATCGCATCGTCGATGTTGGGTGCGTAGGAACGCCCAGGAACCGCTACGCCTAACAGGTTCTTGCGCTTGAACAGCACATCCAGGGCGATAGGGTTGTCGTCGCCGAACAGCGCTGCCTTGTCCTTGAGGAAGATGACCCGATTGTCCAGGTGCGTCAGCGCCGGCATTGAAATCGCAAGCTTCAGGGCCATGGCCGGTGCGCGAAATATGCCGGGCGTGCAGATGTTGTTGCCGGCGATGAATTCTTCCCGTCGGCGCGCGAAGCTCATCGGCACGATCTTGTGTTCGAACTCCGGCATCTTGGCGATGAGCGACTGCAGTTCGCCATCGAAACTGCCGCTGCCCATGTGCGGCCCTTCGAGAATCTGAAAGGGCGGAAAATCGAAGACGGCCCAGATCAGCGGTTCCTTGGCAGTGGCAGAGGCAGGCAACAACGCCAATGCGGCGAGCAGACGCAAGAAGCAGCGGGATCGAAGAGCTATGCGACGCATGGACGGCAAGCGGTTTTCGACGGGGCCGGGATTCCTATGTGACTCAATTCAGGATACCAGAGTCATCGCGTCCCGGCCGAGTGTTGCACGGCCACGGAGATCGGCGGATCATGCGGGGCCTCGGAAACAACCGGAGCCCTGCCGTGAAGAAATCCATTGCCGTACTGTTCGCCGTTTGCGCCGCTCCCGCCTGGTCCCAGGCCGACTTCGCGGCCACCGCCGCCAAGGAGGCCGGCGCCACCATCAGCCCGAGCGGACTCGTCTATCTATCGCTGAAGGAAGGTACGGGCGACAGCCCCGCGGCCACCGACATGGTGCGGGTGCATTACAAGGGAGTCTTGCCGGATGGCACGGAGTTCGACAGTTCCTACAGGCGCGGCCAGCCGACCGAGTTTCCGCTCAACCGAGTCATCAAGTGCTGGACCGAGGGGGTGCAGCGCATGAAACCCGGCGGCAAGGCCAGGCTCACCTGCCCGCCCGCCATCGCCTATGGCGGACGCGGCGCCGGCAACGTGATTCCGCCCAACGCAACCTTGCAGTTCGAGATCGAACTGCTGGAGATCGTCCGCCACTGACACGGCGCCGTCGGGCGCGGTTTTCGGCGACGAAGGAGGAAGCGGCTCATTGCGTCCCGACTGCGGTCTGAGACCGGGGGTGTGCTCTAATGCCCCGCTCTGCCGAAAGTGATATCTCGCCCGCCATGCCGCTCACGCAACGATTGGCCCGTCTTGCCCTGCGCCTGATCGGCTGGACCTGCCCGGACCTGCCGCAGCGTCCCGATCGGGCGGTGGTGATCGGCTATCCGCATACCTCCAACTGGGATTTCCCGATCGGCCTGCTGGGCATGGCGGCGCTGGGCCTGAACGCCCGCTGGGCCGGCAAGGACAACCTGTTCCGCGGTCCCGCGGCGCCGCTGATGCGCTGGCTCGGCGGCATCTCCGTCAACCGGCGCGAACGCACGGGCTTCGTGGAACGGATTGCCGCCGAGTTGCGGCGCCAGGACAGGTTCATTCTGGCCATCGCGCCGGAAGGCACCCGCAGCTTGATGCCGGGATGGAAGTCGGGCTTCTACCGCATCGCCCGGGCGGCCGACGTGCCGGTGCTGGTGGCCAAGATCGATTACGCGCACCGGGAAGTCGGCCTGCTCGCAACAATCGCTCTGAGCGGCGACGAAGCCGCCGACATGGCGCTCATCGCCGCCTGCTATCGAGACTGCAAAGGGCGAAGGCCGGAACTGGCCTCGCCGATAAGACTGACTTAGTAACGCCGCCTATTTGTACTTCTTGAAGACGATTCTTGCGTCTTCGTGTGCGCGATCCAGCGTGCAGATCGACGGATCGTCGTCGTGGCCGCTGAAGAAATCATCGGCCTGGGCGCGCATCACCATTGCGATCGCCGCTTCGTCGCCGAGGCCGTATTTCTCGGTGATGAGCGTGGTGACTTCGTCGAGATACTCTTCGTAGGTCATGGCGAACCGCTCAGGTGCGCAGCGGATGCATCCAGACAAACAGCGCCTGCCCCTGCGCATCGGCCAGGCGGGCGAGGTCGGCCAGGCTGGCAAGCATCGCGGCAATCGCCTCGTCCTCCCAACCCGCGTCCTCGAACTCCTCGGTAGCCGCGAGTTCGGCGGCGACATCGTCGAGCACGCCCTCGTCGACCTCGGCCAGGCGTTCGGTCAGTTCGACCGTCAGGCGCAGCACCAGCGCGCCTTCGGCCTCGGAGACATAGACCGGCTCGTACAATGCAATCGCGTCGTCGAACAGGTCGCCGGTCAGCAGGCTGTGCAGGGTCGCGATCTTGGCGGTGTCGACATCGCGCATCTCGATGCCGCTCCACTCTGAAACCGGATTCAGCGATTCGCCGACCGCCTCGATCTCGTCTTCTTCGGCGGCGATGATGTTGGTCAGGATTGCCATCGTCGTACTCTCCGTTTCGTCTTCAGGCGGGCGCCAGCAGGTTCATGCGCAAGCGCCGACCCTTGATGCCGGCGTCGGCGAGGCTGCGCAGGGCGCGCGCGGCGGCGTGGCGGTCGATGGCGACGTAGCAGGTGTCGTCGAAGACGTCGATGCGGCCGACCTGGTCCTTGTGCAATCCTGCGACGCCCGTCAGCGCGCCGAGCAGGTCGCCCGGGCGCAGCTTGTCACGGCGGCCGGCGAGGATGCGCAGGGTCTGCATCGGCGCCTGCAGCGCCTCGCCGGCGGTGGGCTGAAGTTCGGCCAGCTTGCACCAGCGCACCGGGGCGCGCTGCCAGTCCTCGATCAGCTTTACCCACTTGCGCTCGCTCGGCGCGCACAGGGAGAGCGCCAGCCCGATCTCATCGCCGCGCCCGGTTCTGCCGATGCGGTGAATATGCACTTCGGTGTCCTTCGCGACATCGACATTGATGACGGCGCTGACCGTACGGATGTCGAGGCCGCGCGCGGCGACGTCGGTGGCGACCAGTACCGAGCAACTGCGGTTGGCGAACTGCACCAGCAGCTCGTCGCGGTCGCGCTGCTCCAGTTCGCCGTGCAGCGCCAGTGCCGAGATGCCCTGCTCGCGCAACTCGGCGGCCAGTTCGCGGCAGTGGATGCGGGTATTGCAGAAGGCCAGCGTTGATTCGGGCCGGAAATGCGCGAGCAGCCGAGCCACGGCGCCGTTGCGCTTTTCGTGCGCGACTTCATAGAAGCGCTCTTCGACGCGGGTGGCGTCCTGCGCGGCTTCGACCTTGAGTTCCTCGGGGCGGTTGAGGAAGGCAGCGCTGGCCTTCTTCATGTCGTCCGGGTAGGTGGCGGAGAACATCAGCGTCTGCCGCTCGGGCGGGCAGGCGCGGACGATGCCCTTGATCTCGTCGAAGAAGCCCATGCCGGCCATGCGGTCGGCTTCGTCGAGCACCAGCGTGCGCACGCCGGAGAGGTCGATGCTCTCGCGGCTCATGTGATCCTGGATTCGACCAGGCGTGCCGACGACGACATGGGCGCCGTGTTCGAGCGAGGCGATCTGCGGACCCATCGGCGTGCCGCCGCAAAGCGTGAGCACCTTGATGTTGTCGGCGAAGCGGGCAACGCGGCGCAGTTCCTTGGCCACCTGGTCGGCCAGCTCGCGCGTCGGGCACAGCACCAGCGCCTGGATGCCGAAGTCCGTGGGGTCAAGTTTGTGAAGGATGCCGATGGCGAAAGCCAGCGTCTTGCCGCTGCCGGTGTCGGCCTGGGCGATCAGGTCCCGCTGCTTGAGGATCAGCGGCAGGCTCTGCGCCTGGATGGCCGTCATGCTCCGATAGCCGAGGCGCTCGAGATTGCGCAGCAGCGGCGGCGACAGGGGCAGGGTGGAGAAGTCTCGGGTGTTCACGCGGGTGGCGGCGAAGATGGAGGTATCCAACCGCGCGGGAAGCGGCGTCAACGCAACAGGACGGCCGAGGCGGCGGGAGGGAAGGCAAGTCTAGCAGACACCCTTGCCGAGTGCCGCCGATGGGTCAACTCCGCTTCGGCAGCATGCGCAGCAGCGTGTTGTCCTTGACCATGTAGTGATGCACCAGCGCCGCCACGGCATGCAGACCGGCGAGGATGTAGCCGACGGTGGAGGCGACCTCGTGTACTTCCTTGATCTGTTTCGCGAGTTCCTCGTTTTGACCGATGAGCGCCGGCAGTTGCAGGCCGAAGAACGGAATCGGTTTGCCGGCGGCGCTCAGCATCACCCAACCGCTCAGGGGTAGGCCGATCATGAGCGCGTAGAGTGCGAGGTGCAGCAGTTTCGCAGATAGCATCTGCCACCGGGGCGGAGTCGGCTCGATGTCCGGTGTCGGGCCGATGAGGCGCGCCAGCAGGCGTAGCCACACGAGAACGAATACCGACAAACCAAGCATGAAGTGCCAGGTCTTCAACGCCTCGCGCGGATCGCTTCCTTTCGGATAGATCTCGCGCAGTTCGATGCAGGCATAGACCGCAATCAGCAGGACGAGCATCAGCCAGTGAAGTCCGATGGACAGGAAGCTGTAACGTTCATTGGTCTTGTGCCAGGCCATTGCTGTACTCCGGAAGGTATTTCGAGTCGTCGCGCTGGGCGGGGGCACCAGAGCCGTTGCTCACAGGGTGCCAATGGTACCCCAGCCAACTGCGCAGGTCTGGCAGGCAGGCGAAGGCCGTTTCCGTCTGCCTCTGCCGTGACGGCCGCTACTTCTTTGCAAACGGGTCCGGCCGCGGCGTCTTGTCGTTCGAAGGCGGCAGGATGGGCAGCTTGAAATTCGGCTGGTCGCCGGTCAGTGTCTTCAGAAAGGCGACGATCTTCGCGTTTTCATCGGCGCTGAACTTCTTGCCCAATTGGATTCGGGCCATGGTGTCGACTGCTTCGGTCAGGGTGGTGGCGGCGCCATCGTGGAAGTACGGGTAGGTCAACTCCACGTTGCGCAGCGTCGGCACCTTGAAGTTGAAGCGATCGGCCTCCTTGCCGGTAACGGCGACGCGGCCTTCGGCGGGGCTCGACGCCTTGTAGGGCGCGACGACGCCCATCTTCTGGAAGGAATTGCCGCCCACGGCCGGGCCGTTGTGGCAGGCCACGCAGCCGCTGTCCTTGAAGAGCTTGTAACCGGCCAGCTCGTCGGCGGTGAGCGCCTTGGCATCGCCCTGCAGCCACTTGTCGAAGCGCGAGTTGGGCGTGACCAGCGTCTCCTCGAAGGTGGCGATGGCCTTGGTGACTTGCTCGATCGTCACCTTGTCGCTGCCGAATACCTTCTTGAACTCGGCGACGTAACCGGGGATCGATTGCAATACCTCGACCGCGAGGGCGTGATTGGACGCCATCTCGCCCGGGTTGGCGATCGGACCGCCGGCCTGCGCCTGCAAGTCCTTGGCGCGTCCGTCCCAGAACTGGGCAACGTTCATGCAGGCATTGAGGACAGTGGGTGCGTTGATCGGCCCCTGGTGCCAGTTGTGGCCGATCGAAGTCTTGAGGTTGTCGGTGCCGCCCATCGACAGATTGTGGCAGGAATTGCAGGAGATGAAGCCGGACTTCGACAGGCGGGTGTCGAAGAAGAGCTTCTTGCCGAGTTCTACCATTGCCTGGTTGCCTACCTTGGCCGCCGGGATGGGTTTGATGGGCTCGTCCATTGCCCAGGCGGCGCCGATGTTGGCCAACGCCAGACTTGCTGCGAATACGAGGATTCTCATTTGGGATCTCCCGTCGGGTAATGCCGGCCGTATGGCCAAGCGCGGCGGAGAGTATGCCGCCTGGCTTAAGTGGAGCTTAAGTCGGGCTGCGGCAACACAAGTTGGGCGCCGGCGCGGCACGTCGCCCGATATCAGGCGGCCGGCAGGGTGAGTCGGGCGTGCAACCCGCCCAGCGGGGAATCCGCCAGTTCGATGGTGCCGCCATATAGGTGGGCTAGATCGTCGACGATCGCCAGTCCCAGGCCGGAGCCGGCAACCTGTTCGTCGGCCCTGGCGCCGCGGTGGATCACGGCCTGCCGCTGTTCGGCAGCGAGTCCTTTGCCGTCATCGTCAATCGTGATGACGATGCGGTCGGCATTGCGTGCGGCACCGATTTCCACTCGCCGGCTTGCCCACTTGCCGGCATTGTCGAGCAGGTTGCCGAGCATCTCCTGCAAGTCCTGCTCTTCGCCGCGGAAGCACAGATCGTCCGCCATCGGTCGAACGACAAGTTCGAGATTACGGTCGGCATGGATGCGGCGCACTACCCGCATCAGGCCATCGACAACGGGGAGGACGGGCGTGCGGGCGCCCGGCAGATGAACGGCGGCTGCCGCGCGCGCGCGGCTCAGGTGATAGTCCACCTGCCGGCGCGCGGTGCCGACCTGATCGAGTACCAGGCGGGCAAGGTCGTCGTCCGTGTTGCTGGCGGCGTTGGCGAGTACGGTCAGCGGGGTCTTCAGCGCATGGGCGAGATTTCCCGCCTGGGTACGCGCGCGGGCGACGATCTCGGCATTCTGGGTCAGCACGGCATTGAATTCCTCGACCAGCGGCTCGATCTCGACCGGATAGCGTCCAGCGAGCCGCTGCGCGTCGCCATTGCGCACGGCACCGAGCGCCTTGCGCAGCCTGCGCAGCGGGGCGAGCCCGACCACGACCTGCGTGACCGCCGCTATCATCAGGCCGACGCCCAGCACGGCGAGCGCAATCCACAGCGCGCCGCTGAAGTGGGCCACCGGCTCGATCATCGACTGTTCGTCGGCAGCCACGATCAGCCGCAATGGCTGGTCGGGGCGATCTTCCGGATACACCATGCGCTCCAGCAGTCCCAGGGTGGTGCCCTGCGGTCCCGGTGCGCGATGCTGGTGAATTGCGCCATCGGCCAGCGTGTCGGCCGGCACGCGGATGACGCTGTCCCACAGCGAGCGCGAGCGCAGGAAGCCCACGCTGCCGGTCGTGAGGTCCATACGATCGATTTGCCAGTAGAGCCCGGAGTAGGGCTTGCTCAGGCGCGGGTCGCTCAAGGGTGTGGATAGGGATGGCCGGCCCTGGTCGTCTTGAAGCAGGTTGGCGGTAAGTTGATCGAGATGCGTTTTCAACTGCGCGTGGAATTGCATCTCCACATGCTGGCGAAACAGATTGCCGAGGCCCCAGCCGGCCACGGCGAGCGAGGCGAGAATCCATATCAGCGTTCCGGCCAGCAGGCGAACGCGCAGGGAGTCGCTGAGCGCGCCGGCCAGCCTCATGGTGGACAGGCGAGACGGTAGCCCAGGCCGCGCACCGTCTCGATCATCCCGGCTGGCAGCTTCTTGCGCAGGCGCGCGATGAACACCTCGACGGTGTTCGAGTCGCGGTCGAAGTCCTGGGCGTAGATGTGTTCGATCAGGTCGCCGCGCGAGACGAGTTCGCCCTGGTGGTGCATCAGATAATCGAGCACGCGGTACTCGTGGGACGTCAGGTTCAGCGCTTGTCCGGCGACCGTGACCCGGCTGTGGCGGGTATCTAGCAGGACCGGCCCGCAGGCCAGTTCGGCGCTGGCATGGCCGCCGGCACGCCGGATCAGCGCGCGCAGCCTCGCCAGCAGCTCTTCCATGTGGAAGGGCTTGGTCAGGTAGTCGTCGGCGCCGGCGTCGATGCCGGCCACCTTTTCGTGCCAGTTGTCGCGCGCGGTCAGGATCAGCACCGGCGTGGCCCGCCCGGCGGCGCGCCACTTCTTCAGCACCGTGATGCCATCCATCTGCGGCAGGCCGAGGTCGAGGACGACGGCGTCGAAGGCGCCGGTGTCGCCCTCGTAGTGGGCGTCCACGCCGTTGTGCGCCGCGTCGACGGCGTAGCCGGCGGCGCGCAGTGCCTCCGCGAGTTGCGTCGCCAGCGTCGGCTCATCCTCGACGACCAGAACGCGCATCAGGGATGCTCTCCGGATCGGTGCTGCCCCTTGCCGCCTTGCTTGCTGCTTTCGAGAAGCGTGCCATTGCGTGCGTCGAGCTTCAGCTTCACCAACGAACCGCCTTTGCGCAGCACCTTGATCTCGTATACCCATCGCTCACCCTCGCGATCCAGCTCGACCTCCATGATCTGCCCGGGGCTGCTGCGCTCCACCCGTTCGAGAATCGCCGGCAGCGGAAGTATCTCGCCGCTTTCGAGCGCCTGGCGCGCGCGGTCGTGGTCCTGCGCATCGCCGGCGCGTGCCGTCATGGCTCCGCCGACGCCGAGCAGCAGGGCGGCGACGAGCGGAAGCAGCGATTTCGGAGGTGGCGTCATGACGGTCTTTATAGCGGGCCGATTCTGAATGCCGGATTAACGGCAGGTTCAGGCGCGGTTCAGTTTCGGCTGGGCATAGTGTGTCCCACAACGGACAACCAAGGAGATAACCGTGAACCTGAAGATTACTGCAAGTGTGCTGGCCTTGTCGCTTACGCTCGCAACGGCCTGCTTTGCCGGCCCGCGCGAAGACCTGCTCGGACGATACGCTGCCGAAGCGAAAGCGGCCGACCCCGCCTTCGCCGGCCTCTCCGCTGCACGCGGCGAAACCCTGCACAAGAAGAAGTTCGCCGGCGGCAAGCCGGATACCCCGTCCTGCACCTCCTGCCATGGCAGCGACCCGCGCAGTGCCGGCCGCAGCCCCACGGGCAAGACGATCGAACCCGTCGCGATATCGGTCACGCCGACTCGCTATACCGATTCGGCGAAGGTCGAGAAGTGGTTCAAGCGCAACTGCAACGAAGTGCTCGGCCGCGAATGCACGCCGGGCGAAAAAGGCGACTGGCTCAGCTACGTGATGAGCCGGTAATCCCCCACAGAAGCCCCTACATCAGGAGTATCGCGATGAACATCCCCTATCGCCCCTTCGCTCTTGCCGCCATTTCCCTGGCTCTCTCCGCAGTCGTCTTTCAGCGCGCCCAGGCCGGCGGCGGTCACTACTATCCGCCCGTTTCCGAGCCCGTCGTCAAGGAAGAGTGCGGGGCCTGCCATCTTCCATTCGCGCCTGCAATGCTGCCGGCCAAGTCATGGCAAAGCATGATGGGCGACCTCAAGAATCACTTCGGCGACGATGCCAGTCTCGACGCTGCCACCGCGGACCGGATCACGCGCTACCTCGTTGCCAATGCCGGCGACAGCGCCGGCCAACGCTATAGCGGAAAGCTGCTGGCCGGCGTAACCGCCGGGAACGCGCCGTTGCGCATCACCGAACTGCCGAAGTGGGTGAGAGAACATCGCAAGGTTCCCGACTGGGAGTGGAAGCACAAGGATGTCGGCACCAAGGCCAACTGCCTCGCCTGTCACACCGACGCCGCGCGCGGCTATTACGACGAATGAGCATTTCAGGGCAGATTAAGGTGCCCCTGCTTGAATGGCTACATGCTCACGGTGTACCACCATCATTACCGGAGATCAAAATCATGTTTGCAACCCGCATCCTTTTTACCGCTGCAATCGGTGTGCTCCTGGTTGCCGGAACTGGCCTGCCGGCGACCGTCTTTGCCGGCGAATACCGACACTCCCAGGCAGCCGAGGCCCGCAAAGGGCTGTCGATCCCGCAGATCTACGACAACTTGAGTGCGCAGGGCTATTGGAACATCGACAAGATCGAACGCGATCCCAGGTCGTACGAAGTTAGTGCCAACGACAAGTCCGGCGACCGGGTGAAGCTGTATGTCGACGCGCAGACCGGGGAGATCGTCGAAAGGCGGCTCGACAACCGCAGACGTCTCATGGACGAACGCAGGCAGTCTTCGGTCGACTGCAACCAGCGGCGCTGCCGCGACGATCTCCCCGTCAAGGGCGACGCGGTGGCACCTGGCGGCAAATGACCGCCGCGCATCCTTCAACGACAAACTCGCAATTCGCACGCATTCACGAACCATGAAAACGATTCTTGCCGGCGTCCTGACCCTCGTGACACTCGCCTGGGGTTGGGACATCTTCTCCGCGACCGCGCCCTCCCTCGGCTCGATACCGTGGACCATCCGCCAGGAGGGCATGTACCTGACGGGCCTCTGGTCGATATCGCTGATGTCGCTGGCGATGATGTTGTCCACCCGGCCGGCCTGGCTGGAAGCCCCGCTGGGAGGCCTGGACCGCGTCTATCGCCTGCACAAGTGGTCCGGCATTCTGGCCATCAGTGTTGCCGCCACGCACTGGCTGGTCGAGATGTCCGACGACGTGCTCAAGGCGCTGGTCGGGCGCGAAGGGCGCGTACCGAAGGAGAAGTACGCAGGACTGGTCGAGACGCTGCGCAAGCTCGCGGAAGACATGGGCGAGTGGGCCATCTATGCCGTGCTGGCGATGCTGGTGCTGACGCTGTGGAAGCGTTTCCCCTACCGGACATGGCGCCATGTGCATCGGATCATGCCGGCGTTCTATCTGATGCTCGCCTTCCATGCCGCAATGCTTGCGCCGAGCGATTATTGGCAACAACCGATTGGTGTCGTGCTGACCTTGCTGCTCACGGGTGGCAGCATCGCCAGCGTGATGTCACTGGCCGGGCGCATTGGTCGCCACCGGCTGGTTGCCGGCACCATTGAATCCGTTACTGCCAACGCGGCCGACGTCACCGAGGTGACCTGCCGTCTCGAGGCCGGCTGGAAGGGCCACCGCGCCGGCCAGTTCGCCTTCATCACCTTCGACGCCAAGGAGGGCGCCCATCCCTTCACCATTGCCAGCGCCGATCGAGGCGACCGCTGCATCACCTTCCAGATCAAGGCGCTTGGCGACTACACGCGCGGGCTCGCGGGACGGCTCAAGCCGGAGCAGGCTGTGCGGGTCGAGGGGCCCTACGGGCACTTCGATCTGTCACGCCGCAATCCGCGTGCGCAGCAGATATGGATTGCCGGCGGCATCGGCGTGACGCCCTTCCTGGCCTGGCTGGAATCGCTGCAAGGACAGGCGGACAAGGCGCCCGCCGCCGATCTTCACTACTGCACGCGCGACCGCGATACCGATAGCTTCGTGCCGCGCCTGGAGGCGCTGTGTGCCGTCTTGCCGAGCATCCACCTGCACGTGCATGGCGCCAGGCGCGGCGAGATGCTGACTGCCGACGCTTTGGCAGCGGCGCAGGACAGCGCCAAGCACGCCGAGGTATGGTTCTGCGGCCCCCAAGGTCTCGCCGACAGTCTCAAGGATGGACTCAAGAGCATCTGGGCCGGCAGGCTGCGCTTCCATCAGGAAGCATTCGAGATGCGATAGCCGGGAACTGCGAAGCGCAGCAGTTGAGCCGAGGATCACCTTGCCAAGGCAACCTTGACAGCGGTGTGGGCGTGGCATAGGCTGAGAGTGCGTTCGACGTGAAGGCATTCCGAGGAGGAGTCAAACACTGGGAAACAGGAACGCGCAGTAGAGAGTGATATTTGGCAATTCCAGGAACCATTCGGGTTCCTTGCCATCAAGGCAGCGCCGATTTGAGATTCAGCTTGCGGGCGCGACAAATACGGCTAAAGCGAGACAAGAAGGCTCACTGGGGCTACGGTCCGGGCGGGCCTTCTTCTTTTTGGCGTGAGAGACTCGAGCCCGGGCTGTCTGTTCTGCAGAGGCGTCGAGGCCGGCACTGCGGCCACTATCCGAAATATTCATAGGTGCGGAGCGCTTCCTTCGCTATCATGCGCGACCCTCAACGAAGTCCCGCCCATGATCACCCTCAAGAACGTCACCTTGCGCCGCGGCGCCAAGGTGTTGCTGGACAGCGCGTCCGTCACCATCAACCCCGGCGAGAAGGCGGGGCTGGTCGGCCGCAACGGCGCCGGCAAGTCCACCCTGTTCGGACTGCTCAACGGCACGCTGCATGAAGACGCCGGCGACTGTTCCATCCCGGCGCAATGGCGCATGGCCCAAGTGGCGCAGGACATGCCCGAAACCGAGCAGAGCGCGACCGCTTTCGTCATCGAGGGCGACACGGCCCTGCTGGTGGCGCAGGCCGAGGTCGATGCCGCCGAGGCTAGCGACGACGGCATGCGCATGGCGCATGCCTACATGGCCCTCCACGACGCCGGCGCGCACGATGCCGAAGCCCGGGCGCAGGCGCTGATCCTCGGCCTCGGTTTCAAGACCGCCGAACTCGGCAACCCCGTGAATAGCTTCTCGGGCGGCTGGCGCATGCGCCTGCAACTGGCGCGGGCGCTGATGTGCCCCTCTGACCTGCTGCTGCTCGACGAACCGACCAACCACCTCGACCTCGACGCCCTGGTCTGGCTGGAAGCCTGGCTCAAGCGTTACACGGGCACGCTGCTGGTGATCAGCCACGACCGGGAATTCCTCGACGCCGTGACCCAGGTCACGCTGCACATCGACAATGCCAGGCTGGTTCGGTACGGCGGCAACTACAGCGCCTTCGAAGACATGCGCGCCGAGCAGATGGCGCTGCAACAGGCGGCAATGGCCAAGCAGGAGGACAAGATCGCCCACCTGCAAATGTTCATCAACCGCTTCAAGGCCAAGGCCAGCAAGGCCAGGCAGGCGCAAAGCCGCGTCAAGGCGCTGGAGCGGATGGAGAAGATCGCCCCGGTGCTGGCCGATGCCGAATTCAGCTTCGAGTTCAAGGAACCCGCCAACCTGCCCAACCCCATGCTGTCGATGGCGAACGTCAGCTTCGGCTATCCGCCACCGCCGGAGGCACCTGCGGGAACTGCGTCGACGGTGATCGTGCGCAACATCAACCGCTCGGTGCACGCGGGCCAGCGCATCGGCGTTCTCGGCGCCAACGGCCAGGGCAAGTCGACGCTGGTCAAGACCATCGCCCGCGACCTCGCACCCATCAGCGGCGAGATCAGCGAGGGCAGGGGACTCAACATCGGCTACTTCGCCCAGCAAGAACTCGACGTGCTGCGCCCGCAGGACACGCCGCTGGAGCATATGAGTCGCCTGGCGAAGGAGACCATCGCCGCCGGTCGCGGCGGTTACGTAGCGGGCCGCGAGCAGGACCTGCGCAACTTCCTGGGCACCTTCAACTTCAGCGGCGAGATGGTCAAGCAGGCCGTCGGCACCATGAGCGGCGGCGAAAAGGCGCGCCTGGTGCTGTGCATGATCGTCTGGCAACGCCCCAACCTCCTTCTTCTCGACGAGCCCACCAACCATCTCGACCTCGCGACCCGCGAGGCACTCGGCGTGGCATTGAACGAGTTCGAAGGCACGGTGATGCTGGTCAGCCACGACCGTGCCCTGCTGCGGGCGGTATGCGACGAGTTCTGGCTCGTCTCGCGCGGCGGCGTCGAACCCTTCGACGGCGACCTCGACGACTACCAGCGCTACCTGCTCGACGAGGCCAGGCGCTCGCGCGACGAAGGCGCGGTTTCGGAGAGAAGGCGCGCGGCTTAACGGTGCCTGCCCGGTTGGGCCGATACCGGCGACCATCGCATTGGCAGGTACTATCCGGCTTCGCTCACTCAAGAGAAGCAATCCCGAATGCGAAAAGAAGTCAAAGCGAAGCCCAAGTACGCCGTCGTGGCGGCCGTGCAACTGCCGAACGTGAGCGACGTCGAGTTCGAGGCGTCGCTGGCCGAACTGCGCGATCTGGCCAAGACACTGGGCTTCCAGATCAGCGCCACCTTCACGCAGAAGCGCGCCAGCTTCGACACGACCGCCTACCTGGGCACCGGCAAGCGGGAGGAGATACGCGCCTTCGTGGACAACGAGGCCGCGCCCGTCGAGTTGGAGAGAACGCCACCGGGCGTCGCCGACCCCGATGCCGGCAGGATCGACGCCATCTTCGTCGATCATGAGATCTCTCCTTCGCAGGCGCGCAACCTTGAAAAGGAGGTCGGCTGCGAGGTGATGGACCGCACCATGGTCATCCTCGAGATATTCCACCGCCACGCCAGCTCCCGCGCTGCGCGCGCCCAGGTCGAGATAGCGCGCCTCGGCTACATGGCGCCGCGCCTGCGCGAGGCGGCCAAGCTCGCCGGCCCGCAAGGTCGGCAGCGCAGCGGCACCGGCGGCCGCGGCGCCGGCGAGTCGCACACCGAGCTGGACCGGCGCAAGATCCGCGACCGCATCGCCGAGCTGCAAGAGGAAATCGCCGCCATGGACGTCGAGCGCAAGACGCAGCGCGCACGGCGGCAGGAGCGCCAAGGGCTCGCCAACGTCGCGCTCGTCGGCTACACCAACGCCGGCAAGTCCACCCTGATGCGGGCACTCACGGGCAGCGACGTGCTGGTGGAAAACAAGCTATTTGCAACGCTCGACACCACCGTGCGCACGCTCCAGCCCGAGAGCAGGCCGCGCGTGCTTGTCAGCGACACGGTCGGCTTTATCAAGAACCTGCCCCACGGGCTCGTCGCCTCATTCAAGTCAACCCTCGAGGAGGCGCTCGATGCGTCCTTGCTGCTGCACGTCATCGACGCCGGCGATCCCGGGTTTGAACGGCAGCTCGAGGTCACCGACAAGGTGCTGGCCGAGATCGGGGCGAGTGATGTGCCGCGCCTGCGCGTCTTCAACAAGATCGATCACGTCGGCGACGCCGCGGCGCAATCCGGGCGCGAAGCGGCGCTGCGCGCGCAATATCCCGAGTGCATCGTCATGAGCGCACGCCGCGCTGCCGACGTAGCGATGCTGCGGGAGGCGATCATCGCCTTCTTCCGCCAGGATCTGGTCGAGGCCGAGTTCTTCCTGCCCTGGTCGGCACAGCAACTGCGCGGCGAAATCTTCGCGACCTGCGACGTGCTGGAAGAGCGCGCCGACGGCGAGGGCGCGTTCTTCCGCGTCCGCGGCGAGCGCGAGGCCGTGCAGCGCCTGGGCGAACAGCTCGGTCGGCCAGAATGAATTCGTTGGCCTGATCATTCTGGGTATGCCACCCAGGGAAGCCATGCTTCTTCTTCGCCCACTCCCTTGTCGGTCCGGTAGTCGGATCTTCGCGACCCGGCAGAGACTTTCAACGGCGCAGTCTGGTACGTGGGGTTCTTGGCCGTTGCTGCTGTTGGTTTCACGGTACTCGGATGGCTGCAATGCCTCCATCACCGGACGTAGGCGGGAGAAACATGCCGAACGGCAGCTCTGGTTTTCTCGGTACGGCAGGACGGTGTCCTAAGCCGCTGTTCCGCGGTATCGAGAGCGGCCATTCGCAAGCGTCGGCATCACCCGCTGGACGTTGCTCATCTGGCGGTTCTGATGCGCTCCTGATGTTCACGACCGGTCACTTGTTGCCAGATGTACCAGGTTCTACCGGGGCATGCACCGAGTGGCACGCGGCAACCGACTTGGCAGCGTCTATGACCCAGTCATCGCTATCGGGGTGGACCTAGATCGATTCAACCAGAGTATTGAGCTTGCACCGAAGTGGATAGCCAAAGGGTGTGTTCTTGGTGGGGCTGTTCGGCAAGTAGGTGTCCAACGCAATTCGAACTTCCTCCTCAAAGTGGAAGTGAGAACGCTTTCTGAAGAAACAATCCTCGTAGAGCAATTCCCCCTTGACCTCTTCGGAATTCTTGTAAGTCACCGGTCGCAGCAGGAGAGAGTGGCCGCAAAGATCGGAAGAATCGACGCTGGCCTGAATGCGGGCTACGGTGGTCTGAATCGCGACCGCCTCGGTATTGCGGCCGTAGATTTCCCACATAGCCAAGCTTTCGTCATGGTTCTTGTGCCAGCAGTTGATGAATGTGTTTCTGACTAAATAGTCCTGAAAGTCATCGGCGTCTTTGACTGGAGAAGGGTCGTCTGGACGGAAGCTCGCGTACGCTTCTTGGGTCAGCTCTCGCATTTCATCCGGGAAACGACCTTCGTGCCTATCCTTGAAGGTGTCTGCTCTAGCAAGCCAAAGCGAGCGCGTGTGGAACATGGAGATCAGCTTTGCGAAGTCCAGATATCGCCAAAGCCTGAGACCACCCTCTAAGGAATCATCAACTTTCAGTTGTACTTTCATCATGGCCGTACAGTTCAGCGAAGCTATCGAAGCCAAATTGTGCCCGACGTACTGGTTACCTAGCAATGTGGCGGGCACGGGCGAACGACAGCTTTCCGGAGAAATCCGTGAACTTCCGCTGATGGCCGATAGCACGCACCGCCTTGTGGTTCCCTAAGCGGACAGCCAAGACAGGTGTGGTGCGTCGGCAACCGTGCGCAATGCTCAGCAGCTAGCCGAGAGGCGTAGCGAGATTGTGTTTCACGCATCCCGCACAGGCCACAGCTCAGGTTCCCCGAGATCGAACAAATCAACCGCCGGTTCGTTGACCGTAAGCCAACGGGAGAGCGGCGCGCGCGGCTGGGCGATTCAGACCGCTGTCCGAATTGTGAGCGCCTCTCGGCCAACCGCTCCGCCGTGTAATACGCGCCCCGATCCCCAAAGACGATGTGCTCGCCCATCTTGAATACTGCGAGGCAGCCGGTATCGATCATCACCGCCTGCGCCGGCAAACCCGCCGCAACGGGAGACGGCGCCGCCTTGGCCGGTACTCCCTTGGCCGTGTCGACCAGACTCGCGATGGGATAGGGCTTTACGATCCGGCAGGGCGCCTCGCCTGCCTGGACGACGTTGTCCTTGGTGATGGTCAGCGTCGTCCCAATCAGCGCCTTCACCCGTTCTTCGCTCTGAGTCACCACGCCGGTCGCGTTGATCTTGGTGACCTTCCAGGTACCGTACCTCGCTTGCCGACGGTGCCGGCTGCTCGGCGTGGCACGCGGACATCGCGAGGCCGGCAAAGACGGTGATGGCCAGCTTTCGCTTCATGGTGCACTCCGAAACGGCGCCGCCTCTCGGCGCCTGCGATTGACGAGCCCCGCACTGACGCGACATGTGCCGGGAATGGACTGGCCGCGCGGGTCCCGCTGGCAGACATAGCCATGGTGCTGTATCTGCCGTGCGACTTCGCTTCGCTGATGAATGAGTACGAAATGAAGATGAATGACGGAACATTGGACCGCATCGCTCGCGCCGTTGTCGGATTGGCGTTGTGCCGCTGGCCACGGCCGCGCTCAGCTTCTGTCCGCTTTATGCAGTGCTCGGAATCAGTTCTTCCCCTGCGACCCCAAGCCATACCTGACCCGGAGTTTTCACCAGCCGGCCGACGTCCGCGTATTCGCCGTTTGGTCGTTTCGGCGACCCGGACGCGAAGATTGGCGTTGACCGGCGTCGCCGCGACCGCGATACTTCGACCGGGGCGGCGCTTATGCGTTTTTGATGCTCGGGAGTTTCAACTACAATGACAGGCGCAATGCGGAGCGCGTAGAGCGATGGAAGGGGCGGTCAACGGAGCGATCCGTGTCAGGTATCGATGGACTTTCAAGGGAGAAGAAACATGTCCGCAGCAGCCCGCGTGGTTGATCATGGCAGTTTGATTTACAAGAACGAGAAGCCCCTGTTCGTGTTTCACGTCGTTCTGGCGACGATCTTCTGGCTGGCGGTGATCGTCGGCACGCTGGGGATCGCGCTGCTCTACCTGCTTTTCTTCTTCATCGGCTACCTGTTCGCGCAATCGGCGCTCATCTCGTGGCTCAAAGGCAATGGCGTCAGGATCAGCGCCGCGCAGTATCCCGACCTGTACGTGCGTTACCAGCACTGCTGCGACACGCTGGGCGTCACGCCCTATCCGGATGCCTACCTGATCAATGGCAGCGGCCTGCTCAATGCCTTCGCGACGCGCTTCCTGGGCCGCAATTTCGTCGTGCTCTTCTCCAACGTGGTCGACGCGATGGCCGACAATCCGGAGGCGCTCAACTTCTACATCGGCCACGAACTCGGCCACATCCAGCGCAAGCACCTGAAGTGGGCCGCGTACCTGTGGCCGGCCAGCGTGTTGCCGCTGCTGGGGGCGGCCTACTCGCGTGCCCGCGAGTACACCTGCGACCAGTTCGGCCGCGCCTGCTGCACGGAGCCGGCCATCGCCCTGCAAGGTCTGTCGGCCCTGGCGGCGGGCGAGAAGCGCTGGGCGACGCTGAGCGTTCCCGCCTATCTCGAGCAGGCCGCCGAGACCAAAGGATTCTGGATGTCGTTCCACGAACTGGTGGCCGACTATCCATGGCTGGTCAAGCGCGCCGCGCGCATCAATGATCCGGATCAGGCCGCGCCGTCGCGCAGTTTCTTCGCCGGCGTGCTGGCGCTGTTCGTGCCCAGGCTGGGGGTCGGCGGCGGTGCCGGCGGCCTGATCGTGATGGTGGCGATCATCGGCATCCTGGCCGCGATCGCGATTCCCGCCTACCAGGACTACACGGCCCGGATGCACCTGACCCAGGCGGCGACGATGGGCAAGACCGCGGCCGCCATGGTCGGCAGCTACTACGAAGCGCACCAGGAGATCCCGGCCGACCTGAAGCAGGCGGGTTTCGGCGCGGCGTTGCCGGCTTCGGTTGCCGATATCACGATAGATCCCGAAAACGGTGTGGTGACAGTGACCATGGCGGTGGCGCCGGTCGTGGGCCAGAGCATGGCGTGGACACCGTCGCTTGACCAGAACGGCAAGGTCACCTGGAAGTGCGCGAGCGAGGACATTCAGGGCAAGCTGTTGCCGAAGGAATGCAGGCCGTCGTAATACGTCGGGACGAGGCTGATGCCGACGCGACGTTGCCCTGGCGACGGAACAGATGACGATTGATCCATTCAAGGCGCCCAAGGCGCACGTTGCCGACGTCGATATCGACCGCGCGCTGGCGTCCCGGCCGGCGTCGGTGACGCTCGCCTGCCGCCTGCTCTGGGCGACGATTGCCCTCGGTCTGGTGTCGCTGGTTCCGGGCGTGCGCAACGGCCTTTGGACCGCCTACGCGCAGACACCGGCAGCGATAGTTGTGGCGTTGGGTTTCACCATGCTCATGATTGCGCTTGAGGCATGGCTGATCCGGCTGGTATCGCGGCGCCACGGTTGGGCGCGTTGGGCTCTGCTGGGTCTTCTGATCCTCGGCTGGGTGCTGACATTCTCCGATTTTTCCGTGTCCATCGATCAGGGCATGGCCGCCGTCGTCATCGATCTCGTCGTCGGCATGGCGGAGATGGTGGCGGCCGGGCTGCTGTTCCTGAGCGGCGGCAGAACATGGTTCCAGCGGGAACCCTGACAAGGGGCAGATGACGGACCTGATTGGCAGCTTGGCGGGGCTGCCTGGCGCTTTCAGCCGCCAGTCAGGCGGCCAGAAAGGGCGTGGCGGCAACCGATGTCGGCCGTACGCCTGCTTCCTTGCTCGACCTGGAATCGGGCACCCCGCACAGTTTCCGGCGCCGGCGACAAGGACTCCGCTACCTTGGGCGCCGATGGCCTCGAAGCAAGCTTGCGATAAAGCATCAACGGCAGCAACACCGGCAGACTGCCGATCACGAACGCCAGCAGTACGGGCGCCATGAAAACGGTTTGTGTTCTTTCAAGGGCAGATGCAGCCATCAAGGTTCTCCAAAGTTGGTGAGAATCGCTTGGCACGAGGTGCGATGGCATGATCCGAGGGGTGTAATCCGCCCCGGCTGTCGGTAGCCGCGGCAAGCCATCCCAGTCATATCTGGCAGCTCGTTGCCAGAGATACCCTCATCCACTCAAGATGCGTGCCCGCGGATTCGAAACGGGACGTGACAATGTAACGCATTGTTTTTGCGTTCATATGAGGCATTGCCATAATCCGGCCGATATGGATTGCTGGTGGATCGAGAAGTACCGTTTATGGCAGCGACTGCCAAAGAGACCAGTGCGACATGTCATTGATGACAGGGTCGGCCCTCAGCGGCGCTGCAGAGTCGGCGCGGCCGACGCGTCATGGATGGGGCGTGAGGCTTGGACTACTTGTCGGCGTCGCGCAACCGCTGGTCCGCCTGTTGCTGCGCCTGTTGTGCAGCGGTCGGGGTTTGCGACACCGGAGCTTGCGCCGCCGGTGGCGACAAGGGTGGTGCGACCGGGGGCGACAGCGTCGCCGGCTGCTCCTCGACCAAGCGGGCACCGGTGACGAAGTACTCCGTTTCGCCAAAGCAGGGGGTTGGGACGAACTTGTGCTGCTCGTAGTTCAACACGATGCGCTTGCCGGCGAAGGCGTTGATCTGCGCGGCCACCGCGTCGTCGCGGACCGAGAACTCGAACTTGTCCGGGATCGCGCCCGGCATGGTCACCATGGCGATCTCGCCTTCCCAGGTCTTGCACAGCCAGCCCTTGTGCGAGAACTTCTGCACATAGCCGGCGCGTTCGCCCTCCGAGTAGGACCAGCTCAGGGTCAGCCAGACCCAGGCGACCATGGCCAGCACGAGGACCACGACAAAGGCGAGAAGATAGCGAAGAAAACGAGTCACTCCGGATGCCTCCAACGATATTCGCCGCGACTCTACTCCAGGAGCGATCAGCCGCCAAACCGGCGCAGGCCGTCGAGATCGCGGATGGTGATACTGCCGTATTCCACCTTCAGGTAGCCGGCGAATTGCAGCACCTTGAGCGAGCGGTTGACGCGCTGGCGTGAAACGCCGGTGAGGTAGCCGATCTCCTCCTGCGAGACGGCCAGTTGTCGATCGAGGCCGGGGTAGAGGACCGGGTTGAAGAGCGTGGCGAGACAGCGGGCGACCCGTGCGTCGGTATCGAGCAGGCGCTCGGATTCCAGCAAGCCGATGAACTGCCCAAGGCGCTCGTTCAACTGCACCAGCAGGTAGCGGTTGAAGCAGATGCTGTGGTCGAGCAGCCACTGGAAGGTCTGCCGGCGCATGCAGGCAACGCGCGAATCCCGAAGGGCAACGGCGTCGTAGCGGCGCACTTCGGTCTTCAGCATCGAGCCTTCGCCGAACCAGCCGCCGGCCGGAATGCCTGTAAGTGTCGCGGTCTTGCCGCTTTTCAGGTCGCTGGTGAGTTTCAGCAAGCCATCGATCACGCCATACCAGAACTCGACCGGCTCGCCCTTGCGGCAGACGAAGGCGCCGGCCGGAATGCGGCGCTCGACGACGCCGGCTTCCACATGGGCGAATTCTTCTTCGGAGAGATCGCAGGCCCAGCGCGACTGGCGCAAGGCTTCGGCGAGCGGCGGGGAGATATTTGGCGAATTGTCTGCCACGCGACAATTGTAGGACGAACGGTCACTACAATGGTTCAATACAGACCGCACAGGCATGACCAAAGGCGGCAGGCTGGAGGAGACCAAGGATGGCCGCAGCGCCGGAAGCATCGATGTCGGATGCTTCTTCACTCGATACCTTTCCGCGGCTGCTGATGCAGCATGCGCGCATGCGTGGTCATTGTCCGGCCATGCGCGAGAAGGACCTGGGTATCTGGCAGACCTGGAACTGGTCGCAGGTGGCCGACGAAGTGGCTGCCATGGCCTGCGGGCTGGCCGAACTCGGCTTCAAACGCGGTGACCGGCTGGCCATCGTCGGCGACAACCGTCCCAGGCTCTACTGGGCGATGTGTGCGGCCCAGATCCTTGGTGGTATCCCTGTTCCCCTCTACCAGGATGCCGTCGCCCAGGAAATGGTCTTCGTCCTTCAGGACGCCGAAATCAAGATCGCTATCGTCGAGGACCAGGAGCAGGTGGACAAGCTCCTGGAGGTGCGCGGCCAGTGTCCCGCGCTGCAACACATGCTCTACGACGATCCGCGCGGCCTGCGCCACTACACGCAGACCTTCCTGCATGGCCTCGACGAAGTGCTGGCCATGGGGCGCATCCACAACAAGAATCAGCCCGACTTCATCGCCGAGGAGATCGCCAAGGGCCGTACCGACGACGTCTCCATCATGCTCTACACCTCGGGCACGACGGGCAAGCCCAAGGGCGTCTGCCAGTCGCACAGGGCTTTCATCACAGCGGCCCGCGGCGGCATCGAGGTCGACCGCCTGGCGAGTGACGGCGATATCCTCTCCTACCTGCCCATGGCCTGGGTCGGCGATCACCTTTTCTCCTACGCACAGGCGCTGGTGGCCGGCTTCACCGTCAACTGCCCGGAGTCGGGCGAGACGGTGATGATCGACATGCGCGAGATCGGGCCCAGCTACTACTTCGCGCCGCCGCGCGTGTTCGAGAACCTGCTGACACAGGTGATGATCCGCATGGAGGACGCCGGCCGCATCAAGCGCGCGATGTTCCACTACTTCATGGCGGTGGCGAAACGCTGCGGCGCCGAGATCCTCGACGGCAAGCCGGTGGGCATCAAGGATCGCCTGCTCTACGCGCTTGGCAACGTCCTGGTCCTGGGCCCCCTGCGCAATGTGCTCGGCATGAGCCGCATCCGCGTCGCCTACACGGCGGGGGCGGCCATCGGGCCGGACCTGTTCCGCTTCTACCGCTCGATCGGCATCAACCTCAAGCAGTTCTACGGCCAGACCGAGACTTGCGCCTATGTCTGTCTGCAGCCGGATGGCGGCATCAAGTTCGACTCGGTCGGCAAGCCGGCGCCGCAAGTGGAGGTGAAGATCGCCGACAACGGCGAGATCCTGGTCAAGGGCCCGATGCTGCTGAACGAGTACTACAAGCGCCCCGATGCCACCGCCGAATCCATCGACGCCGAGGGCTTCTTCCATACCGGCGACGCGGGGTTCTTCGATGCCGAAGGCCACCTGAAGATCATCGACCGCGCCAAGGATGTCGGCAAGCTTGCCGGCGGTGCCATGTTCGCGCCCAACTACATCGAGAACAAGCTCAAGTTCTTCCCGCACATCAAGGAAGCCGTCTGCTTCGGCCACGACCGGAACATGGTCTGCGCCTTCATCAACATCGACATGGGCGCGGTCGGGAACTGGGCGGAACGGCGGGGCCTCGCGTACAGCGGCTACACCGATCTCGCCGCCAAGCCCGAGGTCTACGGGCTGATTCAGGAATGCATCGAACAGGTGAACGCCGAACTGGCGAACGATGCCATGGTCGCCGACACCCAGGTGCATCGCTTCCTGATCCTGCACAAGGAGCTCGACCCCGACGACGATGAGCTGACCCGCACGCGCAAGGTGCGCCGCAGTTTCGTCGCCGAAAAATACGCCGTGCTGGTCGATGCGCTCTACACCGGCAAGGCGTCGCAGTTCATCGAGACGCTGGTGCGCTTCGAGGACGGCCGCACCGGCAAGGTCGGCGCCGACCTGCAGATCCGCGATGCCAAGACCTTCGCGGCGATAGAAAGGGCGGCGTGATGGCCCGGCAGATCGGCGACGTCATCCTCGACCTGAAGAACATCTCGCTCCGCTTCGGCGGCGTCAAGGCCTTGTCCGACATCTCGTTCGACGTGCGCGAACACGAGATCCGCGCCATCATCGGTCCCAACGGTGCCGGCAAGAGTTCCATGCTCAACGTCATCAACGGCGTGTACCGGCCCCAGGAGGGCGAGATCGTCTTTCGTGGCGAGCACCGCCATGACATGAATACCCACACCGCCGCAGCATCGGGCATCGCACGCACCTTCCAGAACATCGCGCTCTTCAAGGGCATGACGGTGCTCGACAACCTGATGGCCGGCCGCAACCTGAAGATGAAGTGCAACTTCATCCAGCACGCGCTCTGGTGGGGGAAGGCAGCGCGCGAGGAACTGGCGCACCGGGCGAAGGTTGAGGAGGTGATCGATTTTCTCGAGATCGAGCACATCCGCAAGACGCCGGTCGGGCGTCTTCCCTACGGCTTGCAGAAGCGGGTCGAACTGGCGCGGGCGCTGGCTGCGGAACCGCAGATCCTGCTGCTGGACGAGCCGATGGCCGGCATGAACGTCGAGGAGAAACAGGACATGTGCCGCTTCATCCTCGACGTGAACGACCAGATGGGCACCACCATCGTGTTGATCGAGCACGATATGGGTGTGGTGATGGACATCTCCGATCGCGTCGTCGTGCTCGACTACGGCAGGAAGATCGGCGATGGCGACCCCGAGCAGGTGAAGAACAACCCCGAAGTGATCGCCGCTTACCTGGGGACACAGCATTGAAAGCGAGACGATGAACTTCTTCTTCGAAGTCCTGATCGGCGGACTGCTCTCCGGCATGATGTATTCGCTGGTGGCACTCGGTTTCGTGCTGATCTTCAAGGCTTCCGGCGTGCTCAATTTTGCCCAGGGCGCCATGGTGTACTTCGCAGCCCTGTCGCTGGTCGGCTGCATGGACAAGGGCGCGCCGCTCTGGCTGGCCTTCATTCTTGCCTTCGTCGTCATGACTGTGCTCGCCATCGCCACCGAGAAGCTGGTGCTGCGCAAGATGGTCAATCAGGCGCCGATCTCGCTGTTCATGGCGACCATCGGCCTGTCCTTCTTCATCGAGGGACTGGCGCCCATGCTGTGGGGCAACGAGGTTCGGCCGCTGGACATCGGCGTCGTCGACGAGCCGATCGCCTGGATACTCGAGCACTACAACATCGTCGTCAGCAGCTTCGATCTCACCGCCGCCGGCCTGGCTCTGGTCCTGGTGGCAGGGCTGGCCCTGTTCTTCCAATACACCCGGGTCGGCCGGGCGCTTCGGGCGGTGGCCGACGACCACCAGGCGGCGCTGTCGATCGGCATTTCGCTGCAGCGGATATGGGCGCTGGTCTGGGCCGTCGCCGGCTTCGTGGCGCTGGTGGCCGGCATGCTCTGGGGCTCGCGCAACGGCGTGCAGTTCGCGCTGACGTTCACGGCGCTGAAGGCACTGCCGGTGCTGATCCTCGGCGGCTTCACCTCAGTGCCGGGTGCGGTGGTCGGCGGCCTCATCATCGGCGCGACGGAGAAGCTGGCGGAGATCTATATCCCGCCGGTGATGGCCGACATGTTTGGCGGCAACTTCGGCGGCATCGAGAACTGGTTCCCTTATGTGCTGGCCCTGCTGTTCCTGCTCGTTCGTCCCGAGGGGCTGTTCGGCGAACGTCACATTGATCGGGTCTAAGCGATGTTCTATAGGGAAACCGGCCAGTTCAAGACCAGCTACGCGGCGGATCAGCAGATCTTCCCGATCCGCCAGGATCGCATCGGCATGGCGATCCTGCTGCTGGCGGCATTCGTCGTGGTGCCGCTGTTCGCCGGCAGCTACTGGTTCAACGCCATCCTTATCCCCTTCCTGATCTTCGCCCTGGCCGCACTTGGTCTCAATATCCTGACTGGCTACGCCGGCCAGTTGTCGCTCGGCTCGGCGGCCTTCATGGCTGTCGGCGCCTATGCGGCCTATAACTTCCAGGTGCGCATCGAAGGCATTCCTGTCCTGGTTTCCTTCGCGCTCGCCGGCCTCACGGCGGCCGGGGTGGGCATCGTCTTCGGCCTGCCATCCCTGCGCATCAAGGGTTTCTACCTGGCTGTGGCGACGCTGGCGGCGCAGTTCTTCGTCGTCTGGTGCCTGACCAAGTTTCCCTACCTGTCGAACGATTCCTCGTCGGGCGTGATCTCGGTGCCGAACATCGAAATGTTCGGCTACAAGTTCGACACGCCGCAATCCAGGTATCTGTTCGTGCTGACGCTGGTGTCGCTGCTGGCGCTGGCAGCGAAGAACATGACCCGCTCCACTACCGGCAGGGCCTGGATGGCGGTGCGCGACATGGACGTGGCGGCGGAGGTGATCGGCATTCCCCTGATGCGCACCAAGCTCCTTGCCTTTGCGGTCAGCTCGTTCTACTGTGGCGTTGCCGGCGCGCTCTACGCCTTCTGCTATCTCGGCTCGGTGGAGCCGGACGGATTCTCGCTCGACATGTCGTTCAAGATCCTGTTCATGATCATCGTCGGTGGCGTCGGCAGCATCCTCGGCAGCTTCCTCGGCGCCGCCTTCATCCTGCTGCTGCCCATCTTTCTCGACATCGCCCTGCCCTGGCTGGCCGGGCTGTTTCACCTGCCTTTCGACAGCGCCACCGTCTCGCACATCCAGTTGATGGTGTTCGGTGCGCTGATCATGTTCTTCCTGATTGTCGAGCCGCACGGCCTGGCACGCCTGTGGCAGATCGGCAAGGAGAAGTTGCGGCTGTGGCCGTTCCCGCATTGATGGTAGACACAACAAGGAGACTCACATGAAAGTGAAACAGCTTGTCATCGCCGCCGTGCTGTCGGTCGGCCTGCTCGCGCCGGTACTGTCGGAAGCAGCAGGAGAGCAGTTCTTCATGATCCCGTCCTACCGGGTCGGTCCCTACGGCGCCAACGGGCAGGCCTTCTACGGCGGCTTCATCGACTACCTGAGCTACGTCAACATGAACGGCGGCATCGACGGCGTGCAGAACGCCTGGGAAGAGTGCGAGACCGAGTACAACACGGCCAAGGGCGTGGAGTGCTACGAGCGCATGAAGTCGAAAGCCAAGGCCTTCCCGGGCCCGGTGCACACGATGTCGACCGGCATTTCCTACGCCCTGGTCGACAAGACCGCGGTCGACCACCTGCCGCTGGCGATGATGGGCTACGGCCTGACCAGCGCGGTCGACGGTTCGGTCTTTCCCTGGGCCTTCCCGCTGGTAACCACCTACCAGATGCAGGCTTCGGCCATCGTCAAGTTCCTCAAGGACAAGAACGCCGGCAGTCTCGCGGGCAAGAAGATCGTCTTCCTCTACCACGACTCCGCCTACGGCAAGGAACCCATCATTGCGCTGGAAGCCGAATCGCGGCTGAACAAGTTCGCGCTGATCGAGATTCCCGTCGCGCATCCGGGCAACGAGCAGGGCGCGCAATGGCAGCGCATCCGCCAGGAGAATCCAGACTACGTGATCATGTGGGGCTGGGGCGTGATGAACATGACCGCGATCAAGACCGCGCAGAAGATGGGCTTCCCACGCGAGCGCATGATCGGTTCGTGGTGGGCCGGCTCCGAAGAGGACGTGATCCCGGCCGGCGATGCCGCCAAGGGCTACATGTCCGCGACCTGGAACGTCTCCGGCAAGGGCGTGCCGCTGGTCGCCGACATCGAGAAGACGGTCTACGGCGCCGGCAAGGGCAACCTGTCCGACAAGTCGAAGATCGGCACCATCCTCTACAACCGCGGCGTTTCGGCGGCGGTGCTGTCGGTGGAAGCGATTCGCGCCGCCCAGGCCAAGTATGGCAAGGGCAAGCCGATGAACGCCGACCAGGTGCGCTGGGGCCTCGAGAACCTCAACCTGACCGAGGCGCGCCTGAAGCAGCTCGGCGCCACCGGTCTGCTGCCGGATGTGAAGACCTCCTGCAGCAACCACGAAGGTTCCGGCAAGGTGAAACTCCAGCAGTGGGACGGCAGCAAGTGGGTCGTTCTGACCGACTGGATCGAGGGCAACAAGGCTTTGATCCACCCGCTGTTCCAGGCCGAGGCGGCCAAGTACGCCAAGGAAAAGGGCATCACGCCGCGCGACTGCAGCAAGGAAAAGTGAGAGCGATGAGCGCTGTCCGCCGGGCCGCCCCAAGGACGGCGCAGTCAACTGTATGGAGCGGGCGCAGCCCGCGAACCACCGTCACCCCCTTCCTTGGGAAGGGGGGCGGGGGGAAGGGGGACTGATGCTCAGCATCAACAACATCGAGGTCATCTACGACCACGTCATCCTGGTCCTCAAGGGCGTGTCCCTTGAGGTGCCGGAGGGCGGCATCGTCGCCTTGCTCGGCGCTAACGGCGCTGGCAAGACGACGACCCTGAAGGCGATCTCGAACCTGTTGCGCGCCGAGCGCGGCGAGGTGACCAAGGGCAGCATCGAGTTTCGCGGCCAACGCATCGACCAGTTGACGCCGAACGACCTGGTCAAGGGCGGCGTCATCCAGGTGATGGAAGGCCGTCATTGTTTCGCCCACCTGACCATCGAAGAGAACCTCCTCACGGGGGCCTACACGCGCTCGCAGTCGCGCGCGGAACTGAAGCAGAGCCTGGAGAAGGTCTACAGCTACTTCCCGCGGCTCAAGGAGCGGCGCGGCTCGCAGGCCGGCTATACCTCCGGCGGCGAGCAGCAGATGACCGCCATCGGTCGTGCACTGATGGCGGGGCCGCACATGATCCTGCTCGACGAACCGTCGATGGGCCTGGCGCCGCAGATCGTCGAGGAGATCTTCGAGATCGTGCGCGACCTCAACCAACGCGAGAAGGTGAGCTTTCTGCTCGCCGAGCAGAACACCATGGTCGCGCTCAGATACGCCGACTTCGGCTACATCCTCGAAAACGGGCGCGTGGTCATGGAAGGCGAAGCCGCCGCGCTGCGCGACAACGAGGATGTCAAGGAGTTCTACCTCGGCCTCTCGTCGCACGGCCGCAAGAGCTTCCGCGACATCAAGCACTATCGAAGAAGGAAACGGTGGCTGGCGTGAGCAAGTATCTCGACGATCTGGAAACCCGTGTGCCGGCCCGGCGCGAAGTGGCTCTGATGGCGCGGCTATCGGCTCAGGTGGCTCACGCAAGGCAGAAATGCGACTACCTCGCCAAGACCCTCGCCGATGTCGAACCCGGCGACATCAATTCGCGCGAGGCCCTGGCGCGATTGCCCGTTATCCGCAAGCACCAACTGCTGGAATTGCAGAAGCGACAAATGCCCTTCGGCGGCCTGGCGGCGACGCCTCTGGCTGACCTCGGTCGCGTGTTTTCCTCGCCGGGGCCGATCTACGATCCGGAAGGAAAGTCCGGCGACTGGTGGCGTTTCGGCCGCTCGCTGTTCGCCGCCGGTTTCCGCGCTGGTGACCTGGTGCACAACACCTTCGCCTACCATTTCACGCCCGCTGGCTTCATGCTCGATGGCGCCGCGCGCAAGCTCGGCTGTCCTGTCTTTCCGGCCGGCGTCGGCCAGACCGAAATGCAGGTCCAGACCATCGCCGATCTCAAACCGGCCGGCTACACCGGCACGCCAAGCTTCCTCAAAATCATCCTGGAAAAGGCCGACGAGATGAAGGCCGACGTCTCCAGCCTGAAGAAGGCAGTGGTATCCGGCGAGGCCTTCTTCCCAGCGCAAAAGCAGATCTGTGCCGAGCGCGGCATCGCCGCCTTCCAGGCCTACGCCAGCGCCGATCTCGGGCTCATCGCCTACGAGACCGAGGCGCGCGAAGGCCTGGTGCTCGACGAGGACCTGATCCTCGAGATCGTCCGTCCCGGCACCGGCGACCCGGTGGCCGAGGGCGAGGTCGGCGAGATCGTCGTCACGACCTTGAATCCCGACTACCCGCTGATCCGCTTCGGTACCGGCGACCTCTCCGCCATCCTGCCCGGCGTATCACCCTGCGGTCGCACCAACACGCGTATCCGCGGCTGGCTGGGCCGCGCCGACCAGACCACCAAGGTCAAGGGCATGTTCGTCCATCCCGAGCAGGTGGCAGCGGTGATGAAGCGCCACCCGGAAATCCGCCGCGCCCGCCTCGTCGTCACCAATGCCGAAGGCAACGACATCATGACCCTGCATTGCGAAACGACGGCTATCCCCGAGGTGCTCGCCAAAGCCGTCGCCGACAGCATCCGCGACATCACAAAACTGCGCGGCGAGGTTGCCTTCGCGGCACCGGGCAGCCTGGCCAACGACGGCAAGGTCATCGAGGACGCGCGCAAATACGACTGAGAGCCGCGTTTTCACCTCGCTGCCATGAGATCGGGCTGAATCGCGCTCGATCAGATTCGGCGCCGCCCGGTGCTCCTATTTCGATGCCCGGGGCCGAATCATGTTCCGCTTCCATTAACCGCAACGTCGCAATAGTCCTGACTTTCTGGCAGCGGAGGGCGAAATAGTCGGATGAAGCGATCGCTGGCCCCCCAGGTTCGCCGATCCCGGCAAGCAGGCGGTACCAGGACAGGCTGGTTTAGAGCGCCTTTAGGGACTATTGGTGTTCTGTCCCCGGTTGATAGGCTTGGCGGATCTGCTGGGCCACCGAGGCGGCAATCTGATGAATTCCGATTCTGAAGCCTTCGACAATTTCAGGCTGCCTTTCCATCGCCTCGGCGAAAGTGGCATAAGCAAACTTGGGGTCCGACGGGATTTCGTCCTCCGTCCGCTTCTTTGCATGGGCACCATACTCGATCGCCTGCGAGTAAAGATCGTCTTCGCCGTCAGGCATCAGCAGTCTGACGTCCAGGCGCAGGCGCGGAACATAGTTGGTTGAAGAATGGCCGGAGAACAGGCCCGCATCCGTGTAGTGAGCGGTGAGGATTGCGTTCGCGTCCGTCTTGATGCTCTGGAAGTCGATATCCGTAGGGTCACCGGGTTGCCGCTTGACCTTCGTGATCAGGGCAACTTCGTAGCCCATCCGCTGCAGTTCTTCCTGCAGCGCCGACGAGGTTTCAACGCCGAGGTTGAGCGACTCGCTACGCAAGCCGACCGTGAGATCGTCCGCCCGGTTGTTCTCCATGTTCTTCTTGATCACGTACCCGGGGAATGCCAGAAGATTGAGCGCACCACCCCGGTTTTCGACGGTCATGCGTGCCGGCTCCATGACGGCGACCAAGGCAATTTTCTTTACCGCAAGCCGCTTGGCTATCGGCTCACTTTGCTGAGGAGGATTGTGCACGCATCCGGATAGCACTGATAGGGCAAGTGAAATGGCGACGGAATACCCAGTTCGTTTGGTGATGACGGACATTCGAAAATTCCAGTCGATGAGTATGAATATGAATAGGGGACACCAATATTCCTTCGCGCCGCGTTTGATCTGGAGCCGGAACACGGATAGTTCTCAGTCTGCCACAACTTCCCAGTCGGCGATGCCTCCGGCGACGACTCGGAACAGCGGATGCGGCTCGGGCAGTCTCGGTTTGGGAAGTTCGGCGGACCACGCCGGCGAGCGGCGTTCGATCTTCTTGCGCAGGTGCATCCACTCGTATTCGAGCTGTCCCTTCGTCACGATCAACGGCTCGATGCTGCCGCCGCGGCCGATCTTGCTGGCGTCGAAGCGGTAGCCTCGCCGCGTCGCTTCGGCATGCACCGCGCGCAGATAGACGGCGATGGTCTTCCTCGGCGAGGGCGAGGCGAGGAAGCGCGCAAGTTGCGGGTGGTGCCTGTAGCCGCGCGTCCGTCCGGCGATGACAGCCTGCGCCAGCAGCGCCTCGCGCCAGAGTGCGACCAGGCCTTGCGGGTCGAGGTATTGCGGATGCAGTGACCAGAGTCGCATCGAGGTTGCCGCCAGCAATCGAGGTTTCGCGCGGTTAGAATCGACACCTGCCCGACCGTGCCGTGGCTTCAGACGACGAATGTAATCGCTGCCTTCGGCGCGTGGCAAGCAGCGAACCCGATTCCATCATTCGCCGAACCTCGCATGACCACTGCTTCCGCTCCTCTCGCCGGCCTGCGCGTGCTCGACCTGACCCGGCTGCTGCCCGGTCCGGTCGCTACGCTTCATCTTGCCGATCTCGGCGCCGAGGTGATCAAGATCGAAGACACCGGTGCCGGCGACTATGCGCGCACGCTCAGCGCCGGTGCCGCACCCGGCGAGGACAGCTACTTCTTCCGTATCGTCAACCGCAACAAGCGCGGCATGCGCCTCGACCTCAAGCGGCCGCAGGGCGTCGAAGTGTTCCTGCGCCTGGCCAAGGACGCCGACGTGATCGTCGAGGGTTTCCGCCCCGGCGTGGTCGACCGGCTGGGCGTCGGCTACGAGGCGGTGAAGGCGATCAATCCGCGCATCGTCTATTGCGCCATCACCGGCTACGGGCAGGACGGCCCGTGGCGCGACCGTGCCGGCCACGACATCAATTACGTCGCCACGGCAGGCGTGCTCGACCAGATCGGTACTGCGGGCGGCCCGCCGGCGCTGCCGAACTTCCAGATCGGCGACCTGCTCGGCGGCGGCATGACCGCGGTCGCCGGCATCCTTGCCGCCGTCATCGCAGCCAAGACGAGCGGTGAAGGGCGCTACGTGGATGTGTCGATGACCGACGCGGTCTTCGCCCATGCCTATTCGCCGCTGCTGGCGACGCTGATTCACGGCCGGCCGCAGCCGCGCGGTGCGGATCAACTGTCGGGTGCGCTGCCCGGCTACGGCATCTACCGGACGCAGGACGACCGTTACATGGCGGTCGGCGCGCTGGAGCCGAAATTCTGGGACATGTTCTGCGATGCGCTCGGGCGGCCCGACCTGAAGCCGCACGGCTTCATCGGCGGCGACAAGGCCACCTGGGTCCGCGGCGAACTGGAAGCCTTGTTCGCCGGGCAGCCGCTCGCGCATTGGGAGCAGGTATTCGCAGCCGTCGATTGCGGCGTCACGCCGGTGCTGTCGATGGACGAGGCGTTGTGCCACCCGCAGTTGCGGGCGCGCGGCATGGTGGTCGACGGCGACGGGCTCACACAGCTTGCACCGCCATTCAAGTTTTCCGGTTTCGATTTCCGGGTGCACCGGCCGTCGCCGGGCCGTGGCGAAGATTCGGCGGCCATTCTGCGCGAGGCGGGCTATGGGGAATCCGAGATTGCCGACTTGAAATCGGCAGGCATAATCTGAAGCGTGACCACCGCGCTCGGTCTGCTGCCCGATTTCCTGCTCATACTCCTCGGCTACGCGCTGCGGCGCTGGCTGCATCTGGGCGACCATTTCTGGTCCGGGCTCGAGAAACTTGTCTACTTCGTGCTGTTCCCGGCGCTGCTGTTCAACTCGCTGGCGCGGGCCGATCTGGCCTGGGCGACGGCAGCGCCACTGTTGGCGACGGGACTCCTGATCGTAGCGGTCGGCATGATGCTGGCCTTCCCGGCGCGCTGGTTCTTCACCATGTCGCGGGCGTCGTTTGCTTCGCAGTTCCAGTGCGCCTTCCGCTTCAACACTTACATCGGCTTGGCGGTGGCGGCGAAGCTCTATGGCACCGAAGGCATCGCCGCCATGGGCTTGCTGACCGGTGCGATGGTGCCACCGGTCAACCTGGCCGCCGTCGGCATGCTGGCGCGCCTGGGCGGGGCCAGCGTCTGGCGCGAACTGGCGAAGAACCCTTTGATGCTGGGCACGCTGGCCGGTCTGTTGTGGAATGCCTCGGGGCTGCCCTTGCCGGCCCCCGCGGCGCAGTTCATGGGCCGGCTGGCGGAGGCGGCGATCGCGCTCGGTCTGCTGGCC
This sequence comes from Rhodocyclaceae bacterium, assembly GCA_041480065.1. Lineage (GTDB taxonomy): Bacteria > Pseudomonadota > Gammaproteobacteria > Burkholderiales > Rhodocyclaceae > Fen-999. The sequence goes on from JBGOZF010000028.1 coordinate 43,473, forward strand.
GTCGGTGCTGCGCTACGCCTGAAAGGCAGGCCCGGAGGGGGCTATGGGGCCGCGGCATGGTTCCTGGCCGTGAAACTGCTTGCGCTGCCGCTGGCAACCATCGCTCTGGCGGGATGGATGGGGCTCACCGGGGTCTATTTCGGTGTCGTCCTGGCCTTCGCCGCGCTGCCGACAGCCAGTTCGGCCTACATCCTGGCGCAGCGCATGGGCGGCGACGGCGCGAGCGTTGCCTGGCTGATTTCCGCCGGCACCCTGGCCGCGATGGTGACGCTACCCCTTTGGCTTGCCTTTGGGCGCTGAATCCTCTGGCTTCGGCTCGGCTGCCGGTGCGGCACCGGTTTCGGCCGCGGGGGCCGACGGCATGAAGTTCCAGGGCCACAACGCAGGGTTTGCGAAGGGGTTGCCCTCCGCCTGCGGCGCCGGTTCGCCGCTGCTCATCGACTGGCTCATGCTCTGCATCGCGGCAAGCGTCGCCCGTTGCATTTCCAGGCCCTGGATGGTCATTTGCAGCATCGACAGATTGGTCTTGAGCCAGCCTTCGACGGCCTTGAGATCGGCGATGCGGCGGCCGAGTTCGTCGGTGTCAAGGGTCGGCGTGACCATGCCGGGCAGGGGGAAACCCATGTTGCCCCAGAAGGTCTTCAGGAACTCCATCGGGTCCTGATTTTGTGTCGGGTTGGTCATGGCGGACTCCTTGTTCGGTAGGAACATCTTACGACATCGCCAATCGGATATGCCATTTGCCGTAAAACAGCGTTAGACTAAGTGCCACTTTGGTGACTGTCCGAAAGGGTCTGGCAATGCTCAAACTACTGGTGATCGAGGATCATGCCCTGGTAAGGGAAGGTCTGTTGCAGGCTTTGAAGGGCCTCGAGAAGAACGTGGTGACGCTCGGTGCCGCCGATGCCGATACTGGCCTCGAGCTGCTTGAGGCGAATCAGGATGTCGATCTGGTGCTGCTCGACCTGATGTTGCCGGGTACCAGTGGCATGGCCTTGCTGGGAGTGCTGAGAAAGCGTTTTCCTACCATCCCGGTGGTCATCCTGTCGGCGCTGGACGATACCGATACGGTCATGAGGGGCTTGCGCCAGGGCGCATCCGGCTTCGTGCCGAAATCCAGCTCGACCGAGATCATGCTTCAGGCGCTGCATGACGTGCTGGCCGGAGAGGTGTATCTGCCGCCGCGTCTGCGTGATACCGCGACTCGCGGCAGCGGCCGCAGCCGGACCGTGGCCGAGCGCTATGGTCTGACGCCGGGCCAGATGCGGGTTCTGGAACTGCTGACCGAAGGCAAGACCAACCGCCAGATCGCCGATCTGCTGGGCGTCACCGAAGGCACGGTCAAGATCCATGTCTCGGCGATCTTCAAGGCCATGAACGTCACCAACCGTTCTCAGGCCCTGTTGCTCGCCAGCAAGCCGCGCGTCAGGGTGTAGGTCGGGCGATCAGCCGGGCTGGCCGGGGGCCGCTTCCTCGGCCTGCTCCATCAGCAGGTGGTGGAGCAAGGTCCGCAAGCGTGCCGGACGCAGCGGCGGCGGCAGGTGGCCGTCGATCTTCAGGGCCGACGAAACCTTCGCGTCGCTGTCGCCGAGCACGACCAGCAATGGCGGCTCCGGCATGACCAGCAGGTACTTGGCGGCATCTGCGAGCAGCTCGGCGTCGCAAATCATGAGGGTGGGGTCGGCTTCCAGCAGGCGCGGAACATCGTCGGCGTCATGGCCGCATTCGAGCTCGTAGCCCCAGTAATCGAGCATCGCGCAGATCTCGTCGCAGCGGGGGCCGTCAGTGTGGCAGATCGCCAGACGAGGCTTGGCGGTCATCGATAGCGGGTGCTCGACGGCCACCTGGGGTGAAGCTGCGGCGCGGGGCAGCGTGATGGTGAACACCGAACCGCGACCCGGCGTCGAGCGCACCGTCACCGGATGGTCGAGAATCTGGCCGAGGCGGGCCACGATCGCCAAGCCAAGGCCCAGGCCCTTGGCGGCATCTCGCTCCTGGTTGCCGACCTGATAGAACTCGTTGAACAGGTAGGGCAGGTGCGTGTTGTCGATGCCGATGCCGCTGTCCCAGACTTCGATGCGGACCTGGTCGCCGCGCACCCTTGCGCCGACCAGGACGCCACCACGATGGGCATAGCGGACCGCGTTGGCGATGAGGTTGCCGACCATGCGCCGCAACAGATGCGGGTCGGTATCGACCCAGAGCGCGGTCGGGCGGCAAGTGAGGCGCAGGCCCTTGGCGGATGCGCTGCTCAGGTGCGATTCGGCGATCGTTTCCAGCAGCGGTCCGAGCGCGATCGGGCGGCGTTGCGCCTGCAGGGCGGCGACATCCAGGCGCGCCACGTCGAGCAGGGCATCGAGCAGCTCGGCCATGGCGCCGGCGGCGGTGACGATCTGCGATGCCAGTTTCCGGTTGCGCGGCTTGGTGATCGAAGCCGTCAGTTCGGTCGCAAACAGCGTCAGCGCGTGCAGGGGCTGGCGCAGATCGTGGCTGGCTGCGGCAAGGAAGCGCGACTTGTCTTCGCTGACGCGCTCGGCCTCGTTCTTCTTGATCAACAGCTCGCGGTGAGCTTCCGCCAGGCGCGTTTCCGCGCGCTTGCGCTCGGTGATGTCGACGATGACGCAGAGGATCTGCAAGTGGTCGCCGGCCGGCAGCGTCGCCACCGTCAGGTCGGCGTAGCCCTTGTCGCCGCTCTTGCGCTGGACCGCGATGTCGTAATGATTCTCGAAGGCGTCGCCGCGCAGGCGGCGCTGGTGATTCTCCATGACCCGCATGCGGTCGTCGGGGTGCACGACGGCGAGGAAGCTGGGCAGGGCGATGATATCCTCGACGCTGTAGCCGAAGGTGCTTTCGATGGCCTGATTGGCGAACACGATCTTGCCGTGCTCGATGATCATCAGGCCGATGCCGGCGTCGGACTGCGCATCGAGCAGGGTCTGGGCGAAGTTCAACTGCAATGCGAGTTCGGCTTCGCTCTGAGCCAGGGCGCTGGCCGAGCGGCGGTGGCTCTCGGCCAGCGCGGCGGCCATCTCGTTGAAGCCGGTTTCCAGCGACACCAACGTACCCGACGGATGCGGTACCGTGCGCACATCCAGCTTGCCGGCGCGTATGCGCGCAACCGCGTTTTCCAGCGCCAGCACCGGTTCGGTGATGTCGCGGCCGAGTCGCAGCGCCAGCAGCGAGGAAACGGCCAGGACCATGAAGGTCGCCAGCAGCGTGACGCCCAGGATCTCGCGCTTGCGGGCGTCGAGATCGGCGCGCGAGAGTTCCAGAACGACGCGCCCCAGGGTCTTGTCGGAGTTATCCGGGATCGGAATGACGGCCTGGAAGGGGTCGTCGAAGGGCAACATCGGCCGGTTGATCGTGGCGCGGAACACTTCCACGGCACTGTTTTGGGCCACGTTGCCATCGCTGCTCTGGGACCTGGGCGCATCGATCAGCGTGCTCGGATTGCCGGCACTGGCCAGCAACTGGCCGGAGGCGTCGTAGACGGTGACGGAGACCACGTCCGGCTCACGCGCTGCGGTTTGGACCAGCCGCAGGAGTTCGGCACGGTTACCGGAGAAGGCCCCGTATTCGGCCGCCGGGGCGAGCTGCCGCACCAGGGAATGGCCCCGGTTCTGCAGGGCCGCCTCCACGTCGGCGTAGCGCAGGACGAGAAAATACACAGTCAGCGCCACGGCGATGACGATCGCCGGCGCCAGCGCCAGAAATATGGCCCGTTCCTTGATTCCCCAGGTCTTGGCGAGTTTCATCTGGTATGGATTGTCACCGTCTGCGCCGACGGCGGCAAGAGCGGGCTCGCCGGACTAGATCGCGGCGATGGCCGGGGAGGAGTTCGGCGCCAGGCTGACGCCGGACGCCATGGCCGACGCCGTCGCATCGTCGCCGGCTTCCTCGATGGGGATCTGCAGCAGGTCGAGGATCTGATGCGCCGCCGATCGGCAGGCGTTGGCAAGCGGTGTCGGCAGCGGCGTCGGCAGTTGGACCTGCAGCAACAGCTTGCTTGCCGCCAGCGAGTAGATCGGCTCGAGAATCCGGTCGCGGAACGGCGCCAGCGTCTCGGTCATGGTCTTGTCTGCGGCCTCACGCTGCCAGGTATTGGTCGGCCATTGCGTCGGAATGGCGTAGGCGCGCGGGAACATCTCAAGATCGCGGATGACGGTGCGGATGTCCTCGTGCGAGTCGCGGAAGGGCAACAGCACGAGGTCGGCCAGGCCGTAGAGCTTGCGGTCCATCTCGGTACGGTTGCCGCCGCCGTCGATGACGCCCATCCAGGCGTTCAATGAGCGGATCTTGTCTACCACCTTGGCCAGCGCTTCGCGCGAGCGCGCATCGGCCAGCAGATAGCGTCGGCCGGCCGGCGCCAGCGGTTCGCGATGGGTATCGGTCAGCACGCAGACCGAACGCTGGCCAAGCAGCCCCATGCCCTGACAGAGCATGTGGGAAAGCGTGGTCTTGCCGGTGCCGCCCTTGTTGCCGATGATGCAGATGATGTCTGCCATGATGCCTCCGTCCTGCGGTCGGGCAGGAACGTTACGGGGCCGATTATTGGCTACTCGCCGCCGGCCGGATGAGCCGAAATGCGATGGAATCAGGGCTTTTATTGGCCGCCCGGCCGGTAGCAGAAAAGCCGGGTGGCGCGCCGGTCAGCAACTTCGACCGTGTTTTCGGGGTTTGCGTCCGGAACGGCGAAGCTGTTGCTGACCAGCAGCGCGCGCGGCCCCATCTCTTTTCGGGCCTTGGTCCAGAGATCAGTCATGGGCGCCGGCGACAGGAAGGCATAAACGACGTCGAATCCGCCCAAGCCCTGTTTCCAGAAGTCGCCGTGACGGATTTCGCAGTTCGGCAGTCCGGCGGCGGCCACCTTGGCCCAGGCCCAGGGCAGGGGCGCGTGTTCGATGCCCAGGAAGCTACAGTCTGGCCGGCTGCGGGCGAGCCTTCTCAACAGCGCGCCGTCCCCGCAGCCGAGATCGATCACCCTGCAAGGGGTGGGCGGCAGCAGTGCGGCCACGGCGGTGGCCGTCGGCTCATTGCTGAGGTACAGAGGTACGCGGCTGCGGTCGGTGCGCCAGAAGATGGCCAGCAGGAGCAGGAAGCCGCCCAGGTACCAGGCCGGATCCAACTCGAGGCGGCTGGCCAGCACCGCCAGGGGCATGAAGGCGAGGTGGATGGGCAGCCACCAGACTGGTCCCTTCAGAACCAGGCTGAACATGGTGGCGAACAGGCCCTGGGCGCAGGCAATGACCAGCGGTTGGGCCAGCGACTCCGGAAAGGCGATCCAAGCGAGCGCTGCGGCGGCGAGGCCACCCAGCATCTGCGTCACGACGGCGGTGCGAAGCGGGGACATCGGCCAATGATAGCGTCAGGCCGCCAACCGGGTGCGCAGGCTTTCCCTTTGCGGTCGGGCCGCCTCGATCGAGCGGAGCTTGACCGGCCCGTAGCCGCGGATCCGGGTTGGCAGCGACGCCAACTCGACGGCGATCTCGAGACGGCTCGGCGCGAGCGTGGCCAGAATGGCGGTGATGTCATCCTCGTAATCGGTGATCAGTTGGCGTTCCGCGCGCCGTTCGGCGCTGCGCCCGAACATATCCCATGACGTGCCGCGCAGACGTCGCGCCTTGGCGAGCCAGCGGAAGGCCGTCATCATCCATGGCCCGAAGACGCGCTTCCTCGGCCGTCCGGTGATCGGATCGGGTTTCGCGATCACGGGCGGCGCGAGATGAAAGCGCAGTGTGAAACCGCCCTCGAAGACCTCGTCAAGTTTCGCCCGGAAATCCGTTTCCGCGTACAACCGCGCGACCTCATATTCGTCCTTGATCGCCAGCAGCTTGAAGTAGTTGTGGGCGACGGCGGTCGCCAGGCGCGTCGAGCCCAACGGCGCTTCCGCCGTGCGCACCTTCTCGACCAGCGTGCGATAGCGGGCGGCGTAGGCGGCATCCTGGTAGTCAGCGAGATAGGCGCTGCGGCGGGCGATCAACTCGTCAAGCGTCGGCTCGGGGACAGCGGCCGGCAGCAGGCCGTCGGCGAGCGCCGGGTCGTGCGCCAGCCTGCGTCCCCACATGAAGGCGCGCCGGTTCATGTCTACCGCCGTGCCATTGAGTTCTATGGCCTTGTCGAGGGCTTCGGCAGAAACCGGTACCAACCCGAGCTGCCAGGAATAGCCGAGCAGAAGCAGGTTGGCGCCGATGGCATCGCCCAGCAGCCGATAGGCGATGCGGTTGGCGTCGAGGCTGTGCCAAGCGCCATCGCCTACGGCATCGGCGATGGCCGAACGCATGCTTTCGCGCGGAAACTGCCAGTCCGGGTCGTGGGTGAACTCGGCTGTCGGTGTCTCGGCGAAGTTGACCGCGACGCGTGTCCGGCCCGCCTGCATTCTTGCCAATGCCTCGCCCGAGGCGGTGACCACGGCGTCGCCGCCGATCACCGCGTCGGCCTGGCCGGTGGCAATGCGAACGGCATGGAGCGCGGCCGGGTCGTCGCACAGCCGGACATGCGAGAATACGGCGCCGCCCTTTTGCGCCAGGCCGGTCATGTCGAGCACGGTGGCGCCCTTGCCGTCGATATGCGCAGCCGTGCCGATCAGGGCGCCGAGCGTGATGACGCCGGTGCCGCCGACGCCGGTAATGAGGATGCCGTAGGGTTCGACCGTGGCGGGCAGCGCAGGTGGCGGCGGATCGTCGAACTTGTCGTCGCCGATGCCCTGGCCCTTGCGCAGACGGCCACCGTCGACGGTGACGAACGACGGACAAAAGCCCTTGAGGCAGGAGTAATCCTTGTTGCAGGCCGACTGGTCGATGGCGCGCTTGCGGCCGAATTCAGTTTCCATCGGCACCACGGCCAGGCAGTTCGATTGCACGCCGCAGTCGCCGCAGCCTTCGCAGACGAGTTCGTTGATGAACAGCCGGCGCGCCGGGTCGGGCATCTTGCCGCGCTTGCGGCGGCGGCGCTTTTCGGCGGCGCAGGTCTGATCGAAGATGATGGCCGAGGCGCCGGGGATTTCACGGAACTCGCGTTGCAGGGCGTCGAAGTCGTCGCGCTGCCGCATCGAAATGCCTTGCGGCAAGTCGGCCTGGCCGTAATTTCGTTCTGTGCCGTCGGTGACGACGACGATGGGCGAAACGCCCTCGGCGGCCAGTTGCCGCGCCAGTTGCGGCACCGTCAGCGAACCATCCACCGGCTGGCCGCCGGTCATCGCCACCGCGTCGTTGTAGAGCAGCTTGAAGGTGACATTGACCTTCGCGGAGACGGCGGCGCGGATCGCCAGGATGCCGGAATGGAAGTAGGTGCCGTCGCCGAGATTGACGAAGACGTGCTTTTCATCGGTAAACGCCGCCTGCCCCAGCCAGGCCGCGCCTTCGCCACCCATATGCGAGAAAGTGGCCGTGTTGCGGTCCATCCAGGTGACCATGAAATGGCAGCCGATGCCGGCCAGTGCGCGCGAGCCCTCGGGTACCACCGTCGAGGTGTTGTGCGGGCAACCGGGGCAGAACCAGGGCTGGCGGGCGATCGGGATGATCGGTGCCGCGCTGGCCTTCTCGCGCGCCTCGATGACGGCCAGGCGGTCGCGGATGCGCTGCGAGGTGAATACGCGGTCGATGCGATCGGCGATGACGCGCGCGATCATCGCCGGCGTCAACTCGCTGGTCGCGGGCAACAGCCAGTTACCATAGGGCAGAGCCCATTCGCCCTTTTCGTCGAACTTGCCGATGACCCGAGGCCGGACGTCTTCGCGCCAGTTGTAGAGCTCCTCCTTTAGCTGGTACTCGATCAGTTGGCGCTTCTCCTCGACGACCAGGATCTCATCCAGTCCTTCGGCGAAATGGCGCACGCTCTCCGATTCCAGCGGCCAGCTCATGCCGACCTTGAACAGGCGGATGCCGATCTCCGCCGCCAGTGCGTCGTCGAGCCCGAGGTCGTCGAAGGCCTGGCGCACGTCGAGATAGGACTTGCCGCAGGCGACGATGCCGAGCCTGGGGTTGGGCGAATCGATGACGATACGGTTCAGCCGGTTGGCGCGGCAATAGGCGAGCGCGGCATAGAGCTTGTGGTTGAGCAGTCGCGTTTCCTGGACCAGACGATGGTCGGGCCAGCGGATATTCAGCCCGTCGGCCGGCAGTTCGTAGTCCGTGGGCAGGACGATCTGCACGCGCGTCGGGTCGATGTTCACCGATGCCGACGACTCTACCGTGTCGGCTACCGCCTTGAACGCCACCCAGCAGCCGGAGTAGCGCGACAGCGCCCAGCCGTGCAGGCCGAGGTCGAGGTAGTCCTGCACGCCCGAAGGCACCAGCACCGGCATCATCGCCGCCTTGAAGGCATGTTCCGACTGGTGAGCCACCGTCGAAGATCGTGCCGCATGGTCGTCGCCGGCGACGGCGATGACACCGCCATGGCGTGACGTGCCGGCCGAGTTGGCATGCTTGAAGACGTCGCCGCAGCGGTCGACGCCGGGCCCCTTGCCGTACCAGAGCCCGAAAACGCCGTCGTAGCGTGCGCCGGGGAACAGGTTCAACTGCTGACTGCCCCAGATTGCGGTGGCCGCCAGATCCTCATTGACGCCGGGCTGGAAGACAACATGGTGGCGCTCCAGGTGTGCTTTCGCTTTCCACAGGCTCTGGTCGAGCCCGCCCAGCGGCGAACCGCGATAACCGGAGACATAGCCGGCGGTGTTGAGCCCGGCGGCGAGATCGCGCCGCCGCTGCAGCATGGGCAGAAGTGTCAGGGCCTGGATGCCGGTCAGGAAGACGCGGCCGGACTCCTGGGTGTATTTGTCGTCCAGACGGATGTCGCGCATGGGATCCTCCACAAGCGAACTGCAATGACGGCAACGCCTTGTGGGCGCGCCGGCTAGTCCGGCAGTATCTTGCCGGGGTTCAGTAGATTATCAGGATCGAGTGCCTGCTTGATGGCCCGCATTACGTCCAGGGCCGCCTCGCCGTGCTCGAGTGCCATGTACTTCCGTTTGCCCAGCCCGACGCCATGTTCGCCGGTGCAGGTGCCTTCCATTCTGAGCGCCCGTTCCACCAGCCGGTTCGAGAACTGCTTCGCGCGTTCGATTTCGTCGGCATCGGCGGGATCGGCGAGCAGGAGCAGGTGGAAGTTGCCGTCGCCGACGTGGCCTACCAGGGGCGCGATCAGTTCGCTGGCCGCGAGATCGGCCATGGTCTCGTCGATGCAATCGGCAAGCCGCGAAATGGGCACGCAGACGTCCGTGGTCAGCGAACGGGCGCCCGGCCGCAGGCCGAGACAGGCGTAGTAGGCATCGTGGCGCGCCTGCCAGAGCCGTGTGCGATCCTCGGGGCGCGTTGCCCACTGGAAGTCGAGGCCGCCATGCTCTGCGGCAATTTCCTGCACCGCGCGGGCCTGCTCCTCGACCCCGGCCGGCGAGCCGTGAAACTCGAAGAACAGGGTCGGCGCCTCGTGCAGGCTGGTCTTGCTGTAGCGGTTGATGGCCTCGAGGGCAAGAGCATCCAGCAACTCGATTCGTGCCACCGGGATACCCATCTGTATGGTTTGGATGACGGTGTTCACTGCATCGGTGATGGTCGGGAAAGCGCCGATGGCGCTGGAGACCGCCTCCGGCACCGGGTACAGGCGGACCGTCAGTTCCGTGATGATGCCCAGCGTTCCCTCCGAGCCGATCATCAATCGCGTGAGGTCGTAGCCGGCCGCCGATTTTCGCGCCCGGCCGCTGCTGCGGATGACGCGGCCATCGGCCAGGACGGCGGTCATGCCGAGCATATTGTCGCGCATGGTGCCGTAGCGGACCGCATTGGTGCCTGAGGCGCGGGTGGCGGCCATGCCGCCGAGGCTGGCATCGGCGCCGGGATCGATGGGAAAGAAGAGGCCGGTATCCTTGAGCGCCGCATTCAACTGCTTGCGGGTGACGCCGGCTTCCACCGTGGCATCCAGATCTTCGGGGCGGACGGCGAGCACCCGGTTCATGCCCGACAGGTCGATCGATATGCCGCCGCGCACTGCCAGCAGGTGACCTTCGAGGGAGGTTCCCGAGCCGAACGGAATCACCGGCGTCCGGAATTCGCGGCAAAGACGCACGACTTCAGCTACTTCGTCCGTGCTGTTGGCAAAGACGACTCCTTCCGGCGGCGCTGGTGGCAATGACGACTCGTCCTTGCCGTGATGGAGCCTGACGGCTTCGCTGACGGAAAATCGGTCGCCGAACTGCTGAGCCAGGCGTTCGAGAAGGTCTGCCATCACCGTTCGAGTAATTTCGCGGAAGATGCTTCGAGGCGATTCTACGCGGCCCGACGATTGCCGGCCGGGCATTGGTGCAAAGCAAAAGCCCCATTGACAGGCGTCTGATTCCCTAAGATAATTCGCTGTTTCGCTGGAGGGGTTCCCGAGCGGTCAAAGGGATCAGACTGTAAATCTGACGGCTCTGCCTTCGAAGGTTCGAATCCTTCCCCCTCCACCAGCGGTCATGCAGTGCTGCGGTGCCGGAAGGTTTCGGTTTCGCAAGGGCAGGGTGTCGGAGAGTATTGAATCGGGCGGGTGTAGCTCAATGGTAGAGCTGAAGCCTTCCAAGCTTAAGACGAGGGTTCGATTCCCTTCACCCGCTCCAAAGGTTTCGCCCATGTAGCTCAGTGGTAGAGCACTCCCTTGGTAAGGGAGAGGTCGCGTGTTCAATCCACGCCATGGGCACCAGGTGGTTGGACTATTTGATTGACATGTGCCGAACCGGCACCGCGTTTTTTTCGGACCAATATTTTTTGGGGTAACCGATCATGGCAAAAGGCAAGTTTGAGCGTACGAAGCCGCACGTGAATGTGGGGACGATTGGTCACGTAGACCATGGCAAGACGACGTTGACGGCGGCGATCACGACCGTGTTGTCGGCGAAGTATGGTGGCGAGGCGAAAG
>JBGOZF010000029.1:0-52201 GCA_041480065.1 Rhodocyclaceae bacterium
CCATGTGGTTGTCGGTCATGCCTTCGATGCGGAAATAGCGCTGCCTGGAGCCGTAAAGCGTGAGCATCTCGCCGGCGACCGAATAGCGCCCGCCGAGGGCGCGATCCAGTTCCGACCCCACAATGTTGCCGTCGCGCAGGAACTGGAGATCGACGTGGCGGCGCTCGAGGATCGCGAGGCATACGCGCCGATACGGCAACGTGCCAGGCAGACGATCGTCGCCGACTACGATCTGAAGACCAGGTGTCTGCCCGAGCAGTTGCGCTTGATTGAGGAGTTGGCCGGACGTGGGCGTTGACCGCGACGCGGTTCCGGTCGCGCTGCCGATTGACATCTTGGGACAGCAGGCTTCAACTCTCGCCCTGGCTCCAATACCCCGCTTCACGTTGATGACGGATGGCGAGGATCAGAATGACGTCCTGATCCGCCTCGATGCTGTAGAGGGCGACATAGCCGGTCTGGCCTCGAGAAATCACAAGTTCTCTGAGCCCATGCTCGACGGGACGGCCAATCAGTGGATGACGTTTCAACACGGAAACTGCTTCCTCGATCAGCCCAACCGTCTCCGCCGCGGCGGACGGATCGATCTCGATCAGGAAGTCGGTAAGTCTCTCGAGATCGGCCAGCGCCTGTTCAGAGTAGATCAGCCTCGCCAAGATTTTGCTTTCGGCTTGCCCGGCTTCTTGCCGGCGATGCGTGCTTGAAGATAAGCATGAACCTGATCGGCATCGTAACCCTTGCCGGTCTTCAACATCTTTTCCCGGGCGGCTTGAGCATCGGCAACGAATCTGGCCCGTTGCTCCGCTGCGGTGGCCGCCAGGTCGATGGCATTGACCATGAAGGCGTGCGGCGATACGCCTTGTCGTTGCGCGGCAGCGATGGCCCGCTCCTTGAGTTCGTCGGAAAGCTTCAAGGACGTGGTGGACATGTCGGCGACCTCTGGCCAGGTGGTGCTACTAGAGTAACACCTGGGGGCCATGGGCGACAAGTGGTCTAAGGCGTCCTGTCGCAGGCGATGCGCAGATTGCCCTCGCTCAGGACCATGTGGTTGTCGGTCATGCCTTCGATGCGGAAATAGCGCTGCCTGGAGCCGTAAAGCGTGAGCATCTCGCCGGCGACCGAATAGCGCCCGCCGAGGGCGCGATCCAGTTCCGACCCCACGATGTTGCCGTCGCGCAGGAACTGGAGATCGACGTGGCGGCCGATGTCCGGCCGGAAGCAGTGCCACTTGCCGAGAATGCGTTCGGTTGCCGAGTTGTTGCCGCTGGCGGTCGGAATCTTCCGGGGGGCGTAGCCGGCCGCGCCGCCTTCTCCGGTGGCCGATGCCGGACGGTCGCGCATGCGCCCGATCCAGTCGGCCGGTACGGCGAAGTTCAGGTTCTGGCCGTAGCGGCTGGTGAGGGTGATGATGCCGACCAGTTCGCCGGCAATGTTGAACAGGCCGCCGCCGCTGGAACCGGGCGAGATCGGCGCCGTGGTCTGGATGAGATTGCCCTCGGGCACTTCACGCAAGGAGGAGATGATGCCCTCGCTGACGGTCAGTTCGAGGCCCTTGGGGGCGCCGAGTGCCAGCACCTTCTGGCCGGTGCGCAGGGACGCCACGTCGGCGATGGCCACCGTCGGCGCGGTCATGCCGGAGACACTGAGGCGGCAGAGATCGAATTCCTCGTCGGCCGTCTCCACCCGGGCGCTGTGAACCTCGCCGCCGATCCTGACTTCGATTTCCGTGCTGCCCTGGGTCACGTGGCAGTTGGTGATGAGCGTGCCGCGCTCGATGACGACCCCGCTTCCCTGGGCCGTGCGGCCATTGTTCCTGTTGGTGGCGAGCACCATCGCCGTGCTGGGTGCAAGCTGGGCGAAGAGTTCTTCGGCCGATTTGCCGCCTGAAGCCATTGCGACGACGGCCGGCGGTGCCGCCTGCTGCACTGTCTGTTGCGGCGCTTGCTCCGGTGCCTGGCCGTTCAGGATGACGACCCGGTCAACGACCACGGGTTGCGCCTTGGGCGCCTTGCGGGCCTGCCAGGCGTAGATGATGCCGGCAAGGACCAGGCCGATGGCAAGCCAGACGAGCCATCGCCGCGACGGCGGGTCGTCGAAACCCGATTCCACGGGATCGATTCGTACGGCCTGGGATTGCCGGGCCAGGGAGGCGTCGTAGGCGCCACGCTGGGTCGGGTGCGACAGGATGCTGTAGGCCTCCTTCAGGAGTACGCGCTCGTTCGGGTCGAGATGCTCGGCAGCGGCGCCTTCCATCCGGCTCCGGTAGGCGAGAAGGATCTGGTCTTGATCCGCGTCGGCGGCAACGCCCAGGATGTGGTAGAGAGTCTGTTTCATCGGCTGGCCCGATCAGGTCGCCCGCCCACGGGGCGGTGATGCCGCCGTATTAGACCTTAGTGCTAACCGGGAGGCAAGCGGGTGGCAGCCGCCTGCGCTTCCCGGAACCAACTGTCCGGCCGGTCAGCGACGCCGCTTGTGCACGCAGGCCTGGCCGCTCAACTGATAGGTGTTGAGGTTCTTGCCCGGGCAGAAGCTGACGATGCCGTCGGCAAAGACGTCGAGAGTGGCGTTGGCAAATATGCCGGTGCCCCACTGGAGATTGGTGATGTGTTCCCGAACCGACATGGCGCAGGGGTTCCCGTCCGCATCGGTTTCAACCACACCGAGCACCTGGGGCGCGTGTTGGCCGGTGCGAAACGCCTCCATCAGTTCGAACACGGCCGTGTCGATGACCATGGTGGTTCCGGTGTTGGGGTCGACTGAGACGATCTTGCCGACCAGGGCGCCGCAATCGTCGAACACTTCGCGGCCGTCGGCGGTGGTCATCGTCGCGCAGATCTGGCCGACCTGCTTGGTTTCGGAGATGTTCACGGTTGTGACACGGCCGGTGACGCTTACCGGCGTGGTGCCCCAGGCACACTGCTGGGCAGCGTTGGCCAGAAACGGCAGGCATGAAATGGCGGCAAGCACGGACAGATGCATTCTTGAGGGCATGAGAAACCTCCTTGGTTTGGTAGTCTTGGAACCGTGGCGCGGTTCCATCCTGGTTGATTGAGCGCAAGCATTGCGCCGGCTGATTCGCCACCGGCTCAAAAAGAAACCGCAGACCATCACGTGAGCGACGGTCTGCGGGCCTCTCGAGTTATCGCCAGCCGGAAGTATATCCCAGAGCGATATGCGAAGCGGTTGCCGTGGACGGGCTAGGCCGGTACGGTCATTTCGCCTTGGCGATCTGGCCTTCCAGCTTGTGGCCCTTCGGCAGGTCGAAAAGCGCGTCGGGGATATCCCGGCTTTCGACCGCAACGACGCGCGAGACGGCTGCGCGGCTGCCCATGCCGACCTCGGACATGACCGAGGCGCCGTAGTCGGTGATCATCTTCTCCGAGAAATCGGTGACCAGCTTGTTGATGTTGGCCAGTTCCTTGACGGCGTCCGGCGAAGTGAGATGCGGCTTCATGAAGGATTCGTTGGCGACGGTGAAGAACTTCATGCGCATGCGGTCGGCGCCGATCATTTCCGGCGAGTCTTTCGTATACCAACCGTAGGTCGTCAGGCCCATTGGCTTGGTGATCACCTTGCGGGCCGTCCATTTCCCGACCGGCTTGGTCTCGTTGGTGGGGGTGGCGAAGTCCTTCTTGAGGCGGGCCTTGCCATTGGCATCCTGATCGAGGAAGAACGTATAGCCCATGAGCAGCATGGGCGCCATGGCGCTCGAGTCCCTGACCGACCTGGCCTTCTCGTCGATCTCGTAGAGCTTCAGTTCGCCGCCCTTGAGGGCCAGCACGGTGGTCTTGTCCGATTCTTCGCTGCGCTGCGCGGTCTCGGAGACGTAGGTGACCTTCTTGCCGACCTTGCCGCCAGGGGCCTGGGTTTCTTCGGTGATGACGAAGCCCTTGGCCGCATACGCCGTAGCGGCGGCGAAACATAGAGTGAAAAGGGCAAGACTAATGAGCGTGGAGCGAAACGACATGGGCGACCTCCTGGTCGTGGCAGTTGATTGGTCGGTGCGGATTCGAGCGATCTTCAGATCATGTGCCAGTCGCCATGACCGTGGCGGCAGGCCGTGCCGCGCTGCGGCAGGGAGTTGCCGTCCAGCGTCACTTGCGCCGAGAACAGCCGGCACTGGTTGCCGTGCAGGTTGAGGCGGCGCATGGGCACCAGCATGTAGGTGCCATGCGTGTCCGGGTTGGTCCAGCGCACGGCAAAGAAGCTTGGGGCCAGTTCGAGCGTGTGGCCCATGCAGCCACGGTCCACGGCGTTGACGGCTGGCGTGTCGCTCAGGATCGGGCCACGCAGGGTGGCGACGAGGCGGGAATCGCCGTCGCTGGCGGCACCCCGGGGGCCGCCGACCAGCGCGCTTACCATGCGCGCGTTGCATCGCCCTCTGACGATGCCGTAGTCGCTGGACCAGCCTGTCTCCTGTCCCAGGACCGGCATGCCCGAGTACTTGAATGCGTTCCAATACCCTGGCGACTGCCACGAGCCGATGGCGGTGGCAGCATGGGCGAGTACAAACGCCGCGATCGACAGCACAACCAGCTTTCCCCTTTTGGCCATGTCTTTTTCTCCCTCGACAAGGCATCGGCAATGCCGATGCCGTAGGCATGCTTTCTACGGCAGTCGAGTCATGACATGGTGCTGTCGCCGGTGGGCGACAGCTCAGGCAACGTGCAGTCGAACCGGAATGCGCCGGGGACCGAACGCCTCTTTGAAGGCGGCGAAGCGGCCGGGAATGGCGCCACCGCAATGCTTGCAGTGGCCGCTGTCGTCGAGGTCGTAGCGCAGGATGGCGTACCAGTCGCGCTTGATCACCGCATTGCCGCAGCCGGGACAGAGCGTGGTATCGCCCTCGGGGTCATGCACGTTGCCCGTGTAGACGTAGCGCAGGCCGGCGTCGAGGGCGATGCGGCGGGCACGGCGCAGGGTCGCCGGCGGCGTGGCGGGAACATCCAGGAACTTGTAGTCGGGATGGAAGGCCGAGAAGTGCAGCGGCACGTCGGGTCCCAGTTCCTTCATGCACCAGTCGGAGAGCCGCTTGAGCTCGGGCTCGGAATCGTTGTGGCCCGGAATCAGCAGGGTGGTGATTTCCAGCCAGCAGTCGGTTTCGTGGTGGATATAGGCGAGCGTGTCGAGTATGGGTTGCAGGTGGCCGGCGCAGTTCTTGAAGTAGAACTCGTCGGTGAAGGCCTTGAGGTCGACATTGGCGGCATCCATCTTGGCGTAGAACTCGCGCACCGCGGGCATGTGCATGTAGCCGGCGGTCACCGCCACGGCCTGTATGTCCTGCGCATGGCAGGCATCGGCGGTGTCCATGGCGTATTCGGCGAAGATCACCGGGTCGTTGTAGGTGAAGGCGACGCTTCTTGCACCGTGCTTCTTCGCCGCGCGGGCAATGACTTCCGGCGTTGCGTCGTCCATCAGGGTATCCATCTCGCGCGATTTCGAGATGTCCCAGTTCTGGCAGAACTTGCAGGCCAGGTTGCAGCCGGCGGTGCCGAAGGAGAGCACGCTGGAGCCGGGGTAGAAGTGATTGAGCGGTTTCTTCTCGATCGGGTCGATGCAGAAGCCGGAACTGCGGCCCCAAGTGGTGAGGATCATCTGGCCGCCCTTGTTGGCGCGCACGAAACAGGCGCCGCGCTGGCCATCCTTGAGCGCGCAGTCGCGCGGGCAGAGGTCGCAGCGGATGCGGCCATCGGGCTCGGCATGCCACCAGCGGCCCGGCCGGCCTTCTAGGACTTCTCCGGTTCTTTCCATTTTCTGACCTCATATCGCGAGAGCTTGATCGCCGATACCCAGTAGTTCGCCGGCAGGCCAGCCTTGCGCTTCAGGTGGTTGAGGAACAGATGCCGCTCCGGCAGGCTGTCCCATACCTGGGGCAGGAAGGTGCCGCGGCGACCGCTGCATTCCAGGGTCACGCCGTCGAGTCCCGGCCGCAACTGGCTGACGGCATCTTCTTCGCTGACGAAACGGATTGGCGTCGGCGGCGTCAGCAGCGAGACTTCGACGCGCGTGGTCGGCAATTCCGCTTCGCTCAGCGGCGGGAAGCGCGGATCGCTGAAGGCGGCAGCCTTGGCGTTGGAGCGTACATCGGCGTCGAGCGGACGCCAAGCCTCAAGGGAGCCGATGCAGCCGCGCAGTTCGCCGTTGCGGGTCAGGGTGACGAACACCGCGCCGGGCTCCTTGAGCGCATCGGCCTCCGGCTCGGGCTCCCCGGGCAGGCCAAGTTCCTTGGCGATGGCATTGCGGGCGCGGATCAGCAGCGCATTACCGAGCGGGTCATTCATTCTTGGTCTCGGTGAAGGCGAAGGCCGCATAGCCGACGACGCGCGATCTGTCGCCGGCCGTGTCGCCGGAGTTGCGCAGATCCAGCAGTGTGGGTGTCAGGTGCCGGTGGCGTGCCGCCTCGATCAGGCCGTTGATGGCGGCTGCGCCGCAGGCCTGTTCGTGGTGCGCCAGGGGCCGCCGGTTCAACACCGTCTCCGCCGTGGCGCCGTCGACCTGCTGGGCCACGCTGTAGGGGAGGTAATGCGAGAGATCCGAACTGACGACGATGAGCGTCTCGGGTCCGCCCCACAGGAGTTCCATGACTTCTGCCACTTGCGCACCGCTGGCGCCGCCGACGACGAACGGGGCGACGGCGAAATCCTCCAGCACCGTCTGCAGGAAGGGCAATTGGACCTCGAGCGAGTGCTCCTCAGCATGGGCGGAATCGCTGATCCGTACCTGGGGTAGCACGGCGGCCGCGGCGATCGCCTTGGTATCCACCGGCACCTGGCCCAACGGCGTGGCGAAGGCCGCACTGGACGGCGCCGCGAGTCCCGCGACCGCAGCCCGATGCGCTGGTCCGAACAGCACGACACGGCGGATGTCCCGCGCGAACGGCCGAAGTACCGCATACGCGCTGGCCGCCACAGGGCCGGAGTAGATATACCCGGCGTGAGGAACGATCAGCGCTTTCGGATGGAGCGGCGAAGCATGTACCGCGGCGAGCATGGAATCGACGCTCGACGCCAGAACCTCAGGATCGGCCGGGTAGAACATCCCGGCAACGGCTGGAGGGCGGAGGGACAAAGTAGGCATATCGGCTACCTCCCGCTTTTGTTATAACCCGGCGGGCGGCCGCTTTCAAGCGCCGAGCAAAACGAGTCCGAGTCCGATACCGGCGGCGATGGCGACAAGACCGGGCAAGGCCCGGCGGGACAGTGCGGCGCCGCCGATGGTGACGACCAGGCCGGACTTGAATGCGAGGTTGGAAAGCGTCGCCAGGGCGATGGATGTCACCGCCTGTTCGCCCGCCAGCTTCTCCAGATTGAAAAGGCGCAGGCTGGACAGCGTGATGGCATCGACGTCGGTGAGGCCGGAGGCGAGCGCGACGAAGTAGAGCCCCTTGCTGCCGGCGACATCCTGCAGCCAGGCGGCGAGAAAAAGCACGGCGGCGTAGAGCAGGCCGAAGGAGAGGGCGGTCTTGAGTTCGGTCGGGTTGCCGATCTCCGGCATCGGCACGTCGCCGGACATTTCGAGATGGCGCCAGACCAGCAACGTGGCGATCAACCCCAGGATCAGGCCGGATCCGAGAACCAGGCCCAGAGGCATTACCAGTTGCGGCGCCACCATGCCGGTGACGATCATCAAGCGCAAGGTCACCATCAGGTTGGCGAGCAGGATCACCACCGTGGCCATGCGGACGAAATCGCTCTTGTCGCGGGCGTGGCGGGCAAAGACCATGGTGGTCGCGGTCGAGGACACCAGGCCGCCGAAGAAGCCGATCACCGGCGCGCCATGTTCGCTGCCGGCAATGCGCAGGGCGGCATAGCCGGCGAGCGAAACGCCGGAGATCAGCACCACCATCCACCAGATCTGGTGCGGGTTGAGGGTGTCGAAGGGACCGTAGTCCCGGTCCGGCAGAATCGGCAGGATGACGAAGGACAGCACGGCGAACTGGAGGATGGAGATCAGGTCCTTGTGGGTAAGGCGGTGGGTCATGCCGTGCAGTTCGGCCTTGAAATAGAGCAGGGCGGTGGTGGCGATGGCGGCCATGACGGCCAGCTTCCCATAGCCGAACCAGACGGCGCCGCCCAGCCCATAGCAGACGGTCAACGCGACGATAGAAGTGGTTCCTGGATCGCCGTCGTCGGGCGGGTCGATGATTACGGCGGCGATCATTATGGTGGCGACCATCAGCATTCCCACGGCCATGATCCAGCCGCTGCCGGTCTTTTCCGTCAGCAGTGCCGATAGGCAGCCGAGCAGGCCTACCAGGGCGAAGGTGCGCAGCCCCGCCTTGGCGTCGGGCTTGCGCTCGCGCTCCAGGCCGATCAGGAGGCCGATCGCCAAGCTGGTGGCGAAGGCCTGAACATGTTCGACGGCCGTGGATTCGAACGGGCTCATGCGGTCATTGTATAGCGCGCATTGGATAGAATCGCACCATGGCCTACGTTGCGCTCGTTCCCGCCGCCGGTGGCGGTTCCCGCATGGGCGGGGCTTTGCCCAAGCAGTACCTGCCGCTGCTGGGGCGTCCGATGATTTTCCACGCCCTGGCCGCGCTCTGCTCAGTGGCCGCTATCGGGCGCGTCTACGTCGTGCTGGCGCCCGACGACGGGCACTGGGATCAGTTCGACTTCTCGGCACTGGCGCCCAAACTTTGCGTGCTGCGCTGCGGTGGTGCGACCCGGGCCATGAGCGTTGCCAACGGCCTTGCCGCCATGGCCGACGACGTCGCCGACGACGACTGGGTACTGGTGCACGATGGCGCCCGCGCCTGCCTGACGGCAGCGCACATCGAGGCGTTGATTCGCGAAGCGGGCGATGATCCGGTCGGCGGCATCCTGGCGGTGCCGGTGGCCGACACGCTCAAGCGCGAAGACGGCAGCATCATCGCCGCCACTGTGGCGCGCGACAAGCTCTGGCAGGCGCAGACACCGCAGATGTTCCGCCGCAAACTGCTGACGCGCGCCCTGGCTGCGGCTCCCGAAGTGACCGACGAAGCCGGCGCGGTCGAGGCGCTCGGCAAACAGCCGAAACTGGTGGCCGCAGACGCGACCAATCTCAAGATTACCTATCCGCTCGACCTGCATCTGGCGGAGATCATCCTTCGCGACAGGAACGCCATGACAAATGAGACTCGCATCGGCCAGGGCTACGACGTGCATGCCCTGGTGCCCGGCCGCAAGCTGATCCTCGGCGGCGTCGAGATTCCGCACGCCATGGGCCTGCAAGGCCACTCGGATGCCGACGCGCTGTTGCACGCCATCACCGACGCCATCCTCGGCGCTGCCGGGCTGGGCGATATCGGCCGCATGTTCCCGGACACGGATGGCCGCTGGAAGGATGCCGACAGCCGACTGCTGCTGCGCCAGGCCGCCGATGCCGTGCGTCGCGCCGGCTGGCGCATCGGCAACGTCGACGCCACGGTGGTGGCGCAGGCGCCGCGCATCGCGCCGTTTGTCGACGCCATGTCGGCCAACATCGCCGCCGACCTGGGTATCGAGCGCGCCGCCGTTAACATCAAGGGCAAGACCACCGAGCGCCTCGGCTTCGAAGGCCGCCAGGAAGGCATCGCCGCCCAGGCGGTGGCGATGCTGGCTCGTGACTGACAGCCATCGGTTGTTCTTCGCCATCTGGCCCGACGCGGCCGCGGTGAAGGCGTTGCACGACACGGCGCGCGCGGCGCGGCGCAGTTGTGGCGGCCGACTGATGCGGCAAGACGCACTTCACCTGACGCTGGCTTTCCTCGGCGAGATTCCGGCCGCGCGTTGGATCGACGCAACGGCCGTGGCTGCCGAAATCGTGGTGGCGCCATTCACCCTCACTCTCGACCGCCTGAATTACTGGAAGCACAACCGCATCCTGTGGGCCGGCGGCGAGTCGGAACCGCTGGCCGCGCTGGCCTCATCGCTCCAGACGGGCTTGCGGGCGGCGGGCTTCCAACTGGAGACGCGTCCGTTCGTCGCTCACATGACCCTATTGCGCGATGCCCGCTGTCCGGCGCCGCCGTCGCTTGATGCGCCGATCGCCTGGCCGGTGACCGAGTTCACACTGGTCGAATCGAGTCTGTCGGCAGCGGGTGCGCGCTATGAAATCGTCGGACGCTGGCCGATGGTCCGGCTGGGACCGCGCTAGCGAGCCCCGTCGTCTCGAGCAGAGCCAAAGTCAGTGAAGCCGTCACCGATCTGGTTCATGCTTTCACGCTCATGATGGAAGGCCACGCCTACGGCAAAGCCATAAGTGACCCGAACAGACAACGCAATCGAACCGACCAACACCGCCCTTGCCAGTGAACTGCGTCGGCGATCGGGCACCCCAGGCTGACAACTACCTGGAGTGCCGCTTCCAACTACATTCGGATTAGATCTTGTTGCGGCGACGAATGCCCGCGAGGCCGGCCATCGCGATGCCCAGCAGAGCCAGGGAGGTGGGTTCAGGGATATGGCTGCTACCGCACCCCCCCGCTGCCCCTGCCACGTCGAAAACCACACAATCGATCAGCGGATCATTGTAGCCGCCACTGGTGTTGCGCGTCTCGACGAACGAGATCGTGGTGACGGAATCGGTCGCGACGTAGTCGATCGTCTCGGTCGTGAACCCTTTGAGGAACCATGTGCCCGTCGACGACAAATCGAAGTCCACGAATGCACCGTTGATGGACACGCGCAGCGTTGAGTCGCCGCGAACGTCTTCGGAACTCAGGCCGAAGACCAATTTATACGCGGTCCCCACGGTCGTGTTTACCGTTTGCATGATCCCGTCGCCGACCGGTCCGCTTGCATCCCCGTAGCCGCCGAGATCGTAGAAGTAATTTCCCTCATATGCCGGCAAGGGCCCGATGGTGTAGGGAATAACTCCGTCCGAATGGCCAATGTTTGTCCACCCCGTCGGAGTGGTGGTCGGGTTCGACGATTCCTCAAACCCGCCGTTTGCGATCAAATTGGCGTGGGCCGCAGAACTGAACATGGTCAACGACAACAGCAGGCCGCAGACGGTCATGGCAAGCCGGGATTTCTTGAAGGATGCTTTCATTGGTGTCTCCACGCTGGTTGGTTGTTCAAAGACGGTGGAACAAATTGGGTCGAACATGATTTCTTTACGTCGCCAATCGCCATCGTACTGGGCGAAAGTGCCGCATGCAAAATCTATGCCAATGGAACAGTCCTGAACAAGAAAGCCTTTGAAAACGTCATGTTGGATTTCGCGGCGGTATCTTGCCTAAACCCTCCTTTAGCAAGACTGTAAGAATTTCTGACGTTCGTCCCCGACGGGCCGGCCGGAGTCGCGGCATTGTGCGGACTCCGTGAACTCACATGACTGACGCGGCTAGCGCTTGAGCTTCGCAAATGCCGCTGCCATGGCGCCCGCGGGTTCCGGCTGCGAACGCTGCGGCGGGCTGTTGCGCCGTTGCGGTGCCGCGCCGCGGCTGTCGGATTTCGGCGTCACCTCGTCGGCGAGCCGCATGGTCAGCGCGATGCGCTTGCGGACGGCATCGACCTCCAGCACCTTCACCTTTACCACGTCGCCGGCCTTGACGACGGTGTGCGGGTCCTTGACGAAACGGTCGGCGAGCGCGGAGACATGGACCAGGCCGTCCTGGTGCACGCCGATGTCGACGAAGGCGCCGAAGTTGGTGACGTTGGTGACCACACCTTCGAGGCGCATGCCGGGTTCGAGATCCTTGATCTCCTCGACACCTTCGCGGAACGCGGCGGTCTTGAACTCGGGGCGCGGGTCGCGGCCGGGCTTTTCGAGTTCCTTGAGGATGTCCTGCACGGTGGGCAGGCCGAAGCGCTCGTCGGTGTATTTCGCCGGGTTCAGGGCGCGCAGCGTGCGGGCGTCGCCGATTAGTTCCTTGGCCGATTTGCCGATGTCGGCGAGGATGCGCTCGACCACCGGGTAGGCTTCGGGGTGCACGGCCGAGGCGTCGAGCGGACTCGTTTCGTCACTCCGGCCTGCGGCGATGCGCAGGAAGCCGGCCGCCTGCTCGAAGGTTTTGTCCCCCAGGCGTGGCACTTCCTTCAGCTTGCTGCGGCTCTTGAAGGCGCCATGCTGATCTCGGAAGGCGACGATGTTGGCGGCGAGCGTGCCGTTGAGTCCAGAGATGCGCGTCAGCAGCGGCACCGAGGCGGTATTGACGTCGACACCGACCGAGTTCACGCAGTCTTCCACCACGGCATCGAGGCTCTTGGCCAGTCGGCCCTGGTTGACGTCGTGCTGGTACTGGCCGACGCCGATGCTCTTCGGATCGATCTTGACCAGTTCGGCGAGTGGGTCCTGCAAGCGGCGGGCGATGGAGACGGCACCGCGCAGTGAGACGTCCAGCTCGGGAAACTCGCGTGCCGCCAGCTCAGAGGCCGAATAGACCGAAGCGCCGGCCTCCGAGACGACGAGCTTGGTGAGCTTGAGGTCGGGATGCGCGGCCATGAGTTCGAGCACCAGCTTGTCGGTATCTCGGCTGGCGGTGCCGTTGCCGATGGCGATGAGATTGACGGCGTGTTTCTGGCACATCTGGCGCAGGCAGGCGAGCGAACCCTGCCAGTCGCGGCGCGGCTCGTGCGGATAGATGGTGGCGGTGTCGAGCAGCTTTCCGGTGGCATCGACGATCGCCATCTTGCAGCCGGTGCGAATGCCGGGATCGAGGCCGAGCGTGGTGCGCGGGCCGGCCGGCGCGGCGAGCAGCAGGTCGTGCAGGTTGCGGGCGAAGACGCGGATGGCTTCTTCCTCGGCGCGCTCCCGCAGCGCGTTCATGAGTTCCAGTTCCAGGTGCAGCGAGAGCTTGACCAGCCAGGCCCAGCGCGCGCTGTCTGCCAGCCACTTGTCGGCCGGGCGGTTCTCGTTGCGGATGCCGAAGTGGGTGGCGACCATGGCTTCGCAGGGGGAGGGCGGTGCAGGATCGGCGTCGAGTTCCGGCGCGGTCTTGATGGCGAGCTTGAGCATGCCTTCGTTGCGGCCGCGCAGCAGCGCCAGCGCGCGATGCGAAGGCAGGTCGCGGATGGCTTCGCGGAAGTCGAACCAGTCGCGGAATTTCGCGCCCTCGGTCTCCTTGCCTTCGATCACGGCCGAGACGAGCAAGGCGTTTTCGTTGAGATGGCGGCGCAGTTTCTCCAACAACGCAGCGTCCTCGGCGAAGCGCTCCATCAGGATCTGGCGGGCGCCGTCGAGCGCGGCCTTGACGTCGGGCACCTGGAGATCGGCCGGTTCGGCCGTGGTGTTGATGTACTTCGCCGCCTCGATTTCGGGCGTCAGTGTCGGATCGCCGAACAGGGTGTCGGCGAGCGGTTCGAGGCCCGCTTCGCGGGCGATCTGCGCCTTGGTGCGGCGCTTCTGCTTGTAGGGCAGGTAGAGGTCTTCGAGGCGTTGCTTGGTGTCGGCGGCTTCGATGTCGGCGGCCAGTTCGGGCGTCAGCTTGCCTTGCTCGGTGATCGAGGCAAGGATGGCAGTTCGGCGGTCATCGAGTTCCCGCAGGTAGGTCAGCCGCTCTTCGAGGTTGCGCAACTGCGTGTCGTCGAGGCCGCCCGTAGCCTCTTTGCGATACCGCGAGATGAACGGAACGGTGGAACCTTCATCGAGCAATTGGACGGCGGCAATGACTTGCGCCGGACGGACGCCGAGGTCTGCGGCGATGCGGGATTCGATCGGTGCGGGCATGCGGAAGCTGGGAGGTGGCAAGGGGCGCGCACCTTACCACAAGTCGGTTTGACAGGTGCTGTGTCGCCTATGCCGTATCCGGCCGGTTGCGCATGAAGTCGGCGAGATCGCCGAGCGCCTTGATCAGCGAGTCGCGCAAATTGCCGTCTGCGATGTTCTCTTCCATCGCCGTGCGCATGCACAGCATCCACTGGTCGCGCTCGGCGCTGCCGATGGCGAAGGGCAGGTGGCTGGCGCGCAGGCGCGGCTGGCCGAATTTCTCGACGTAAAGCTGCGGGCCGCCGAGCCAGCCGCTGAGGAAGCTGAAGAGCTTGTCCTCGGAGCCGGAGAGATCGGCGGCGTGCATGCTGCGGATCGCCCGGACTTCGGGCAGCGTGTCCATCAGTTCGTAGAAGCGGGTGACGATGGCGCGCACCGTCGGTTCGCCGCCCATGAGCTGGTATGCGGTAGTCGGTGTATTCATGGCCGGCGATGGTAGCAGGATCAGCGCCGGTAGGGGGCGGCCAACGGTTCGCCGACGAACAGGCCCTGGGTGGGCCAGGCGACGCTCTTCCAGTAGGCCTCGACGGCGCTTTCGCCGCGCAGGTAGTGCTTGAGCAGTACCGTCGGGTTGGGGAATTTCTGCCAGTGGTTGCAGGGTTCCGAAACCGTACCGTAGGTGGCCGTGGCGCCCGCTTCAAGCCAGCGCAGCGCGCTCATCTGGCTCTCACCGAGCAGGTCGCCGCCAGCCGAAGTGAGATGGTCCGCGAGCGCACCGGGAAGAAAATCCAGCGTCTCCAGTTTCTCCACCTTCGCCAGACCCGTCTGGTAGAACATGATGTTGCGTTCGTTCTCGATGCGCTCGGCCTTGATCGTGTGGATGGCCAGCGGCGGGCGGCCGACGCGCCCCGAGGGAGGGAAGAAACGCGCCCGCGAACTGCGCGCCGCGTCGGATGTGATCAGGAAGAACGCATTGCCGCGCGGCTGGCTTCGGTCGCTTCTTACACCGCGCTCGATCAGCTTCTGCGCAAGTTCCTCAGGCTGGCTGGGCAGCAGCATGGTCAATCGGAAACCGAAATCCTCGCGGGGCCGCACCGAGTCGCTGTCGAAGTAGGGGCTGAGGCGGCTGGGGGCGCAACTGTGTTCGCACAGCTTCGGTTCGAGTCCGAGCGTCAGGGCGGCCGTGATCGATTGGCATTCGACGGCGTAGGGCGTGGTCCATGCCAGTACCAGCACCTGGGCCTGGCTGTCGGCCTGCGCGTCGATCGCCTGGCGCAGCTTGTCGAACTCCGCTGCCGTCAGGCGGCGCGGGCTGCCGGGAATGCGGACGCGGATCAGATTGCGCTCCGGGATGCCGCGTGCCTCGCGGTAGCGCTCGCCGACACGCACGCTGGTGGGATCTTCTTCGTTGATGACGACGGCGACCTGATCCGGACGCAGGCCGGGACGCGGTGTGCCGAATGCATTCAGTGTCGAGGTCGATTGGGCTTGGGCCACGCAGGCCCAGGCCAGCAGGCCGCAAAGTTGCGCCAGCGGCCCGAGGCGAACTGTCATCGGCCGAACGGCAGCGCGATGCGGGCGATGAGGCCGCCGCCGGGGCTCGGCAAGAGGTCGAGGCTGCCACCGTGGCTGCGGGCAATGCGGTCGACGATGGCGAGGCCCAGGCCTGCACCCATGGCGTTGGTGCGGGCGGCCTCCATGCGCGTGAATGGCAGCTTCAGGCGTTCGGCGTGTTCCGGGGGGATGCCGGGGCCGCGGTCGCGTACCTCGATGATGGCAGTCCGGTCATGCATCGCCAGGCCGAGTTCCAGCGGCTTGTCGCTGCCGGCATAGCGCAGGGCGTTGTCGATCAGGTTGGCGACGGCGCGGCGCACCGCCTGGATTCGCATCGGCAGCAGGCAGCCCGCGGCGATTTCGCTGCTCAGGTTCGTGCCCCGCTTGCGGTACTGGCTTGCGAGGTCATCGAGCATTGCGGAGAGGTCGGCCTCGGTCGCGGCCTCGCCTTCGTTGGCTTCGTCGGTGCGGGCGAAATCGAGAAACTGGCCGATGGTGCGGTCCATTTCTTCGACGTCGGCGATCATGCCCTGACGTGTCATCTCGTCGTCGGAAGACATCTCGATGCCCATGCGCAGGCGCGTCAGTGGCGTGCGCAGGTCGTGGGAGATGCCGGCCAGGATGAGGGCGCGATCCTCGTCGAGGCGCGCCAGGTCGGCGTTCATCTGGTTGAAGCTGTGGGCCAGGGTCTCGATCTCGGCTGGGCCGTGGGTGGCTACGGGCTGCGGCCGCCGGCCGCTGCCGATGTCCGCCGCCGCGCGTGCGAGCGCCTTCAAGGGCCGGGTGACGCGGAACATGATCAGCCAGGCGCCGACGAGCGACAGGGCCAGCGCCGCCGCGCCCCAGCCCAGCCATTGCAGCGGAAAGACGCGCTCCAGACGGTCGCGCGGCAGGGCCAGCCAGTAGTCGTCGCTGTCTTCGCCGTCGTCGATGCGGAAGCTGACGAACAAGGCCTGCTCGCCCTCGCGTTCGAGGCTCAGGCGTGTTTCGGCGCCCAACTGCGCACGCACGAGATCCTGCACCCGGTGCAGGAAGACGCGGTCGGGCAGCGGCGCGATGCGGTCCTGGGCTTCGGCAGGGTAGATGTGGATGCCCTCGCGATCGGACATCTCTTGCAGCAGGTCATGGCGCGCTTCGGGCCTTGCGGTGACCAGCGCCGTGCGCGTGAGATTGACCAGGCTGACGACCATCTGCGAGAGCTGGCGCGCGCGCGGCTCGCGCTCGTAGGTGGTGAAGATGTAGAACCAGGCCAGCACCGACAGCAGCATCAGTACGGCGATGAGCAGAAACGTGCGCCAGAGCAGGGTCCGCGGGATGGGGGACCAGCGTGTCGCCTTTGCCGTCGGCACTGCGGCTGGAGGAAGACTCACTGATGCTTGGTGCCGTCCGGCACGAAGACGTAGCCGAAGCCCCAGACGGTCTGGATGTAGCGCGGCTTGGCCGGGTCTTCCTCGACCAGCTTGCGCAGGCGCGAGACCTGGACGTCGATGGAGCGGTCGAAGACGTCGTATTCGCGGCCGCGCGCCAGTTCCATCAGCTTGTCGCGCGACAGGGGCTTGCGCGGATGCTCGACCAGCACCTTGAGGAGCGCGAACTCGCCGGTGGTGAGCGTCGTCGTAGTGCCGGCGCGGGCGAGTTCGCGCGTGCCGAGGTCAATGCTGACATCGCCGAAGGCGACCGTGCCTTCGGTCTCCGCAGGCGCTCCCGGCGGCGGCGGGGCGCCGCGGCGACGGAGGACGGCATGAATGCGGGCGACCAGTTCGCGCGGGTTGAAAGGCTTGGGCAGATAGTCGTCGGCGCCGAGTTCGAGCCCGACGATGCGGTCGACTTCGTCGCCCTTGGCGGTCAGCATGATCACCGCGACGTCGTTCTTGTCGCCGCGCAGGCGCCGGCAGATCGAGAGGCCGTCTTCGCCCGGCATCATCAGGTCGAGCACGATGAGGTCGTACAGCTCGCGGGAAAGTGCCTTGTCCATGGCCACGGCGCCATCCACTGCCCGGACGGCGAAACCCTGTTCGCCGAGATAGCGTTCGAGCAACTGGCGCAGCCGCAGGTCGTCGTCGACGATCAGTATCTTGTGCTTCTGTTCGCTCATGGAAGCGAATGCTAGCCGGATCGGGGCCTCGGTGGGAAGGGGGTTACAAACGATTACAAAACCCGGGCCACCGAAAACAGACTGCTTACAACTGCTGCCTAGGATGCCATCAACGCCCATTGGCGTTTTCGACCAGGGAGGCTGACCATGAAACGAATACCTGCAGCATCGTCCGAACGCGCGGACGCGGACTCGATGCCCGATGCCGCTACAATGATCAGCAGCATCGGCAATGGGCGCGACAACGGATAAGACATGAAGGCGAAGGCATGGCTCTGGCTGGCTGGCGTGGTTGCCATCATGGCGGCAGTGCCGGCGCACGCGGATCAGCGCGGGCAGCGTCTGCACCGTTTCCTCCAGGAGCGGCAGCAGGAGCAGCAGCAACAGCAACAGCGCGAATTCCGTCGCGAACAGCGCCAGGAGTTTCAGCAGGGTCGCGGTCGTCTCACGCCCGAGGAACGCCGCCAGTTGCGCCGCGACATCCAGGACGCCGGTCAGGACGTCTACCGCCGCGAACCGCCGCCGCCTTCGCTGCCTCGCGGTTTCTAGCCGCACACCGTTTTTCGAAGTACGCCTGTGCGGCGCAACTCGGGCGCCTTGCGTGCGACAGGATGTTCATTCAGGGCTCACGCATGGCGCGCGCCGTGAACCCGGTCAGCGGGTGCGTGATGTATTCGAGGAAGCTGCGCGCCGGGGTGACGACGTAGACCTCCGCCGGCATGCCCGGCTGCAGGCGCAGCCCCGGAGTCTCGCGCAGCTTCGTCGCATTGACCTCGATGGTGGCGACGAACCACGAGGCGCCGGAGCGCGTGTCTTCGACGCGATCGCCCGAAACGGCGAGGACTTGTCCGCCCAGAACCGGCGTGCGGCGGTATTCGAAGGCAGTCAGGCGTATGTCGGCCGCACCGCCGGCGCGGACGTAGTCGATGTCAGTTGGTTTGATGCGGGCTTCGACGACAAGCCTCTCCTTGGCCGGCACGATGTCGAGCAGGGGTTCGCGTGGCGCGACGGCGGTGCCCGCCGCGCCCACGCGCAGCGACATCACCTCGCCGTCGACGGGCGAGCGCACCAGTTGGCGTTCGACCATGTCTTCCGATGGTTTGAGCCGCTCCTCCGTTTCCTTGATTCGGGCGAGGTTGTCCTTGAGTTCGGTGGCGGCTTGTTGCAGATACTGGTTGCGTGCCTGGGCGATGCGCAGCCGATAGTCGCCGATGCGCTGCCTCGCTGTCGCCAGGTTGCCACGGTATTCGCCGGCACTGCCTTCGTAGTTGGAGAGCGTTCTTTCCAACGCGAGAATCCGGGTACGCTGGACGAAACCCTGCTGAACGAGTTTCTGGTTGATTTCCAGCTCTTCGCGGGCTGTCCGGGTGCCGCGGTCGGTGGCGCCGATCTGCACTTCGAGCGATTTGATCTGTGACTCGGTCTCGCGGATCTGGTCTGACAAGGATGCGATCTGTTCGTCCAGGCTCTTGCGTCGTGCTTCAAACAGGTTGCGCTCCCGATCCAGGTACTCCGAGCTCCCCGGGCGGCTTGCCAGCTCCGGCGGCAGGGCGAAGGTTCTTGCCATGTGGAGTTCCGCGTCTAGGCGGCTCTTTCGCACCAGCTCCATGGTCATCTGATCCTTCTGGAGATCGAGGGTGGCGTTCATGCGCAGGTCGCCGATGGCGACCAAGGGC
This sequence comes from Rhodocyclaceae bacterium, assembly GCA_041480065.1. Classification (GTDB taxonomy): domain Bacteria; phylum Pseudomonadota; class Gammaproteobacteria; order Burkholderiales; family Rhodocyclaceae; genus Fen-999. Next base: position 18,937 of record JBGOZF010000029.1, read on the forward strand.
TGGCCGGCCTTGACCTGTTGCCCCTCCCGAACCAGGATCTCGCGGACGATGCCGCCCTCCTGATGCTGGATAGTCTTGCGGTTGAGTTCGGTCTTGACGTAGCCGCTGGCGACGATTGCACCGCTGAGGGGAGCCAGCGCGAGCCAAACCAGGAGAATCGCGGACACGGTGGCGAGGGCCGTACCGGCTCGAATGCTGAGGGTTCGAGCCGCAGGATGTTCCGTTCCGGTGGACAGCGGAATGTCGAGTGCATCGGCGAGCATTCTGTCGTTCATGGTGGTGTGACGGGCAGTGGGTTTGAGTTCAGGTCGCGGCGATGCGAACCGGACCCTGGGGCATGGGCCTGGGCATCCCGTACTTGCTCATGACTTCGTTTGCCGGGCCGAAGGCTTCGAGTTGGCCTTCGCTCAGTACGGCAAGCTTGTCGACCCGGGTCATGACCGATGGACGATGTCCCACCAGCACGACCGTGGCGCCCCGGGCTTTCAGCACCTCAAGCGAGGCCGCCAATGCGACCTCGCCCTCTCTGTCGAGGTTGGCGTTGGGTTCGTCGAGGATGACCAGTTTCGGCTCGCCGTACAGGGCGCGCGCAAGTGCGATACGCTGGCGTTGGCCGCCGGAGAGAATGGCGCCAGCTTCGCCGATCTGGGTTTCGTAACTCTCGGGCAGGCGCAGGATCAATTCGTGGGCATGCGCCTGCTGCGCGGCCTTGATGACGAGTTCTGAGTCGACCGTCCCCATGCGTGCAATGTTCTCGGCGATCGTGCCGGCGAAGAGCTCGACGTCCTGCGGCAGATAGCCGATGTGGCGGCCAAGATGCTTGCGGTCCCAGGTGGCGATGTTGGCGCCGTCGAGTCGAACGCATCCCGATTGCGGCGGCCAGATGCCAAGCAGGAGGCGAACCAACGTCGTCTTGCCGGACGCGCTGGGGCCGATGAGGCCGAGCGTCTCGCCGGGTTCCAGCGAAAAGCCAATGCCACGGATCACGGGGAGACGGTTTGGCGAACTGCCGAATACGATGCGCTCGACGTCGATGCGTCCCTCGGGCTCAGGAAGCACGACAGCAGTGTCATGGTCCGTCGCGTCCGGTTGTTCGCTGATGCGCTGCCATGCGCCACGGACCTCGACAATGCTCTTCCAGCCGGTGATCAGAAGCTCAACCGGCTGGAGCGCTCGGGCCAGCAGTATGGTTCCGGCGACCATGACGCCGGGGTTGACTGCCTGGTCCGCCACCAGCCAGGCGCCGACGGCGAGCATGACGACCTGCATGCCGTTGCGAAAGCCGCGCACCGTGGCGTTCAACCTCGATCCCACCGATGACAATCTGGCTTGAGCTTTTGCCACCTCGGTGTTCAGTTCCTCCCAGCGGGCAACGATGGCTTCCGCCATGCCCATGCCCTGGATGGCCTCGGCATTCCGGTTGGCCTGGTCGATGTAGCGTGCGGCGGATCGTGAAGCGAGGACGATTTCCTCCGTCCGTTGGGCAGTGAGTCTGTCATTGAGCAGGGCCAGGATGAACAGTCCGAGAGCGCCGAAGGTCGCAGTGATGCCGAGCAGCGGATGAAACAGGAAGATCACCAGCAAATAGATCGGCAGCCATGGCGCATCGAAAAGCGCCGCGCAGCCGCTGCTTATCAGGAAGGAGCGCATCAGGCCGACATCGCGTGCGGCATGTGCATGCCGGGCGCCGCCCGGACGTGCGGAATCCTCGATGAGGTCGCGAATGGCTCGTGGCCCGAGGCGCTGGTCGAGCAGCCTGCCGGCCATGGAAAGCGCAGCAGCGCGCGTGGCGTCCATGAAGTACATCAGCACCAGGCCCAGGGCGGCGAACAATGTCAGCATGACCAGGGTTTCCATGCTGCGGCTCGAGAGTACGCGGTCGAACACCTGAAGCATGAACAGCGAGGGAATCAGCAAGGTGAGATTGAGCACCAGACTGACTGCGCCACCGAGCAGGACGAGCGGCCTCAGGGCGGGGGAGAATAGCCAGCGCATGGAATGACCTTAGGAAAAGTGCCCGCCGGTTGCCCGGCGGGCGTGGAACGCTCCTTCCTATTCCGTCAGCGTGAAGTCGCCGGCGGAAAGGAAGAAGGGTTTGTTGTCGATCCTGGCGAACAGGACTTCGTCGCCTACTCCTGCTCCGAAGAGGCCGTTGCTGGTCGGGTTGTAGTAGAGATTGCCATTCGTGACATCGTAGTAGATACCCTTGGGCGCGAGCCAGGCCGAACCGTTGGCTCCGAGACCCGAGAAGAAGTCCAGCATGTTCAATACGCCGGTCTTCGAGCCGAAGATATCGTGGGTGAGGTTCGTGAAGATGTCGTTGTCGAGCATGATCTGGTCTGTGATCAACTCGAAGTTGTAGATGGTGTCGACATTGGCGGTGCTGCTCAGTTCGGTCGTGAAGCAGAACTGGTCCTCAACTCCATCCCAGGCACCGAAGAGCGTGTCGTTGCCGAGTCCGCCGTCGACGACATCGTTGCCGGGGTCGGTGAAAACGGTATCGTTGCCTCTTCCGCCGTAGATGGTGTCGTTGCCGTCGTAGGCGACGATGTAGTTGTCGCCGTCATTGCCGAGGATCAGATTGCTGTTGTTGTTGCCGTAGCCGCTGATGTTGGCGGATCCGTCGAGCAGCAGGTTTTCGATGCCGAATCCCAGTGCGTGCGACGCGGACGCATAGACAGTATCGATTCCGCCGATGGAATCGTTATAGCTCTCGAAAACCGTATCGCCGGCATCGTCGACCGAATAGATGTCGTCGCCGTCGCCGCCGTTCATGGTGTCTGCGCCGGCGCCACCCCACATCGTATCTTTGCCGTTGCCGCCAGTCAGGGTGTCGTTGCCATTGCCTCCATCCACCAAGTCGTTGCCGTCGCCGCCATCCAGAGTATCGCTGTCATTGCCCCCATCCAGGACGTCGTCGCCGCCGTTACCGGTCAGGGTGTCATTGCCGTCGCCTCCGGTGAGAGTGTTGTAGGTGTCGTTGCCGACAATCGTATTGCCGTTGCCGTTGCCGTAGCCGTTGATGGCGGCGGTGCCGGTGAGCGTCAGATTTTCGATGCCGTCGCCGAGCCAGTGTGTAACGGACGAGTAGACGCTGTCCTGTCCGCCGAGTGCGTCGTTATAGCTTTCGGCAACGACGTCACCCCAGTTATCGACATAGTAGATGTCGTCGTTGTCGCCGCCGTTCATGGTGTCGGCGCCCGTTCCACCATCGAGGATGTCGTTGCCGTTGCCACCGTGGAGACTGTCGTTGCCGTTGCCACCGGAGAGGCCGTCATTGCCGTCGCCGCCATCCAGGCTATCGCTGCCGTCGTCGCCATAGAGCGCGTCGACGCCGTTGTCACCGTAGAGACTGTCGTTGTCGTTGCCACCGTGGAGGCCGTCGTTGCCGTTGCCGCCGTAAAGGGTGTCATTGCCGTCCAGGCCAAAGAGAGCGTTCCTGGTACCGTCACCGATAATGATGTTGGCGTTTTCATTGCCCGTGCCGGTGAAGACGGTTTCTACTGAAGTCACACCAGTGACCTTTATGGTGAGGTTCTCGATTCCATGGCCCAGCGTATGGGATACCGAAGAGATGACGGTGTCGACGCCGCCGAGGACATCGTTGTAATTCTCGCTGGCGGTATCGCCGACGTCGTCGACGTAGTAGGTGTCGTCGTTGTCGCCGCCATTCATGTTGTCAACGCCGGCACCACCATCGAGAACATCGTTGCCATTACCGCCCAAGAGCGTGTCGTTGCCTGTGAAACCGTTGAGGGTGTCGTTGCCGTCCAGTCCGGTGAGCACGTTGTTGGCAGCGTTGCCGGTCATCATGTTGTCGTTTTCGTTACCCGTACCGTTGATTGCGGCGGACCCGGTGAGTGTCAGCCTTTCCATACCGAAGCCCAGTGAGTAGGTAACCGTGGAGACGACGTGATCGATTCCGCCAGCCGCGTCGTTGGAAGTTTCGGTGGCGATATCGCCGGCATTGTCGACTTGGTAGAGATCGTTGCCGCCACCGCCGTTCATGTTGTCGGCGCCGGTTCCACCGTGCAATGAATCGTCGCCCAGTCCCCCATTCAGGGTGTCGTTGCCATCGCCGGCCGAGAGGTAGTTGTTGGCGCTGTTGCCGGTGATCACGTTGGCGTTGGCGTTGCCATAGCCGCTAATGGCGGCCGTTCCGGTGAGCGTCAGGTTTTCCAGCGCGGAACTTAGCGTATGGGTGACGGCGGCGTAGACAATGTCCACGCCGCCAGCGGCGGTGTTGTTGGTTTCGGCGGCGATGTCACCGGCGTCGTCGACGTAGTAGGTGTCGTTCTGATCGCCGCCGTTCATGTTGTCGGCGCCAGCGCCGCCATCGAGAACGTCGTTGCCGTTGCCGCCAAGAAGCGCGTCATTGCCGGCGCTGCCGTAGAGGGAATCATTGCCGTCCAGTCCGGACAGTGCGTTGTTGGCGCTGTTGCCGGTGATCACATTGTTGTTGGCGTTGCCGGTGCCGTTGATGGTGGCTGCGCCGGTAAGCGTCAGGTTCTCGATGGCATTGCCGACGGTATGGGTGACCGAGGAGTAGATCAGGTCGACTCCGCCGGTGGTGGTATTGTTGGTTTCGGCGGCAACATCGCCGACGTTGTCGACGTAGTAGATGTCGTTCTGATCGCCGCCGTTCATGCTGTCGGCGCCGGTACCGCCATCCAGTGTGTCGTTGCCGCCAGCGCCGTTGAGGGTGTCGTTGCCGGCCAAACCGGACAGGACGTTGTTGGCGCTGTTGCCGGTGATCACATTGTTGTTGGCGTTGCCAGTGCCGTTGATGGCGGTTGCCCCGGTGAGCGTCAGGTTCTCGATGGCGTTGCCGATGGTGTGGGTTACGGAGGAGTACACGAGGTCGACGCCGCCGGTGGCGGTGTTATTCGTTTCGACGGTCGTATCACCCACGTTGTCGACATAGTAGATGTCGTTCTGATCGCCGCCGTTCATGGCGTCGGCTCCGGTACCGCCATCCAGCGTGTCGGTGCCGGCACCGCCCAGGAGCGTATCGTTGCCGGCGCCGCCGGAGAGCTTGTCGTTGCCGGCCAAACCGGACAGGACGTTGTTGCCGCCGTTGCCTGTGAGGATGTTGTTGTTGGCGTTGCCCGTGCCGTTGATGGCGGTTGCACCGGTGAGCGTCAGGTTCTCGATGGCGTTGCCGAGGGTATGGGTGACCGACGAGTACACCAGGTCGACGCCGCCGGTGGCGGTGCTATTGGTCTCGGCGGCCGTATCACCAAGGTTGTCGACATAGTAGATATCGTTCTGATCGCCGCCGTTCATGGCGTCGGCACCGGTACCGCCATCCAGCGTGTCGGTGCCGGCACCGCCCAGGAGCGTATCGCTGCCGGCGCCGCCGGAGAGCTTGTCGTTGCCGGCCAAACCGGACAGGACGTTGTTGCCGCTATTGCCGGTGATTGTGTTGTCGATGGCGTTGCCGGTGCCGTTGATGGCGACAATACCGGTTAGCGTCAGGTTTTCGATGGCGTTGCCGAGGGTATGGGTGACCGAGGAGTAGACCAGGTCGACGCCGCCGGTGGCGGTGTTGTTGGTTTCGGCGGCAACATCGCCGACGTTGTCGACGTAGTAGGTATCGTTCTTGTCGCCGCCATCCATGTTGTCGGCGCCGGCGCCTCCGTTCAGGGTGTCATTGCCGTCGAGGCCACGGATGGTATCTGCAGCATTAGTGCCGTTTAGCACATCCGGGCCATTGGTTCCAATGATTGTTGCCATGTCGATCTCCTGTATGCGTTGTGATGGATGCCGAAATCGTGGTCCGGGGATCAGCCGTGTTTCACCGGTTGGATCCGGATGCTTTGGGGACTCGTTGCAAGGCTATGGATACGGCATGGAGGGGTCAATGACCCATCTGCATCATTCTCTGAAACGTTTTCGCGGATATCGAGGTGAGGGGTTTCGTTCTGTAAAATGGGGCCATGCGCATACTCGCTCTTGAAACGGCCACGCACCGCCTCTCCGTTGCCCTCTGGCAGGATGGTGAGGTGATCGAGAAATCGGCCACTCAGCCCAACAGCAGTTCCGAATGGTTGTTGCCAGCCGTGCATGCCCTGATGTCGGAGACGGGCTGCGCGCTGCGCGACCTTGATGGCATCGCCTTCGGCGCCGGTCCGGGCAGTTTCACCGGCTTGCGTCTGGCTGCCGGTTGCGCGCAGGGATTGGCGTTCGGGCTCGATCTGCCGGTGCTCGGCATCGGCACACTGGAGGCGCTGGCGCTGGCGAGCGGCGAAGACAAGGTGTTCGCTTGCCTGGACGCGCGGATGAACGAGGTCTATTGCGCTGCCTATGCCAACGGTGCGCTCGTGCTGCCGCCCGCGGTGACGCCGCCGGCCGAGGTTCCGCTGCCGCCGGGAGAAGGCTGGGTGGGATGCGGCGACGGCTTCGCTTGTTACCGGGATCTGCTGCCGGCCTGCACGCGCGTGCGCGACGATGTGGCGCCTACGGCGGCGGCGGTCGCACGGCTGGCGGCGCCGCGTTTCGCCTGCGGCGAAGGCATGGATGCCGTGCTCGCGGTGCCGCTTTACGTGCGCGACAAGGTTGCCCTGACGACGGCCGAGCGGCTTGCGCGCGGAGGAGTTCGCTGAATGAGTGCCGTTCTGGCGCCCCGGATCGAGTTTGTGCCCATGCGGGAATGCGATGTCGACGCGGTAGTGGCGGCGGAGGCGCGCATCTACGAGTTTCCGTGGACGCGCGGCAACTTCACCGATTCCCTCAAGGCGGGCCACAGTGTCTGGATCTGCCGCGAGCGCGGTGAGATGGTAGGTTATGCGGCCATGATGATTGCGGTCGACGAGGCGCAGTTGCTCAATCTCAGCGTGCTACCGGAACATAGGCGGCGCGGGTTGGGCAGCGAATTCCTGACGTACCTGATGGGCCTGGCCCGCATGTATCGCGCCACGCGCATGCTCCTGGAGGTGCGGCCCAGCAACGAGCCGGGCATCGCTCTCTACGAGCGCTTCCTGTTCAGCGAGATCGGTCGGCGCCGGGGTTACTACGCGGCGGCCGGCGGCCGTGAGGACGCCGTCGTCATGGCGCGCGAGCTGTGAGCCGGCGCGACAGCATACTCAGGGAAATCGGCCTGGGGCCGATCTGGCGGTTGCGCCAGCGACCGGCCGAGGCGGCGCCAGCCGTTGCCGCGTCGACCGAGCCCGCGCAGTTGCCCGGCTCGCCGGCGACCGACGAACGTGCAGCCGCGATCGCGCGCATGGGCTGGGAAGAGTTGAATGCCGCCATCGCAGGCTGCCAGGCCTGCGTTCTTTGCCAGGCGCGCAAGCAGGCGGTGCCCGGTGTCGGCGACGTGAATGCCGACTGGCTGTTCGTCGGCGAAGGACCGGGAGCGGAGGAAGACGAGCGCGGCGAGCCGTTCGTCGGCCAGGCCGGCAAGCTGCTCGACGCCATGCTCGCCGCCATCGACCTGAAGCGTGGCGAGAAGGTCTATATCGCGAACGCAGTGAAGTGCCGGCCGCCGAACAACCGTACGCCGGAAGCCGAGGAAACGGCCGCCTGCTGGCCGTTCCTGGAGCGGCAGATCGAGCTGATGAAACCCAAGCTGATCGTCGCGCTCGGCCGGCCGGCGGCGCAAACGTTGCTGCAAAGCGAAGTGAAGATTTCCGCCGCCCGCGGCCGGCTGTTCGAGTACAAGGGCACTCCGCTGGTTGTCACCTACCATCCGGCCTATCTGTTGCGGAACCTGCCCGACAAGGCCAAGGCCTGGGAAGATCTCTGTTTCATGCGCCGCAGCATGAAGGGGTTGTAATGTCGCAGGGTTACGAAGGTTCGGTCAGGGCCATCTTCTACGCGCTGGGCGCAAATTTCGGCATTGCCGTGGCCAAGTACGCGGCGGCTGCTTGGACAGGCTCGGGCTCGATGCTGGCCGAGGCCATCCACTCGACCGCCGATTGCGTCAATCAACTCTTGCTGCTGCTGGGTATGCGCGAAGCCAGGCGGCCGGAGTCCGAGGATCATCCGCTCGGCCACCATCGGGCGGCCTACTTCTGGTCCATGGTCGTTGCGCTCCTCCTGTTCTTCATGGGCGGCGCATTCTCCGTCTACGAAGGTATTGAGCGTCTGGGCCATCCGCAAGCCCTGGAAAACGGGCTCGTCGCCATGCTCGTGCTTGGCGTTGCCGTCGCGCTGGAGGCATTTTCGCTCGCCGGGGCGCTGCGCGAGATCCGCAGGACCGCCGGCGGCAAGTCGTTCCTGCGCTGGTTCCGGGAATCGCGCCAGTCCGAACTGATGGTGGTGGCCGGTGAGGACATCGCCGCACTGGCGGGCCTCGCCTTGGCCTTCCTCGCCGTCGCGGCGACGGTGCTGACCGGCAACCCGTTGTGGGATGCGCTCGGCACCGTCGGCGTCGGCCTGGTACTGATGGTGATCGCCATCGCGGTGATGGTGGAGGTGAAGAGCCTGATTGTCGGCGAATCGGCAGCGCCCGAGTTGCGGGCGGAGATCGAAGCGTTCCTGGCTGCCCAGCCCGAGGTGGACACGGTGCTGAACGTCATTACGCTGGCCTGGGGCGAACGCATCGTCGTCGCCATCAAGGCGAGAATGGCCGAAGCGGAGACCATCTCCGGCGCCGAGATGGTGCGACGCATCAATGCGGTCGAAGAGCGCCTGCAGACGAGGATACCCGCTGCGCGCTGGGTCTTCTTCGAGCCGGACGAGCGTTAATCGTACTTGTCCAGCAGGGTGGGCGCCGGCGTACCGCCCGGGTTGCAGGAACAGGAGCGGGTCGTCAGATCCAATCCCCGCGGCCGGCATCTGCAGATGAACCGATTACCGACAGGCAATGAGACCACGGCGGAGTCGAAGCCGAATGCCTGGCCGCACAACGCTTCTGCCACCTCGGCGGCGAGGGCGTCGCGAAAGCTGATCAGGCACAGTACCCGATCCGGCAGATCGTCAGTGCAGAAGAGGCTGAGATTGGTGATGTCCGCGCCGGCGGGCATTCTCGATACGATCCAGTCACGCAGATCCTGCGGGCCCGCAAGCGTCACGGCGGAAAGCTGCGGCGGTGATTTGGTCAAGGAGTCATCTTCGAGCGGTCTACCAGCGAAGGCCTCGCAGCAGACGCTCGTAGCGGCGAAAGGCGTCGGTCGTCGATTTCGTCAGCGTATAGGTCACCATGCGGCCATCCTGTGGCTGGGCCACCCTGCGGATGACATCGTCGGAGATGAGCCGCTTCAGCTTGCGCGTCAGCGTCGAAGGGCTGGCGACCTCCAGCAGCGCCAGTTGCTTGAAGCCGATCGGCTCGGCTTGCTCGGCTGCGTGGCCGATGGCGAGGATGATGTTCCAGTCTTCGCGCGAGCGCACGAACCACAGGAGGCTGCGCTGCACGAACCACAGGAGGCTGCGCTCATGGGCGACGATTCTGGTCAGGTTATCGAATAGCATGTTCCGCGGATACTAAGAAGGTGATATCCGTCTGGCAATACATATTCGTCATCAGATTGGGTGTGACTCGTCTCTTATGCCAATTCGACCCCGTTCAAATTGCCGCAAGCAATGTACGCGCAAATCGCCGGAGGATGGCATACTGTCTCGGCAGCGATCACGATCCGGTGGGGTGGCGGGTCGGGTTTTTTGTCTCGGAGGGTTCTTATGCGGATACGCCTGTTTGCCATGGTGCTGGTCGCCGTGGCGATGCTGAGCGGTTGTGGCTACAACCAGATCCAGATCAACGACGAAGGCGTCAATGCCGCCTGGGCCGAGGTCCTGAATCAGTACAAACGGCGAGCCGACCTGATTCCCAACCTGGTGGCCGTCGTGCAAGGCTATGCCGCCCACGAAAAAGAGGTGCTGACCAAAGTGACGGAGGCGCGCGCCAGCGTCGCGGGACTGAAAGCAACGCCCGAACTCGTCAATGACGAAGCGGCATTCGCGAAATTCCAGAAGGCGCAAGCCGATCTGGGGGGCGCTCTGGCGCGCCTGCTGGTGGTCGCGGAGAATTACCCGCAACTGAAGGCGGATGCGAACTTCCGTGACCTTCAGGCACAACTGGAAGGTACCGAGAACCGTATCACGGTCGCCCGCAACCGTTACATCAAGTCGGTGCAGGATTACAACATTTCCGTGCGCACCTTCCCCAACAGTCTGACCGCGACCGTGATGGGCTGGAAGACGAAGGCCAATTTCACGGTCGAGGACGAGAAGGCGATCGCTGCGCCGCCGGTGATCAAGTTCGACAGTCCGGCGCCGGCGGGGAAGTAGAAGATCGTGACGCGGTTCGGCCTGTTGCTTTGCTGTCTCATTTTCCCGGCGATCGGCTGGGGCGCCGATCCTGTCGCGATTCCGCCCCTCTCGGCGCGGGTGACCGACCTGACCGCGACGCTCTCGGCCGAACAGAACGCCGCTCTCGACGCGTCGCTGGAGCGGATCGAACGGGAGAAGGGTGCGCAGGTCGCAATACTGATGCTGCCGACGACGCAGCCGGAGTCGATCGAGCAGTTCGGCATCCGGCTGGCCGAAGCCTGGAAGATCGGCCGCTGGCGCGTCAATGATGGAGTCATCGTCATCGTCGCCAAGGATGACCACGGCGCGCGCATCGAGGTCGGCAGGGCGCTGGAGGGGGCTGTTCCCGACGTGGTGGCCAAGCGCATCGTGGCCGACGTGATGGCGCCCAAGTTCAAGGCGGGAGACTTTGCCGGCGGGCTGCAATCGGCGGTAGCCGCACTTGCCGGATCGATCGGCGGCGAAGCGCTGCCGGCGCCGGCAGCGCAGCCGGCCAGCGCTTCCGGGACGGAAAACCACTTCATTTATCTCTTCCTGGCGTTGATGCTGGGCGGCGTGTTGCGTTCATTGCTTGGCCTGTTCGGCGCGATTGTGGCGGCGGTCGTCGCGGGCTGGCTGGCGTGGACGATTTTCGCGTCGTGGATCGCGGCAATCATCGCCGCCGCAATCACCGTGCTGTTCTCCTTTGCCCGCGGTGGCGGGCGCGGCTGGTCGGCCGGCGGATCGGGCGGTGCGCTGGGCGGCGGTTTCTCGGGGCCGTCGTCCGGCGGTGGTGGTTTTTCGGGCGGCGGTGGTGAGTTCGGCGGTGGTGGTGCCTCGGGGAACTGGTGAGATGAACAGCGCGCGCATGCTCAAGCACCTGCTGACACCGGGATGGCTGGCGCACCGGGCGTTCCGGCCGGCAGACGTGGCGGCAGTGACCGCGGCGGTCGCAGCATCGGAAGACAGTCATCGCGGCGAGTTGTGCATCGTGGCCGAGGGACCGCTGCCCATCGGTCGCCTGCTCAGCCATCAGTCACCGCGCGCCCGCGCCCTTGAGTTGTTTGGGCGTCTCGGCGTCTGGGATACCCGGGAGAACTGCGGTGTCCTGGTCTACGTTCAGCTTGTCGATCGGCGCGTGGAGATTCTCGCCGATCGGGGTATTGCCGCCAAGCTTGGCCAGAGCGACTGGGATTCGATCTGCCGCGAGATGGAGGCGGCGTTCAGGGCGGGCGCCTATCGGCGCGGGGTGCTTGACGCCGTCGAACGGGTGACGCGGCTGCTCAGCCTGCATTTCCCGGCCCGCGGCAAGAAGTCGAACGAGCTGCCCGATCGGCCGGTACTCCTTTAGCGAATCAGGAACTTAAGAAGTTCTCGCCAGTCGTCGACACTGAAGCGCTCGCCCCAGTCGTTATGGCTGGCCGACCTGACCGCGAGCAGACGCTTGTTTTCCTGCGGCAGAGATTGGAAAAGCGCGCGTCCGAACGACGGCGGGATGACCTGGTCGTTTTCGGCAATGACGACAGCGATGGGGCCCTTGAAAGTCGCCAGGTTGCCGGCGGTGTCGTAGCGATCGCGCAACAGCCACTTGATGGGCAGCCAAGCGTAGTGGTGGTTGGCGACGCCGGCAAGATCCTTCCAGGGCGTGATCAGCAGCGCCGCGTCGGCAGGCTGCCGGGCCAGTACCGCGCCGGCGACACCGGCGCCGAGTGATTCGCCGATGACGATGATCGGTCCGGAAAATCGGCTGCGGGCAAGGGCTACCAGCGCTGCCCCGTCGGCGGCAAGACTGTCCTCGCCCAGTTTGCCGCTTCGGTGGCCGTAGGCTGGGTATTCGGCCAGGATGACGCGCAGGCCAAGGTTGGCAAGCACCTCCGCATACCACGCCCGGTGCAGCGCGTCACCGGCGTTGCCGTGAAAGACGATGGCCGTGGCACGGGCAGGGTCGGGAGGTTCGCGCAGCAGGGCGCGGAAGTCCTGCCGCGACGGCCAGGGCGCCAGACCGGCGGCCTCAGCCTCCGCGGCGTAGCGATCGGCCGGCAGCTTGTCGGGAAGGTAGAGAAAGTAGTCCTGCAACGCGGCCATGGCGGTGAGCGGGAAGAGCAGCAACAGCCATGGTAGCCGGCAATGCCATCGGCGGGTCAATGTCGGCGGTCTTCCAACTGGGCAACATCGTCGTTCAGGCGCTGGTTCTCCTCGTGCCAGCGCTTGACCAGCCACATGGTAGCGGCGACGAAAATGCTGAAAAGCGCAATGATCGTGTAGATCGACATGTCGGCCATCGACAATACCGCGTAGGTGCCGGTCATCACCAGGATCGACAGGTTCTCGTTGAAGTTCTGGACCGCGATCGAGTGGCCGGCCCCCATGAGAACGTGGCCGCGATGTTGAAGCAGCGCGTTCATGGGCACCACGAAGAATCCGGAACAGGCGCCGATCAGCACCAGCAGGGGTACGGCAACCGCCTTGTCGCGGACGAAGATCATTCCCAACACCATCAGGCCCATCGCGATGCCGAGCGGGATGACCCGCACCGACCTGCGCAGCGTGATCAGTCGGGCGGCGAGGACGGCACCGATGGCGACGCCGATGGCGACGACGCCCTGGAGCAGGGTGGCACCCGAGAGGTCGAGATTCAATGCCGCGGCTGCCCATTTGATGACGATGAACTGGAGCGTCTGTCCCGCGCCCCAGAACAGCGTCGTCACTGCCAGCGAGATCTGGCCGAGCCGGTCGCGCCAAAGCAGTTTCAGGCAGTGGTTGAATTCGTGGACCAGATAGACGGGGTTTCGTTTCAGCGGCTTGTGGTCGACGCCGGTGTCGGGGATGTGGAGATTGAACAGTGCGGCGACGAGATACAGCGAGCCGATTATCGCCAGCGTCATTTCGGAGGCAGTGTCGATGCCGGTGTCGATTCCCGGCAGATCGAACGAAAGCAGGGCGTTGGCGATTTCCGGCTTGATCAAGGCGCCGCCGAGAACAACGCCAAGGATGATGGCGATCACCGTCAAGCCCTCGATCCAGCCATTGGCGACCACCAGCAGCCGATGCGGCAGGAACTCGGTGAGGATGCCGTACTTGGCCGGCGAATAGGCGGCAGCACCGAGGCCGACGACGGCATAGGAAAGCAGCGGGTGGATGCCGATGAACATCAAGGCGCAGCCGACGATCTTGATGCCGTTGCTGATGAACATCACCCGCCACTTGGGCATCGAGTCGGCGAAGGCGCCGACGAATGCGGCCAGGACGACGTAGGAAAGGACGAACGAAGTCTTCAGCAGCGGCTCGTACCAGACCGGCGCCTTCATCTCCATGAGGATGGATATGGCCGCGATCAGAAGAGCGTTGTCGGCCAGCGCGGAGAAGAACTGCGCGGCCATGATGATGTAGAAACCGAGGGTCATGTGGGGTGCGTCTTGCCCGGGCTTTATACCACGAAAGTTTTCAAGGGCTTTTTTTGGCGCCGGCCTGTCGGAACGATGGCATCAGGTCCCCTTATACCAGCAAACTGTGATTTAATTTGCATCTGGTTCAATCATAAATACATCGGGGGAGTGCCACATGGCGGATCGCCGGCTCCAAGTGTTTCACGCTGTCGCCAAGCAACTGTCTTTCACCAAGGCGGCAGAGGTGCTGTTCATGACCCAGCCTGCAGTCACTTTCCAGATCAAGCAGCTCGAAGAGCACTTCAATACTCGCTTGTTCGATCGTGGTCACGGCCGCATTGCCCTGACGCCGGCCGGAGATTTGGTTCTGGCCTATGCGGAGCGCATACTGAATCTATCGTCCGAGATGGATGTGCGGCTCGCCGAAATGACCGGCGAGGTCGGTGGCTCTCTGCTGGTGGGCGCCTCGACCACGATTGCCGAATTCATGCTGCCGCGCATCCTCGGCGAATTCAAGTCGGCGCACCCGAATGTGCGTCCGCGGCTGATCGTCGGCAACTCGGAGGCGATCGAGATCCGGGTGGCCGAGCATACGATCGATATCGGCTTCATCGAATCGCCATCGCATCAGCCCAACCTGGATACCGAGACCTGCTGTGACGATGAACTCCAGGTGATCTGCAGCCCTAAGTTTCCGCTCGCCAAGTTCAAGGAGCTTACGCCGCTGCAACTGGTGGATTATCCCTACGTCTCTCGCGAACCGGGATCCGGTACCCGTGAATTCACCGACGACTACCTGCGCAAGGCAGGCATCGGCGGCGATCAGATGAGAATGGTGATGGAACTGGGCAGCCCGCTCGCCGTGAATGGTGTAGTGGAAACGGGGCTGGGTTTCGCGATCGCCTCTGTCGGTTCAGTACGCAAGGCGCAGCGGCTCGGCGATCTGGTAGCCATACCCCTGAAGCCGCGTTTGATCCGGGTGCTCTCGATGGTCTACCCGAAAGAGAAGTTCCGTTCGCGACTGGTGACCACTTTTGTCGAATTTGCCTCGGCCAGGCTCAAACAGTTCTCGATGAAGTAAGCTTCAGGGCATGACACGCCCGATCCGTGCCCGGTTCGATGCTGCCGCGCTGCGCCACAATCACGCGCTTGCCCGCCGATACGCCGGCCCGGCCCGGCTCTGGAGCGTCGTCAAGGCCAATGCCTACGGCCACGGCCTGGTGCGGGTGGCCCGGGCGCTGCACGATGTTGCCGACGGATTTGCCCTGATCGAACTGGAAGGGGCAGTCAGCCTGCGCCGGGCCGGCATAAGGCAGCCCATCCTGATGCTGGAAGGCTTTTACGCGAGCGAGGAGCTGCCCGTGTTCGCCGAGCATGGACTGATTCCGGTGCTGCACAGCCTGGCCCAGGCGAAAGCACTCGCCGGTGCGAACCTGCCGGCACGGCTGCCGGTGTACCTGAAACTCAACACCGGCATGAACCGTCTCGGCCTCGAGGCGGACGAACTCGAACCGGTGCTGTCGCTCATCGAGCCCGCGGCCGGGCCGATCACCCTGATGACGCACTTCGCCGATGCCGACGGCAAGACCGGCGTGGCCGAACAATTGGTCCGCTTCGAAGCGATGCGCCAGGGCAGGACATCTCCGGTCAGCCTGGCCAACTCGGCGGCGCTGCTGCGCTTCCCGGAAACACGCGGCGACTGGGCGCGGCCGGGCATCATGCTCTACGGCAGTTCGCCTTTTCCCGACGAACAGAGCGCGCAAGCGCTCGACCTTCAGCCGGTGATGACGCTGGAGAGCGAGGTGATCGCCGTGCGCGACATCATGGCCGGCGACCGCGTCGGCTACGGTGGCATCTTCGCCGCGCCGGCGCCCATGCGCGTCGGCGTTGTCGCCTGCGGCTACGGCGATGGCTATCCGCGGCATGCGCCGACCGGCACGCCTATCCTCGTCGGCGGCCGGCGCACGCGGACGCTGGGACGCGTCTCCATGGACAAGCTGTGCGTCGATCTCGGCGGTTTGCCCGATGCCGGTGTCGGCACGCCGGTGACGCTCTGGGGCGAGGGGCTGCCTGCCGATGAAGTGGCGACGGCGGCGGGCACCATCAGCTACGAACTCTTCTGCGCTCTGGCAGCGCGGGTGCCGGTGGTGGACTCTGTTTGATGGCCAAGGCGAAGAGCATCTACAGTTGTACCGAATGCGGCGCGAGCTCGCCGAAATGGCAGGGTCAGTGCCCCGGCTGCGGCCAATGGAACACCTTGGTCGAGACGGTTGCCGAGGCGGTCGCCACGGGCACGAATCGCTACAGCGGGCTTACCGGCGGCGGCGAGATGCAGGACTTGGCAGACATTCGTCCGCGCGAAGAGCCGCGGCTGCCGACAGGCATCGAGGAGTTCGACCGCGTGCTCGGCGGCGGCCTGGTGGCCGGCGGCGTGGTGCTGATCGGTGGCGACCCCGGCATCGGCAAGAGCACGCTGCTCTTGCAGGCGCTATCCCGGCTGGCCGAAGCCGGTCAGCCCGTTCTCTACGTTTCCGGCGAAGAGTCTGCCGAGCAGGTGGCCCTGCGCTCGAGGCGACTTCAACTCGAAACGCGCGGCCTGCGTCTCTTGCCCGAGATAGGCCTGGAGAAGATTCTCTCCATGCTGAGAAAAGAGAGGCCGCTGGTGGCGGTGATCGATTCCATCCAGACCCTCTACTCGGAGGCGCTGCAGTCGGCGCCGGGCTCGGTGGCACAAGTCCGCGAATGCGCGGCGCAACTGACGCGGCTCGCCAAGCAGAGCGGCATCTGCGTCATCCTGGTCGGCCATGTCACCAAGGAAGGCGCGCTGGCCGGGCCGCGCGTGCTCGAGCACATGGTCGACACCGTTCTCTACTTCGAGGGCGACACGCATTCGAGCTTCCGCCTGATCCGCGCCTGCAAGAACCGCTTCGGTGCCGTCAACGAGCTCGGCGTCTTCGCCATGACCGACAAGGGCCTGCGCGGCGTCTCCAATCCGTCGGCACTCTTCCTCTCCCAGCACGCGCAGGAGGTGTCGGGTTCGTGCGTGCTGGTGACGCAGGAGGGCACGCGGCCGCTGCTGGTGGAAATCCAGGCGCTGGTCGACGGCGCCCATTCGCCCAGCCCCAGGCGTCTCACGGTAGGCCTCGACGCCCAGCGGCTGGCCATGCTGCTGGCGGTGCTGCATCGCCACGCCGGCATCGTCTGCTTCGATCAGGATGTCTTCGTCAATGCCGTCGGCGGGGTGCGCATCCAGGAGCCGGCGGCGGACCTGGCCATACTGCTGGCCATCGTCTCATCGCTCAACAACCGGCCATTGCCGGCGAAGGTCGTGGCCTTCGGCGAAGTCGGCCTGGCCGGCGAGATCCGTCCGGCGCCGCGCGGTCAGGAGCGCCTGCGCGAAGCCGCCAAGCTCGGCTTCACCCACGCGCTGGTGCCCAAGGCCAACGCGCCCAAACAGGCCATCAAAGGCATCGAGGTCATCGCGCTGGAGCGCGTCGAACAGGCGGTCAGCGCGTTGCGGGAGTTGTGAGCACACTACGCTTGGCGCTGCGGATGCTGATCCGCGACTGGCGCGCCGGGGAACTGACCGTTCTCGGCCTGGCGCTGGTCCTGGCAGTGGCGGCGCTGACCAGCGTCAGCTTTCTCGCCGACCGTGTGCAACGGGGACTGGTTCTCCAGTCGCATCAACTGCTCGGCGGCGACCTGCTGCTCTCGGCCGATCATCCCTGGAACCAGCACATCCGCGCCGAGGCGCGGCAGCGCGGCCTGCAGGTGGCCGAGAGCGTCACCTTGCCCAGCATGGCCATGGGGCCGGCAGGCGTGACCTTGGCCGAGATCAAGGCCGTCAGCGACAACTACCCGCTGCGCGGCACTTTGCGCATCGCGCCGGCGCTCGATGCCGCCGATGCCGCCGCGCACGCGATGCCTGCGCCCGGCAATGCCTGGCTCGACGATCGCCTTACGCGCGCAGTGGCGCCCGAGGCGGGCGCGACGCTGCGGCTCGGCGGGCTTGCCCTCAAGGTCTCGGCGGTACTGACGCTGGATCCCGACCGCGGCATCAACGCGTTTACCCTGGCGCCGCGGATGCTGATCAATCTCGCCGACCTGCAGGCGACGGGGCTCATCCAGCCGGGCAGCCGCGTGAACTGGCGCCTGCATCTGGCCGGCGCCCCGCAGTCCGTCGAGGAGTTCCGCCGCTGGATAGCGCCGCGGCTCGGCCGTGGCGAACGGCTGGAGAGCCTCGACAACGCGCGGCCGGAGATCCGCACGCTGCTCGAACGCGCGGGGCGCTTCCTGCGCCTTGCGGCCCTGCTGACGGTGGTGCTTGCCGCCGTTGCGACCGGGCTCGCGGCCGATCGTTATCTGCGCCGCCATCTGGATGGCTGTGCCGTGATGCGTTGCCTGGGGGCGCGGCAAAACCAGATCCTGATCATCCATGGCGGCGAGTTCATCCTGTGCGGCGCCATCGCGACCCTGGTCGGCAGCCTGCTGGGCTTCGGCGCGCAATGGGGGCTGCAGGCCATGCTCGCCGGCCTCCTCAGCCAGGATCTGCCTTTGCCGTCCTGGCAGCCCTGGGCCAATGGTGTTGCAGTGGGGCTGACCCTGATGGCGGGCTTCGTGCTGCCGCCGCTGCTGCGCCTGCGCCGCGTACCGACGATCCGCGTGCTGCGGCGCGAATGGGATGTGGCCGAACCAACCTTCCTGGCGGCGTACGGGTTCGGCGCCGCGCTGCTCTTCGGGTTGATGCTGTGGATCGCGGGCGAAGCGAAACTGGGGTTCATCGTGCTTGCCGGTTTCGTCGGCGCAATCGCCGTCTATGGCGGCGCGGCGCGCCTGCTCGTTTGGGGCCTCGGCAATATGCGCGGCCCCTGGCGACCGTGGCGGCTGGGCCTGGCCAACCTGCGCCGCCGGTGGCGCGGAACGGTGGCGCAGGCGGTGGCGCTCGCGCTCGGCCTGACGACCTTGCTGTTGCTGTCGATTGCGCGCGACGACCTGATGGCCAGTTGGCGCAGCAAGGTGCCGGCCGACGCCCCCAATCGATTCGTCATCAACTTGCAGCCCGACCAACGCGCGGCGTTTTCGGATTTCATCATCGGTCATGGTCTCGGTGCGCCGCTGACCGAGCCCATGGTGCGCGGACGTCTCACCGCGGTGAACGGCCGCAGCGTGAAGGCAGCCGACTATGCCGAGGAACGGGCGCAGCGGCTCGTCGAGCGAGAGTTCAACCTCTCATGGGCGAGCGAGTTGCCGATCGGCAATACCGTTGCGGCCGGGCAGTGGTTCGGCGACGACCGCGCGCCGCAATTTTCCGTTGAGCAGGGGCTGGCGGAAACCCTGGACCTGAAACCGGGCGACGAACTGACCTACGAAGTCGCCGGCGTGCCGCTCTCGGCGCGCATCACTTCGCTGCGCAAGCTCGACTGGGATTCGATGCGCGTCAACTTCTTCGTCATCGCGCCGCCGGGGATGCTTGAGACCTACCCGGTGAGCTACGTCACGAGTTTCCATTTGCCGGCCAGGCGGGCAGGGCTCGTCACGGAGTTGGTGAAGGCGTTTCCGAATCTGACTGTCATCGACGTGACGACCGTCATGCGCCAGTTGCAGGATAGCTTCGATCAGGTGGCGCGTGCCGTGCAGGTGCTGTTTGGCTTCGCCTTGGCGTCCGGCCTCGTGGTGCTCTACGCGGCGCTGCAAGCCGGCGCCGACGAGCGCTTTCGCGAACTGGCGGTGATGCGGGCGCTCGGCGCCAGAGGGCGGCAGCTTCAAATGGCACTGGTCGCCGAGTTTGCCGCTCTGGGCGCGCTCGCGGGACTGCTGGCGGGGCTGGGGGCCGGCGCCATCGGCTATGCACTGGGACGTTACGCGTTGCACCTTCCCTATCAGCCGGGACCTTCGCTCCTGATCATCGGGCTCGCGGCCGGCGTCGGCGGTGTGGTCGCGGCCGGACTGTGGGCCACGCGCGGTATTCTGAATCGCGCTATTACGCCAGATCTTCTGGCGTATTGAAGTTGGCGAACGCGGCTTCGTCGGCAAACGGCACGGCTATTGCGCCCATTTGCCGCAGCCAGTCGGCGACCTTGCGGTTGTCGCCGGCCAGCCAGGCATCGAGCGCGGCCGAGAGTTCCCTCCGGCAGAGCAGGAAGGTCGGCTGGAACTTGCCCTGCGTTTGCGCCACCGCTACGCTCGCGTTGTCGGCTTCGAGCGCCGCCAGCAGCCGGGCGACCAGATCGAACGGCAGCCCGGGAGCGTCGCAGGGGACGGTTGCCAGCAGCGGCGTCGTGCAGGCGGCGAGGCCGGCCTGAAGGCCGGCCAGCGGGCCGGCGTAATCGGCCAGACTGTCGGCGATCACGGGATGGCCGAAGGCTTCGTAGGGCTCTCGGTTGCGGTTGGCGCTGATCAGCACGCGGTCCACCTGCGGTGCCAGGCGCTCGATGGCGTGGGCGACCAGTGGGCGGCCGCGCCATTCGACCAGGCCTTTGTCGACACCGCCGAGGCGGCTGCCCCGGCCGCCGGCCAGCACCAGGCCGGTGATGCGCTGCGGCCTCATCCGCCGATGTAGGACATCTCGATCTTCCTGGTCACCTTGATCGCGCTGCCGCGCAGTTCCGAGTAGCGGTCATCGCGTTTGTGCCAGATGTCACTTATCGTGGCCGCTATTTCCTCGTCGCCGGCGCCAGCGCGCAGCAATGCGCGCAGGTCGTGGCCGCCGGTGGCGAACAGGCAGGTGTAGAGCTTGCCGTCGGTAGAGAGGCGGGCACGCGTGCAGCCCGAGCAGAACGCCTGGGTGACCGAACTGATGACGCCGATTTCGCCGCCGCCGTCCTTGTAGCGCCAGCGCTCGGCCACTTCGCCGGGGTAATTGGCATCGATCGCTTCGAGCGGGAACTCGGCGTCGATGCGATGAATGACTTCCGCCGAGGGTACGACTTCTTCCATCCGCCAGGCGTTGCTGCTGCCGGCGTCCATGTACTCGATGAAGCGGAGGATGTGGCCGCTGTTGCGAAAGCGCCGGGCCATGGGCAGGATCTCGCCGTCATTCATGCCACGCTTGACCACCATGTTGATCTTCACCGGGAGCCCGACGGCGGCTGCAGACTCGATGCCTTCCAGCACCCGGGCGACCGGGAAGTCGGCGTCGTTCATGCGCCGGAACATGTCGTCGTCGAGCGCGTCGAGGCTCACGGTGATCCGGTGCAGGCCGGCATCGCGCAGGCTGCGCGCGCGCGCCGCGAGCGCGGAGCCATTGGTGGTCAGGGTCAGATCGAGGCCCGGAATCGTGGCCAACTGGGCGATCAGTCGCTCGACGTCGCGGCGCACCAGTGGTTCGCCGCCTGTGAGCCGGATCTTGCTGACGCCATGAGTGGCGAACAAGCGCACCAGGCGCGTGATCTCCTCATAGGTGAGAATCTCGGCGTGCGGCAGGAAGGGGTACTCGCGGCCAAACACCGTCTTCGGCATGCAGTAGACACAACGGAAGTTGCAGCGGTCGGTGACCGAGATGCGCAGGTCGCGCAGGGGACGCTGGCGTGCGTCCAGGGTATCGTGGGTCGGGATATCGGTGGGAGGACTATTCATTCTTTGCGCAGTGAGCGAAAAATGGAACGAATTTCCTGGAGCCGGGCTTCGTCGTCCCAAGGTTTCGAGATGTACTTCCAGATTGCGCCCCGGTTGATGGCGTCGGTGACGGTCGACAGTTCCGAGTGGTCCGAGAGCACGATTCTAACCGTCTGCGGATAGATCTCCTTGACTCTGGACAGAAATTCGACGCCGGACATTTCGGGCATGCGTTGGTCGGAGATGATTACCTGGACCGGGTTGAGGGCCAGAAGTTCCAGCGCCTCGGCGCCACCGCAGGCGGTGAGGACATGATAGCCGTCGCGCCAGGCCTTCGCCTGGCGACAGGCCTCGCGCAACACCCATTCGCTGATCGAGATGAGGAGGCCGGTTCTCTCGGCGATGGGGATGAAGGCATTCGGCGGCACCAGGCGGCGCTGAGGATGCTGCCAGCGCACCAGGGCTTCGACGGCGACGATTTCGCCCGAGGCCAGCGACGGTTGCTGGTAGTGCAGACGCAGTTCGTCCCGCTCCGCCACCTGGCGCAACTGAGTGGTCATGTCGATCCGGGCGGAGTTCGGGCTGTCGGCACCCGGCACAAAGAATCGGAATCCGTTGCCGCCACCGCGCTTTGCCTCGGCCAGGGTTTCCAGGATGCGGCGGGCCATCTCGGCGCAGCCTTGTTCGTCCGTGACGTTGTTCAACACCAGCGCGAATACATCGCCAACGATGCGGGCGAGCAGGTCATCGCTGCGAGCGGCTTCGGACATGCGCGCCACCACCTCGACGAGGATCTGGTCGGCGGCGATCTGGCCGAGTCGTTCGTTGCAGCCGCTGGCCTCGCACTGGCGCGGGTTGGCGTAAACGATGTTGCCGTCCAGGTCAGTGAGGATCAGCCCGAACGAATTGTTCTCGACGATCAGCCGATATCAACTCCTACTCCTTGGGGCCGGCGATGGGCAGCCAGACGCGTATCGTGGTTCCCTTGCCCGGCGTGCTGTCGACGTCGAAAGAGCCGCAGTGCCGCTTGGCGATGATGTCGTAGGACAGGGAGAGTCCGAGCCCCGTCCCCTTGCCTATTGGCTTGGTGGTGTAGAAGGGTTCGAAGATGCGTTTCTTGACTTCCGGAGGCATGCCTTTGCCGGTGTCCGCGATTTCGACCCAGACGCGGTCTCCTTCGGTGCCCGTGCGCACGCTGATCGTGCCGCGGCCATCGATGGCCTGGGCCGCGTTGACCAGCAGGTTCATGAACACCTGGTTGACCTGGGCAGCAATGCAGCGGACCGGCGGCAACTGGCCGTATTCGCGCACGACTTCCGCCTTGTATTTCAGCTCGGCCCAGACGACGTTGAGCGTGCTCTCGATGCCATCGTTGATGCTGGCTTCCTGCCATTCGGCCTCGTCTACGTGGGAGAATTCCTTGAGGTCCTGGACGATCTTCTTCACTCGGCCCAGGCCTTCCTGTGATTCGGCGAGCAGCGCCCGTATGTCCTCGCGCAGGAAGTCCAGATCGGCCGCGGCCTTGACCGCGGCAAGCTTCTCCCTGGGCACATCCGCCGCCGTCGCTTCGCATTGCTCGTAGGCGTCGATGACCTGCAGCAATTTCTCGACGTAGTTGTTCAACGTACCCAGGTTGGAATTGACGAAGCCGATCGGGTTGTTGATTTCATGAGCGACACCGGCGGCGAGCTGGCCGATGGCGGCCATCTTCTCGGATTGCAGCAACTGGTTCTGCGCGTTTTCGACCTTCTTCAGCAGCGCCTTCAGTTCCTCCCGCTCGGCTGCCAGTTCCCTGTTGGCCGTAGTCAACTGGCTGGTGCGCTGCGCCACCTTCTCTTCAAGACGGACATTGCTTTCGGCGAGATCCTGACTGTTGACCGAGAGGACGTTATAGAGGTTGTGCAGCGCGTGCAGCAACACGGACGTACTGCTATCGACTTCGCGGTGCCAGAGTTCGTACGCCTCGCTGGCAGACTTGCCGGCCTTGACCAGGGCAATCTGGTGTGCCATCTCCTGGTCCTCGGACAGGATATGAAAGGTCAGCCAGGCGGTCAGGAAGCCGTGTACCACCTCCGCGGGGTTCTTCATGGTGGCTCGCGATTTCCACATCGTCACGACCTGCTGGACGAAATCCTTGTGATGGCGGGTATGGAGTTCGGCGTGACGCGGGTCGAGATGGGCGTCCTCCATCAAGCGTTCTTCGTCGGCGAAATGTTTGACCGCGTAATCGGCCAGGTCCTTGAACAGCGCCTGCAACTCGCTTTCGCCGACTGCGTCGCCACCCAGCAGCATGTCCCCGACTTGATTGACCACATCCACGAGATGATGATGCTGAGTGTCTACGATCTCGATGCCGGTGACGAAACGCTCATCCCAGACAAAGGCTTCCATGGCAATGTTCTCCTGATGGCGACGGAGTGCGCTAGTCCTTGTCCAGATCCTGGAATTCCGGGTCGAGGACGATGGAGCCGTCCGGCCCCCAATTGACCTTGGTGATTCCCGGTTCGAGCGCTTCGAGGCGCTTCGCTTCCAACGCTTCGGCCGACATCAAGCCTCTTTCGACCCGCGCCTGGTCGGCGAGCTTGCGGTTCTCCAGCATCAGGTCGCGGTTACGAAGCGCCTGGGCGATGGCGGCGACGAGCTCGTAGTCGTTCCAGGGTTTGGCGATGAAGCGATAGATCTCCACCTCGTTGATGGCGCTGACCAGCACGTTGAGGTCGGCGTAGCCGGAGAGGATGAGCCGCGCCGCATCGGGCTGGAGGCGGCGAAGCTCTCTCAGCATTTCGACGCCGTCCATGACCGGCATGCGGTAGTCGGTCAGGACAAGGTCGAATGGCGCATGGGCGGCACGTTCCAGCGCAGCGGCCGGAGTGTCGAAAGTCTCGACCTCGAGCGGGTAGACCGAGTTGCCGTAAGCGCAGGGCACAGCCCGCAGCAGGCGCTTCAGTGAATTCAGAATCGCAGGCTCGTCGTCGACGATCAGAACGCGGCTCATGGGTTCTCCTGTCGGATATAGAGGGTCAGCGGCGTCCCGTCGGCTTCTTCGAGGCGTCCAAGTTCGGTGATGACGGCAGCGTCCAGAGTCTGGTCGCGGGCGAGCAGCAGGTAGCCGTCGCGGTGAGTCAGGTCCTTGCTCAGGACCATGCCGGGCCGCAACTGCGCGAGGCGCATGGGCATTTCGGTAAAGGCTTCCTTGTGCGTTTCGGCCAGCAGGCGGATGAAGGCGTCGACCACGGCGGGGTCATAGCGCTTGCCCCGATTTTCGATCAGGAAGGTGGCGGCTTCGGTGGCGTTGAGCGGCCGCTGCGTCAGCGTGCCCAGTTGGAGGGCGTCGTAATCATTCACCACCGTCAGGACGCGAGTGCCAAGCGGAATCGCGATGCCGGCCAACTGGTCCGGGTAGCCCGAACCGTCGTAGTTCTCGTGGTGATGGCGAACCAGTCTGGCCGCTGCGTGAAGCTGGTCGACGCCCATCAGGATGTTCTGGCCGATCAGCGGATGCTTCATCACCTCGGCGCGGGACTGGCCCGACAGGACATTGAATGGCTTGACCAGCAATTCGTCGGGCAGGCCGATCTTGCCGATGTCATGGAGCAGCGCCGCCAGCAGGACGTCCTGGCTGTCGGCCTCGCCGAGACCCATGCGCTGGGCGACGGCCCGGCCGTGTTCAGCCACCCGCCGACCATGGCCGGCGAGGCGGCCGCCGCGGAGTTCCAGCAGGCCGGAAAACACCCGCACAGAGGCCATGAATCCGCGGTTGAGGTCCTTATGCGCCTGCTCGAGAGAGGCGAGGGTTTCCCGCAGTTGCGCGGTGCGCTCGCCGACCTTCTGTTCGAGGCTGGCATTGAGCGCCTTCAGTTCCTCGTTCTGCTGCTTGGTCATGGCGTCGAGGCGGGCGTTTTCCGATTCCAGCCGTTTGCGCTCCAGCGCGTCGCGCACGGTGAGGACGATCTCGTTGTCGTCCCAGGGCTTGGCGATGTAGCGATAGATCTCGCCGCGGTTGATTGCAGCGATGGTGGAGGCGATGTCCGCATAGCCGGTGAGCAGTATGCGAACCACACCGGGCCAGCGGCCGCGCACCTGCTCCAGGAACTGGGCGCCATCCATCTCCGGCATCCGCATGTCGGAGATGATGAGGTCGACGGTTTCCTTTTCCAGCACGCCGAGTCCCTCGGCGCCGCTTCCGGCGGTGAGGATGCGGTATCCGTGCGGGCGGAACAGCCTGCGCAGCGAAGACAGGATGCTCGCTTCGTCATCGACGAAAAGCAGGGTGATCGCGGCAACCGATGATTCCATGTTGTCATCTTACTACGTTGCTTTCCGGCGGCCGACGCAAGGTTTGACAGTCTTGCGCGCGACATAACGGTATGATTACAGGCTACGCGAAATCAATAGCCACCTGAACCGACCGAACATCGAGCCAACAATGGCTGCCGCAATTCCGAGGACAACACCCCGGCTTCTGATCATCGACGACCGGCCGGATTCGGTCGCCCTGCTGGTCTCCTATCTCGGCGACAAGGCCGTCGAGATCCTGGTTGCGCTGGACGGCCCGGATGGACTGGCGAAGGCTGTCAGTGGCCGGCCGGACCTGATCCTGCTCGATGTCCTGATGCCGGGCATGGATGGCCTGGCAGTCTGCGCGCAACTCAAGGCGGACCCGCGCACCGTCGGCGTGCCGGTCATCTTTCTGTCGGCGAGTACGGCCATCGAGGACAAGTTGAAAGGGTTTTCGCTGGGGGCCGCCGACTACATCACCAAACCGTTTTCCGAGGAAGAGGTGCTCGCGCGCGTCTTCGTGCATCTGCATGCGAAACGCAAGATCGACTGCCTGGAAACGATGGTGGCCAACCGCGCCCTGGAACGGGTCGGCGACCAGGCCTTCCCCGACGACACGCTTTTTGCCAGTGCGGTGTCGGCGCTGGAACAGCGCATGGCCGATCCTCCCGGCTTGATCGAGTTGGCTCGCGACTTGGCGACCAATGAGCGCAAGCTGACCGAGATCTTCCGGCAACGGGTCGGCATGACCGTGTTCGACTATTTCTCCGAGTTGCGGCTGGAAACGGCACGCCATCTGCTGGAGGGCAGCGGAATGCGGGTGCAGGCGATATCCACTCAGGTCGGCTATCGCAATGCCGGCGATTTCACGCGTGCCTTCCGCCGCCGCTATGGCGTCAGTCCCCGCGAATACCGACAAGCCAGGGGAAGCGGGGCGGGGGACGAGGTTTGATCCACCGCCTGTTGCCGCTTCTGGCGCTGCTGGTTTGCTGCCGGTTGGCAGTTGCGGCGGCAACCATGCCGCTGGCCCTGAGCGAAGAGGGGCACCAGCCGCTCGGCAAGGAGCTGACCCTGCTCGATGACGCGGGCGGAACCATGGATATCGAGGCCGTTCGGGCGGCCGACGCGGTTGGGGGCTTCCGCCCGGTATCGGCCGACGTTCCGGGCCTGGGCTATCGGCCGGGCGCGACCTGGGTTCGCTTCGCGATCGCGAATCCGACGTCGACCCGACAGGAGCGCTGGCTTGAATATGCCCGCTCGATGCACGACTCCTGCATCCTCTATCGCATCGCTCCGGACGGGGCCGTCCTGCGCCTGGACAATGGTGCCCGCGTGCCGGTGTCGGAGCGGCCGCTTGCGTCGCGGAACATCCTGTTCCCTTTGACGCTTGATGCCG
Source organism: Rhodocyclaceae bacterium (assembly GCA_041480065.1). Taxonomy (GTDB): domain Bacteria; phylum Pseudomonadota; class Gammaproteobacteria; order Burkholderiales; family Rhodocyclaceae; genus Fen-999. The sequence goes on from JBGOZF010000029.1 coordinate 45,781, forward strand.
GCGAGGTGCAGACGGTGTATCTGCGGCTGGCGAGCCGCACAGCCACGGTGGTCGACCTGCACCTGTGGCGCCCCATCGCCTACGCCGATACGCTGGAGCGCTTCATGGCCTTGAAGTATCTCGGCGTCGGCTCGTCCATGGTCCTGGTCGTATATAGCCTGCTCGCCTGGCAGGCGAGGGGCAAACCGGCGATGATGGCTGCCGGTGTGGCGCAGATACTGGCGTCGATCGCCGTGCTGGTCCTCGATGGTTTCGCCGCCGATTGGGTTCCGGCGGGTGATTCCTACTGGCAACCGCGCTTGCTGAGCGCGGCCTTGTTTCTTGCCGTCGGTTGTCACGTCGTGTTCGCCCGCGAGTTCCTTCGTCTGCCCAGGCGTTTCCCGCGTCTGGCACGGGGCATGGCGATCCTGGCCGCCGCTTGCGTGATCCTGGCGCTGAGCGGTCTGGTCTGGTTCCAGCCGCTGATGAGCGGCCTGGCGCCGATCGTCCTGGCCGCGACGATGATGGGAGTCGCGCTCGTGGTCGCGCGCCGCGAACGCGCGTTGGCGCGAACCTACCTCGCTGCCTGGGGTTTGCTCTGGTTGTCTCTGATTCTGCGCAATGCCACCTTGATGGGCTGGCTGCCGGGGCTGCGGTTCGTGAACGATCTGCCGACGATGGCGATGGCCATATCGGCAATTGCCATGAGCATTGCCCTGCACCTGGATATCCGTTCCGTCCGCATCGCCGGCGCGTCGGCTCGCGACCGGCTGCTGAAACTCCAGCGGACCGAACAGGTGCGCCTGGTCGCCGCGGTCGAATCGCGAACACGGGAACTGCGGGATGCCAAGGCGCGCGCCGAGGAAGCAAGCCAGGCGAAGAGCGATTTCCTGTCCACCATCAGCCACGAACTGCGTACGCCCTTGCATACGATCCTCGGCTACGCGCAGTTGCTGCGCAAGGTGGTCGGCGCCGAGATCGACGCCAAGCTTGCCATCATCGAGAGCAGCGGCACGCATCTGTTGCGGCTCATCGATCAGGTGCTCGATTTCAGCCGCGGCGAGGCGCGTTCGGTCGTGCTGCGCCTTGAGCCGACTTCGATCGAATCGCTGGTGGCCCATCTGGCCGATAGCGGCCGGCTGCTGGCGGCCGAAGGGGGCAACCGTTTCAGCATCGAATTGGCGGGTGACGTTCCGGCGATCGTCGAGGCCGACGATCACCGGCTGACCCAGGTTCTGCAGAATCTGATCGGCAACGCCTGCAAATACACCAAGAACGGCAGGGTGACCCTGCGCATCGCACGTCAGGCAGTGCTTACCGAGCCTTCGCCAGCGACCTGGGTCGCCGCGCTGCACCGGATCGAGTTCTCGGTCGCGGATACCGGCATCGGCATTGCGCCCGAAGACCAGGCCAGAATCTTCGAGCCTTTCAGCCGCATTTTCTACGGCAGTAAGCGGCAGCCGGGCGTCGGCCTCGGCCTCACGATCGCGCGGCAACTGCTGCAGGCAATGGGCGGCGAAATCGGCCTGGAAAGCGCGCCCGGCCGCGGCAGTCGTTTCTTCTTCAGCCTGGTGCTGAGGGAAGTGCCGGAGGAGGGTGGCGAGCGGCCAAATACCTTGCCGGCGCACATCGTCGGGCACAAGGGGCCGGCCCGGACCGTGCTGGTTGCCGACGATATCGCCGAGAACCGCGTGTTTCTCCAGGACTTCTGCCGCTACTGGGGTTTCAATGTTCTCACGGCGGTGGACGGCGCCGAGGCCCTGGGGATTTGTCGCAGGGCCGATCCGCCGGTGGATGCGGTCCTGATCGACCAGTTCATGCCGGAGGTCAACGGCTGGGCCTTCCTGCAAACCGTGCGCGAGTCGCCAGTCCTGGCGGGCCTGCCGGTGATCCTGGTTTCCGCGGCGAGGCCGAGCCGGCCGACCGCGTTTCCGGCCGGGATGGATTTCGATCACGCGATGCTGAAACCCATCTGTCAGGACGAGTTGGCCGAATTCCTGGCGCGCCGGCTGAACATCGAGTGGATTCTGGAAGACCCGGTCTCAATTGAAGGTGCCGCTCCGTCTGAACGGGTCGAACCGGGCCGCTATCCGCCCCAGGAGGAACTCGATGCCTTCCGGGACATGCTGACCTTGGGGCGCGTGGTAGCACTGCAACGGTGGGCAGACTCCCTGGAGCATGTATTTCCCGATTGCGCCGGATTTGCCGGCAAGGTCAGGTCGCTGTGCCAGACCGTTGATCTCGGCGGGTTGCAGAGACTGCTCGACCAGGCGGAAGGCCAGATGCCCGAGTCCATGGGCTCGGAGCGATAGTCGGCAGAAATTCAACCGAAACTAGAGGGGGATTTGGCTGCATTCTTTCGCTTAATCCCGACCCGGTACCGGAGCAGGATGGTCGGCAGAATCAGACAAGGAGGTAATTGTGATTATCCAGTCCGTCGAGCTGGTCGCACTCCCGAATGCGCCGGCCTACCAGAGCAAGGTTTACCGGGCCCATATGGACACCGGAGAGGATGTCGATCTCTTCCAGCAACATTGGGACGTGCCGCTGCCGCCGGAATCCCTGGTCGGCTTGACCCCGGAACAGGCGCGCAAGAAACGGACTGAAAGAATGGTGGCGGCCGCAGAAGGCCACCACTAACGTCGATTTCCTAGGGCTTTCTCGGGCGTTGGCGACCCTTGCCGCCGCCCTTGTCGCCTTTGGGGGTGAATTTCTTTGACGGGTAGGGCCGCGGCGGCGCGCTGCCTGGCGCGGCGCCTGGCGTGGCCCGGTTACCCGGCGCCAACTGGATCTCAAGTTCGTTGATCTCGTCCCATTGCGCGTCGGTCCGGTCGCGCTCGGGAATCGACAACAATTCCCGCAGGCGACGGCGTGGGTCGAATGGCGGTGGGACTGGAGCTGCTTCGGGAGTTTCTGTATCCATACCTGATCCTGGGCAAAGGGTTCTCAGCGTACCCGAACGCCCTCGTCGGGTGTTCGCGCCCTCTCTGCTCGATCAGCGGATTATATGACGGGACCGACGATGCGATGTGTGTTTTGGCAGCAGATTCCACGCGCATGGCTCTTTTTCGGTTGGCTGCTGGCTACAATACGGTGGTTCCACAGGATCGCTGGGACCAAAGGGGGGGGTATGGGGAACCTCGCTGTTCGCGCATCTGCGGGCTTCTTGCCGGTGCTTGCCTTGCTGACGGCAGCGGCTCGTCCGCGATGCCGATTCGATACCGATGGCTCGATTTCGCTGGAACGACGATGAGACATGGCGCCGACGGAACTCCCTGGTATCGATCGATCCGGCTGAAGCCGGTGCTCTGGGTGGTCGTCGTCGAGATGATCATCCTGGGCCTGTTGCTGGCCAATAATGCCCGTTTGCTCGAGCAGGCCCTCGAGCAACAGGTGCCGGCGAGAGAAGCGGCTTTGGCGACCATGCGTGATGATGTCATGGCCCAGGGCGCGCTGATCGCCGGTGCTGCGGTCCTGGCAAGCCTGCTCGTGCTGACTTTCGGCGGCAAGCAGCTGACGCACCGGCTCCAGGCCCTCACCGCGGCGGCGCGGCGCATAGCGGTCGGCGACTACGGCACCCGCGCGCAGGTCGAAGGTCAGGACGAGGTTGGAGCCCTGGCGGCCGACTTCAACGCCATGTCGGCGGCGATTGAAGAGCGCATTCAGGCGCTACAGGAGGGCGAAACGCGCTTCCGCGAGATATTCGACGCCGTGGACGAGGCGATCCTGATCCACGATCCGGACAGCGGTCAGGTGCTCGATGTCAACCGTCGCACGTCCGAGTTGTACGGCTTCACGCGCGAGCAGATCATCGCCGCGCAAGATGCCTCGATGTTCAGTTCCGGGGAATTTCCCTACACGGTGGCCGAGGCGAAGAACCATATCCGGCGCGCCATTGCCGAAGGGCCGCAGACGTTCGAGTGGCACGCCAAAACCCTGGATGGCCGTCTGTTCTGGGTGGAGGTCAGCCTTCGGCCGGTCCGGATCGGCACGGTGAAGCGCCTGCTGGCGGTAATCCGCGACGTCTCCGAGTACAAACAGCATCAGAGCGAACTCGAATACCTGGCCCACCACGATCCGCTGACCCGCCTGCCCAATCGTGTTCTGCTGGCCGACCGCATGGCGCAGGCGATTGCGCAGACGCGGCGCTCGAATTCGCTTCTGGCGGTCGGCTATCTCGACCTCGACGGCTTCAAGCCGGTCAACGACGACATGGGCCACGAAGCCGGCGACCGTCTCCTGGTCGAGGTTGCCGAACGACTCAAGACTTGCATACGCGAAGGCGATACCCTGTCCCGCTTCGGTGGCGACGAGTTCGTGGTCGTGCTCGCCTGCCTGCGGAATGTCGACGAGTGCATGCAAACGTTCAACCGTATCCTCGATTCCGTGTCGCAACCCTACCTGATTGCCGAGCGCCAGGGCGTGGTTTCTGCCAGCGTTGGCCTCACTCTCTTCCCCCTGGACGACGCCGACCCCGATACCCTGATTCGCCATGCCGACCAGGCGATGTACACCGCGAAACAGGCGGGTCGGAACCGCCTGCATCTGTTTGACCCGCAGCAGGACCACGTGTCCGAGGCTTATCAAGGGGCGCGTGCGCAAATAGAGGCGGGGCTCGCGCAAAGGGAATTCCTGTTGTATTACCAGCCGATAGTGGATTTGGCCAGCGGCGAAGTTCTTGGTGCCGAGGCCTTGATCAGGTGGCAGCATCCCGAGCGCGGCTTGTTGCCGCCCGCCTATTTCCTGCCCGTGATCGAAGATACGGAGTTCGCCAGCACGCTCGGACGCTGGGTGCTGGAGGAGGCCGTCGCCCGGCTTGACGACTGGCTGCGATCGGGACTGCACCTGACTGTCAACATCAATATCGCTGCGCGGCATTTGCAGTCCGAAAGCTTCGTTGCCGATGTTCAGGCCGTGTTGGCGAACCATCCTGGCGTTCCACCCGCCGCAGTCGAACTGGAAGTCGTGGAAACGACTGCACTCGACGATATCGCGCACGTCTCCAGGGTTGTCGAGGCCTGTCATCGGCTGGGTGTCCGGATTGCCCTCGACGATTTCGGCACCGGCTACGCGTCGTTGTCGTTTCTCAAGAGCCTCCAGGTCGATACGCTCAAGATCGACCAATCGTTTGTCAGCAACATGCTCGAGCACCAGGAGGACCAGGTGATCGTCGAGGGAATCATTGGCCTTGCGCGGGCCTTCCGGCGCCACGTGGTCGCCGAGGGCGTGGAAACCGCCGCTCACTGCGTCGCCCTGATCAACCTCGGTTGCCAGTTCGGACAGGGATTCGGCATTGCCCGACCCATGCTTCCCGAGGAACTCGCGCACTGGGTACGCAGCCGGCCGGAAGCCGCGGTCTGACGGAAGGCCGTCGGCACGACGACGGCTTGTAGGAAGTCCTACAAACGGCTTGCACCTGTTGCTTCCCTACGCCGACGGGCCTTGCGCCGCTCCTTGCATAAACCATTTATAAACATGTAGTTAATACCTGCGTGGTGCTTTGGCACACTCCTTGCCATAGGTCTGTCGGGAACACGGGATTTGCCCAATACCCGACAGACTTCAGATAAGGAGATTGCACCATGGCAAAACTGCGTCAATGCGCCATTTACGGCAAGGGTGGTATCGGCAAGTCCACCACTACTCAGAACCTCGTCGCCGCGCTGGCCGAGGCCGGCAAGAAAGTAATGATCGTCGGCTGCGACCCCAAGGCCGACTCCACGCGCCTGATCCTGCATAGCAAGGCACAAACCAGCGTCATGAACCTGGCCGCGGAAGCAGGCAGCGTCGAGGATCTGGAACTCGAAGACGTGCTGTCCGTCGGCTTCGGCGGCATCAAGTGCGTCGAGTCCGGCGGTCCGGAGCCCGGTGTCGGCTGTGCCGGCCGCGGCGTCATCACCGCCATCAACTTCCTCGAAGAAGAGGGCGCCTACACCGACGACCTCGACTTCGTGTTCTACGACGTGCTCGGCGACGTGGTCTGCGGCGGCTTCGCCATGCCCATCCGCGAGAACAAGGCGCAGGAAATCTACATCGTCTGCTCCGGCGAGATGATGGCCATGTACGCAGCGAACAACATCGCCAAGGGTATTTTGAAATATGCTACTTCCGGCAAGGTTCGCCTGGCCGGATTGATATGCAACGCCAGGAAGACCGACAAGGAGTTCGAACTTGTCTCGGCCCTTGCAGCGAAACTCAGCACCCAGATGATCCACTTCGTCCCCCGCGACAACCAGGTGCAGAGGGCTGAGATGCGCCGGATGACAGTCATCGAGTACTCCCCGGAACATCCCCAGGCGCAGGAGTACCGTGATCTGGCGCAGAAGATCAATGACAACAAGATGCTGGTTGTGCCCACCCCTCTCACCATGGATGAGCTGGAAGAGTTGCTGATGGAGTTCGGTGTCATGGAAGCGGAGGATGAGGCGATAATTGGCGTGGC
>JBGOZF010000030.1:0-50106 GCA_041480065.1 Rhodocyclaceae bacterium
ATCGACCACGACCACATGGTGAAGATGAAGAACCAGGCCATCGTCTGCAACATCGGCCACTTCGACTCCGAGATCGACGTCGCGTCGATCGAGAAGTACCAGTGGGAGGAGATCAAGCCCCAGGTCGATCACATCGTCATGCCGAGCGGCAACCGCATCATCCTGCTCGCCAAGGGCCGCCTCGTGAACCTGGGCTGCGCCACCGGGCATCCTTCCTACGTGATGTCGTCGTCGTTCGCCAATCAGACCATCGCGCAGATCGAGCTGTTCACGCGCAACGCCGACTATCCCGTCGGCGTCTACACGCTGCCCAAGCACCTCGACGAGAAGGTCGCTCGCCTGCAACTCAGGAAACTCAACGCGCAACTGAGCGTCTTGACGCCCCAGCAGGCCGCCTACATCGGCGTGCCGGTGGAGGGCCCCTACAAGACCGAGCACTACCGCTACTGATCGGAGGACCGGGCATGGTGCGCATACTCGTCGGCTGGCTGCTCAACGCCCTGGCGCTGCTCGCCGTGGCCTACCTGCTGCCCTCGATCCACGTCGCGTCCATCGGCTCGGCGCTGATCGCGGCGCTGGTCCTGGGCCTGGTCAATAGCGTGATCCGGCCTGTGCTGGTCTTGCTGACGCTGCCGGTGACACTGCTGACCCTTGGCCTCTTCCTGCTGGTCATCAACGGCCTGCTGTTCTGGGCTGTCGGCAACATGCTCGCGGGCTTCTCGGTCGGCGGCTTCTGGTCCGGCTTCTTCGGCGCCCTGCTCTACAGCCTGATCTCGTGGGCCTTGAGCGGCTTGTTGCAGCCGAAGCGGTGAAATCCTTCCACCGCCGCAGTTCGCGACCAGCACCGAGGCCGGCGCCTGCGGTCAGCACTCCGGTGGTGCATCACGGTGGCTTGCGCGCCGACCAATTGCTGGTCGAACGCGGGCTCGCGGCCTCGCGCACCATCGCGCAGCGATTGATCGAGGCAGGGCGCGTCGCCTGGTCCGAGGGGCCGATCAACAAGGCCTCCGTCGTATTACCGGAGTCGGCCGAACTGACCGTCGTCGAAGGCGATATTGACCGATACGTCTCGCGCGGCGGCACCAAACTCGCCGGCGCCTTGTCGCACACCGGCATCACCGTGCGCGGCAGGACCTGCCTGGATGTCGGCCAGAGCACGGGCGGGTTCACCGATTGCCTGCTCCAGGCCGGCGCAGAACGAGTGGTCGGCATCGACGTCGGTCACGATCAACTGCACCGTCGGCTGCGCGACGACCCGCGCGTCACCTGCATCGAAGGCGTCAATGCACGGGCGATCAGCCGGGAGCGGCTGCCGCATGCCCACTTCGATCTCATCGTCGCCGATGTGAGTTTCATTTCCCTGACGCTGGTGCTGCCGCAACTGCCGCCGCTGCTCGCGAAGGACGGCGACATGCTGTTGCTGGCGAAGCCGCAATTCGAGGTCGGCCCCGAGAACGTCGGCAAGGGCGGCATCGTACGCAATGCCGCGCTCTGTCCCCAAGTGGAAGCCAAACTGCGTGAGGCTGCGGCAGCCGCCGGTTTACGGGTGCTCGACTATTTCGACAGTCCGATCGCCGGCGGTGACGGCAACCGCGAATTCTTCATCTGGACACAACATGAATAAGCCTCCCCACCCCTCAGCCCCCGCCCCAAGGGCGGGGGTGACTCCGGTTCAGCCGCGCGTGCGCGGCTTCCATGTTGTTGACTCGCTGCCTCCTTGGGGCGGCCCGGCGGAGGCAGCATGAGCATTGAGCTCTCGGTCGAATTCTTTCCGCCGCAAACTCCCGAGGGCGTGGATAAACTCCGCGCCACCTGGGCTACCCTGGCGCAGCTGAAACCTGCCTTCTTCTCGGTGACCTTCGGCGCCGGCGGCTCGACCCAGGACCGAACGTTCGAGACGGTCGAGGAGATCCGCGCCGCCGGCTTGCCGGCCGCCCCCCACCTCTCCTGCATCGGTTCGACCCAGGAGCGCGTGCGGGCGATACTCGACCGCTACCGAAAGGCCGGCATCGACCGTCTGGTGGCCTTGCGCGGTGACCTGCCCTCGGGCATGGCCGATCCGGGCGAATTCCGCCATGCCAACGAACTCGTCGAATTCATCCGCCGCGAGACCGGCGACTGGTTCCGCATCGAGGTGGCTGCCTACCCGGAATACCACCCGCAGGCGAAGACGCCGCGCGAGGACCTGCTCAACTTCAAGCGCAAAGTCGACGCCGGCGCCAATGCAGCTATCACCCAGTTCTGTTTCAATACCGACGCCTACGAGCACTTCGTCGCCGAGGCAAGGGCAGCGGGGGTGGCCGTTCCCATCATTCCCGGCATCATGCCCATCGTCAGTTTCTCCAAACTGGCGCGCTTCGCCGATACCTGCGGCGCCGAGATTCCGCGCTGGATGCGGCGCAAGTTCGAGAGCTTCGGCGACGATACCGCCTCGATCCGATCGTTCGGCCTCGACGTGGTGACGGATCTGTGCGGTCACCTGATTGCCGCCGGCGCCCCGGGCCTGCACTTCTACACCCTGAACCAGGCCGGGCTGACCATCGAGATAGTCCGCCGGCTCGGCTTGTAGATGCCCGGACTTGCCGCCCTCCTGCTTGCGACATCAGTCGGCCTGCAGGCAATGGCGGCGGTGATTGCCTGGCGGCAAATTGCCCGCGCGGGTCGCTACCGGTTTGCCTGGGGCTGCGTCTGCGCTGCCCTGATGTTCATGATCGAGCGTCGTGCGGTACCGCTCCTGAACGCCATCGAGGGTCGCGCCGAAGCAATCGACCAGACGATATTCGGTCTGCTGATCTCGCTCCTGATGCTGATCGGAATCTGGGGCCTGCGCCTGATGTTCATCGATCTGCGCCACCACGAAGAGACATTGGCCCGGTTGGCGGCGACCGATCCGCTGACCGGGCTGACCAATCGCCGCGGGGCGATCGACCTCATGGTGCGGGAACTTCTGCGCGCTTCGCGTGCCGGAACGCCCTGTTCCCTGCTGATGCTCGACCTCGACCGCTTCAAGGACATCAACGACCGCCATGGCCATGCGGCCGGCGACGCAATGCTGCGGGCCATTGCTGCCAGGTTCCGCGCCGAGTTGCGCACGGCCGACATCGTCGGCCGCATTGGCGGCGAGGAGTTCCTCGTCCTGCTGCCCGAAACCGATGCCGCGCGCGCTGGCCAGGTGGCCGAACGCCTGCGCGCGGCAATCGCGAACATCAGGGTGACGACGGCCACTGCAGCGATCCGTATCACCGCCAGCATCGGCGCGACGACGCTCACCGGCTTCCGATGCACCAACGCTGCAGGGGCCGAAAGGCTCCTGGACGCCGCCATGCGGGACGCGGACAGGCTTCTCTACCAGGCCAAGGCCGGCGGCCGCGACCGCGTCAGTCTCGATCCCACCGCCGCGACCGGCTAGTCCCTACTTGTCGGCGCGCGCCAGTTCGACGCGATTGCGGCCCTTGTCCTTGGCGCAGTAGAGCGCCGTATCCGCTCGCGCCAGGAATCCGTAGAAGCTCAGCTCCGTCGGATTGAACTCGGCGACGCCGAAGCTTGCCGTGTAAAGGATCTGCCTGCCCTGGACATAAAGGCGGCTGTCGGCGGTCGAACTGCGCATGCGCTCCGCCACCTGCAGCGCTTCGGCGTAGCCGGTGCCCGGCAGCAACACCACGAACTCCTCCCCGCCCCAGCGGCCGACGATGTCTACTTCCCGCACCGCCTCGATCATCGTGCGGGCAAAGCTCGCCAGTACGGCATCGCCCGTGTGGTGGCCGTAGCGGTCATTCACCGCCTTGAAGTGGTCCAGGTCCACCAGTACCAGCGACAGGGGCGTTCCGTAGCGCAGCGCGCGCTGCACTTCGACCTCGGCGACCTCGGTGAAGGCGCGGCGGTTCGCCACGCCCGTGAGGGTATCGATCCGGGCCGCCAGTTCCGCAGCTTCCTTCTGCTGGCGCAACTCGGCAGTGGCGCTCGCCACCTGCTGGCGCAGATCCTCCTGGGTGAAGGCGATGCGCGCCGCCATGTCGTTGACGCCCGCAGCCAGGGAAGCCATGACGCCGGCCTCGGCAGGCACGGTGCGCGCCTCCAGCTCGCCCCCCTTGATGCGCGTCACCACCTCGCTGATATGGGCGATGGGCCGGGTGACGCTGGTCGCAATCAGTGTCGACAGCAGCGCCGCCAGCAGCAGCCCGCCCGCTGTAATGGCGAGAATGCGTCCCAGCATCTCGGCCCGCTGTCGCTCCAGCGCCTCGCGCGACAGCTCGACCACGGCATAGCCGAGCAGTTCCGTCTTCTTGCCCACGGGTGCCGGTGCAGCATCGCTGTAAAGATCATCCACCGGCAGGGCCGAGCGGTGTATCGGCGTTACCACGACCATGGACGCGCCTTTGATCACCTGGTCTGCGCCGGTAAATTGTGTGGTCCAGGCCGAGAACTCCCCGGTCGCCGCACGCAGCTCGCCGGTCGGTTCGACCACCGCGACGGCGCGGATCTGCGCGTCACCCTGCCGCGCCGCCGCCACCAGTCGCTCCAACGCTTCCGAATTCCCGGCAAACAGCGGGAATTCGGCGGCCATGCCGAGCTGCCGCGCGGTCGCGTGGCCGCGATCCTGTAGCGCCTGTTCGAGATCGGCGGCGTGACGGTTAAGAAAGCCGATAACAAGGAGCACGATCACCATCACCGCCGGCAGCGCAGCGGCAAGCAGAAGGCGCGAGCGGAAGCCGAGCTTCATCGCTGCGCCTCCTGTCGCCGCAGCGAATCGGCGAGGCCCGCCGCATCGTCGACCGAAAGGCCGAGCGACCGGGCCACCCGGTCATTGACCGCGACGGAAAAGTCCCCCGCCGGCTGGGGCGCCGGCAGGCCGCGCCCGCCGATGAAGGCCCTGACGGCAGCGGCGGCCTGGCTGGCGGCCTGTGCCGGCGAGCAGTAGAGCGCCAACGTGGCGCCGGCCCTGACATATCCCGGCGCAAAGGCGACCATCGGCACCCGCTGGCGATAGGTGGTGATGAGGATGTTCTGCAGGCTGCCGGTGTTGAACACCCGCGCGTCCGGCAGCGCCAGCAGCACTTCGGCGTCGGTGAGGACGTTTCTCAGGGCCGGGTAGAGTTCGTCGTCGCTGCCGACCTGGGCGGTAATGAGCTGCAGGCCGCGCGCCGCCGCCGCCTTGGCCAGTGCGGCGGACAGCGGCGCCGACTCCGGACCCAGCAGCACACCGATGCGCTTGCGTTCCGGCATGGCCAGACGCAAGAGATCGAGGTAGCGGTTGATCGGCTGATCGAGAAAGACTGCCGAGGTCGGCGCGCGCGCCTTCGAAGACAGGGATTCATAGAAAGCGCGCGGCACCAGGATCGCCAGGACGGGTACGTTTGCCAGCGCACCACCGCGTTGCGCGTCCTCGATCAGGCCGCGGAAGGCCGCCGCACCGACCGTGACGACCAGTTGGGGCGGCTTTCCGGACGCAGCCAGCATGTCCTGCCAGGGTCCAACCCGGACATCGGCACGGCGCGGCGAAGATGCCGTGAGATCGTCACGCAGTGCGCCTGCCGCCTCGGCATAAGGGCCGCCGGATTCCGACAGCGCGATCCAGACGCCGACGTCCTCGGCCAGGGCGGTGCCGGACATCAGGCAGGCAAGGAGCGACAACAGGAGGCTGAAGAGATGTTGTCTCAGATCAGAACTCCAGTCGCAATGAGGCCAGTGCCCGGCGATCGAGATACATGGGTGGCAAACCGCGCTCCACATAGTCGATATGCCCGCCGTCCGCCGCCCGAACAGTAACCGCCGCTTCAGCACGGGTCGAGCCGATCGCGAATCGCCGCGCCAGCCTCAGGTCCGTTTGATGGAACGCCGGAACAACGTCTTCCGGACGCACGTAGTAATACTTGGCTGTCTCCGAATAGATCAGCGCGAACTCGAAGTCGGCCGGAAGCCGTTGGAACCACGCCACAGTCGAAACATGGCGCGGGGCACGATCGGCATCCTTCGGCGAAGTGCTTGTCGCGTCCGGCAGCAACCGAAGCTGCATATGATTGAGCAGGATCTGGGTTGACGGTACCGGCTGCCAGCGCAATTGCATTTCCCAACCTTGCTGCACATTGGGATCCTTGTTGACCAGATCCCTTCGGGAGGATTGGGGCGGTTGGTAGTAGCTGAGCAGGTCAATGACCTTCTCGTGGAACCAGCGCACATCCGCGGTCAGGCCCAGATCGCGCAGGCGACCGAGATAGCCGAGATCGATGACATTGACGCGCTCGGAGCGCGCCTTCCCGCTGGCGAGAACATCGCGAAGGGGAACGCCCATGTATGTGTACTGCCAGTCCGCACGCAAGTCGAACAAGGTCGGCTGCTTATAGGCAGTGGTAGCACCGACTCGCAGGGTATGGTCGGGCGTCAGGTGGTAGTTGACCGTCAGCCGTGGAGCAATGCTGCTGCCGACGATGCTGTGCTTCTCGGCCATGGCACCGACGTTGATCACCCATGCGGGATGCGGAATCACTTCGACATTGCCGAAAACGCGCCAAAGCGCAAGGCTTTGATCGGGCTGGTTGGCGAAGAGGTCGGACGAGATCAGATGCTCGTAGCGATACTGCCCGCCCCAGACCATGCGCAAGCCAGGAGCGGCGGCGAAACTGTGCTGCGCCTCGATCTCGGTACGCCGGCTGACACCATCCGCACGCAGGACGGGAAAGAAGTTGAGGTAGCGTTCCTCATCGACGGTAACGCCGACCTTCAGCTGATCCGCGGAGTCCATGTTGCGGGTCCACTGTAAGCGCCCATAGCTGTTGCGCCAGTTTTCGTCGTGGGCCGGAAGCCGCGGATCCTTCATTTCAGCGCCCCAGCGCAAGTCGGCGTGGCCGGCCGTAAGGGTAAGCTCGTCTTTTGGAGTTGCCTGCAAGTCACCGCGGAAATGCGCCTGATTGATCTGGCTGCTGTCGTAGAAATCAGCATAGCCTGCATCGCCGCGGCGCGAGGCTGTCAGCCGAAAGGTGGCGCGCTCGTCGCCCCAGCCGACCCGCGCCAGACGGTCGTGCACACCGCCTTCACCGACGCTTGCCGATACCATGCCGCCGCGCGTATCGGCCGAATGCCGCGTGACGACGTTGACGACGCCAAGGAAAGCATCGGCGCCATAGGCAGCGGAGTTCGATCCTCGCAGCACCTCGATGCGCTCGACATCCTCGAGCACCACGCCAAGCATGCCGTAGTTGGCCGATCCGACCAGCAGCGTCGAATACACAGAGCGGCCGTCGACGAAGACCTGAAGGTGATTCAAGATGTCATGATAATCGGAGTGATAGCTCGCGATTGGCCGTGCCCCACCTTCGAAATTCGAGGTAATGAATCCCGGAACCAGCCTTAGCAGGTCCACGACGGTACGGCCGCCGGAGCGACGGATCATCTCGCGATCGATCACCGTCACCGCGCCTGGCGTCTCGTCCAAGGGCTGCGCCAGGCGGCTGACGGAAAGCACTTCCGGCATCTCGGTGAAATAGTCCTGCTCCGACGCGGCAATGGCCGAACCGGCAACGATGGCAAGAATGCCACCGCAGCATGCGGCCAAGGCTACCTCGGATCTATTCATCATGCCTTCCCCACGGGCTCGTCCCACCATCTCCTGTGTCGGAACGGAATGGGTGGGTTTCTTGACGCATTCAAACGAAACACGTTGGCCCGACACCGTTGATTGTACGGTCTTCGGGCGGCAAAACGAACGTTCAGCCCGTCAGGACTTGGCCGGCCGGCTGACCAGGACGACCCCGGCGACGACCAGCGCGGCACCCGCCAGTTGCCAGGCGGAAACAGCCTCGCCCAATACGAACCAGCCCATGGCGATCGTCGCCAGAGGCCCGACGGTCCCGATCAGCGCCGCCCGGCCGCTGCCGATCCTGCGGATCGCGGCCGTCTGGGCGAAAACCGGAATCACGGTCGACAGCAGCGCCATCGCCAGGCCATACCCGTAGATGGGCAGCGGTTGGACCAAGGCCGAGACCGGCTGGGTGGCGAAGAACTGGATCAGCGTCGCCGCCGTCGATACCAGCAGAGCCAGGGCGGTAAAGCGGGCGACGCCGATGCGGGCGAGCATCGTCGCGCTGCCCGAGAGGTAGAAGGCGTAGGAGAGCGACGAGCCGAACACCAGTGCGCCGCCGATCCAGACCCCGGTCATTTCGGCGGACAGTTGCAGGTCGTGGGCGAATGCGGCGCCGATGCCAAGATACGACAGGATCACGGCCAACCACTCCCTGCGGCCGACGCGCTGCCCATAGAACAGGGCGCCGAGCAGCAGCGTCAGCGTCGGGTAGGTGAACAGGATCAGACGCTCCAGGCCGGCCGTGATGTATTTCAGGCCGGCGAAATCGAGAATGCTGGCGCCATAGTAGCCGAGCAGGCCGAGCGCGACCACGGCCAGCCAGTCGCGTCGTGTCAATGGCAAGGCGCCCCGCGATGCGCGCAGCCCGATCCAGAGGAACACCGGCAGCGAGAAGATCATCCGCAGCGCAAGCAGCGTCACCGGCTCGACCGGCGCCGTGGCGTAAGCGAGCTTGATGAGGATCGCCTTGACGGAGAAACCGAACGCGGCGAGGACGGCGAGCCAGACGCCCGCCCGAAGACCGCTGCTTCCCATTATTCAGCCCGGAATCAGCGTCGTCGACCGCCTAAGATTGAACCCAGCACCCCGCGAATGACCGCCTGCCCGACCTGCGAGCCGATGGCGCGCGCGGCCGACTTGACCAGCGCCTCGCCCACGCCCTGGCGCCTGCTGTCGCCGCCGAGGATGCTGCCCAGACTGCCAAAAATGCCACCACCCGAAGCGGCCGGTGCGTTGGCGGGTTGAGGTGCCTGAGGCGACGAACCCCGAGCGGGCGCCGCCGCGCCGGCCTTCAGTTTCTCGTAGGCCGATTCACGGTCGACCGTCTGTTCATAATGGCCGAACAGCACCGAACCCTTGATCGCAGCGCCGCGCTCGTCGGCAGTCAACGGCCCGATGCGCGACGATGGCGGCAACACGAAAGCGCGCTCGACCACGGTCGGCGTACCCTTCTCGTCGAGGAAGGACACCAGCGCCTCGCCAACGCCCAGTTCCATGATCGCAGCCCGGGCGTCGAATTTCGGGTTCGCGCGCAGCGTTTCGGCCGCCGTCTGCACGGCCTTCTGATCGCGCGGCGTGAAAGCGCGCAGCGCATGCTGGACGCGGTTGCCAAGTTGGCCGAGTACCTTGTCGGGCACGTCGAGCGGATTCTGGGTCACGAAGTAGACGCCGATGCCCTTCGAGCGAATCAGGCGCACCACCTGCTCGATCTTCTCCAGCAGCGCCGGCGGCGCCTCGTTGAACAACAGGTGGGCCTCGTCGAAGAAGAACACCATCTTCGGCTTGTCGAGATCGCCGGCCTCGGGCAGGCGCTCGAACAACTCCGCCAGCATCCACAACAGGAAGGTCGAATAGGCCTGCGGCGAGTTCATCAGCTTGTCGGCGGCGAGGATGTTGACGACGCCGCGGCCTGCATCCGTTTGCATCAGGTCGGCGATGTCGAGCATCGGCTCGCCGAAGAACTTGTCGCCGCCCTGCTGCTCAAGGGTCAGCAGGCCGCGCTGAATCGCGCCGATCGAGGCCGTCGATACATTGCCGTACTCGGTGGTGAAGTCCTTGGCGTTCTCGCCGACATGCTGGACCATGGCGCGCAGGTCCTTGAGGTCGAGCAGCAGCAAGCCGCTGTCGTCGGCGATCTTGAACACCAGTTGCAGCACGCCTTCCTGGGTGTCGTTGAGATTGAGGAGGCGCGAGAGCAACAACGGCCCCATATCGGAAATCGTCGCCCGCACCGGATGCCCGTTCTCGCCGTACACGTCCCAGAACACCACGGGATAGGCCGCCGGCTGCCAGTCGCTAATCTTCAGCGTCTCCAGACGCTTGGCCAGCTTGTCGGACTTCGTTCCGGCAGCGCCGAGGCCCGACAGATCGCCCTTGACGTCGGCCATGAACACAGGCACCCCGATAGCCGAGAACTGCTCGGCCATGCGTTGCAGAGTGACGGTCTTGCCGGTGCCGGTGGCGCCGGTGATCAGGCCATGACGATTGGCAAGCGCCGGCAGCAGGCAGATTTCGGTGTCGGCGGACTTGGCGACGGGAAGCGGACGACTCATGGCGGGACACCCCAGATGCTAAAATTGCTCCATTTTACGCAGCAATAAAGGAAATCGACATGGCCGGCCATTCCAAATGGGCCAACATCCAGCATCGCAAGGGGCGCCAGGACGAGAAACGCGGCGCCGCCTTCTCAAGAGTCGCCAAGGAAATGACCGTAGCCGCCAAGATGGGCGGTGGCGACCCCGCCTTCAATCCTCGTCTGCGTCTGGCTGTCGAAAAGGCGAAAGCGGTCAACATGCCCAAGGACAAGATCGAGAACGCGATCAAGAAGGGCACCGGCGAACTCGAAGGCGTCAATTACGAAGAACTGCGCTACGAGGGCTACGGCATTGCCGGCGCCGCGGTGATGGTCGATTGCCTGACCGACAACAAGGTCCGCACTGTCGCCGAGGTCCGTCACGGTTTCACCAAGCATGGCGGCAACCTCGGCACCGACGGCTCGGTGGCCTTCATGTTCAAGCATTGCGGCCAGTTGGTATTCGCTCCCGGCACCTCGGAAGATGCAGTGATGGATGCGGCCATCGAAGCCGGCGCCGAGGATGTGACGACCGATACCGACGGCTCCATCGAAGTCATCACCGCGCCGAACGACTTCCTCGCCGTCAAGGACGCGCTCGAGAAAGCCGGTCTCAAGCCCGAGTTCGCCGAAGTGACCATGAAGCCGCAGAGCGACACCGAACTGGCCGGCGATGATGCCGTCCGAATGCGCAAGCTGCTCGACGCGCTCGAAGACCTCGACGACGTGCAGGAGGTCTACACGACTGCCGTCATGGACGAGTAGTGTCGCAGGCCGCTGTTCGGATTCTCGGCATCGACCCCGGTCTGCGAATCACCGGATTCGGGGTAATCGACAAGATCGGCCAGAAGCTCGCCTACGTGACCAGCGGTTGCGTCAAGACGAAGGACACCGATAGCCTGCCTGAGCGCATTCTCACGCTGCTGCAGGGTATCGGCGAAGTGATCGGTAGCCATCACCCCGAACAGGCCGCGGTCGAGAAAGTGTTCGTCAACGTCAATCCGCAATCGACGCTCCTGCTCGGCCAGGCGCGCGGCGCGGCGATCTCGGCATTGGTCAGCGCCGGCCTGCCGGTAGCCGAATACACGGCGCTTCAAGTCAAGCAGGCGGTCGTTGGCCACGGCAAGGCCGCCAAGGAACAGGTGCAGGATATGGTGATGAGGCTGCTGCAACTGCCGGGAGAGCCGAGCCCGGATGCCGCCGACGCGCTCGCCTGCGCCATTTGCCACGCCCATGGCGGCCAGGGACTGGGAGCGATTGCCACTCGTGGCTTCCGTGTCAGGAAAGGAAGGCTTGTGTGATTGGACGAATTACCGGCATCCTCATTGAGAAGAACCCTCCCCAGATCACCGTCGACGTCGGCGGCATCGGCTATGAAGTCGAAGTACCGATGAGCACCTTCTACAACCTGCCTGCTGCCGGTGAGAAGGTTTCGCTCCACGTTCACATGGTGGTGCGCGAGGATGCGCATTGCCTTTACGGCTTCGGCTCCGACGGCGAGCGCGCGGCCTTTCGCCAGCTGTTGAAGATCTCCGGCGTCGGCGCGCGCACCGCGCTGGCCGTGCTCTCCGGCCTGTCGGTGGCCGAACTCGCACAGGCGGTGGCCTTGCAGGAGGCGGGCCGGCTGGTGAAGATTCCCGGCATCGGCAAGAAGACCGCCGAGCGCCTGCTGCTGGAACTTCGCGACAAGCTGCCCAAGAGCACCGTGGTCAGCAGCGCTGCAGTTCCCGATGCCGGCAGCGACATCCTCAACGCGCTGCTGGCGCTGGGGTACAACGAGCGGGAAGCGGCAGGCGCGATGAAATCCTTGCCAGCCGGCGTAGCCGTTTCCGAAGGCATCCGCCATGCGCTGAAGCTCCTCTCCAAGGCCTGATAAACTGACCCGATGGCCATTCAGACTGATCAGTTCGGCGACCGCCTGATCTCCGGCAACACGGAATCGCCCCAGGAGGACGCGCTCGAACGTGCGCTGCGGCCGAAGCGCCTTGCCGAATACATCGGTCAGCAGAAGATCCGCGGCCAGATGGAGATCTTCATCGAGGCTGCCCGACGGCGCAGCGAAGCACTCGATCACGTGCTGCTGTTCGGCCCGCCAGGACTGGGCAAAACCACGCTCGCTCACATCATTGCCCACGAGATGGGCGTCAACCTGCGCCAGACTTCGGGCCCCGTGCTGGAGCGGGCGGGCGACCTGGCGGCGATACTGACCAATCTCGAACCGCACGACGTGCTGTTCATCGACGAGATCCACCGTTTGAGCCCGGTGGTCGAGGAAATCCTCTACCCGGCCATGGAGGATTTCCAGATCGACATCATGATCGGCGAGGGTCCGGCCGCACGTTCGGTCAAGCTCGATCTGCCGCCGTTCACGCTCATCGGCGCCACCACCCGCGCCGGCATGCTGACCAATCCGTTGCGCGATCGCTTCGGCATCGTTGCCCGGCTGGAGTTCTACACGCCCGAAGAATTGACGCTCATCGTTCGCCGCTCGGCGCAATTGCTGAACTGCGAAATCGTTGCCGAGGGCGCCACCGAGATCGCTCGGCGATCGCGCGGAACGCCGCGCATCGCCAACCGGCTATTGCGGCGCGTGCGCGATTTCGCCGAGGTGAAGGCAGAGGGCAACATCACCGGCGCAGTTGCCGATGCCGCGCTGGTGATGCTCGACGTCGACGAACTCGGGCTCGACATCATGGACCGCAAGCTCCTGTCGGCCATGCTCGAGAAGTTCGGCGGCGGCCCGGTGGGCCTCGACAATCTCGCCGCCGCCATCGGCGAAGCTCGCGACACCATCGAGGATGTCCTCGAACCCTTCCTCATCCAGCAGGGCTACCTGCAGCGCACACCGCGCGGCCGCATCGCCACCCCCGCCATCTGGCGCCACTTCGGACTCGCTCAGCCAAAAGCCAACGGCGATCTCTGGAACGAGTAGTCGCAATGCAGAACTTTTCCTTGCCGGTCCGGGTCTATTACGAAGATACCGATGCCGGCGGTGTGGTTTATTACGCCAATTACCTGTGCTTTCTCGAACGAGCGCGCACCGAGTTGTTGCGTACCCTTGGCTTCGGACAGGCGCGCCTGGCGGAGGAAGCGGGAATCGCATTCGCGGTTCGTTCGCTGACCGTCGAGTTCCTGAAGCCGGCGCGGCTCGACGATCAATTGGAGGTAAGCACGGGCATCGAATCTCTGGGCCGCGCCCAGGCGGTCTTCAACCAGCGCATCGAACGCGGCGGCGAGACCCTGCTCACGGCGACGGTCCGGTTGGCCTGCCTGGATTTGCAACGTGGCCGCGCCACGGCGATGCCCGCGGACATCTACGAGGAATTGAAGAAGCTGACATGAACATAACCCAGGATCTATCCATCTTCGAATTGGTCGTTCATGCCAGCATCGTCGTCAAGCTGGTGATGGCGCTGCTGACCGCGGTCTCGCTAACCTCGTGGTACTGGATCTTCCGCAAGGCCTTCGCCATCCGCGATGCCCGCGTCAAGACCGAGAAATTCGAACGCGAATTCTGGAGTGGCGGCGACCTCAACAACCTGTACCAAAGCGCCGTCAACGACCGCCATCATTCCGGCGCGCTGGAACGCGTGTTCGAAGCGGGTTTTCGCGAGTTCGCCCGCTTGCGCGGCCAGAAGTCGCTCGATCCCGGCACCATCATCGACGGCGTCCGCCGCGGCATGCGCGCAACCTACCAGCGCGAGATCGACGACCTCGAATCCCATCTCGCCTTTCTCGCTTCCGTGGGTTCGGTATCGCCCTACGTCGGCCTGTTCGGCACCGTCTGGGGCATCATGCATGCGTTCCGCGGCCTGGCCAATGTCAGCTCGGCGACGCTGGCCGCTGTCGCCCCCGGTATTGCGGAGGCCCTGGTCGCAACCGCCATCGGCCTATTCGCCGCCATCCCGGCCGTGGTCGCCTACAACCGCTTCGCCCACGACGTGGATCGGCTGTCGGTGCGCTTCGAAAGTTTCATCGAAGAATTCTCCAACATCCTGCAACGCCAGCTCAAATGAGCGCTACCCGATCCTTTTCTGCCGCACACGCGGCACTAGCATGGTCGCCCCCGCCCGGGCGGGGGTCGGGGGGTGGGGGCAATACTTTGGCATCAGACTGCGTTGGCTCGCGGGTGGAGGTCCGCCCGTGAGGCAACGCAGACTGATGAACGAGATCAACGTCGTGCCGTACATCGACGTCATGCTGGTATTGCTGGTGATCTTCATGGTCACGGCGCCGATGATCCAGACCGGCAACATCGAGCTGCCCAGCGTCGGCAAGAGCAGCCAGCCCCCCGCGGCGCCTCTCGAAGTGATCGTTCACGCCGACCAGAGCCTCGCACTGCGCGACCGCAGCAAGGGCGACCATGAGGTGGCCATCCGCCAGGGCGATCTGGCCGCGCGGCTACAGGAGGCACAGGCGAAGAATCCTCAGCAGGCGGTGCTTATCGCCGGCGACAAGAACGTGAAATACGAAGTGATCCTGAACGTCATGGACGAATTGCAGCGCCAGCAGGTCGCCCGGATCGGCCTCCTGGTCCAGCCGAGTAAATGACGCCACCACCACGGACGCGACCGCCCGGCAAGCGGATTTCCATCGCCCTGGCCGTCGCGGTGCACCTGATCCTGGCGGCTCTGTTGATCTACGGCATACATTGGCAGACCAAGGTCAATGATGTCGTCGAGGTCGAACTGGTGCGCCAGCAGCCGGCGCCGGTGGTGAAACCCGAGCCGCCGCCCGCACCGAAAGTCGAACCCAGGCCGCCCCCGAAACCCGAACCGCCGCCGCCGCGGAAACCTGACATTGCCGTCAAGGAGAAACCCAAGCCGCCCCCCAAGGAGGAGCCGAAGCCGAAGTTCGATCCCTTCCGGCAACAGATGGCGGAAGAGGAGAAACGTCTGGCAATGGATAAGCAGATCGCCAGCGAACAGCAGCAGTTCGCCAGGCAACAGCAGGCGCAGGCAGCGAGTGCACGCAGCAAGGCATTGGCCACCTACAGCGATCGAATCCGCGCCAAGATCCGCGGCAACATCGTCCTGCCGCCCGATCTCAAGGGCAATCCGGTCGCCGTATTCGATGTCGTGCAACTGCCCTCGGGCGATGTAATCACGACCCACCTGGTCAAGACCAGCGGCCATGCGGCCTATGACGACGCGGTCGAGCGGGCCATCCGCAAGTCAAGTCCGTTGCCGCGCCCCGACGATCCGTCGTTGTTTGAACGCAGCTTGCGCCTGACCTTCTGTCCGCAGGAGGATGGCAAATGCGGCTAAGTTATAATGCCCTGATGCGCATACGAACGCTCCTCACGGCCGCCGCCCTACTGGCGGCGCCCCTGCTCTGCCAGGCCCAGTTGTCCATCGAGATCACCGGCGCCGGCGCCAACCAGATTCCAATCGCAGTCGTCGACTTCTCCGGCGAACGCGTCGTCGGACAGGGCCTGACTTCCATCATTCGCGGTGACCTTGGGCGCAGCGGGCTTTTCCGCTTGGTCGATCCCGGTAGCCAACCGGTCGACGATGCGCAGCTCGCCTACGGCGACTGGAAAACCCGCGGCGCCGATGCCTTGGTGGCCGGCACCGTCGCACCGACTGCCGAGGGCCGCTACGAGACGCGTTTCCGCCTGTATGACATCCAGAAGCAAGGTCAGCTCGCCAGCCAGACCTTCGGCCACACCAGCGGCCAGATCCGCATCACCGGGCACCGGATCAGCGACATCATCTACGAGAAGCTGACCGGCGAGCCGGGCATCTTTTCGACCCGCATCGCCTATGTCGTCAAGAGCGGCAGCCGTTTCGAATTGCAGATCGCCGATGCCGACGGCGGCAACGCCCAGACGGCGCTGGCATCGCGCGAGCCGATCCTTTCGCCGACCTGGTCGCCCGACGGCACCAAGCTGGCCTACGTCTCGCTCGAAGCCAAGAAGCCCGTCATCTACGTGCATGACCTGGCCTCGGGGCGGCGTCATGTCGCCGCCAATTTCAAGGGCTCCAATTCGGCACCGGCCTGGTCGCCCGACGGCAGGAAGCTCGCCGTCGTGCTGACCAAGGACGGCGGCTCGCAGCTCTTCACGCTCAACGCCGACGGCAGCGGTGCCACCCGCCTGGCCAGTTCATCCGGCATCGACACCGAACCGCAATACTCCGCCGATGGCCAGTGGATCTACTTCACGTCCGACCGCGGAGGCAGCCCACAGGTCTATCGCATCGCGGCCAACGGCGGCGATGCCCAGCGCCTGACCTTCGACGGCACCTACAACGTCACCCCGCGTCCGTCACCCGACGGCAAGAGCCTGGCCTACATAGCGCGCAACAATGGTCGCTTCCAGCTCGCCGTCATGGACCTGGCCAGCAAGCAGACCCAGGTGCTGACCGACTCGGCCAAGGATGAATCGCCCAGCTTCGCCCCCAACGGCCGCATGATCATCTACGCCACCGAGATCGGTGGCCGGGGCGTGCTGGCGGCCGTTTCCATCGATGGCCGGGTGAAACAGAAGTTGTCCGTGCAGGCCGCCGACGTAAGAGAACCTTCCTGGGGTCCCTACGTCAAATAGGCTTTTATCGATTCTTGGAGACCATAACCATGAACAGACTACTCCCCGCCGCCGCCCTCGCCCTCCTGCTAGCCGCTTGCGGCAGCCAGCCGCCCGCACCGGAACAGAACGCTGCCGGCGTCGAGAGCCGCAAGCCGACCGATGTCGGCGGTTCCGAAGTCAAGCAGGTCACTGCCGGGTCCATTGACGCCTACGGCCCCGCCGCGCTCAAGGATCCGAAGAGCATTCTCTCCAAGCGCAGCGTGTTCTTCGACTACGACCAATACGTCATCAAGGACGAATTCAAGACACTGATCGACGCCCACGCCAAGTTCCTGGGCAAGAACACGAGCTTCAAGATGCTGATCCAGGGCAACGCCGACGAGCGCGGCAGCCGCGAGTACAACCTGGCGCTCGGCCAGAAGCGCGCCGAAGCGGTGAAGAAGGCGCTGTCCCTGCTCGGAGCCCGCGAAGACCAGATGGAGGCCGTCAGCCTGGGTGAGGAGAAGCCGCGCTGCACCGACCACAGCGAAGAGTGCTGGGCGCAGAACCGCCGCAGCGACATGCTCTACACCGGCGAATTCTGAGCGGCCATGAGAGCCTGGGCGCCTTTCCTTCTGGCATTGCTGGCACTGCCCGTCCAGGCGGGCATGTTCGACGATGACATCGCGCGCGAGCGCATTGCGAAGCTGCGCGGTGAATTCGACGCGCTGTCGCAACGGGTGGACCTGGCAACCAGGAACCAGCTCGATTTCGCCAACCAGTCCGAGTCCTTGCGGGCCGAGATGGCCCGCCTGCGCGGCCAACTCGAAGTACTGCTGAACGACATGGAGACGACCCAGAAGCGCCAGCGCGATTTCTACGTCGATCTCGACACCCGCCTGCGCAAGCTGGAAACAAGCACGGCACCGGCGGCCGACACCAAGCCGCCGACTGCCGCTGAAAACGACCCGGCCCAGGAAACCCGCGATTACGAGGCTGCGCTGTCGGCCTTCAAGAACGGCAAGTACAAGGACGCCATCGCCGCCTTCCAGTCGTTCGCCACGGCGCACGCGAGCAGCGCCCTGCTGCCGAACGCCTATTACTGGACGGCCTCCGGACACTACCAGTTGAAGGATTACCGGAAGGCGGCCGAGATCTTCGCCAAGGTCGCCGCCACATGGCCCAACGACCCCAAAGCGCCCGATGCGTTGTTGGCAGAAGGCAACGCGCTCGGCGAAGCGGGCGACACGAAGGGCGCGAAGAAGGTTCTCGAAGCGCTGGTCGCGCAATACCCCGGAACGCCGGCCGCCCTGACGGCCAAGCAACGCTTGAAGAAGTGACCCGCCCACCCCCGCCCCTCCCTCACAGGAGGGGAGCCTGCTTGCTCGCTCCGCGAGCGTGCCGTCTTGCCTTAGGGCGGCCCGGCGGCAAGACTAAGCTGACGAAGCCATGAAGTCCGAAATGACACTTCGCATCAGCGAGATATTCCGCTCCCTTCAGGGCGAGTCCAGCCGCGTCGGCCTGCCGACCACCTTCGTCCGCCTCACCGGCTGCCCGCTGCGCTGCGTCTGGTGCGACACCGAATACGCGTTTGTCGGTGGCGAGCCCGTAACCGTGGCCGCGATACTGGACCGCGTCGCCGCCTTCGATTGCCTGACCGTCTGCGTCACCGGCGGCGAACCGCTGGCCCAGAAGGCATGCCTCAAGCTATTGACCCACCTGTGCGACGCCGGCTACTCGGTATCGCTGGAGACGAGCGGCGCACTCGACATTTCTGCAGTCGACGCACGCGTCTCGCGCATCATGGACCTCAAGGCACCCGACTCCGGCGAGCACGACAAGAACCGCTGGCAGAACCTCGTTCTGCTCACGCCGCGCGATGAACTGAAGCTTGTTCTCGCATCGACGGCCGACTACGAATGGGCGAAGCGCATGTTGTCGGAACACCGGCTGGTCGAGCACTGCCCGGTACTGTTCTCGCCGGTTGCAGACCGCCTGCCACCGGCCGACCTGGCCAACTGGATATTGCGCGACCGTCTGCCGGTGCGCTTCCAGCTACAGTTGCACAAGATCCTCTGGGGCAGCGAGCGCGGGCGCTAGGGGGATCTGTTCGAAGGAATTGCGCCACCAAAGCGAAAACGGCCGTCCGCCTGGAGAGCCGCATGAAATCTCGTGGTGAAGGGGGACTGACTTGAGCCCTCGGCCTACGGATTACGAGGGCCGGGAAATAGCCCATTTATCAACGCATTGCCTCGCCCTCGTTCGCCTGCGTCACCCTCGGAAATGATCATGGCGTGCTTCTTGTAGCGCCGAAGGGCGCCATCCTTGATCAGCGCATCAAGGGCATCGGGGACTGCGGCTAGCGCTGTTTCCGGGTCGTTCATGGCCAGTTTGTCGAATACTAGACAGCGAAACCGGGAAAAACCATCTGGTTTGGCCAGCATCGGGCGTCCAGAATCGGTGGTGTGGAAACAAGGAATTTCGATCGAAATTCCGGCCGAACTCAAAACCCGATACCGACTGCTTTCAATCTGGCCTGGCCCGAGGAAGCGACAGGCATCGGCGGACGCGAACAGACCGGGCAACGTTTGGGAGATGTCACCATGTCAATTTGCGCGACGATAACGCTTGTAGAGCATAGATTTGTTGCAGCACTGAGTGATGGTCGGCAACTGGATCGGGACAATGTCCATGGAATGGCGGGGGCACTCTTTCGTGCCGGCGTGTCCGCCGATACTGTTCGCTACGAATGGGGCGTAGGACGACGCATGATCACGTCCGGCCAGCAAGTGGCTCTGCGCGCGGAAATCCGGCGCCTGGCGCGCGAATCTGAAGGTTTGTTCATCGCTGCCTAGCGCGAAACGCGCGAGGTCGGCGCGTGAACGTTTTCTGCATGGGCTGTCGAGAATACAGATGAAGTCGAATACCGAGCAAACAATGGCTGATCCCGATCGCGGCCGGTCGCGAATGCTCCCGCGTCCGGCGATCGCGCACACCCCCGAGCGCAAATGGGACATCGCCGCGCTCAGAACGGAAATGCTCCGGCAACTTGGTGACGATGCCGACGCCTATCCGGGCCAGCTGGAGCAACACTTCCCGCACGTGCTGGCGCGGATCACGGCCCTGTGGGGGTCCCCCGAGATGGACGGCTATTTCGAAAGCTTGCTGGTCAGCGATCGCCCAGGGCGGCAGGGTTTCCCGCCTGACGTGGCGATGGAAATCTTTCGGGTGTCGATAATCCACGGAGCCCTTCGACTGACCCAGGAACCGGCAGCCAGAGGTTGGTTCAACCTCAACGACAGAGATGTCGAGCGGTGGCGACAGCGGAGAACCTGAGATGGCATTAGCTTGTCGCCGCCAACCCTCGATTGGTCAGGCGCGCCAAGTTGGGCAGAGGCCACTCGATTCGGAAGTCCGCCTCCGACACGATTCCATGGCGGTCGTACTGACCACGGCATTCCGCCAGCCCTGCTCAGTCGAGCACCGGAGGGCACACGCCAGAGCAGGAAGTGAAAACGGCCCTCCAACTGGAGAGCCGCATGAATTCTGGTGGTGATGGGGGGACTTGAACCCTCGACCTACGGATTATGAATCCGTCGCTCTAACCAGCTGAGCTACATCACCGTCCTGCAAAGGGGCCGGATTATCGGCCGCGGGCAGCCGGTTTGTCAAGAAAACATGCGGTTTCAAGGGCTAAGGCGCGAAGCTGTGTTGGCCCGCCGAATGCTGTCCGGCACCCCCGCGAGGCTGAAGGACAATTTTTCGCCGGCCGGAATTTTCTTCCGCCCCGGGTGCTCTAACGGCAGTTACCAAGAGACCGGTCGGCCTTGCCTGTTCTGGCGGCGTCCCGGACAATGCCTTCATGGATTTCGATGTCTTGATCGTGGGCGGCGGCCTCGCCGGACTGGCCCTCGCCGTTGCTTTGAAGAAGAGCCGCCTGTCCGTCGCCGTGGTCGAGGGGCAGGCGCCGTCCCGGCCGGAGGGCTGGGATTCGCGCATCTACGCCATCAGCCCGGCCAACGCTCGCTTCTTGCGCGAGATCGGCATCTGGGACCATCTCGAGGCGGCGCGAATCGCCCCGGTGCGGACCATGGAGGTTTATGGCGACCGCGGCGGGCGGCTCGATTTCTCCGCCTACGACGCCGGCGTCGGGGAACTGGCCTGGATCGTCGAGGCCGCGGCGATGCTTGGCGAGATGTGGGAGACGGCCCGTCGCCTGGGCAACGTGACGCTGTTCTGCCCCGCCCGGCCCCAGTCGTTGACGATCGGCGCCGATGCGGCGAGCCTGGTTCTCGCCGATGGCCGCAGCCTGAATGCGCGCCTGGTGGTGGCCGCCGATGGCGCCGATTCCTGGACCCGCGCCGCTGCGGGCATCGAGGTCAACTTCAAACCCTACGGCCAGCATGGTGTGGTCGCCAACTTCGCGTGCGAGCACCCTCACCGCGATGTCGCCTGCCAGTGGTTCCGCGACGACGGCGTGCTCGCCTACCTGCCGTTGCCGGGGAATCTGATTTCCATCGTCTGGTCCACGCCCGCGGAGCATGCCCAGGACTTGCTGGCGCTGTCGCCCGAGGTATTCTGCGAACGCGTCGCCGATGCCGGCGCCCGCCGGCTCGGCGCGCTGTCGCCGGTGACGCCGCCTGCGGGTTTCGCCCTGCGCCTGATGCGCGCACCACGCACCGTCGCGCAACGGCTGGCCCTGATCGGCGACGCCGCCCACGCGATTCATCCGCTGTCCGGACACGGCATCAATCTCGGCTTCCAGGATGCGCGCGTACTGGCAGAGACTCTGGTGCAGCGCCCGGATCACGTCGACTGCGGCGACGCCGCCTGGCTGCGGCGCTACGAGCGAGCGCGCAAGGAAGAAGTCGTCGCGCTGCAGTCGCTCACCGACGGTCTGCAGACGCTCTTCTCCCGGCAGGGAGCGCTTGTTTCACCTGTCCGCAATGCCGGGCTGACTATAATCCACCGCTTACCCTTCGTTAAGGACGCCCTCGTCCGCTACGCGATGGGCTGACCCTAGACGGAGACACCATGTTGATACGCATTTGCATCGCCCTTTGCCTTGTTCTGCTGACGACCGCCGCGAGGGCCGACAGCACGGAAGCCGATATCAAGAAATCGGTCGAAGCCTGGCTCGGCGGCAATTTCAAGGTGAGTTCGGTGCGCAAGGCCGAGTTCCTGGGTCTCTACGAGGTGGTGGTCGGCGGCAAGATCGTCTACACCAACGACAAGGGCACCTACGCCATTCTCGGCAATGTCATCGACCTCAAGGCCGACCGCAATCTGACCCAGGAACGCCTGGCAAAACTGGCGCAGATCAAGTTCTCGGACCTGCCGCTGGACCTCGCCATCAAGCAGGTGAAAGGCAACGGCAAGCGGGTCATGGCCACGTTTGAAGACCCGAATTGCACCTATTGCAAGAAGCTGGCACGTGAACTGCAAAACGTGACCGACGTGACGGTGTACACCTTCCTGTTCCCGATACTGTCCACCGATTCGATCGACAAGGCGAAGGCGATCTGGTGCGCTTCCGACCGCGCCAAGGCGTGGAATGCGTACATGCTCAACGGCACCGCGCCCGACGCCGCGAAATGCGACACCGCGGCCCTCGACAAGGTGGCTGCGCTGGCGCAGAAACTCAACATCGCCGGCACGCCGGCGGTCTTCCTCGCCGATGGCAGCCGGCTGCCCGGCTTCATGCCGGCACCGCAGTTGGAAGAAGCCATGAACCGGGCCGGCAACGGCCGCTGACGGGCTCGGAAGACAGGGCCACGCCGTGATCGACCAGGAAGCGCACTGGTCGGAACGTTACCGGCAGGCCGGCGACGACTATCTCTTCGGCGTCGCGCCGAGCCGCTTTCTCGAATCCCACCGTTCGCTGTTGTCCGCCGGCGCAACCGCGTTGTCGATTGCCGACGGCGAGGGACGCAACAGCGTCTGGCTGGCCGAGCAGGGCCTGTCGGTCAGGGCGCTCGAAATATCCCCGGTGGCTCTCGAAAAGGCACGCAAGCTGGCCCGCGGTCGCGGTGTCGCGGTGGACTTCGTGCAAGCCGATGTGCTGGCTGCCGACTGGCCCGCGCAGACCTACGATCTGGTCATCGGCGTCTTCATCCAGTTCGTGGGCCCGCAAGAGCGGCCCATCCTCTTTGCGCGCATGAAGCAGGCGACCGCGCCCGGCCGTCTGCTGCTGTTGCACGGCTACACGCCCAGGCAACTGGAATACCGCACCGGCGGCCCATCGGCGTTGGAGAACCTTTACACCAAAGTGCTACTCGAGCAGGAATTCGCCGACTTCGAGATTCTGGAATTGCGTGAATACGAGGACATGCTTACGGAAGGCCATGGTCACAAGGGCCGCTCGGCGGTGATCGATCTGGTCGCCCGCCGACCGATGGCGGCAGACAGGATGGCGTAGGCATGTGGGCCGATATTGACTATCCTGAGTAGGTAGCCAATAAGCAGCCAAGGCCCACCGCCCCAGTCAAGCAAGGAGAGCAAACATGTTCCGCCTACCCCGACACCTGTTGGTGGCCAGGGATCTGTTTTTCGCGATTGCGTTGCTGGCCTGTTCGATGGCCACCCTTGGCCAGGATCTCGCTGAGATCAAGGAACGAGGCACATTGCGGCACCTGGGCGTGCTGTACGCAAACTTCGTCACCGGCGGCGGCGATGGCCTGGACGTCGAGATCGTCCAGATGTTCGCCCGGCACCTCGGCGTCCGCTACGAATACGTGGAAACCGACTGGAACAATGTCATCCAGGATCTGATCGGCCGAAATGTCGTCTACAAGCCGACTGTGCAGGAGGTCGACAGCCGGCCGATCCGGGGCGACATCATCGCCAACGGACTCACCATCCTGCCAAACCGCATGAAACTGATCGACTATTCGATTCCGACTTTTCCCTCGGCAGTCTGGCTCGTCGCCCGGGCCGACTACAAGGTGACGCCGATCAAACCCAGCGGCAATCTCGCGCAGGATATCGAGGCGACCAAGGCCAAGCTCGCCAGCGGCTCGACTTTCGTCATGGACAACTCCTGCATCGATCCCAGGCTGCATGGCATCGAGGGCAAGGGTTTCAAACTGCTGCGCTTCACCAAGAGCACCAACCTGAACGACATCGTCCCGGCGGTGTTGAAGAAGGAGAGCGACATGACCCTGCTCGACTTTCCGGACATCCTGGTCGCCCTGGAGAAGTGGCCCGGGCGGATCAAGGTCATCGGGCCCATTTCGGAAGAGCAGCGCATGGCTGCCGGTTTCCGCAAGGGTTCGCCCGCCTTGCGGCAGGCGTTCAACCAGTTCTTCACCCAGATTCAGCGCGATGGTACGTATATGAAGCTCGTCCAGAAGTACTACCCTTCGGCGCCGCCTTACCTGCCCGGGTATTTCAAAGAAGTTTCCGGCGCCCGCTAAAGTGCCTGGGCCGCCGCGATGCTCGAGATTCTGAAGCGCTACAGGAAGACGGTAGTCATATTCTCGATCTTCGCCGTCTATACGGCCGGGTTGCTTTCGAGCTACTACAACGCGCAAAGCAAACTGGAAGACGATGTCCTGAATGAAGTCAGGCTGCAGACCGAAAAGCAGGCCGAAGCGACTTCCTATTTCTTCTCGGAGCGACGCAACGACCTGGCGGATCTCGCCGCCTCGCCGGAGGTCGTGAACTTCTTCGCCAACCGGGACCTGGGGATGTCCTACGAATACGGCCTGGGCATCAATGTCCAGACCATCGAGGCCAAGTTCGAGCGCCTTCTGGTGCAAAAGAGGTTGGGCACCTCCCCGATCTATCTGGCTTTCGCGTTGATCGATAGCGATGACCAAGTCATCGCGTTCACGCGGCCAAGAAGTTCCGAAGCCGTCTACCGGGAAGGCTTGCGCTCAGCCGACAGCCACGACACAGCGGTGTCCCTGAACTCCGACGGGAAGAAGATCTACTTCACGGCGCCGATCTGGGCCAAGAACCTGTATCGCGGACAGGTAGTCGCCTGGGCCAATGCCGATGTAATCGGCGGCCTGATCGCCGAAAGCGGGCAGAATCGTCTGGCGCCGCGTGTCGTGACAACCGCTTCCCTGCCGGAATTGGCCGAGGGGATTACCACGGACATCTCTTCGCCGTTGCGCGAGCTGCTGGATGACCTGGCCACACGGGGCGAACCTTCGGGGCAGGCAAAGGCAAGCGGCAATGGCGGCACGATTGCGGTGGTCCGGGTCGCCATCGCCGGTTCGCCGTTTTCGCTCATCGCGCCGATCACCGGCAAGTATGCCGGCGAACGCTCGATGCCGCTGCTGTTCCTGATCGCGGCCGGGGTGGTGCCGCTGGTCGTTCTCGCCTTGGGATTTCTGGACATCTTCGAGCGCAAGCGCACCGAGGAGTCGCGCGAAGCCGCGCGCCTCGAGGCGGAGCGGCTCGCGCGCCTGCGCAGCGAGTTTCTCGCCAACATGAGCCACGAGATCCGCACGCCGTTGAACGGCGTGCTCGGACTGGCACAGATCGGCTATCGCGACAACGTCGGCCGCCCGGAAGTGCTGGAGACATTCGCCCGCATCCTCGATTCCGGCAAGCTGCTGCTCGGCATCGTCAACGACGTTCTCGATTTCTCCAAGATCGAGGCAGGCAAACTCATCGTCGAGAAGGCGCCTGTCAATCTCGGTAGGATCATCGACGAAGCCGCTGCAATGCAGTCGGAGCGCGCTTCGGCGAAAGGCATCGCTCTGCGCGTCGACAAGGCCGCCGGCCTGCCCGGGAGTTGTCTCGGCGACCCGATCCGTCTCGCCCAGATACTGACCAATCTTCTTGCCAATGCCGTCAAGTTCACCGAGAAAGGGCAGGTGACGCTTTCGGCGAATCTCGCCGGCGACCGGCTGGAATTCAGGATCAGCGACGCCGGAATCGGCATGACGCAAGAGCAACTGGCCCGGCTCTTTGCCCCCTTCGAACAGGCCGACAGCAGCACGACGCGGAAATTCGGCGGCACCGGCCTGGGCCTGGCGATCACAAAACGACTCGTCGATATGATGGCTGGTACGATCCGCGTGGAAAGCAAGCTCGGCGTCGGAACCATGTTCGAGGTGAGTCTGCCTTATGCGCCTTTGCCCGAGAGCGCACAATTGGCTGCGGCCGCGCCGACACCGATTACTGCCGGGCCTCGTCTCTCCGGCATCCGTATCCTCGTCGCCGAAGACAACGAGATCAACCGCCTTGTCCTCGAAGACATGCTTTCCGTCGAGGGCGCCGACGTCACGCTGGTCCAAAACGGCAAGCAGGCCGTCGATCGGGTTCTGCGCCTTGGCGGCCAAGCCTACGATCTGGTGCTGATGGACATCCAGATGCCGGAAATGGACGGTTATGAAGCCGCGCGGCTGATATTGAAACAGGCGCCGAATCTGCCGATCGTGGCGCAGACGGCGCACGCCTTGTCGGGCGAAATGGATCATTGCCGCGCGGTCGGCATGGTCGATCAACTGACGAAGCCCATCGATTGCGAAGAGCTGGTCGCCATCGTGCGCCGGAATGCCCGGCACGGTGCCGGCGAATCGCCCGAACCTGCCGCCATGCCGCCTGCAGCCGAGATGGCGGACGACTCCCCGATCGCGACGATGGTCGATTGGACCGCGTTACGCAAGCGTTACGCGTACAAGCCCGAGTTCCTCGACAAACTGCTGGCCACCGCGATGTCGAGCCTGGTGGTAACGCCGGAGAATCTTCGTTCGGCGCTTCGCGGCGGCGATACCGACCGCGCGATCTTTCTCGCCCACAGCCTCAAGGGTGTTGCCGGCAATCTGATGGCCAACGGTCTGGCCCGCAAGGCCAGCGAAGCCGAATTGGCTTGCCGCGCACGCTCCGCGGAAGCAAACGACCTGGCTGCCGGTCTCGCCGATGCCGCGGAAGACTTGCTGAAGGAAATCGGAGAACATCTGGTCGCGCGACGGCCGATCGGAACCGGCGACGGCGCCAGAGCCTCGATGCACTAACGGGCAGGCAGGACTGGAACCGGCCGGCCCGGCGGCAGGATCGGCGGCGGCTTGCCGTCGGGCCCGTCGGGCACCATGCAGGAATTGGCCCCAGTAAACGCGCGTGCGCCAAGTCCGCTGGGGCAGTGCTTCCGGCACTCGGCGGGTGTCGCGTACCTACGGCCGTCGGTTCTGCATGTGTACTTGCACCGCTCGATCCTGCTGTGCAAGGCCGTGAGTTCCGCGATTTCCTGATCGTAGGCGGCCATCTCCTCCCTGGCCTGTCCATAGGGTGTCACATACTTCCGGCCACCCTTCTTTCCGGTAGTCTCTCGCTTTCCGCACTCGGCCGAGTGGAAGTTCTCGTGACTTTCGGCGCTGTCCCAGAGCTCCTGGCAAGGCAATGCGGCCTTGAGGGCGGCAGACAGGTGGGTCTCGCAGTCGATGGGGTGCGTCCACATCTCCAGTCCCTTCTGCCTGGGATCGATCCCGCATGCTGGCGGCGCCCCCACCTTGGCCGTCTCGACGGCCGCATCCTCCATCAGTATGTTGAGTCGTTTCATGACATCCAGAAGGCCAGCGGCACCGCCTTCCTTGTTCTTGGCCAAGTCGATGGTGTCGACCGTCTCCATCGGCGTCCGCGTCCCATCGTCAGCCACCGAGAGAACTTCGCATGCTTGTCGGCCAGCCGCTCATAGACGCTCTTCATCTGGCGCTTGTGCTCGATCATGTCCTTGACGCACGGCGCATAGGTGCAGTCGATACCCGCGCCGGCAGCAAGCGGCATCCGCGAACACAACAGCAGCAGGGCAAGAACCGGCAGCGAACCAGTGGAACTCCTGGAATCGGTCGTCATGGCATGCCTCCGCGAAGAGCAGTGCCGAATATGATATCCGACGACCAAGACCAGCGCGTTCGGCTCACTGGGTGGACAATGCGACGAGGTCCGTATCAGGAACCACGTTCGCTGCATGCGGTAATCGGAGTCGCGGCGGCTTCTCCTGCCGATTCTTCCCGGGTGGCTCCGGGACGCTTCGGATAGTATGCGGGCTTGCCGAACTTTCGGGATAGAGCGATGCACGCCAACCTGCGCCTGGTCTTTCACTATGGCCTGACCATCTTCCTCAGCGCCTTCCTGCTGTTCCAGGTGCAGCCCATCATCGGCAAGATGATCCTGCCGTGGTTCGGCGGTTCGGCTTCAGTGTGGACGACCTGCATGCTGTTCTTCCAGGTGCTCCTGCTGCTGGGCTACCTCTACTCGCACTGGATCGTGCGTTTCCTGTCGCCGCGCGGCCAGAGTCTCCTGCATGTCTGCCTACTGATCGCCAGCCTGCTGGTGCTGCCGCTGGCGCCGAGCCCCGATTGGCGGCCGACGGGGGCGGAGAATCCGACGATCCGCATCCTCTTGCTGCTCGCCGCGACCATCGGCCTGCCCTACTTCGTGCTGTCGACCACCGGCCCGCTGATCCAGGCCTGGTTCGCCCGCGAGCGGCCGGGCACCGTGCCCTATCGCCTGTTCGCGTTGTCGAATCTCGGTTCACTGCTGGCCTTGCTGGCCTACCCGGTGGCCGTAGAGCCGGTGCTGGTAACGCGCTGGCAGTCGTATGTCTGGTCGTCGCTGTTCGTCTGTTTCGCGCTGCTCTGCACGCTGCTGGCCTGGCGCGGCCGCAACGCCGAGGCCAGCCACGCGACCGTGCATCACGAGAATCATCCCGCCCCCATCGGTCGGGATTTTCTTGCCTGGGGAGCACTGGCCGCCTGTCCTTCCATTCTGATGATCGCCGACACCAGCTTCCTCACCGAGAACATCGCGCCCATACCGTTGCTCTGGGTCGTGCCGCTCGCCCTGTACCTGCTTTCCTTCGTGCTCTGCTTCGAGGGCAGGGGCTGGTATCGCCGGCAGATCTTCCTGCCGCTGCTGGTGGTCAGCCTCGGGTTCCTTGCCTATCTGCCGACGATGGCGATCGACGCCCTGCCCGTGGTGCAGGCCACGAGCATGAACCTGGCGGCGTTCTTCGTCGTCTGCATGGTCTGCCACGGCGAATTGTCGCGGCGCCGGCCGCATCCCGCGCATCTCACCAGCTATTACCTGATGCTCGCCACCGGCGGCGCAGTCGGTGGCGTGTTCGTCGGCGTGGTTGCCCCGTACTTCTTCAACAGCAACTACGAGTTGTCGGTCGGCCTCGTGCTCACCGCCGTGGTCGTCACCTTGGCGGTGCTGCCGGGCCATCCGTTCTCCGACAGGCGCCGGCGCGCCATGTCGTGGGCTGTCGCGGCAGTCGTGACATCGGCGATTCTCTACGTCCGGGTCGACGATATCCTGCATGACCTGGGCAACGCCGAAGTGACCACCCGCAACTTCTACGGCATCCTGCGCGTCTTCGCCCGCGACGAGGGTGAAGACGCATACCGCACACTTGTGCACGGGCAGATCGCGCATGGCCGCCAGTTCACCGCTGCCGACCGGCAAGACAGGCCGACCGCCTACTACAACGCCGAGAGCGGCGTCGGCCGGGCAATACTGGCCAAGGCCGCGCAGGGGCCGATGCGGGTAGGCGTCGTCGGCCTCGGCGTCGGCACGCTGGCCAGCTACGGCCGCCCGGGCGACTATTTCCGCCTCTACGAGATCGATCCGATGGTGATCGACCTGGCTCGCTCGCACTTCACGTATCTTTCGCGCACCAAGGCCGCCACCGACATCGTGCTCGGCGATGCCCGACTGTCGCTCGATCGCGAGCCGCCGCAGAAGTTCGACGTGCTCGCGGTCGACGCCTTCTCGGGCGACGCCGTGCCCATCCACCTGCTGACGCACGAGGCCTTCGCCACCTACTTCCGGCACCTCAAACCCGACGGCGTGCTTGCCGTTCACATCACCAACCGATTCCTCGACTTGCAGCCGGTAATCAAGTCCGCCGCCGAGAGTTTCGGCCGGCAGGCCCGCCTGGTCTATTTCGATGGCGATTCCGACCAACTGATCTTTCACTCGTCGTGGGTGCTGGTGAGCGGCGAGGCAGGCTTCTTTGGTCATGAGCAGCTGCGCGACGTCGCCACCGAGATCGCGGATCGCCAGGGCTTCCATATCTGGCGCGACGACTACAGCAGCGTGTTCGCGGTGTTGAAGTAGCGCCTATCTGCGCCGCCACGCCTGCCAGCGCTCGCGTCCGGCAAAGACCGGAATCGAGTCGTCGACCGGTGCATCCTCGATGCGCTCGAAACTGGGCGTGAGCAGTTCGTCCAGTTGTTCGGGCCGGATGCCGAAGGGTGGACCTTTCGCCTGATCGCAGACGAAGAAGAAGCCGGCCAGCAATCCGCCGCTCGGCAGCAGTTCGGCCACCCGCCTGCCCCAGTCGGGCCACAGCTTGCGCGGCAGCGCGCAGAGGAAAGCGCGTTCGTAGATCAGCGCGTACGGCGCTGCCGGTAGGAAGGTGAAGAAGTCGGCGCAGACCAGTTCGACCGCCGCATTCTGCAAGACCTTGCGGGCGGCAGCAACGGCGGCGGGCGAGAAATCGAGCGCCGTCACCGGCCAGCCGAGTGCGGCCAGATGTGCGGCTTCCCATGCACTGCCGCAGCCCGGGATCAGCGTCGCCAGGGGCGTCGGCTGCCGGCTGATGAAGCGTTCGAACGCCACCGGCGCCCGCCCGGCATCCCAGGGCGTGACGCCTTCGCCAAAACGCTTGCACCAGAAATCCGGGTGCTCCGGACGCTGTTCGGGGGGCTTGTCGTTGGTTGGCACGCGGTCGGAAGCCATTCAAGTGGGCGGCACAGGAAACGGCATCAATCTACCGCAAATGCGGCGACCGATCAGCGCTTGTCGTAGGCGTACGGCGTCCAGTCCTCGGCAATCGCTGGCGGTGTCGCCCAGTTGCCGGGCGGCGGCGGCGAGGCGGCGGTCCACTCCAGCGACTTCGAACCCCAGGGGTTGTCGCTTGCCTTCTTGCCTC
The DNA here is from genome assembly GCA_041480065.1 of Rhodocyclaceae bacterium. Taxonomy (GTDB): domain Bacteria; phylum Pseudomonadota; class Gammaproteobacteria; order Burkholderiales; family Rhodocyclaceae; genus Fen-999. The sequence continues at coordinate 30,548 of JBGOZF010000030.1, forward strand.
TGGCAGCGCCCACGATCCAGTTCAACAGGGTGATCGCAATCCCGAGCGCGAGAATCACGGCACCCGCGGTCATGATCAACTGTTCATTCGCCACCTGCGGAAACTGCGCCCAGTCGTAGTAGCGGCGCGGCAAACCATCGCGAACGCCGACGATCATCATGTGCGCAAAAACGATATTGGCACCGACGAAATTGAGGATGAAACCGGTTCTGGCCCAGGCTTCGTTGTACATCCTGCCCGTCATCTTCGGGAACCAGTAATAGACGCCGGCGAAGATGGCCAGGGTGCCCGTCAAGGCCATCACGTAGTGGAAGTGCCCGACCACGTAATAGGTTTCGGTCAGGTTGACGTCCAGCGAGGTCACCGCCAGCGGAATCCCGGTCAGACCGCCGACCAGGAACAGGAGAAACGTGCCCAGCGCGTACACCATCGGTATCTCGAAGGTGATCGATCCCTTGTACAAGGTACCGACGAGGCTGATCGTGAGCAGGCCGACGGGAATGGAGACAAACAGCGTGGTCACCATCTGGATGATGCGCAGCCAGTCCGGCATGCCGGCAACATACAGGTGGTGTATCCAGACTTCGCCGGAAACGAGCACGAGAACCCAGATGCCGCCGAACACCGCGACCCTGTAGTTGAAGATCGGGTTCTTGGCGAAGGTGGCGAAGATCTCCATGAGGATGGCGAAGAACGGCACGAAGATCACATAGACGGCCGGGTGCGAGTAGAACCAGAACAGGTTCTGGTAGGTCAGCACGTCGCCGCCGTTGGCGGGATCGAAGAAGCCGGTGCCGACGTACTTGTCGAGGCTGAGCATCAGCACCGATGCGCCCAGCACCGGCACATAGATCAACTGCATGATGAAGGCGCCGGCGGTGGCCCAGACGAAGAAGTTGAGCTTGTCCCAGGTCATGCCGGGCGCGCGCATGAAGATGATGGTGGTCAGAAAGTTGACGCCGGCGATGATCGAGGCAAAGCCGATCAGCAGCACGGTGAAGGTGAACAGCGCCGTGTTGCCGGTGGTGATGGTCGAATAGGGCGGGTAGCCGGTCCACATGACGTCGGGCGGATCGGGAACGACGAAGGTGAGCAACGCCAGAACAATGGCCATGTAGAACAGCCAGACCGAGAAAGCGTTCAGGCGCGGGAAGGCCACGTCCCTGGCGCCGATCATCAGCGGGACGCAGAAATTGGGAACGAACCCCGTGAGCGCCGGCAACTGGAAGGCCAGGATCATGATCGTGCCGTGGGCGTAGAGCCAGACGTTGTAGGTAGTCGGGTTGGCGGTCAGCGTCGGCCCGACGCCGGACAGTTCGGCCCGCATCAGCAAGGCGACGATGCCGGCGATGACGAAGGCCGCGATCGAACCGATCAGGTAGAGAACGCCGACCCGCTTGTGATCGGTGGTGAACACCCATTCCTTGACGCTCATGTCCCCTCTCCCATGCGCGAGTGTCGTTCTTCTCCCAAGTCCGATGAGGCCCCCCGCCTCAGTGGAACGCGATCGAGTATAGGCCAGCTTGGCTGGAATTGGCCAACGCCACCGCGAACCCGGGGCGAGTCAGGCCGGCGGCGCGACCGACAGGTCGGGAGCGGATTCTGCGGCCCCCTGCTGGCGCAGGAGTTCGGTCACCGCGGATGACTGAACCGGGCGGTGGTAATAGTAGCCCTGGGCAACGATGCCATCCATTGCCCCCAGATAGTCAGCCTGCTGGCGGGTTTCCACGCCCTCGGTGATGACCCGCATGCCCAGCCCCTGTGCCATTGCCACGATGGCCTTGACGATGGCTTCGCTGTTCTCGTCGCCGGGAACGCGGGCGATGAAACTGCGGTCGATCTTGATCTTCTTGATCGGAAACTTGGCCAGATAGGTGAGCGAGGAATAACCGGTACCGAAGTCATCCAGGGACCAGTCGATGCCGACCGCTGCCAGGCGGTGAAACATGGCCTTGGACACCTGGGTATCCGAAAGCAGCATGCTCTCGGTAATTTCCAGTTCCAGACGAGGCACTGGCCGGCCGCTCGCCGCCATTGCGGCGAGCAATTCGTCGGCAAAGTTCTCCTCGCGCAACTGGCGCCCCGATACATTTACCGCCAACTGCGGCGGTTCGACGCCCTTCTCACGCCACACTTGCCATTGCCGGCAGGCCATGGCGATGACCTGTCGCCCCAAGGGCACGATCAGGCCCGATTTCTCGGCGACATCGATGAAGTAGTCCGGGGACACCAGACCGTGCACGGGGTGCTGCCAGCGCAGAAGCGCCTCGAGGCCCACGATCCGGCCCGAGTGGATGTCGACCTGGGGCTGATAGACCAGGAAGAACTCGCCGTCCTGGATGCCGTGCCGAAGTTCGCTTTCGATGGAAAGACGGTCGTTGGCGTGCGAAACCAGTTCCGACGTGAACACGCAATAGTCGTTCTTGCCGGCACTCTTGGCCTGGTACATGGCGATGTCGGCAAAGCGCAGGAGGTCGCCCAGATCGTCGGTCTGAACCGGGTAGAGGGCGATGCCGGCACTGACCCCGATGCGAATGGCATGACCGTCGACCTTGTGGATCTTGGCCAGGGAGTCGATGACTTTGGAGACCACTTGCACCGCCGTCCTCAGGGAGGTGATGCCCTCCAGAATGACCGTGAATTCGTCGCCGCCCAGGCGGCAGACGAAGTCGCCCGTGCGCAGGCTGCCCGTCAGCCGTTCAGCCGCCGAATGCAGCAGAAGATCGCCAATGCTGTGGCCGAGCGTGTCGTTGACCACCTTGAAGTCATCCAGATCAAGGAAGACCACGGCAATGTTGGTGCCCTGGCGCTTTGCGCGTGCCGCGGCCCGCGGCAGCTCCTTGTGAAACTGGGTGCGGTTGGCGAGACCCGTCACCTGATCGTAGTGGGCCAGGTAATCGAGATGGGCCTCGGCGCGAGCCTGTTCCTGCAACTTCTGGTCGAGGGTCTCCGCCTTGTGCTGGAGCGTGTCGACCATGGCGTTGAAGGTTCGCGCCAGATCGGCCACTTCACGGGGGCCCCGTTCGTCGGCGTGCGGGGAATGCTCGGCGGAACGGGCGACGGCATCGGCAACGCCGGCCAGGTCCATGAGTGGCCGGACGACCCGCGCGGCCACGCGCTTCAGCGCCAGCCACGCCACAGACAATGCCAACGCCGCCGCCAGAATCATGCCTCCGGCAAAGAGCAGCGTCTGCCGGTAAACACCGGCGAAACCGACCTTCAGGTAGACGGAGCCTTGCCGCTCGCCGCGCTGGCTGACCGGCTGAACAATCCTCGCATCTCCAAGCCCGACACTGACGCCATCCACCGGCGTTTCGCCCTCCGCCATCGAAGCCGCACCGTCGGCGGCCGCATGGATCTCGGCAAGAACCTTGCCGGATGCGGTGTAGACCGCCAGTGCCTCGATGTCGTCGACCGCGCGCCACCGCTCCAGGGTTGCCCGCGCCGCATCGGCATCGGCAATGGCCAGCGGGGATGCCAGGGCTTCTGCAAGAGTCGCGGCCTGCAACTCGGCATTTCGCACCAGCCCGGAACGCAGGTCGAGGAGAGTCAGCCCTGCGATGGCGAGAACCAGGAAGACGGACAGCAGCGCGATCACCGAAAACGCCCCGTTGAGCACGTGAGACTGGATGGATGGAGTCGTCGTCCGATTCGATGCCATGGTTGCCGGCCGCCTGCCGAATACGACGGCGGCCAATATGTGTCGCTTATAGTGCCATGAAAGTATATAGAAACTCGCGCACGAGCAGTCAGCTATCGATGACAGCAAACTTGCCGCAGATCGCTGCCGAATGCGGCAGTGCTCCAGCCGGTCGAACGAGACCATGCTTTGCATTGCCGGCGAAGATCAAGACACGCCATGTGGCCGTCGTCGCACCGATCGCCGAATGGCCACAATTGACCAATGGCCTTGACAAACAAATTGGTGCGGCGCAGCATCGCCCTATTGCTAAAGTAGAGGAAGAGGAAGCGCCATGAACGCACCGATGATGTTGCCCTGGTTGGCCCGCACATGGGAAGTCAGCGACGCCCGTGCCCTGGAACTGTGGCGGCAAGCATGTCGAGACGCAGACGTCGCCATCGGCCACAACCCGTCACCAAGTTACTGGGGTTTCGCCAAGAGCCGCTTGATTGACCTGCTCGACAGTGAAGTCATGGCTCGCTACCCGGTGATCGAAACTCCGTGGATCATGATGCAACTGAACCTGTTGCGTCTGGTCGCCGAAGTTCGGTTCTGGTTGAGCGCAAGAACGCAGCGTTTCGCTCATATGCCGTAGTCTTGATGATCCGGCTGCCCGCGGTGGGCAACTGCCCAAGTACCGCGGCGGCCTTGAGCAGAGCGACGACAGCCCTGTGGGACATGCGCGCGGCTACAGCGATAGCAAACGCCAACCACTGCTCGCTGCCATGACGTTGCCATCCACAGGATCAAAGTTCGGCTCGCGCAGTGCCGCTCGGTCACCGCTTGATTCAGTGGCAGGCCTCGCCTAGACTGGACCTGGATGGAGGAGAAGCCCAACATGCCGGCAGTTGAGTTCACCAAGTTCGGGTTTCGCATCCGCACCCGCGCGGGAAGCATTGTGGACAACCTCGTCATTGCCGGCAGGGACGAAGCGGACGCCACGCGCAAGCTTCAGCAGATGTACCGGGACTGCCAGATCATCGAGTGCGTCGCCCAGAAGGAAGACTCCCGGATGACGGGCGTCACCTTCGAAGACATCGCCAACTTGATCTCCCGCTAGGCGACGAAGCCCGCCGCCAGCAGTTCCTCCATCAGGGCAAGGTAGTCCTGGGCGCCGCGGCTCGCCGGCGCGTGTGAGAAGATGTCCCGGCTCAAGGCAGGTGCCTCGGCGATCGACACGTTCTCGGAAATAACCGTGGCGCAGAGGTCGGCACCGAAATGTGCCTGCATCTGGGTCTGGACGTCGAAACCCATGCGCCGCCGCCGGTCGAAGCGGGTAAGCAGGTAACGGCGCTCGACGCGGCGCTTCAGCACCGGCTCTATGGCCTTCAGGGTGCGCTCCATCTGCATCGCCCCGCGCATGGACAGGAAATCGGAAGACACCGGGATCAGGACGCAATCGCAGGCGAAGAGAGCGTTGAGGGACAGCACGCCAAGGAAGGGGCAACAGTCGATGATGACCGTGCGGCCGGCCTGGGCGTGACTCAGGCCCGCATTCAGTCGGTTGAGGACGTTCGGCCCCTTGCCGAAGATGGAATCCACCTTGATCAGTTCGGTATGGGCGGGGATCAGCCGGCCTATCCCCTCCCAGGGCAATTCAAGTGCCTTCAGCGGCCGGCTGGCCTGGTAATAGGCAAAGATGCTCGACCGCGAATCGACGCCCTCCTGGATGCGAATGGAGGTCAGATGCGCCTGGGGATCCAGGTCGATGAGCAGCACTCCCCGGCCGTGGCGGGTCAGGGCAGAGGCCAAATTGAGTGCCGTGGTGGTTTTCCCGACCCCACCCTTCTGATTGAATATCGCCATGCGCATAGATCGAGTTACCGCAAATCAAGACTGCCTGCCGATCTTTGATCGCCGTGGAGTCTTTGTCAATCAACCCCTGCACAAACGCCTCAATTCGCTCATGGACGCCGAACGAATCACTACGGCAATCGTCCGCTGCGGACGCCCGGGCGGGACCCGATGGGATCCTCAGTGGCGAGTCGCGCCAGGTAGTGGTGCCACCATCAACCTTTGGCCGGTTGCTGCAGCGTAAGCGTCGCTCGGAGACCGTCTTGCGGCGCAGAGAGAATTGTTCAGCGGCGGCGTGACGGAGTTTGGCGCGGTGGTGATACGAAAATAGCGGAGCCCGGCCATAGCCGGGCCCAGTTCATTTCGTCAATGGCATCAACGCTACGCCCACAGCCGGCTCTCAACAGAGTTCGACGAACTTTGCGTGCCAGCCCTCGACAGACTTTGAAACAACTCGACAGACTTTACTGCAAACAATCAAACATCATCACCACAAGGTCTCGCGCTCGGGGCTGGCGGTGATCTTGTGGATGCTGAGGTCGGCGCCGTTGAATTCCTCTTCGGCATTGAGGCGGATGCCGACGGTCTTCTTCAGCAGGCCATAGACCAGGAAGCCGCCGGCCAGCGCGATGGTGATGCCCAAGAGCGTGCCCAGAAGTTGGGACATCAAGCTCACGCCGCCCATGCCGCCCAATGCCTTGGCGCCGAAGATGCCGGCGGCGATGCCGCCCCAGGCGCCGCAGAGGCCGTGCAGCGGCCAGACGCCGAGCACGTCGTCGATCCGCCAGCGGTTCTGGGTGATGGTGAACATGAGCACGAACAGGCCGCCGGCAATCCCGCCGGTAATCAGCGCGCCGATGGGATGCATGAGGTCCGAGCCGGCGCAGATGGCCACCAGGCCGGCGAGCGGGCCGTTGTGCACGAAGCCGGGGTCGTTCTTGCCGGCCCAGAGCGCGACCAGCGTGCCGCCGACCATCGCCATCAGCGAGTTCATGGCGACGAGGCCGGAGACCTTGTCGATGGTCTGCGCGCTCATGACGTTGAAGCCGAACCAGCCGACGGTGAGAATCCATGCGCCCAGCGCCAGGAAGGGAATGCTGGAGGGCGGGTGGCCGCCGGCAATGCCGCCATCCTTGTGGTAGCGCCCGTGACGGGCGCCGAGCATGATCACGGCCGCCAGGCCGACCCAGCCGCCGACGGCATGGACCACCACCGAGCCGGCGAAGTCATGGAACTCCTCGCCGAAGGTGGCCTTGAGCCAGCCCTGGATACCGTAGGCCTGGTTCCAGGCGATGCCTTCGAAGAAGGGATAGACGAAGCCGACCAGCATGAAGGTTGCGGCGAGCTGCGTGTTGAACTTCGCGCGCTCGGCTATGCCGCCGGAAACGATGGCCGGAACGGCGGCCGCGAAGGTGAGCAGGAAGAAGAACTTGGTCAGCCCGTAGCCGCTCATCTCGGAGAGCTTCTCGGCGCCCGAGAAGAAATCGACGCCGTAGGCGACGGAGTAGCCGATGAAGAAGTAGGCCAGCGTGGACATGCAGAAGTCGACCAGGATCTTGACCAAGGCGTTGATCTGGTTCTTCCTGCGCACTGTGCCCAGCTCGAGGAAGGCGAAACCGGCATGCATCGCCAGGATCATGATGGCGCCGAGCAGAATGAACAGCACGTCGGCGGAAGTCTTGAGATTCTCCATTTTGGGGCTCCACGGAAAAATAGGCACGAATCCTGTGCGCGCGTGCAACAAGCGTGCCGACGCCATCAACCATAACGAAACAATGGCTTAGATATACAGACAAAAACCAAGGGCACCATTGCGGTGCTATTACCTTGGTTTAGGCACCCTAAGCGTGCATGGAATTGAGGTAGTCGGAGGCCGGCGCCTCAATTTGGTGAATACGGGCGCGGCATGAGTACCCACATGCTGCCTTTCTGCCGCATGCGGCCGGCCTGGCTGCCGGCCTCGGCGCCGCTGCCCCAGTAGAAATCTGCCCGCACGACGCCGCGGATGGCGCCGCCGGTGTCCTGCGCCAGCATCAGCCGGTTGAGCGGCTGGGTATCGTTGGGTCGCGTCGTGGCCAGATACACCGGAGCGCCGAGCGTTACCTGGCGCGGATCGACGGCGATGCTGCGCTCGGGCGTCAGCGGCACGCCCAGGGCGCCGGGGGGGCCGATGCCTTCGAGCGGCAGTTCGCGGAAGAACACCAGGCTGGGATTGGCGTTGAGCAGTTCCTGCACGCGCTGGGGATGCGCCATGGCCCAGGCCCCTATGCCCTGCATCGATGCCTGCTCGACCTTGAGTTCGCCCTGATCGATCAGCCAGCGGCCGATGGAACGATAGGGATGGCCGTTCTGGTCGGCGTAGCTCACGCGGATGCGCGTACCGTCGTCGAGCACCACCTGCCCCGAACCCTGAATCTCCATGAAGAACAGGTCGAAAGCGTCGTCGCCCCAGATCAGGGCCTTGTCAGCACGCACAACCTCCTGATCGGTCCAGTCGCCCCGAGAGTAGTAGGGCACCAGCCGGCGGCCCTCGAGGCGGCCGCGCAAACGCATGTGCTTGAGTTCAGGATAGAGATCGGCAAGATCCACCACCACGAGGTCGTCGGGCGGGCCGAACAGCGGGTGCGTGAAGGGCGGCTTGCGCGTGCGGCTGCCGCGCAGCACCGGCTCGTAGTAGCCGGTGATCAGCCCTTGCCGGGCGCCGTCGGGGTTCACCAGCGCCCAGGGCTGGAACTGGGCTTCGAACCAGGCGCGGATCCCGGCCGCGTCGGTGGGCTGCATTGCCTTGGCCGAGGCGCAGACATCCCGCCAGAGCGCCCTCTTCTCGAGCACGGCACAGGAGCCACGGAAGGCCTCGAATGCGGGCTGCGGATCATCTTCATTCCAGCCCGGCAGATCGGCCCAGGTCGCCGTCTGCAACGGCTTTTCGGGCGGTTTGATCGCTTCGGGGCCCGGGCACTTCGGGCACGCGGGACAGGCGGGTGCCGACGGGCAGGTCACGACGGGCTGCGTCGTGCAGCCGGCGGTCAGCGCGACGACGACAAATGACAAAAGCAAGCGATTCATAGTCGACCATGGCAAGGCTTCGGGGCGCGCGCAAGCTTAACCCAATTGCGCGCCGATGACGTGCTTGTCGCCGATGGCCGGCGTATCCACTTGCAATTGCGGCGCCGCCGCCGCGGGGAGTACACTCGGCCGACGTTCCGCCGCCAGGGCGCAGTTCGCGAATACTTGTCAATGCCGATGACTACGTCGCTCAGGGGGCTTCATTGCCGATAGGACCGCGCAGCTTCCGCACCAGCCTGATCATCCGGGCGTTCGTCATCGTCCTGGCGGCTCTGGGTGTCTTCTCGGTCAGCGCCTACCACTTCATCATCGCGCCGACGATCAAGCAGATCGCCAGCGCCCAGATGGGGCAGACCGCGGAACAGATCGACGGCACCCTGACCCGGCTGTTGGGCGCGGTGGAGATCACCCTGCGCACCAGCCGCCATTGGGGCCTGACCGGAGTCATCGACCAGGACGCGGCCATCTCCTTCAAGGACCTGTTCGTCTCGGTGATCGGCAATCATCCGGAAATCTCGTCGGTCATCTTCACCCACGAATCGGGACGCGAGATATTTCTCCTGCATACCGACGACGGCCGCTGGCTGAATCGCCTGACCAACCCGGCCCAATGGGGCAACAAGGCCTACTGGCTGACCTGGGGCGCGGACGGCACACTGGAACGAGTGGAGGTCAAGGAAACCGATTACGACGGGCGCACGCGGCCCTGGTTCAAGGGCGCCATGGCGCTGCCGGACGACGGCGCGCTGCACTGGACTTCCCGCTACACCTTCTTCACCACGCGCGAACCCGGCATCACTGCGGCGGCGCGCTGGACGGCCGCCGACGGCAGCCGCTATGTCATCGCGCATGACGTGAACCTGCTCGATCTGTCCCGCTTCACCAGCCAGGTGACCGCCGGCCGCAACGGCTTCGCGGCCATCTTCCAGAAGGACGGCAGCCTGGTCGGTCTGCCGCGCAACGAGCGCTTCAAGCGCGACGAAGAGATCAAGGCGGCAATGCACCGACCGGTCTCCGAGTTGAATCTGCCCATCCTGTCCGAGGGGCTCAAGCGCTGGCTGGGTGGCGGGCAGGTCAGCAACGGTCTCAATGAATTCGAAATCGACGGCCAGCGATGGTTCAGCCTGTTCAGGCCGCTGACGCTGGGCGACCAGACGTTCTGGCTCGGCGTCTGGGCACCGGAGGCGGATTTCACGCCCGGCGACGCCACCGATGTTCTGCTGGCGCTCGCCTTGGCGGCGGCAACCCTGGCACTGGCCACGCTCATCATGCTGCCGATCGCCCGGCGACTGGCCCTGCCACTGGAGGCCCTGGCCGATACGAGCGCGCGCATCGGGCGCATGGAACTCGACGCGCCGATCGCCGTCCGGAGCCCGTGGCGGGAGGTCACCCAACTTGCCGGCGCGCAGGAGACCATGCGCCAGGCCTTGCTGCACGCCACCGACGAGTTGCGCGACGCCAACGAGACGCTGGATGCCAAAGTCATTCAGCGGACCCAGCAGCTCGAACTGGCGCTCGAGGCCGCGCGCGCCGCCGAGGAGGCGATGAAGTCGGCGGTCGACGAGCAGACGGCGGTCTTTCAGTCGGCCGGCCTGGGCATCACCGTCGTGCGGGATCGCCATTTCATCCGTCTCAACCGGCGCCTGGCCGAGATGCTGGGCCGCACGGTCGGTGAGATGGAAGGCCAGTCGACGCGCCTTCTGTTCGATCGTCAGGAGGACTACGACGAACTCGGCAAAGTCGGTTACGAGCCGATCTACCGTGGCGAAACCTATCGCGGCGAGTATCGCATGCGGCGCCAGGACGGCAGCACCTTCTGGTGCCGGGAATCCGGGCGGGCCATCGATCTGTCGGCGCCGGAGCGCGGGTCGGTGTGGGTGCTGGAGGATGTCACCGTCGAGAAGGAAGCCAAGCGCCTGCTCGAGGAAACCGAGGCCTGGTACCGGGCGATCCTCGAATCGGCGCCGGTCGGCTTGCTCGTGGTCGACGACAATGGCATCGTCATTCACGCCAACAAGGAGATCCTCCGCCTGTTCGGATATGCGCCGGACGAGCTCATCGGTCGCAAATCCGACATCCTGCTGGCGGAAGGCGTCTTCGACACCACCGTGGCCGAGATCCGCCAACGGCTGGCCAGCAAGGCCAGGGAAACCGGCGACCGTGCGCTGCTGCTGCCCGCCCGGCGCAAGGACGGCAGCAGTTTTCCGATGGAGGCCGAGTTGTCCTACCTGCCGTCGCGCAAAGGCAAAGCGCAGCAATTGGCGGTGATGATCATCGATGTCACCCTGCGCCAGCAGCAGGAAGAGGCGTTGAAGCGGGCGGCCGCGCTGGCCGAGGAAGCGACGCAGATGAAGTCGGACTTCCTCGCCAACATGAGCCACGAAATCCGCACGCCGATGAACGCCATCATCGGCATGTCGCACCTGACGCTGGAAACGGATCTCACGGAGCGCCAGCGCGACTACCTACGCAAGATCCAGCAGTCCAGCCAGCACCTGCTCGGCATCATCAACGACATTCTCGACTTCTCCAAGATCGAGGCGGGCAAGCTCAATGTCGAGCACATCGATTTCAGCCTCGACAGCATGCTGGAAAACGTGGTCAATCTGGTCGGCGAAAAGGCCGCCGCAAAGGGCCTGGAGATGGTGTTCGACGTTCACCGTGCGGTGCCTCGGCAACTGGTCGGCGATCCGCTGCGCCTCGGCCAGATCCTCATCAATTACTGCAACAACGCCGTGAAATTCACCGAGCGCGGCGAAATCGACATCCTGGTCCGGGTCGAAGAGGAGACCGAAACCGATGTCGTGCTCCGTTTCTCGGTGCGCGACACCGGCATCGGCATCGCCAAGGAACAGCAGCAACAGCTTTTCCAAAGCTTCACTCAGGCCGACACTTCGACCACGCGCAAATACGGCGGCACCGGCCTGGGACTGGCGATCTCTGCCAAGCTGGCCGCGATAATGGACGGCCACGTCGGGGTGGAAAGCGAACCGGGCAAAGGCAGCACCTTCTGGTTCACCGCGCAACTGGGCAAGCAGCATGAAAGCAGTTCCCGGCTGATCCCCGAGCCTGATCTGCGCGGCCGGCGGGTCCTGGTCGTCGACGACAACGAGAACGCGCGCCTCATCCTCGTCGATATGCTCGGCGGCATGACCTTCCTGGTCGGCAGCGCGAGTTCGGGCAGCGCGGCGCTGGCCGAGATCGAACGCGCGGCCACGGCCGGCGAACCCTACGAAATCGCCTTCATCGACTGGCATATGCCGGACATGGACGGCATCGAGACCGCTCGCCGGATCGCCCGCATGAAACTGCCGGTCATGCCCCAATTCGTCATGGTTACGGCCTTCGGTCGCGAAGAAGTGATCAGGAGCGCCCAGGACGCCGGCTTCCACGAAGTTCTGATCAAGCCGGTGACGCCCTCCCAGCTTTTCGACACCGCGATGCGCGTGCTCGGCGGCAACGCATCGGAGCGCAGGCAGGCACGCGCCCGTGCGGGTCGCGCGCCAGCCGACCTGGGCACGATTCGTGGAGCGAAACTGTTGCTGGTGGAAGACAACGAGCTCAACCAGGAGGTGGCAAGCGAGCTCTTGAAGCACGCCGGTCTCGTGGTCGACATTGCCGCGAACGGAGAGCAGGCGATCGCCAAGGTGGCGGGCAACGCCTATGACCTGGTGTTGATGGACGTGCAGATGCCGATCATGGATGGCATCGCGGCCACCGAGGCCATCCGCCGCGCCGGCCATCGGTTGCCCATCGTCGCCATGACCGCCAGCGTGATGCAGAAGGACCGCGATCAATGCCTTGCTTCGGGCATGGACGACCACCTGCCGAAGCCGATAGAACCGGACGACCTGTGGGCGATCCTGCTCAAGTGGATCAAGCCCAGAAACCCGCCGGATCAGGCCGCGCCGCCGATGCCGCCCGCGCCGGCCGAAGACCTGGCGCTGCCGAGCGGCATCGCCGGCCTCGATTCCGTGTCGGGTCTGCAGCGGGTGCTCGGCAATCGTGCGCTATACCTCTCGCTGCTGCGCAAGTTCGCCGGCAGCCAGAGAAATGCGGTCGGGCAGATTCGCGCCGCCCTCGCAAGCCCGAACCGAATCCACGCCCAGCGCATCGCCCACACCCTGAAGAGTCTGTGCGGCAGCATCGGCGCGACCGGGCTGCAAGCCGAGGCCGCTGCTGTCGAGTCGGTGATCCGCGACGGCGAACCGCCCGACGTCGTGGAAAGTGCGCTCGCTGCGCTGGCTGCGCCGCTGACGACGCTGGTCGATCAGTTGCATGACCTGCTGCCGGCGGACCTCGCGGCAACGCCGGCGGCGGAGCCCGCCGGGCGCTTGCCTGAGGTTCGTTCGCAGTTGCTGATGCTGCTGGCAGACGGCGACCTGCAGGCCCTGGATCTGCTCGAACGCGAGGCCGGATTGCTGCGCGCCGTCTACGGCGATCGATTCGGCCAACTCGAAACCGCGATACGCAGTTACCAATTCGAGCAGGCCATTGCCGAGATCAAGACAACCCAATGACCAACCACTACAATTCCGATTCATGAACAGGGTTTCCGACAGGCCCAGCGTCCTGATCGTCGATGACACGCCGGAGAACATCGACATCCTGAGCGGGATACTCAAGAACGACTATCGCATCCTGGTTGCCAACAGCGGCGAACGTGCGCTCGAAGTCTGCCATCGCCACCTGCCGGCGCTGATTCTTCTCGATGTCATGATGCCCGGCCTCGACGGCTACGAAGTATGCCGCCGGCTCAAGCACGATCCCGTCACCAGCGATATACCGGTGATTTTCGTCACCGCAGCGAATCGGGACCAGGATGAGGTCGAGGGGCTTGCCGCCGGTGCAGTGGATTTTCTGACCAAACCGGTGAATCCGCCCATCGTCGCCGCCCGGGTGCGCACCCATGTCGAACTGAACCAACAACGCGACATGCTGCGCAAGCTGTCACAAGTGGACGACCTGACGGGCGTGGCCAGCCGGCGCTGCTTCGAAGAGACGCTCAACCGCGAGTCCATGCGCTGTACGCGCCGCCAGAGCAGCCTCGCTCTGCTTCTCGTCGACGTGGATTTCTTCAAGGCATTCAACGAAGTCTATGGCCGCCAGGCCGGAGACCGCTGCCTGAGACGCATCGCAGCGACCCTGACCGCCTGTCTCGGCCGCTCGGGCGACCTGGTGGCGCGCCTGAGCGGCGATCGTTTCGCCTGCATACTGCCGGACACCGATCTTCCGGGTTTGCGCCGCGTCGCCGAGCGCATCGGCCGCGACATGGCGAACCTCCTCATCCCTCATACCCGCTCGGAAACCGGCGACCATCTGACCGTAAGCGTATCTGGTCTGGTGGCGGTGCCGGGGCCGGACTGGGTGCTGCCCAAGCTGCTGCCCCGCGCCGAAGAGATGATGGTCGAGGCAAAACACGAAGGTCGCGCCCGTTCGCTGCTCGGGACCTTCGAAACGGCCGGCAGGCCGGAGATTCTGGTTTTTGCCAGCAGTCGCAACTTCGATCCCGAGGCCGGTCTTCGCCGTACCGGGGGTGTATGGGATCGCTATCGAAGTTTCGTCGCCCGATTCATTGCCGAGCATGCCGGCGACGGCCGAGTCATCGAGGAGACGCTGGCGCAAGGCGACCGAAGCAGTGCCCGGCGACTGGCCCACACGCTCGAAAGCCTCGCCGGCAGTCTCGGCGCCAGTGGGCTCGCCGAGGCTGCGGAACATATCGCCAACCAGTTGCAGGACGGCAAGGAGCCAACCGACGAATTGGCCCGTTTCCAGCAGGAATTGCAGGCGACGCTACGGGAAATGTGCCGGACGGTGGACAACAGCCCGGCGCCGGCCGACACGGCAAACCCGGCGCCGGTTGCCGAGGTCGAGGCGACCCGACTGGTAAGCCTGTTGGCCACGCTGATCGCCAACTACGACAGCGAAGCCCTCTGGCTGTTCGAGGGCAATCGGCAGGCGATCGAGCAGGCCTTGACGCCGGAACAGTTCCAGCGCCTGAATGCAAGCTTGACTCATTTTGACTATGATCTGGCTCTTTATGCCTTGCATGAGTCACCATCGGGAGTGGGGAAATGACAGCGCATCAGCATGAGATCTACCGCCCCACGATCCTCGCGATCGACGACGACCCGGAATCGCTGCGACTGATCGCCGAGCTGTTGCGCGACAACTACCACGTCCGCATCGCCACCGGCGGCGAGCAGGCGCTGCGTGCGGCCGAACTGGAACCGAGACCCGACCTGATACTGCTCGACGTGGTGATGCCCGGCATGGACGGCTTTGAAGTCTGCCGGCGTTTCCGCGCCCAGGCGCATACGCGCGACACGCCGATCGTGTTTCTCACCATGCGATCGAATGTGGTCGACGAGGAGAGAGGATTTGCCGCCGGCGGAGTCGACTATCTGACCAAACCGATCAGCCCGCCGATCCTGCTGGCCCGCGTGCGCACGCACATCACGCTCAAGGGCGCGGCGGACTTTCTCAAGGACCAGAACGCCTTCCTGCAGGAAGAAGTCCACCGCCGCGTCGTCCAGATGTCCACCATCCAGGACGTCGCCATCGTCGCGCTCGCCTCGCTCGCCGAGACCCGCGACAACGATACCGGCAACCATGTCCGGCGCACCCAGTATTACGTCGAAATCCTGGCCAACCAATTGCGCGGCCACGTGCGCTTCGCGCCGCTGCTGACCGACGACAACATCGAGTTGCTCTACAAGTCGGCGGTCATCCACGATATCGGCAAGGTCGGCATTCCCGATCACATCCTGCTCAAGCCCGGCAGGCTGACGCCGGACGAATTCGAGATCATGAAGACCCACACGGTGCTTGGGCGCAATGCGATCCTGGCCGCGGAAAAGCTGCTCGATGCCCCCAACGATTTCCTGCGCTTCGGGCGCGAGATCGCGCTCAGCCACCACGAGCGCTGGAACGGCAAAGGCTACCCGGAGGGGCTTGTCGGCGAGGCGATTCCGATTTCGGCGCGGCTGATGGCGGTCGCCGACGTCTACGACGCGCTGATCAGCAAGCGGCCCTACAAGGAGCCGTTCACGCACAAGGAAGCCGTCGCCATCATCACCCAGGAACGCGGGCAGCAGTTCGATCCCGACGTGACCGATGCCTTCGTCGCCAGCGTCGGCGATTTCCAGCAAATCGCCATGCAATACGCCGACCACGAGGAAAACATCGGCGTCCTTGTCCACGAGCTCGCCGACAGCGACGCGTTTCATCCGCGCTGAGCGGTCGGGCGAACCCCTGCGCGATCAGCCAGGACACCGCCATGAGGCCCGGAGGAACTCTGCCCGCCCTGATACTGCTGTTTGCGTTGATGCTCGTTGCCGGCAGCGCATCGGCGGCGACCGAGATCCTGTTCTGGCATTCCATGACCGGGACCTTGCGCGAGCAGGTCGAGCGCCTGGCCGAGCGCTTCAACGAGATCCAGCGCGCCGGCAAGGCCGCCGACAGCCGGTCGATGCCGGCCACGGGCAATTCGCGCGTCTACTGGTCCGCATCCGACTACAAGGTCATTCCGGTCTACGAGGGAAACTACGACGAAACCATGGCGGCGCTGATGGCGGCTGCGAAGAAAGGGACGACACCCCACATCGTCCAGATCTTCGACATCGGCACGGCCGACATGATGGCCGCAAGCGACGACTCCGGACGCGCTCCCATCGTCAAGCCGATACATGAAGTGATGGCCATCGGCGGCCAGAGGATCAATCCCGAGACCTACCTGCCGGCGATCAGCAGCTACTACACGGACGCCGGAGGACGCCTGCTGTCCCTGCCCTTCAACTCTTCAACCCCCGCGCTCTACATCAACAAGGACGCGTTCCGCGGCGCCGGCCTCGACCCCGATCGGCCGCCGCGCACCTGGCACGAGATGGCGATCGCCGCGGCCAAGCTCAAGGCGGCCGGCAGCGCCTGCGTCTACACCACAGGCTGGCAATCGTGGATTCATGTCGAGAATGCCGGCGCTCTGCACAACCAGCCGTTCGCCAGCCATGACAATGGTTTCGGCGGCCCCGGCGCGAAGCTGCTCATCGACGCGCCGTTCTACGTCAGGCATATCTCCATGCTCGCCGACTGGAACCAGAAAGGGTGGTTCACCTACGCCGGTCGCAAGAACGAAGCCGAGCCGCGCTTCTACAAGGGCGAATGCGCGATGCTGACAAGCTCTTCGGCCGCCTACGGCGACATCGCCCGCAACGCGCGCTTCGACTTCGCCATCAGTCCGCTGCCGTATCACGCCGACGTCAAAGGCGCGCCGCAAAACACGCTCATCGGCGGCGCATCGCTGTGGGTGACGGCCGGCAAATCCCTGGACGAGTACAAGGGCGCCGCCAGGTTCCTGAACTTCCTTTCCCAGCGCGAGATCCAGGCCGAATGGCATCAGCAGACGGGTTACCTGCCGATCAGCCAGGCCGCCTACGACTTGAGCCGCAAGCAGGGCTACTACGACCGCAATGCCGGCATCGACGCGCCCCTGCGGGCGATGACCGCGAAGCCGCAGACGGCCAGCTCGAAGGGGATACGGCTGCGGAACTTGGTGCGGATCCGCAGCATCATCGACGAAGAACTCGAAGCCGTCTGGAGCCAGGGCAGGTCGCCACGGCAGGCGCTCGAGGATGCCGTCAAACGCGGCAACCCATTGCTGCGGCAATAATGCACAGTCTGTTTGAGGCCGGCTCGCGCCTCTAACCAAAGTGATATTGCCGCGGGATAGGCAATCGCCGATAATACGGCGGCATTGGCCCTATATGCCTGCGTCACACCACCCGCCGCGCACCCCGCTTCCGAGAACTCACCATGCCCCCGCTCACCTCCATCGCCAGTGCCGTTGCCGCCGCGCTGCCCGGCCGCGACGCCTTCACCAGGTTCCTGTCGCAGCGTGCGCGCCTGCTCGAGATCGAGACGCCCCTGCCCTCGGCGGCGCTGGTGGTCGAGAAGTTCTCGGGCCGCGAGGGCATTTCCGAACTCTTCCGCTTCGACATCGACTGCCTGTCGACTTCGGTCAACTTCGAACTCAAGGCCCTGCTCGGCGAGGAAGTCACCGTCCGGCTGCTCCAGGCCGACGGCTCGAAGCGCGCCTGGCATGGCATCGTCACCGAAGCCGCGCAGTTGGGCGGCGATGGCGGCCTCGCCCGCTACCGCCTCACCATCGAGCCCTGGCTGGCTGAAGCCGGCTGCCGGCGCGACTGCCGCATCCATCAAGAGAAGAACGCCATCGAACTCGTCGAAGCCGTGTTCGCGCAATACCCGCGTGCCCGCTTCGATGTCCGCGTCGCCGGCCAGGTCGCCTCGGCCCTGCCCAAGTACGCCATCACCACCCAGTATCGCGAACTCGATCTCGACTTCGTCCGGCGCATCCTCGCCCGCGACGGCCTGTCGTTCTACTTCGAGCACGACCAGAGCCAGAACAGCGGCCAAGGCGACAGCCAGCCCCACAGCAAGCACACGCTGGTCATCGCCGATTCGACCTACGCCTGGCCGGCCTGCGTGCAGGACAACATCCGCTTCCATCGCCTGAGTGCCACCGAGGCCGAAGACTCCATCCATACGCTCTCCACCACCCGGCAGGTGCAGCCCACCGCCGTCACCCTCGCCTCCTGGGACTACCGCAACCTCGTCGCCCACAGCGCCCAGGAGACCACCGTCGCCGACAACGGCGAACTGCCGACCCTGGAGGACTACTCGGGCGCCGGCCAGTTCCGCTACACCAAGGCCGCCGACGCCGAGCGCGTGGCCAAGAACCGCATGCAGGCCTATGAACTGGCCACCAAGACCATCACCACCGAAGGCAGCGCGCGCGGCCTCGATGCCGGCCACGCCTTCAACCTCACCGAGCACTCCGACTTTGCCGCCGGCGACAACCGCCTGCTCACTCTCTGGGTCGAACACGAAGCCGCCAACAACATCGAGCCCGGCATGCGCAAGGTGGTCGACCATCCGGGCGTCGAATACGGCAGCTACCGCAACCACGCCGCCCTCGTGCGCGCCAAGATCCCCGTCGTGCCCCAATGGCGGCCGGACCCGACCATCGAGGGCCTGCACAGCGCGCTGGTCGTCGGCCTCGACAACGAACCCGTCAGCACCGACCGCGACCTGCGCGTCAAGGTCCAGTTCCCCTGGCAGCGCGGCGACAAGCCCAACCCCGGCGGCCTCAATGCCGACAAGGCCAACGCCCCCGGCAACCAGACCTCGGGCACGTGGGTCAGAGTCGCCCAGGCCAGCGCCGGCCCCAACTGGGGTGCCAACTTCACCCCGCGCATCGGCACCGAAGTGCTGGTCGAATTCGTCGAAGGCGATGGCGACCGCCCCATGATCGTCGGCGGCCTCTACAACGGCCAGGACGAGCAGCCTTTCGCGGCCGGCGTCGACTCCGGCGTCAATCACCCGGGCGTCATCTCCGGCTACCACACCCCCACGCTGGACAACTCCGGCTACAACCAGTGGCTCACCGACGATGCCGGCGGACAACTGCGCAGCCGCGTCATGTCCAGCACCGCATCGACGCAACTCAACCTCGGCTACCTCATCCAGCAAAACGCCAACTCCGCCAACCGCGGCGCCTGGCGCGGCGAAGGCTTCGAGCTCGCCACCGACGGCTGGTCCTGCCTCAGGGGCGCGCAGGGCCTTCTTGGGGTACGTGGAGACAATAGGGGCAAGGTCTTCTTCTGGGTCAAGGACCACGAAGTCGAAGAAGGCGAGGTGCCAGGCTACGAAAACGTGGGGTTTCTCGCCGGCAGCTTGACCGGGTTTCTCGACAAGCTGAGATAGACCGGTGGCAAGCGGGCGCAGTTACTTCGAGGCTGTCCGTCGCCCAGGATGACTGACTCTGACTTCAGCCGAAATCGTGGCAAATGCCCGATTCTCGGCCTTATGTAGCGCTCCACATAAGGCCGATTATGAAGACTGCTCGATTATGCGGAGTTGATGCTGTAGGAGCCCGCCAACGGCTGATAGGCACAGGTTGGCGGACGTTTTGTTGTCCACATAATCAAAGCTGCTTCAG
>JBGOZF010000031.1:0-49126 GCA_041480065.1 Rhodocyclaceae bacterium
AGACGTCTACCGCCAAGGGCCAGAACCAGGCATCGACGGACTCTCCGGCGGCGAGGCGTTCGGCAAGCAGAGTGTGGGCTTCGAGAGCACTCGCGAACCACACGACCGGCGCCGAAAGGGCCGCGTTGTCGGTGGCATGGGTGCACATGGCGCCCAGCCGGGCGACGCCGCGTTCCAGCGCAAGGGCCAGTCGCTGCGGGGCCGCGCGAGGGTCGATGGCGCCCAGGGCGAGCCGGCGGACGACGACGATGCGGCCACCTTCCGCATCGGGCAGGCTGGCCGTGCGCAGCGCATCCTCCAGCAACGGCACCGCCTGCCGAATGCCATCCGCATGCCTGCCGCGCAGCCGCAGGTGACGGACGATGCGGGTGGCGGTCATGGCGCCGCCGGCCTAGGCCGTTGTAAGCACCGGCAAGGCGGCGAAGCTGATGCTCGCCGGGTCGGCGAATTGCACCCGCATGGTCTCGTTGAGTTCCACCGAGGCGGCGCTGGTCTGCACCACGCGGGCGGAGATTTCCGCGCCGCCGACGTCCTCCACCAGCGCCCGGGCGACGATCTGGTTGGCGCTGTACACCACCGCCTGCATGCCTACCCGCAGCTTGCTGGCGTCGATGGGGATCAACGGAATGCGTAGGCCCGGCCGTGCCGTCACCGGGCGCGGTAGCCGGCCGGAGATGATGCGGTCAACCGGGGCGTGGCTGGCCAGCAGCAGGCACATCCGGACCACGTCGTTGACCAGGTCCTGAGCCCGCGCTTCGCTCGCGGAAGCCTGGCTGAACAGCCAGTCGGCGAAGCTCTGCATCCGCTTGCGATCGATGTACTCGATCTCTGACCAGCGCGGCAGGCTGGCCAGGTTGCGCAGGTTGGGGGCGCTGTCGTATTCCGATAGCTGCATTGCCCAGCCGAGCCGAATTGCCGGCAGCACGTCGGAAAACCCGGCGTGGAGGCAGGCGCAGACTTCGGAAAAATGGTGATAGAAATCGGCCGCCCGCTTGCTCACGGCGCCGCGGCCGTGCTCGCCGGAAATCAGGTCGCCGAGGGAAACGACGTGGATGACCTGCTGGAAGGCGCCTTGCCAAGTGAGCGCCGAAAGCCGCACGGGATCAATCTGCAGCGCTGCGCTGCGGGCCAGGCTGACGACCTGGAGGTGCTTCGCCGTGATCTGCGCAATGGTAGTGGCGAGGCCGCTGGCGACCGGCGCCGCCGGTTTGGCGATGGCGGCCGCGATCTGGGTACGCAGCTGCGTCGCCTGCACTGTCTTGACCAGTAGATCCACCCGGTCCAGGCCGTCGAACCAGGCGATGCCCTGGCCGAACCAGGCGGCCGGCGCGTCGCGCACCACCGCCAGCATGGCCGCCAGTTCGTCGGGTACGTCCGGGTGGCTGCGCAGGCAGGCGGGCACCGCCAGTTCGATCAGTCCCGGGTCGATGCTGCGCAGCGGCGGCGTCATCAGCGTGTCGGCATCCCGGGGCCGCATGAAGGCAAGGAAACGCACTTCGGCGGCGAGCACCGCCTTGCGCCGGGCATTGATGGCGTCGAGGCGGGCCTGCTCTTCGGCGATCAGGGCGCGGGTGACGGCGACGTCGTGGCGGGCCTCGGCGAGCCTTTCACCCCAGGCCGAAGCGCTGGACAAGGCGCGAGCGTAGTCCGACTGGAGGCTGGCCAGGGCCTGCTGGCAGGCGGCGATGGCATCGCGGAACAGGCGCACCCGGCCTTCCATCTGGCGCAATAGGGCCACCGTCGTGTCGGCGGTATCCGTCGCGTCGGAAAAGTGCAGGGACTCGTCGGCCTCGACCGGGTTGTTGGCGGCATCCAGATGCAGCGGCGCATGCAGCATCAAGCTCAGCAGCGGCCCTCGCTTGACCGGGTCGATGAAATCGGCGAACGGACGATGGCGGACGTTCAGATCCGCGGCCTCGAGAAAGGGGTCGCCCTTGGCGCCGAACATGGTCAGGTCGCCGAAAAGGCCGGAGGTCGGACCGGGCTGGTTGTTCGCTTCGCTGTCTTCGCTGCGCAGCGTGTCGGCGAGCGTCAGTAAGCGATTCACCGCCTCCTGCCGCGACGAGCTGGAATAGTCGCGCGTCTCCAGTGCCTTCGGTTGGGCGAGGCGCTCGGCGATGCTGAGTGAGCGGATGGCGACGCTGCCTACCAGCGGACTGGTGTTGGCGATATCCACCGCGGTGTAGGTAGGTTGCTGCTTGACGATGGCATCGATGCCGGTATCCAGGGCGAGGTTGGCCAAGCCCATGGCAGCGACTTTACCGACGGTGCCCTTGGCGGGGGTGAGATTCCCGATGGTGTCGCCGCTGCTGAAGACCCCGCTCGAGGCTGCCGCAGTCGCCTTGATCGGCGTATCGGAGGACTCGATGCTGCCGGCCGTGCCGCCGAGACTGATCTTGGCCGCAGCGCGAACCGCGGCCGTCATCGACCTGGTCGGCGCCGCCGCCATATCGAGCGATTTGGTCGCGGCAACGGAGGCGACCGTCGGCAGACTCCTGGGGGCCGACGAGGACGACTTCACGCCCTTGAGCTGGTCGAAGAAAGTGGAAATCCGCTGCTGGGAGGCGATGGCGGTTTCCGATTGGGCGATGCCGGCCAAGGTCGGCGATACCGCCAGGCGCGTTGCCGCCGTCGTGTCGAGGATCAGTTGCCTTACCCGGTAGATGTCGGTCTGAACCTTGACGAAACCGTAGTCGATGATGTCGTCGGCGCGGTTGGTCCGGGAAGTCAGGTAGTCGATGAAGCCCTGCAGACCACGCACCGTCAGTTGGCCGCGTTCATGGGTGGACAGGTTGCCGAGGGCGCCGCCGTCGAGCAGGGAGCGGATCGCAACGCTCTCGCCGGCTGGATTGCCGACAACCTCGGTCAGCCCGAAGCCGGGCTCGAAGGGCGCGGCAAGGGCATTGGCGGTGAGGAAATCCCAGGCGTAGTCGCCCAGCAGTTGGGCGTCGGCCGGCGGATGGCTGCCGAACCAGGGAGTCTCTGTCGTTCCCGTCAGGCGGCCGCTGGGCCCGTAGGCGGCGCGTCCGTCGAACAGCGTGAAGGCCATGCCGTTGAGAGCCTGGCCGGCCACGCCGACCGAGGCCGCCGGTACGGAGATGCGCAGCCACTGGCCCGGTGTCGGCAGATCGCCGGCGCGCAGGCGCGATTCCGTGCCGTCGCTGCCCCAGCCAACGAGATTGGCGCCCCAGTAGGCGCGGTGCTCCCAACTCGTACCGACCCGCCATTGCAGCATCAGCGTCTGCGGCGGATTGTCGGGGTCGAGGTAGACCCAGGCGTAGAGCGAATCTCCGGCGGCCGGAGTGAACGGGGTGGCAACGGCCTGGTGGAAGAAATGCTGGTGCAATCCGGCCATCAGGGCGGCGCGATGGCCGCCGCTTGCCGGCGGCGGGCCCCATGGCGCCAGGCTTTCCGTTTCCAGCGCATCGGGATCGTCGCCGATGGCGGGAACGGCCGGAGTCGTTCCGTCGATGGCCTTGCGCAAGGTGGCGGCGCCGATGCGCAGCCCCTGGCGGGCGCCGAGGGCGCGGCTGCGCTTGAGCAGGTAGGCGTCGAGGGTCTGCTGGAACAGCGGATCGATGGTTTCGGTCTTCAGCAGCCGGGGTTCCCACGAAGCCTGGCTGACCGGCACGAGCACCCGCACCCGCTCGCCGAGCGACAGGTCGAGGGGGGCCATGGGCGCGGCCTCGCGAATCGCCAGGTCCAACTGTTCGACGGGCACCGGTACGGCATCGAGGTCGAAGCTGGCGGGAAAAAAGCCGCTCCGGAAACCGGCGAGATCGAGCACGTTGGTCGGCAGCAGGCCGCAGGGCGGCAGGCGCCCGAAAGCATGGGCAAGGGTCGGCGCATCGGGCGCCGGGTTGCCCAGGTCGGCGATCTGTCCGGCCAGCTGCTCGATCTGCGCCTGCCACAAGGGCGCGAGCCGCGGCCGCGGCGCCAGCAGCACCTGGCCGCCGTCGCGTTCTCCCAGTTGCAGGCGGCTGACCCGGGCACGGCCGCCGTTGCGTGCCACCGCGCCCCGGTCGCTGAAGGCCGGCAGGTATTGCGCATCGACGCCGATGAGGGCGACGGGAACGCCGAATTCCTCCCACGGCAGCGCCGCGTCGCTGTCGAGTTGACGCTCGGAATCGAAAATCCGGTAGGCCAGATCGTTGCGGAACCGCGGGCCGGCGGACGGCAGCGACAGCAGGTCGGTGGGCCAGGCGTACCAGAGCAGGCGCACCGCGTCGGCCAGGCGCCAGTCCTCGTAGCTGACGTTGTCCTCGGCGCAGCCGCAACGGTCGCAGGGATCGTCGGGGTCGATGGCTGCGGCGTCCACCGCCACCGGCTGCATGACGAGAATGCCCGCCGGCGGCAGGACTGCGGAATTGCTCGTCAGCAGATCGCCGAGGCGGGGGCCGATGGCCCGCTCGCTCAGCGTGCCGGTGGTCTGCAGGGGCGTGGCACCGTCACTGAACAGCCCTGGCGGCGCTACCACCGGCAGACCGAAGAAATCCACCTCGATGCTCCGCGCGATCCACAAGTCCTCGCCGCTGCCGGCCAGGCCGCGGCCGGGGGCGATATGCAGGCTCACCTTCGGCCTTGCGCCGGGAATACTGGCGGGCGTCACCGTGTAGCCGACTTCCAGGCCATTCACGACGCCGGGCGCATAGGCTTGTCCGCGCAACACGATGTGCCCCGCTGCCCAACGGCTGCGGGCCTCCAGGGTCGGTGCCGTCAAGGCCCGGCCGGGAAACAGGTTGGGCCGGCGCAGCCAGGTAGCGGCGGCCTCGTCGGCGTCAGCGGGCGAGACTTCGACGACTTGTTCGCCCGGCAGCGGATGGGTGATGGGAGTGATTCTCACGATGGGGCTCCTTGCTCAGGAGTGACCCGGCGGCGCAGCCGTCGGGGCGAAAAGGATGCAGGAGACAAGAGGCGCCAGCCCACCCTGCCGCAACCCGCGCGAGGCGGGCCGCGCCGGCTTGGTTGCGGCATCCGTGGCGACAACGATCGCGTGCCACGGATCGCAGCGGTTCCGCCCGGCGCAAGGGCCATGGCGCCCAGGACTCTCATTTCGTTTTGCCTTTGGGCGTCCGCGACGGGACCGATTTGGCGACTCCCTTGCCCCGGCTGGGCTTGGCAGCCGGGGTGGCTTTGCCGCGCGTAATCGTAGTCGCCGTCGGCGTGAGCGCTGCCGAACTGACCGAGGCCGCCGCGATCGAGGACCGCGTGCGAATATCGCTGGACAGGCTGGTGGCCAGGCTCGACACCGCCACGGGTGTGGCCACCGAGGCGGCGCTGTCGAGGGTCTTCCAGTCGGTCGTCGTGGCCAGGGCGTTGAGGGCGGCCGGGGTGCTGGCGATGTTGGTGGTGGCCTCGATGCGCGCCAGGCCGATCCCGGCCTTGCTCGCCGTCAGGGTGGCTGCCGCCTGCAGCGCGTTCGCCTGGTCCAAGGTGGTGGTGCGGCTGAACTGGCCGAGGGCGGCGGCCGTCAGGGTCGGCGAGTCGATGAAGCGCGGCGATGCCAGCAGATTGGCGACTTCGGCCTGGGCCGCCGGCGTCGCCCGTGTCATGACGTTGTTGAAGGCATTGCCCAGACCCAGAAGGTTCAGGCGGTTGATCAGGCCGTTGCGTATGATCAGGTCGGCCCCAGCGATGCGCTGCGCCGCGCCGGCCAGGTCTTCGCGGTAGGCGATGTTGCGGCGGCGGACGAACCAGAGGTTGGGCAGTTGGGCGAGGCGCTGCCACTCGGCGTCCGAAGGGCTGGTCGAATCCAGGGGCAGGACGATGGGCCGCGGCAGGCGCAGGCGCTGCAGTATCTCGAGGGGCTTGCGCGCCGACACCAGGTTGGGCGCCGCCGGCGGCACGGCCCGGATCAGCGTCCGCAGGCGCGCCACCACGGCCCGCCATTCGTTGCGCGGCACCGGGGCGAGCATGAGCACCGAGGTCGACTGCAGGGTCTCCGCTGCCGCCGTCAGGTCGATGCCGGGCAGGGCCAGGCTTTCCTCCACCAGCGCCGGCAATTCGTCTTCAGGGATGATCGAGAACTCCACCTGGATGTCGGATGGCAGGTAGCTCTGAGTGAAGTCCACTGGATTGATTACGCCGGGAGGCAGCGGACCGGCCGGGGGCAGCGCGGGGAACCACGAAGCGGCGGGGAAACTGCGGCCGTTGGTGGCACGGACCACGTCGGCCAGATGCTCCTGGTGCTGCAGCAGGTGGGCCAGCCGCAGGGCGTGGGGAGCGAAGCCGAGGCCGGGCAGGTCGCCTCGGTCGGCGCCCAGTTCGCGGCGCACCATGGGGGCGTCGATCCAGGCCACGGTGTTGTTGGCCAGGGCAATCATTGCCAGGGGCACGACATTGGCGGAGACGCCGCGATCCTCGCCGTCCAAAAAAATGGCGCGGGCGGTACGGCCGCGGCGGACGTCGAGATTGTCGCCGGCACTGTCGTCCGTCCAGGGGATCAGTACAACCGCGGCGGCTTCAATGACGTCACCGTCCTCGACGGTGCGCTGGCCGGTGATCGAGGTGGGATAGGCACCGATGGGATTGGCGGTGAACTCCACGGGACGCAGGGCCAGGACGAACAAGCCGTTGCGGCTGCGCAGGGGCGGCTGGGGCAGGCGGCCGAGACCAAACTTGGCGGTGTAGTTCGCGGCCCGCGGAATGTCGGCGAGACGCACTGTGACGTTGCGCTCCAGCAGCACCAGTTCCCCGGCCGGCGTGATGCCGTGGCCCGCGCCGATCAGCAGGGTCTGGGCATCGCCGCCGCTGACCTCCAGCCCGTTGGCAATGCCGCTGCCGGCATCCTTGCCGAGATCCGCCTCCCGCGTCAGAAAATAGTTCTGTTCGCGAACCAGGTCGCGGGCGGCGAGAAAGCGACCGTCGAACCAGCGCGGCCGCTGCCGGCGGTCGTCCTGGATGAGGGCGTTGGCATGGCGCAGGGCTATCACGTCCTGCGCTGCGATCAGTTCGCGGTTGGTTCCCCGGATCAGATTCATTGCGCTCTCCTGATGGATGTCAGATGCCCAGCCAGCGGCACAGCAGGCCGATGGACGGGACGAAACGGCGGGCCCAGTTATCCACCAGGACGCCGGCGGGGTCCCGTTGGGGCGGGTTGTCGGCGGTCACTGGAATGAGTACGCGGGCCAGGAAAACGGCGGTCGGATCGGCAAGGTTGGTCGGTTGCTCCGGCAGAGGCGCCAATTTCCCCTGCTGACCGCTGCGGCCGCTGCTGCTCCAGGCATCAAGGACGGCGTCCTCAAGCGCGGCGCGGCGGTCGCCGGGATCGGCGATGGCGGCCAGGTCCGGCCCCGGATCGGGGAGGCCGGTATGGGCGTCATCGAGACCATCCCTTGCCAGCATCAGCAGTTCGTAGGCGTCCTGCAGGCGGGAAGTGGCGACGGAATCGAGGCTGTCGTAGGGACCGCTGCTGAAACTGGGCTTCAGGCCCTGCTCGCAGGCGACGAAGCGCAGGAAGATGTCCGCCACGACGGCCCGATTCGGCAACGGCGGTATGCCGGTGCTGCCGGCAGTGGCCGCCAGTCGGGATGAAACGAAGCGCTCGACGTGATCGTAGGCGGCGCGGCGCAGCGTGTCGCCTCCATCCAGGACGAAGGTCGCCTCGAACCAGCGCTGCAGCCGCAGGCAGGCCGGTCGGGGAATTTCCGCGAGGCGGCCGAGGCGGTCCACCGCCACACCGGGATCGACTTCAATTTCCTCCGGGCTGCTGCCGTCGGCGGCAGCCGCCGCGTAGCTTGCGCGTAGCCCGGCGAGAGTGCCGCCGCCGGAAATGAGGGCGATGGCTTCGGCCAGACGGCCCCGGTGATAGTTCTGCTCGTCCCTGAAGTCCTGGGCGTTCAGCAGCATGCCCGTGGCGTAGAAGGGCCGTTGCGGCAGGGGCCGCGCATAGAGCGGGTCGGATTCTGGCTGGCGTTGTACGGCGCTCATCGCGATTCTCCGGAAATGGTTAGCGTGAAAGACACGGGGGTAAGTGCGCCTGGTGATGATCGAGCGCAGCGAGCTGACCAGTGGCGCCTCCCCGCGAGGGGAGGATGGGAGGGGCGGGCGCATTTGCCAGCTTGAGGCGCTACGAAGTCGGCGTATTTCATGATGCGGGGTGGTCCATCGGAGCCATGAGCGTTAGCGGGGCTTCTTGGTTCGCGGCACGGCCGGCTTCTTGGCAACCGGCTTGACGATTGGTTTGACGGCGGGCTTGACCACCGGCGCGATTACCGGCCCGCTTGGGTCGCGGATCGGTCTGACCGGGCCCACTACCACCGGACCTACGACGACCGACGGTTTCTGCACCGTGACGAGACGAATGTCGGCCTTGCTGCGCAGCCCCGACGAGTCGATCACTTCGAGCTGGAAGCGATGGGTGCCTATGGCCAGGCCGGCATCCACCACGATCTGCGGGGTCGTGGTGGTGATGGGCTGTCCAACGGCGAACCTGGCCATCGTGGTCTCAGCCCAGGATGACCGGACCGAGGTAGGTCCACACGTACTGCACCACCTTGCCGCCGCCGACGTCGAAGGACCTGGTGCCGTCCAGCGGAATGCTCTGGCCGAAGTTCGCGGTCTTCGGTGCGTTGAGGACCGCCGTCGGGGCCGAGGCGTCGACGACGATCACCTCCACGTCGTCGGGCGCCGACTTGTTGCCGGAATTGTCCACCACGATCAGCCGGAAGCGGTGCCGGCCCAAGGGCAGCGGTTTATCCGAGTTGACGGTGACCTCGATGGTCGGCGCGTCGGTGACGATGTCTTGATTGATGATGAAGTCGGCCATGGTGTTTATCCTTTAGCGTGAAAGACATTGGTCAGCGCGCTTGGTGATGATCGAGCGCAGCGAGCCAATCAGTAGCCTCCCCGCGAGGGGAGGATGGGAGGGGCGGGCGCATTTGCCAGCTTGAGGCGCTACGTAGTCAGCGTATTTCATGATGCGGGGTGGTCCATCGGAGCCATGAGCGTTGGGTGGATTCAGATTTGCGGCAGGCGCCGCCAGATGTAGTCGCTCAGGCTTTGGCCGGGGGCGGCGCGGGAATTGCTTCCGTCAAGCATGAACGAGGTGGCGAAGGGCACCGAGCGATCGATGCCGGCATCGGCGGTCGGCATCTGCGGCGGCGCCGGCGCAGCGGCGCCACTCAGCCGCGGATCGAGCGATACGGGGCCGATGACGTAGTCCTGGCCCAGACTGCTGCGGTTCACCCGCGCCGGACGCGGCGTTTGCGGCGGCCCCAGGTAGGTATCCACGCCGACCAGGCTGGCGATGCCCACGAGGAATGGCCAGGCGGCGGTGACGACACGGGTGAGTACATGGGCAGGGGCTTCGAGTTCGACGACGCGCCGCAGCAGGGCGAGATCCTGGCGGCTGACCTCCTGGTGCACCAGCACCGTGGCGCGGTTGGCCAAGCGGTCGAGGAAGGCTATGACGTCGGCGTTCTCCTGGCTGCTCGCCAGCTCGTTGCGGAACAGGGCCAGCAGTTCGACACCCGCCCGTTCACCCAGGGTCAGCGTATCGCCGACCACCGAATTGCCGCTGATGACGAGGCCCGGCAGCAGCGGGTCCTGGTCGTCGCTCAGATCGACGCCGAGCAGCGTGGCGAGGATGCGCCGCAGGCGGAAATCCTCCAGCACGATGATGGCGCCGCTGCGCACGCCGCCGCCGCTGGCGATGTCCAGGGCCAGTTGCAGACCGGCCTTGGTGCCGTGCAGGCGGGCCAGGTAGGGGGCGGCGGCGAGCCAGGTGCGGCGCCGCTCGTGGGGCAGGGCCGGATCGAAGGCGATGCCGATCCAGCTACCGATCCAGTCGAGGTTGTCGTCGGCAGTACAGCTCGGGTCGGTGAGCAGGTGGGCGTTGGCGATGCGGTCTTCGAGGGGCGTCAGCAGTCCCTCGAAGTTGTCGAGCATGCGCTCCAGAAAATCGGCCGGCGTGGCCTGGGGCTGGAATACGCGGATGCCGTCGGCATCGCCGCGCAGCCGCCAGGCCCGGCTGCCGCTGCCGTCCTGCAGCAACCAGGACTGGCCGGCACGCTCGACGCTGATCCGGGAGGCAGCGCCGAGGTTCAGGCCGGCGGCATTGAGGCCATCGAGCAAGCCGCCGCCGGCCAGGCCGCCGGCGTCGAGGCTGCTTCTCAGGGATGTCGGCAGCTTGGCCACCACCTCGCCGGGCAGCAGGGCCGGATCGCCGAACACGGTTTCCCGGTAGAGGCGCGGCAGGTACTGGTCGCGGTAGGAAAAGCGGTTCGCATAGGCGCGCAGGGCGGCGATCTGCGGGCCGACCCGGCCATCGCCGGACAGTTCGACGCGAACCCAGAGATAGCGGCCGACCAGGGCGCGGACGCGGCGGCGTGGGTTCTGGATCAGTACCGAGAGCAGGCCGGCCCGGCCGGGCTGATGCTCCCAGGGGCCGAGACCGGGGTGGTTGGGCAGTTCGGACGGCGCCCGTTCCCAGGTGGCCCTTGCCGTGTGCGGCCCGGTTTCGGCGGTTTCGCCGAAACGGTGCGGCGACCAGGCGTCGGCAGCGTCGGCGGCCGGGGCCTCGGGTTCTGCGGTGGCCGCCAGCCAGACCACGAAACCGGTCCGCGGCGGCAACTGGGCCTCGGCGTAGAGCCGGTGCCAGATGGTCTGCAGCGAACCGCTGTCGATCAGGTGGGCATCGCCGTCGGCATAGTTGCGTGCTTCCCCCTGGCGGGCCAGGTTGGCCAGGGAGAGGCGAAAGAGCGGCTCGGTGCCGCGCACGCCCTCGGCCAGGACGACCGGATACTGGGGCGGCCCGTCGAGACGGTGGGCGAAGGGCGCTTCCTCGGCGCCGGCCAGCGGATAGATCTCGCCGGCGGGGACGATGTGCCCGTAGGTGTCGGCGGCGCCCAAGTCGAAGGCCGGTGCGTCGCGGCGGCCGGGCATGCGCACGACGATGCGGCCGGCATCGACCCAATCGAAAGCGTAGGCATAGCGGGCACCGACCAGAACGAGGGGCGGACCGAGCCGTTCGGCGGCGGTGTCGTAGAGGCGCAGCCGCGCTTCGCCATCGCCGAACCAGGAAAGCAGGGCCAGCGCGCCGTCGCCATTGCAGGCCGGGGCCAGCGGGTGTTCGTCGGAAGGCCAGGCTGGAGCGGGCAGGATACGTAGCGTCGGCGGATGGCAGTTTTCCGGGTCGGGTCGGAACACCGTGCCGGCGTAATCGACGTAAGGGCCGAGGGGCAGCGGCGCGCCGCTCAACCGGGCGAGGCGGCCGGTGGCCCGCTCCAGCGCCCAGACGCCGCCGGCCGGGTCGGCGGCGAGGCGCCAGGGCGCGAAGCCGGCGGTGGGCACGACGATGTCGGCCCAGCGGCCGCGCAGGTCATGCATGCAGATGGCATCTGCCAGGGCGCAGTAGAGGATGCCGTCGAAGCCGATGGCGATGTCGCCGGGCGTTGCCGGCAGTGGCAGCAGCGCCGCCTCGTCGGGTAGGTAACTGCGGGAGACGACGGCGCTTTCGGAAACGTTCCAGTAAGCCACGGCGCCCTGGCCGTCGATGCAGCGCGGCACCGCTTCGAGGGCGCTGTTGGCGGCGGCGTGGGCGACGCCGCGATTGGCCGGCGGCGGCAGGCTTCGTTCGCTGGCGAGGCGCAGCACATGGCATTCCTCGTCCCATAGGGCGTGGGACGTGGCTCGCCAGTGGCGGCGATCGCCGAGCAGCCAGAAGCGCAGGCCGTTGGCGTCCATCAGGAGCAGACCTCCGGTACCACCGGCACGGCGACGGCGTTGGGATCGACGAAGGGATTCGGCAGAGCGCTGAGATCCTCGGGCGCGTCCTGCCCCTCGATGACCAGCACCGAGAGCAGTTCGGGCAGTTGCCACTCCTTGAGGAGCAGGGTGCGGGTGCCATCCGCGTCGGTCCTGATGAGGCGCCAGGGTTTGCCCTCGGCCAGCGGGTTGCGCTCGAAGAGGCGCAGGCCGGTGAGTTCCAGCACGCCATCCACCCGGGAGATTTCCACGTCCAGTTCCCGTTCCCGCACATCGCGGCCGAGAGGCCAGCCGTTGCCGTCGTGGCCGCCGGGCGGCAGAGGCCAGAGCAGCCGGCGCAGGGCCTGGCGGACGTTGAACAAGACGGCGTCGCGGCCGTAGCCGTCGCGGATGGTGATGCTGAGCGAGAGCCCCAGGGCGATGTATTCGCAGCCGATGACGTAAAGCTCGGTGGACAGCGGTACACGGGCGCCAAGCCAGGTATGCACTTTCTCGATGAAGGGCCGGTCGGGCCGGGGATTCGCGCCGCCGTTGGCGGTAGGGTCGAACTCCTGTGCCGGCAGCGCCATGACGGTGACCACGCCGGCGACGCCGAAGCGGCGGTCGCGGGGCTTGAAGCGCGGCAGCACCTCGACGCGGCCGACGGCGGTGGCCGGGGTGTTCAGGGCCAGTTGTCTGTAGTCGTCGGCGGTGACGGCCCGGTCGCGGTGGCGCAGGAAAGCTGGAATGCGCCGTTCGGCCAGAGCCACCGTTTCGGCATCGGCGCCGCCGTCGGTGGCCAGAGGTTGCAGTACCTTGAGCGGCGGCGAAGCCTTGCCGGCGATGGTGGTGGCGGTGATGGCGCTCAGGCTCGCCGCCGGCAGGTTGCCGGCGATGCCGCCGCCGAATCGCCCCGACGCCAGGCGGATGCGCATCTGCGCTTCGGGCACCCGACCGCGCACACCGTCGCCGAAACGCAGCGTGCCGGCTTCGGCATCGAGTTCGTAGGCGCCGGCACTGCGGGCGACCTGCGGATCGGCGCTGATGGCGGCGAGATCCTCGACGCGGTACCAGGGCTGGTAGCCGAGGCCGGGCTCCTCGACTTCGATCTTGAGCGTGTCGGCGTCGCAGGAGGAGAGGGGGACATTGAAGACCTGGTCGGCAGCACCCGTCGATACGCCGAGGACGTGGCCGCCGAGCGTGACCCGCTGGTCGATCTGCACCGCATTGATGCCGATCCAGGCGAGCGAGAGGCTTTCCACCGGCTTGTCGGGCTGCGGACGCAGGCGCAGCCAGGCAATCAGCCGCGCCGCCTTTTCGTTGTCGTCGAGCCGCGGCGGCGTGTCGCCGACGCCGGCGGCGGGGTTCTCGAGGACGTCATTGCTCGGTGCCCAGATCAGGTCCTGGTTGGGCAGGCCCAGCCGCAGCACGCCGGGCCGGGTCAGGCTGGCGGTGGTGTCGGTCCCCGCCTGGGGCGCCAAGGTCAGGTAGTCGGTGCTGTTGGCGTCCTTGCCCGGCGTGGTCATTTCCCACATCACGGGTATCGGCGAGGGCGGATTGGCCGCATCGATGAAGTCGTCGAACTTCTTCGGCAGGATCTGCGCCGGCACGATGCCGACCGAGAGCAGGGCCGGTGCGCCGGTGGTGCCGCCGCCCAAGGCCATGCGCACATCGGTGTTGAGCTGCGCCTGCTGTTCGGGCTGCGGCGCCTTGGGCGCCAACAGGGCCAGCCACAGGGCGCGGTCGGCACTGAGGGCGAAGACGTCTACGCCGCCGGGTTCGGCGCGGCCGCCGTCGAAGAGCGGCGTGGTCTCGTAGGCGTGGGCGTCGGACAACTTGTGCACGGACTTCAGGCCTTCGATGACGTCCGCCATGCGGGCGTTTTCCGCATCGTCGAGGGAGCGCTTGTAGTAGGCCTCGGCGCTGATGGGCAGGACGGTCGTCTCGGCCAGGGTCTCGAAAGGCACGGGACCGGCCAGCCGGCCGCCGGGGACCAGGGTGATGGCGCTGCGCTCGCTTTCCTGGGCGTAGGCGAGCCCGACCAGACCGGTGGCCGGCAGCGCAGGCCCGAGCCGTTGGCCGAGGAGCTTGAGAAAGACCAGGTGCTGCCGTGCCGGGATCAGGTTGGCCCGGTAAAGCAGGGCATCGCCCAGCCAGGCGAAGAGTTCGATCAGGGTGCGGCCGGGGTCGCCAAGTCGGGGATTGGTCCATTCCGGCGTGTGGGCCGGAATGCGCGCCAACATCTCCTCGACCAGATCGTCGAAGCGGCGGTCGTCCAGGCTCGGGGGCAGGATCGGCATGGGGCAGGTCCTTCCGTCAGGGTTCCAATTGCACGGTCAGCCCAATCTGGGCCGGGGCGCCGGTGCGGGCGAGGCGATAGGCGATATCGACGCGGACATGGCTCGGTTGCCCGGCCACTTCCCACACTTCGACGCGGTCGAGAAGCACGCGGGGCTCCCAGCGGGTTACGGCATCCTGGATCAGGTCGCGGATGCGCCGCCGGGTGGCCAGCGTGTTCGGTTCGTTGAGCAGGGTGTCGAGTCCGCCGCCGAAATCCGGCCGCATCAACTGCTCGCCGGGGCGCGTGGAGAGAATCACCCGGATCAACTGGCGCACGCTTTCTTCCAGTTCCGGATAGTCGAGCCGGCCGTATTCGTCGGGCACGGCGAACAGCGGCCAGCCGAGGAGGGGACGAATGGTCGAGCTCATCTCACTTGCCTTTGATCTTGGGGAAGGGGATGCAGATCTTGATGGACATCATCCAGCCGAAGAACAAGTCGAACAGCGACAGGAATATGTTCAGCACGATGAAAGCGCACAGCGTGATGACCGGAATGCTGAAGCTGCAGATCCAGCCTACCGAGAACGAGCCGCTGCCGGGCTTGCCGTCGAGCATGTCCTTCGGGTTGCCGGCCAGGAGGTTCTGCAGGGCCGGCGGCAGCAGGAAGGAGACGTTGGGCTTGAGGGCCTTGAGCAGCTTGCGGTCGGTAATGTCGGGCAGCGCCACCTGGGTCGGTGTGCCGCCGCCTTCGTACCACGGGGCGATGACGAATGGCTCGCTGTAGTCGCTCCACAGGGTCTTGCACGGACAGACGCCTTCCGGCTTGAGGCGGATGAAGGCGCGCAGCACGTAGCGGGCATCGGGTTCGTCGAAGCGGCCGGGTCGCCCCTTGACGGCGACGAAGCGGGCCTGCATGGCAGACGACAACACACCGGCCAGCCGAGCGTAGCCGGTCGCATCGAGGGCCGGCCAGGTGGCCGGCATTTCCAGGGTATCGCCGGCCGATCCTTCGTCCAGCATGGCCGCGGCCTGCTTCAGGAAGCTGCCGGCAGTGGTGGTGCGCACCGTGGTTTCCCCGTACTGCAGCGCGTAGGTCAGCGGAATCTGCTCGAGCGTGTCGAACAGGGGCTGGCTGTCGCCGCCGTCGAAGGCGCCGAACTCGACGGCGATCTGCCGCAGCAACAGCAGGAAGCGCTGCTCGGCGGAATCGCTGCTGCTCGACAGGCCCTGGAACCAGGCGCGGCTGCGGTACTGGCCGGCGCTCGGGAAGCTGTAGGCGAGGCCTTGCAGCGGTTGCACCAGGTGGTCCTTGAAGGCCTGGCTGTTTGGGCCGAAGCCTTCGAAGGCGGCGGCGGTGTCGGGTGCGGTACTGGCCAGTTCGCTGCTGGAGGTCTGCACGACCCCGTAGTAGAGGCTGCGGCCAGCTTCGGCGCAGACGTCGGGCGGTGCCACGAACATCGGGATGACGTGTTCGTTGAGCAAGGCCAGATCGGTATTCGCCACCAGGGCGCCGAGCGCCTTGTCGATCTGCACCTGGCCGGTGGCACGGCGGGCGAGGCGCACCTTGGGCAGCGGATCGGCGCAGGCGGCGCCCAGCCGGTCGGCCGGAAGCCAGCCGCGCAGGCGGCCGGCGGCGCGCATCCAGCCCTCGTAATAGGTCTTGCCCTGGGCATCCTGGCGCACCCGGCGCAACACCATCCCCGCCGCATCGACTCTGGCCGGGGCGATCCGCGGCTTGCCCGGCGTATCGCACCAAGCCTCGATCAGCGCGACATGAAAACGGCGCTGGATGGGCTGGAAGAGCTTCAGGGTCTGGTCGGCCAGCCGCTCGGAGGCGAGCGTGGCGGCCAGTTCGGCGCGGCCGCTGTCGCTGCGGAAATCCTCGAGCACGGCGGGAATGAAATCCTCGTCGTCGCGATCCAGAATGACGGGCGCTTTGCCTGTGGCGATGCCGCGCGGCGCGGCGACGACGATTTCGTGGCGTCTCATGGTTGGCTCACCAGATGTTGCCCGCGCCGGGCGTGTAGCTGGAGGACACGACCGAGGTCGCGATCAGGGTCTGGCACTGCACCACGCCGGAGAACTTGGCCATGGCCGCATCGACGTTCACCATGCCGGCCGAGACGTCCACCTTCGCCGCCGTCACCTTGACGTTGGCCGCGGCGTTGATGGTGATGCCCGAGGTTTCGAGCTTGATGCTGTTGCCGTTGGCATCTTCGATGGTGATGCTGCCGGGGCCGTCCTTGAGGGTGATCTTCTGGCCGCCGGGGGTTTCGGCGATGAAGGTCTCCTGGCCCTGCTGGTCGTCGATGGTCAGCTTGACGCCGTTCTTCGAACAGATGACCTTGTAGCGGTTCTGGCCGTTGTCGAAATCCGCCGGCGCGGCGCTGCTGCCGTTCCACAGGCCGCCGATGACGAGAGGATAGGAAGGGTCGCCGTTCTGGAAGACCACCAGCACCTCGTCGTTCACGTCGGGCATCAGGAAGGCGCCGCGGTTGTTGCCGGCAAATGGGCAGACCACCCGGGCCCACAGCGGCGCATCCTGGTTGGCGCAGTCGTCGAAGGCCAGCAACCGCACCTGGACCCGCTTCAGGCTGTCCGGATCCGACAGGGAAACGACCTGGGCCAGGTGGGCTCCCTGCAGCCAGGCGGTGGGACGTTCGAGGAAGGAGGCGCGGTCCATCTCAAGGCCCTCCGAGGTAGGCGCATTCGCCGATGAAGTCGGTGCGGTAGCCCTGGTGCACGTCGTAGAGGTGGCACGCGCGGACCACGTAGTAGCTGTTGTCGTAGGGAGCGCCGAGCCCGGAGAGGCTGACGGTGCAGCCCACCCGCAGCCTGGCGTTGCCCTCGGCGGTGCCGTCCACCCGAAGGAAGCGGCGGGCCCGCTGGTCGAAGGCCGCCTGGGTCAGGGCGGTCGCCTCGGCCTGGCTCGCCACGGCGAAGTGTCCGATGTGCTCGGAACGATCCGCGAAGGCATTGCGCAATACCTCCGCACCGGTCTTCCCCTGGCCAGGCCCGAGGTGGGTACCGGCGGTGGTTTCGGATTTCACCGCCGAGCCGTTGGCGGCATCCCAGCCTCGTACCGTGACGCCGGTGACCTGCCCGGCCAGATCGGCGGTGACCCGGGCGCGCGCCAACTGACTGTACAGGACCAGGTCGATGCTGCCGCGGCGCACGTCGCCCCGCGGCGAGACCTGCAGTTCCTGGCCGACGATCTGCAGGTCGGCGTCGAAGCGGGCCAGCAGACGGCGCAGGAAGGCGAGATCGCTTTCGTTGTACTGGGCCCAGGTTGCGCTGGGGCTGGTGAGGCCGGCGACGACGGGCGTCAGGGCCAGGTCGCCGGCGATGGCGCGGACGATGTCGGCCGGCGACTGGTTGCTGTAGATCTTGCTGCGGCGAGCCATGCGCGCCGCCTGCAGGGCGTCTTCGGCGAGCACCGTCAGTTCCGGTGGCGCGCTGCTCTTGAAGTCGGCCTCGAGGGCGGTGATCTTGCCGCGGAAGATTTCCCGGGGCTCGGTGTCGTCGCCGGCATAGACCTCGATGGTGGCGCCCAGGCGCAACCTGGAGTTGGCCGGGAAGGCGATTTCGGCACCGCCGTCGCGGGTGCTGGCCCAGTTGGAGAAACGCAATTCCAGGGCGCTCAAGCCACCTTCGCTCTCTTCCATCTTCATGCCGACGAGCAGTTCCGAAACCCGCGCGTCCTCCTGGCCGGCCAGACGCAGGGTCGGTCGGGCGCGGTAGATTGCGGCTTGGCTGACGGTGGCTTCGGCCATGGTCCTAATCGGCGATCAGTCGCCGTTCCCGTTCGCGGCTGAGTTGCAGTTCACGGCGCAGCAGTTCTGCCGGATCGGCGGCGCGGCCGGGGTTCGCCTGCTCCGGCGCGGCGCTCGGTTCGACTGCCCGCTCCGGGACGACTTCGCCGCTGATTTCCTCGAATACGATGGCCACGGTCTTCTCCTCAGTTGAAGCTGATCCGCGCGTTCAAATCGGCCTCGGCGCCGACGTCGGCCGAGAGGCTGGTGCCGCCGGTCGCCAGGGCCCGGCCGCCGGCGGAGAACTGGCTGCCGGTGGTCGCGGAAGCGTTGGCGCCGCCGGCGAACAGGGCGCGGCCACTGGTCAGGCTCAGGGAACTGCTCGACGTCGCCCGCAGGCCGGCGAAACTGCCGCCGGCACCGGCCGAGGCGCTGGCGGAGAAACCGATGCCGCCGCCGACTCCGCCGCCGATCCCGGCACCGGCGCTGGCATCGATGCTGAGTCCGCCGCCAATGGCCGCACCGATGCCGCCACTGATCCCGCCGCCTATGCCGATGCCGCCGCCGATCCCGGCGCTGATTCCCGTGGAAAACGCCGCGGCGGCCTGCAGACTGACGCCGCCGGCCACGGCCAGTTCGCCGCCGGCGCCGAAGCGCAGCGAGGCCGAACCGTTGAGGGAGGCGATGGCACGGGCGGCGCGCGGATCGCCCAGGGCGTTGGCGAGACCGGCGGCACCGCCGGGGCCGGCGCTCTGGCCGGGCTGGTCGGGCTGCCGATGGACCGTCGGCTCTTCGGCCGACAGGTTGTCGTCCACGCTGGCGCTGGGATTGTGGCTGCTGTCGAAAACCACATCCTGGCTGGTCAGGGCGATGTCGATGCTGGAGCGTAGCGGTACGCCGCCGGCAGCGAAGAAGTCGATGGTCTCCCTGTACTGTTCGACCAGGCCGGTAAAACGGTAGACGCCCCAGCCGAACTCGACCAGGGGCGGCGACTTGTCCTTGCCGTCCTTGTAGGGCTGCAGCAGCTTGGCCATGTCGTCGGTATAGACGCGCACGTCCTCGCCGGTGTCGGTGGTGTCGAAGACCAACTGCATGGACAGCCTGGCGCTGCTCTGGCTGACGTGCTGCTTCTTCCTGGCGCCCCTGCCTTCCTCCCTGATGGTGTTGTGCACCGTGTACTGGAGGGATTCCGGATTGAAGTGGACGTAGGCCTCGATGCGCTGCGACGCCGGTCCGCTCAGGGTGCGGAAGCGGGCCAGTTCCAGGGGTTCGTCGGCGGGTGAGGTGGGCATGGTCTTATCGGCGGGTTCAGGGGGTGACGAGACTCAGCCCCTCGTGGGCGAGATGCAGTTCTTCGATGCCGATCTCGGTACCCCGGGCGTTGAGATCGGCGGCCTTGAATTTCACCGGCATGGCCCGCGCCAGCCGCCAGGTCAGTACCGGATCGCCGCCGTGGTCACGCATCTCGATCTCCACGGCGAGGCGGTAGGCGTAGGCACCGCCGGCCACCATCTGGAACCAGTTCCACAGGTCGCGGGTGGTGGTCATGCCGCGCTTGAGCACCACGGTGGCAAAGGTGACGCGGCCCACGCGCTGGGCGGTGCCGTAGTTGCGGCCGCCTTCCTTGATCACCTTCGGCTCGACCGTGGCCTCGAGGCCCGTGCAATCGGCGAAGGCGCCGCTGCACAGGGGCACTTCGCCGTCGCTGCCGCCGCCAAGCAGCGAATCGCGCTTGAAAGTGACGTGGAAGTTGAAGACGTGCAGCGGCGCCAGTTGGTTTTCGTCGGTGTCGTCGGGGTTCGCCATTCAGGCCACCTCGCGGATGTCAACACTGGCTGCGGCGCCCGACATCAGGTCGAAGGCCACGGTGATGCGGGAAATGGCCGCCGCCGGCAGCACGGTGATCTCGGCCACCAGGCGGCCGTTGTCGAGATCGGCTTGGGTCATGGTGCTGCGGTCGCAGCGGACCTGGTAGGCCTCGTCGGCAGTGGCGCCCGCGAAGGCGCCCTCCCGCCAGAAGGCACCGAGCATGTTTTCGAAAGTGCGGCGCAGCTTGGCCCACAGGCGGGGACCGTTGGGCTCGAAGGCATGGACCTCGCCGAAGCGCCGCGCGGCGCGCAGGATCGCCGCCATCAGCCGGCTGGTGCCGCCGAAGCGCCAGGCGATGTCCGCCGAGGTGGTGACGTCGGATTCCAGGGTCATGCCCTCGGGCTCGCAGGCGATCAGACAGATGCGCTCGGCAAGTTGCTCGGTCGGGCTGTCCGCGCCGAGGCCCATGGCCGGCAGGGGCGTAAGGCCGATCACCTCGCCGAGAACGCTGCCTGCCACCGAACGGAAGGTTCCCCGTTCCAGGGCATTGCGCGCCAGGAGCCCGACCAGCAGGCCGTCGGCGGGTTCGAGGGATTGCGGCAGGTCGTCGGAACGGCTGCTGCGCAGCCAGGGCCAGGTCAGTTGCAGGAAGGCGCTGGCCGCAATGCGGTCGTCGATGGCCGCCCCCGGGGCGGCTTCGAGCACGCCGCTGCGGCGCAGGAAGGCGAGCAGATCCGCTTCGGCGTGGACGATGCCGCTGCCGTCGTCGTTGCGGGCATCCGCCATCGGCAGCGGCAGGGCGCCGACCAGCAGCACGTCGCGCCGCTGGCCGTTGCGCGGGCCGGCGCCGTTGCGATTTCCGCCGAGGAACTGGCGTACCTGGTTGAGGGCCGCACACCATGCGCGGTAACCGTCGCCGTCGCTGCGCGGCGCGGCGATCTGCCGCAAGCCGCCATCGGTCGGCAGGGCCGGATCGTCGGCGCTGCATTCGACGAAGACTTCGGGGGCCGGCGGCGGTACGAAGGCGGTGGGCGGCCGCGGCGGATCGGCGGCACAGAGATCCGGCAGGTCGGGCAGGCAGAGATGGCTGACTTCCGGCAAGCCGCAGAGGTGCTGGATGCCGCGCCAGGTGCCGGGATCGAGCGGATCGAGGGGCTGCCCCGGCAGCCCGGCCTCGGTATAGCCGGGCACCAACCGCTGGATTCGCGCGCAGCGCCGGGCAACCCGGCCACCGCCGTTTTCCAGGTAGGGGAAGGAATCGCCGACCCGGATCACCCAGGCCCGCCGGCCGCCATTGGCGAAGAAACTGCGTACGGCAGCGCCGAGGTAGGTGGCGCAGGAGCCGGCGCCGGCTTCACGGAGCGGGCGCAGTTCCCAGGCGAAGAGTTGCGAGAAGCTCTGCCAGGACTCGAAGGGAACCGGAAGCTGTTCGAGGGCATCGAGCGGGTCCAGCGTGGCGGCTTTGCCCCAGGGGCCACCGACCCAGCCGCGCGCCTGCAACCCGGCGATCAGGTCGTCGGGCAAGGGGACGCCGGGACGGCGCGCCACATAGCCGATGAAGCAGGCGATGTCGGTGCGTTCCGGCGCTACCGCGGCGGGCGGTACCGGCGTCTCGAAGCGGAGGCCGCTCAACATGACGAAGGTTCGACTGAAGCCGTCAGGCGTCGATC
Organism: Rhodocyclaceae bacterium; assembly: GCA_041480065.1. Classification (GTDB taxonomy): domain Bacteria; phylum Pseudomonadota; class Gammaproteobacteria; order Burkholderiales; family Rhodocyclaceae; genus Fen-999. The sequence continues at coordinate 21,198 of JBGOZF010000031.1, forward strand.
TCGAAGGCCTCGGCCGAGAACACCACTTCCTCCATGGCCACGTCGCCGCCGCCCTTGCCGGCCAGGGTCGGTCCCGTGTATTTCATCGGGATGACGCCGCGCAGCACCCATTTCTGTACCGGTTGCTGGGCTTCGTCAAGCAGGGTGACGGTCATCGTCTTCTGGGCATCCGGTCCGCTGGTGCGGGCCTTCTTGATCCACTCGAAGAGGACCTTGGAGTTGATGATGCCGCGCTTGCCGGTGACGTCGCCGGCGGTGTGGATGCCGGCTACCTTGCGGGTGTGGTTTTCCTTCTCGTTGCCATTGCGGTATTCGGCGACCTTGATTTCGCTGCTCAGGCCGGAAACGTCGGAAAAGCCACCGAGCACTTCGCCGCCGTCGAATTCGACGCGGTAGTTGAAGGCACCGTAGGGGGTGTTCCTGTTTGCCATATCTGCGCTCCTTCAGGCGGGTTCGGGATCAAGAACGGGCGTCGGCGGTCTTCTGGCCGATGCGGAAGATGACGAACTCGGCCGGCTTGACGATGGCGACGCCGATCAGGCAGATGAGGCGGCCGTTGTCGAGGTCGTTCTGGGTCATCGTGCTGCGGTCGCAGCGCACGAAGTACGCCTCTTCCACCGCGGAGCCGAGCAGGGCGCCGCCGCGCCACTCGTTGTAGAGAAAGTCGGAAATGGTCTGGCGGATGTTGGCCCAGAGCCGTTCGCCGTTGGGCTCGAAGACCGCCCACTGGGTGCCGCGGTCGATTGAGGCTTCCAGGTAGTTGAAGTAGCGCCGGTCGCTGACGTATTTCCATTCCGGATCGGAGGAAATCAGCCGTGCGCCCCACACCCGGTAGCCGCGGCCGCTGAGCAGGCGGAGGCAATTGACGCCGAGGGGATTGAGCATTTCCTGCTGGCCGAAATTCACGTCCACCTCGAAGCGCAGTGCGCTTTGCACCACCTCGTTGGCCGGCGCCTTGTAGACGCCGCGTTGGCTGTCATTGCGCGCGTAGATGCCGCTGACATAGCCGGAGGGCGGCAGGGCGATTTCCCGGGGAATATCGTCGCGGCCCGGCCGGGCATTGGGATTGGCGACCACCACCCAGGGGTAGTAGAGGGCGGCGTAGGTCGAGTCCATCTGCCCGCGCAGGGTACGCACCTGGCCCGGCGTCTGCGCCGGCGGTGTGTCGAGCACGGCGATGCGGTAGGCGCGGCGGGCCTCGGCGTGGGATATGAGGGCGCCGTTGATGGCCTGGGCATCGGTATAGGCCGAGGAACCGGGTGCGGCGACGATGGAGACATCTTCGAGGGCGGCGATTTCGCCCAGGGCCAGGGCGTATTCGGTGCTGCTCGGCGCGGCACCGTCGGCACCGCCGCTCAGGGTGTAGGTCTTCTCCAATTGGCTTTGGGCATTGGCGGTAGCTCCTGCGAACAGGGCGTCATGGAGGCCGATGCTGGTAAGGGCGCTGCCGATGGTGATGGCGAAGGCATTCTGCAGATGATCGGCACGCCGGGTCGGCGTCGCCGAGAGTAGGTGGCCGACCCAGTTCGGGTGGCCTGCGTCGTAGCCGAGGCCGTCCCAGGACATCGAATCGCCGTCGGCATCGGTCGCCGCCACTTGCAGGGTGACGAAGCGCGGCGTGGCGGCGGCGAGGTCGGCGGCCACCGCGGCAGCATCGGTGGGCGTTGCCGCCGGATGCCAGGCGCCGCCGATCTTGACGTGGTGGACCAGGGTGGCGTCGGGGCCGGTGCGCAGCAGCGTGCCCGCCGGTGCCGTGGCCATCGTCACCAGCGAAGCCGGTGAGACGATTTCCCGGACGACGATGCTGCCGTTGCCGTTGGCGCCGGGAAAGCGCGCGGCGAAGCCGACGCTCTGGTCGACGGCTACCCCGCTCGCGGTGACGGAAACCGCGGCGGCGGTAGCGCTGGCGCTGACCACTCGCGACACGTAGAGGCGGGAACCGCCTTCATTGAAGAAGGCGAGCACGGCGTGGCCCAGGTAGTTGGTATCGGGAGAGGTGCCCGATAGCGTCAGGTCGGCGTAGCTGCCGTAGATGCGCCGGAAGTCGCCGAAACTGGTGAGCAGTTCCGGCGTCTCCTGGTCGTTGGTATTGAGGCGATAGGGGCCCTTGCGGGTCGGGCCGACGAAGGCCGTGGTACTGGTGCCGACTCCCTCGATGGACTTGGCGCGGAAACTGGTCTCTTCGACGTATACGCCTGGAGCGAGATATTCGGGCATGGTTCAACTCCTTTCTGCGTTCGGACTGGGTGGGGTGGGCATCGACATCATGGCTATCCGATCGTCATGGATACCGGTTGGCTCCGGCGGGCGGCGATCGAGAGGACTTGCTGGTTGCTCGGCAGGGTCGCCGCGGCGGCTTCGAGCGCCGCCGGGTCGACGATGGGAAGGACGGCCGGCGGACGGCCGCCGCCAACGTCGGCGGCGGTGGTACGGGTGCCGACATTGGCGTCGAACACAGCCTGCACGGTGACTTCGATTTCGCTGGTGACGACGGCGCCGGCGCTTTCGCCGAATGTCGTGACCGGAACGCCGGCTACCGGCAGCAGCGCTTCGCCGCGCCAGTCGGTGAGGCTTCGCGCCAGTACGCTACCGTTGCGCAGCACGCGTACCAGGGCGCCGCCGAGGCGGTGGCCGTCGGCGGAGGCCAGGCTGATCCGCAGCACCGCCCAATTCACCGCGACCGCCGCCGCCGGGGCTGAAAACATCTCCACGTCGATGGCTTGGAACAGCGAGGCAGCGGACGCGGACGACTTGGGATCGGGGTCGCGGGGCAGGACGAGATGGGCGATTCGCGGAAGGTAGCGGCCGCCCGGATCGCTGATCGTGACGTTCAATTCGCTTGCGGCGACGGCCGGTGGCGTCTCGAAGCTTGCCTCGTAGTCGGCGAAGCCCTTTACCGTGCGGATCACGTAAAGCCCGCTGCGATTGCGCACGAACGAGGCGTCCGCGCTATTGAGCTGGAACGGCTCGTCGATCGGCGTTGCGGTCACCGCATCGACGAAGCGGATGGCCCCAGTGATGCGCGACTCGACCCGTTCAAGCTCGATGAAGGCTTGGCTCATGCGCCATCTCCCCGGCCGAAGGCAAGGCGTTTCGCCACCACCGGCAGGCCTCCGGCTTCGGGGCTGTCCGGATCGAGCCGCACCAGGCGAGCGACGTAGGACACCGACAGGCGATAGGCGGGATCGAGGGCATCCCAGATGCGCATCACATCCTCGGTGCTCAATTCGGCGGGGATGATCTGAACCACTTCGTCGGCCGACCAGCCTGCGTCCGGCGACAGGGACGAGGCGTCGAGGACGGGAAACTGGTGCAGTTGGCGCATCGCCCAGGCGATGATCACCTGTTCGTCGAGGGCGTTGCCCGCCCAGGCGGTCAGCAGGTAGTGGAGGTCGAGCCCGAGCGGCACCTGCGCGTCGTTGGGTGCGCGCGGCCGATGGGTCTGGCGGCTGTGCTCGTTGACGGTAACGCGGTACAGATAAAGGGTGATCCGCGTGGAATCTGAAGTATCACCGGCCAGTTCGCCTGATGACAAGAGTTCGAACGCGCAGCCCGGCATCGTTCGTCCGCCGAGCGAAGCAGGATAGGTGTTCTGCAGGAAAGTCATTATCGAATCGCCGACAGAGTGGATTGCAAAGACATTTGCCATTGCCTGTGAGTCCCGTTCAGCTCAGGGCGCCATTCGGATTTCGCCTCGCGCGATACAACGCTTTTCCATCCGGCATGACCTGCATTTCCACAATTCCGTTTCGCAGCAGTAGTTCCAGCGCTTCCATTACTTCGCCTACGGAGGCTTCAATACCCATTTCAGCTACCCACCAATCGGTGATGCCCTGATCGGTGTCGGCTGCACCCGGATGTGCAATCAAATACTTCTCAATTGCCACATCGAGGCGCGGGCAAGACCCGCTCGGCTTTGACATATGGCAACTCTTCAGGACGATGGAGAAGCTATGCGAAATCCGTGCCGCTCCTGGCGCCTTTGCAGACGCCTGATATGTCTGGATAATCGCCACGGCAATGCCAGAGTGGTCGTCGGGGATGGGGTTGCGCTGACCCAGTAGGCAACTAGGCTGGATACAGGTTGTGATCGGTTGCCAATACCCTTGCCAAAACACAACGCACAGGCGGCCCCAGGTGGGTCGTTATTGACCCGGAAGTGGCAACAGGAAAGCTGATTCCTGGCACCGTCACAGTTCGACCGGCCTTGTCAAAGAGAATGCCATTGTCACTGGTTTGCACTATACTTTTTCAGTCGGGCAGGCGGACCGCCACGGGGAGGCTCGCCCGAGACAAGAACAACCACTGAGCGACGCGCCTGAGAGGAGATCAAGATGAGCGATGACATCGCCAACCAAGTTCAGCGACCGCCAGACAACTTCGAGGCGGTTCTTGCGACAGAGCTTGCAATCATCAGGAAACAGCGAAGGGCGTCCGCGAACGCGGCGAGCGACGACGACATCAAGCTGGCTGGCCTGGCATTCTCCGGTGGCGGCATCCGCAGCGCGACTTTCAATTTGGGCTTCATCCAGGGGCTGGCGAACGGAAAGGTGCTGCATCTGTTCGACTATCTTTCCACCGTGTCCGGCGGCGGCTATATCGGCGGCTGGCTTTCCGCGCTCTGGCACCGCTCCCTTGACTCGCCTCCCGGCGAGGAACAGGTGCGCAACGGCCAGCAAGCCCTGGCAACGCCTCCGAACAAGGCCGCAAGAGACGGCAGCTCCGGCTTCCCCCGGCCGGAAGCGCAAGCGGTGCGCTTCGTTCGTCGATATTCCAATTACCTGACGCCCCGCCTGGGCCTGTCGGGCGACACGCTGGCCCTGGTCGCGTCCGCGTTGCGCAATTTCGTGGTCATGCAGTTGCTGCTGATCAGCCTGCTGGTCAGCATCTTCGCGCTGTTGCTGTGGCTGATCGGCGTGGAGAAGGGGATGCCGCCGACGGCTCCCTACGACGAACCGGCATGGCTCGTCTGGCTGTTTGGCTTGGCGACGGTGGATCTGTCGGAACCCGGACGCTGGCTGATGCCGCCGGCCATGGGGTTTGCGTTTGCGGCGCTGGGATTGTCCTTGTACTCGCAACATGCCAAGCGCGAAAGACACGACGAGCCGAGAGTGTTCGGTCCAAACTCCTGGATCATTCTTGCCCTCCTGGCGGCCATGACATCCGGAATATCCATCGCCGAGGGCATTCGGCTGGCCTGGCAGCATCTTCGGCCTACGGAGGGAGGCATGTGGGTGCTTGTCCCTGCCGCCGCATACTGTCTGGCCTGGAGCGGCACCCTGCTGCAAAGACGGCGCAAGTCCTTGCGTGCCTTGGCAGGCATGGCGGGTGGGGCGACGGTGTTTGCGCTGGCGCTGCATCTTTGCATGGGGCCGTTCGCGACCACGATCGCCCAGGCGCCCGGGGGTCATGCGCTGGCGCTGGCGCCCTTGGCCGCCATCGCCGCCTACTGTCTGGTCATCACGGTTCATCTCGGCGTCGCCGGGTCGGCCCTGTCGGAGTGGCAGCGGGAATGGTGGGCTCGGGCCGGCGGCCTGGGCTTGAGCTTCAGCCTTGCCTGGGCCCTGGGCTGGGCCTTTCTGCTCTTCGCCCCGCCCCTGATACAGGCCGGCGCAAAATGGTCTATCGCGGGCGGCGGCTTATGGACGGCGCTGACCTGGCTCGGCGCGCACCTGGCCTCAGGCAAGGACACCAATGGCGAAAAGGGAATCTCCTGGAAGGAAATTGCCGCCAAGGTCGCACCCTGGCTGTTCCTGATTGGCCTCCTGGGCCTGATGGCCTGGGCCTTTGTCTCGGTACTGCTTACTGCCAGGAATGGGAGTCCGTCCTGGCCGGCGGAGAACATCGATGCCTATCTGGCGAGCCTGGCCACCATCGAGTCCGATCTTGCCGGCGTCATCGCCTTGGCAGCGGGCATCCTCTTTGCGGTGCTGGTGGTCTTCGTCGACCTCAACCTGTTTTCCGCCCACAGCTTCTACCGCAATCGTCTGGCGCGTGCCTTCCTGGGGGCTTCGCGGATTGAGAAGCGCCGACCCAACGCCTTCACCGGTTTCGATCGGGATGATGATCTCGCCCTGGCCGCACTGGCCGGGCAACGGCCCATCCACCTGTTCAACGCAAATCTGAATATCACCGGGGGCAGCGAACTGGCCTGGCAGACGCGGCGCGGCGCCAGTTTCAGCTTCACGCCGAACTATTGCGGTTACAGCGGCCAGACGAGTCTGGGCGATCCCATCGGTGGCTATCGACCCTCGGAGAGCTATGGCGGCGGCCTCACCGTGGCGACGGCAGTTGCCGCCTGCGGCGCTGCCGCCAGCCCCAACATGGGATTCCATACGGCATCATCGGTTGCTACCTTGCTCACGGTGTTCAACATCCGTCTGGCGCGCTGGTGCCCCAATCCGGAACGGGCCCAATGGACCCTGAAGGAACCGCGGATATGGTCCGCCGGCCCGCTCTTCGCCGAACTTTCGGGGAACACCGACTGGAAGGGGCGCTGGCTCAACATTTCCGACGGTGGTCATTTCGAAAACCTGGGCATCTACGAATTGATTCGCCGCCGCGCCGCTCTCATCGTTGTCACCGACATCAGCGGCGATCGCGACTACCAGTTCGACGACCTGGCCATCACGATACGCAAGATCTCCGTCGATTTTGGCGTGAAGGTGGAATTCAGCGCCCAGGCCCTGGACGACATTCGTCCGCAAGGAGACAAGGGCGGTCCGCGTTTCAGCAAGAAGACCTGGGCAGTCGGTCGCATCCGCTATCCCGACCGGGACTGGCAGGGCTACCTGATCTACGTCAAGAGTGCCCTTCCGAAGGATGCGCCCATCGACATCCGCCAGTACCGGGATGCCCACACCGACTTTCCTCATGAAAGCACCGCCGACCAGTGGTTCGACGAGGATCAGTTCGAGGCTTACCGCCACCTGGGCCAAATCGTCGCTGAGGATCTGTGTCGGACATTCCTGCAGGGAGACTTCGACACGCCGGCGGCGGAGCGGATCGAACAGGTTCGCGACAAGGTTCTCGACGTATTGAGCACGCCGAAGGCGGGCGCGAGTCCAGGCGTCGCGTCGGCTGTTTGACAGCCAATGAGATCCTGCCGGATGAGCACCAATCGTGCTGTCAGGTCGTCGGCAATGACCATTAGCGACATTGACCAACCGGCGCAGCGAGTGGAATCCGATCGATTGACCTCTGAACCGGGAGAACTTGAAAATGTCACGAACATGGTTTGCAAAGGGGCTGCGAGGCATGATTGCCAGGCGAATCCAGACCAACCTCTTCCATCAAGGCTTTGTCGTGGGACCTGAGGACAGATTCGTTGACGGCGACTTCGGCGGCAACACGGAATCTGCATTGAGAAAACTGCAGGCAGGCCGTTCGCTTCAGGAAACTGGCACGGTCGATGATGCTACCTGGCAACAACTGACGGTCGACCCTGTACCTACGCTTTTTGAGCGGTGCCTGAGCTTGAGTGCCGATTTCGAGGGACATGGATTCGGGTTGATTCAAGGCAACTTCGATGGTGCAGGCTTGACCTGGGGAATCATCGGCTTCACTTTGTCCAACGGTGAAATACAGGACCTCGTTGTGCAAGTTGAGCAGGCGGCGCCGGGTACGCTCGATCGGGTGATGGGTACGCTAGCCAACCAGTGGCGTGCGATTGCATCGAAGCCGCGGAATAGCCAGATCGCTTGGGCGGACGCGATCAGCACCGGCCCAAGCAAGGAAGGCCTACCGGGCGAATGGAAGACCGCGTTCGCCAAGCTTGGGGAAGAACCGGTCGTCAAGCGCCTGCAGATGCAGAAGGCCTACGACGACTACTTCGTTCCTGCGGCCAAGACGGCGAGACGGGTCAAGTGCACCAGTGAGCTGGGAGTCGCACTGTGCTTTGACATGCACGTGCAGAACGGCACGTCGCGAGTGAAGGCCGTTGCTGAGGTGGCAGCGATGCCGCCGAAGTTGACTGAGATCGACCAGCGCGAAACCCTTGCCAATGCGGTTGCCGACAGGTCCGCGGCCGCGTGGCGGGAGGACGTGCGTACAAGAAAGCTCGCGATCGCTCGTGGGGTCGGGGCCGTTCACGGCCGGACGTACACGTTGGCGAGCTGGGGCATTGCAGAGTTTCCCGCACAATAGGCGGCGCCTGGAGTTGATTCTTGGTTCACGGGCGAGAATCGGACGAGATGGGGGAACAACGTCCGTCAAGGACGACCCGCCGACTACCGCGATCCCTGCGTACGACAAATTGCGGCCGGGGCCAGCAAATGGCGAGGCCCAGCCAGGCTGACATAAAGGCGAACAACTCGGGTGCGAGCGTAAACGCGCACCGCTATGCACCGAAAGAGACTCAGTCTCGCTTGGAGTGACTCGCGCATAGCGCCCGCTCATAGATAGCGGTGGAGAAGCCACGGCTACTTTGGTAGCCATTTCAATTATGCCACTGGCTTGCTATTATCTATGCGGTATTCTTGCGGTGGTGGTGGGTCATCGCTTCCCATCGCCTTGGCCGCCGCCCAAGCCAGATGTTGCTCAACTGACGAAAGGAACTGAACTCATGCCAGCCCACGCGGAAATTGCGCGTATGTCCTCTGCGGACAAGATCGCCGAGGCGATGCGTCGATCGCTGCCGCACTTGCCTGCTGAAGGCAGGACCGTCGTCGAGGCCTTGCTCAAGCCAGAAACGCTGGCCATTATTGCTGGGACGCTCGTGGTATGGGCGGGCTCGCACTTTCTCGGGGTTGGTGAGATCGTTGATGTCGTCCTTCTAGGAGTCGGCGTCCTGACGCTGGGTTTTGCCGTCTTCGAAGGAGCAGGCGCCTTCAGCGACTTTGTCACTGGCGCGATCAAGGCCGGTTCCGATGCGGACTTCGAGCAGGCTGGCAAGAATTTCGCGCAGGCGGCAACGTTACTCGGACTCTCTGTAATTCAGGCTCTGCTCTTGCGCGGGCAAGGGCGGGGTATCGTCGCGCGGCGGCCGCCACAAATGCATCCGCTTCCCAACGTCGGCGCCGCGCCCGCCGCCGGAAACCAACTTCGGCTATCGCGGCCATCGATCATCCCGGGCGGCATTTTGGGTGAAACAGATGCCTTTGGCGTGATCACGATTGCCCGCAATCAGTCTGTGACTGAGCAGCGTATTACGTTGTTCCACGAACTCGTTCATCGCTATTTCTCTCCGCGCACTGGCCCACTACGAAGGATTCGTGCTCAGATCGGCACGTCGGCGTATTCGCGATCATCGTTCTTGCGCTACCTCGAAGAAGCACTGGCTGAAGGTTATGGCCAACTGCGCATGTACGGACTTGCTCAAGCCCTGGGGGCATACAAGTTCCCGCTGTCAAACGGCTACGTGACAGTCTCCCAGCTTGTCGCCGAGGGCATGGCAATGGGTACGATTACACTAGGTGGTGTTCTGTTCCACGTATCGATATCCCAGGGGGCGATCCGTCAATGATTGAGCGTGATGCAGCTATTGAAATCGCCCGCAAGCGGGCGTCGGAGAATGGTTGGGGATTCGCCGAGCCGTTGGAGATTGTCGAGCGCCGTGGTTGGTTTGGCGGGACGGGCCGCTTCGAGATCGAGACCAACGCGGGCAAGCGAGGCACGAAGGCAAGATTCGTCGTCGATGCTTCGACCGGCGAGATCGTTTCCGAGGGTTACATCCCGCGCTGATACACCCGCTTTGCGTGGCGTTCGAAGCCCGGAGAGGTGCGCAAAAAGGCCGAAAGTCAGCCGTGGCGGTATGAAATGCCCCGCATGGGGTACGCCTCTCCGTTCAGGCGTGCTGCGCGCCGCGCCGTTCGAGGCGTTGGATCGCCAGCCCGAGCAGGATGCCGAGAAGTTGTCCGATACCCCCGCTCCTCGGCCTGAACGGCCATTCGGAGCCTGACCCGTGGGCGACCGCTACACTGCGCACTGCTTCCGTTCGACGATTTCGAACGAGGAATTGGCGACGACGAATCTGAGCGGCAGCTTCTCAAAGAACTCTACTCACCCTCTGTGCCCATTACAGTGATCCGCCGCGCCGCACCATGAACGGCAGCTCCGGGTTGGTTTTCCGCCTGATGTATCATCCCGCCTGCCCTGTCATTGACGAGGGGAAACAACGATATCGGCCGCTACAGGGGGCGTTCTGATCAATTCCGGCACTACCCGCACACTCGAACTCAACGAGGCGCAGTCTCGTTACATCCTCATCGATCCGGGCATGAGAAGAGCCGGCTGGAACCTGGACGATCACACTCAGGTGCTGCGCGAAGTGCCGGTGGACGGGTATGACGCCACGCCTTGGAACGGCATCACCGACTATTGCTTTTACGATCCGGCCGGCGACGTGATTGCCGTGGTCGAAGCAAAGCGAACCTGCCGCAATCCGCGCGAAGGCGAGGAACAGCTTCGCCGCTATGTGAACGAAATCGCCAAGCGCCAGCAGCACGCGCCATTCGGCTTCCTCACCAATGGCTTGCTCACCTATTTCTGGGATGTCGGCGCGGCACACCCGCGCCTCGTTGCAGGCATGTTCTCGCCGGACGATCTCGTGCGCCTGCGCTTCATTCGCGAGAACGGCAAGCCGCCGGCCCTTGAGCCCATCGACAACGCCATCGTGAACCGTGCCTATCAGCACGAAGCGATCCGGCGCGCCGCCGAGGCGTTCGCTGCAGGCAATCGCCGTGCGCTGCTGATCATGGCCACCGGCACGGGCAAGACGCGCACCACGATGGGCTTGATCGACGTGTTCCTGCGCAGTTCCTCGGCGCAGAAGATCCTCTTCCTCGCCGATCGCGATGCCCTGGTGGAACAGGCGCTGACCGACGACTTCAAGGCGCATCTGCCGCACGAACCGCGCGTGCGCATCCACACCGCCAGCATCGATCGCGACAAGCGGCTCTACGTCGCGACGCTGCAAACCATGAGCCGCTGCTTCGAACAGTTCAGTCCCGGCTTCTTCGACCTGATCGTGTTCGACGAAGCCCACCGCTCCATCTTCAACCGCTTCACCGAGGTGATCGAATACTTCGACGCCCGCATGATCGGGCTGACGGCCACGCCGGCCCACTTCATCGACCGCGATACGTTTCGCGTCTTCGAGTGCCGCGACGGCGCACCCACCTACCTCTACACCTATCCGCAAGCCGTCGCCGAGAAGCGGCTGGTGGACTTCCGCCTGTTTCAGGCGCAGACCGGCTTCCAGCGCAAGGGCATCAAGGGCGCCGAACTGGGCGAGGAAGATCGCGACTGGCTGGCCGAGCAGGGGCTCGACCCGGATGCCATCGACTACTCGGGCACCGATCTGGAAGTGTTGGTCACCAACCGCGACACCCTGCGCCGCCAGTGGGAAGAGATCATGGAGGTCTGCGTCAAGGACAGGGCGGGCAACCTGCCCGGCAAGACCATCGTCTTCGCCATGACCAGGGAACATGCCGAGCGCGTGCGCGACGTCTTCGAAGAAATGTACCCGCAGCATGTCGGCATGCTACAGGTCATCCACCACGGCATGGAACGCGTGCATGACGGCAGCTACGGCGACGGCCTCATCGCCAGGTTCAAGAAGAACGATAAGCCGCGCCTCGCCGTTTCGGTCGACATGCTCGACACCGGCATCGACGTCCCGGAAGTCGTCAACCTCGTCTTCATGAAGCCGGTGCAGTCGCGCATCAAGCTCTGGCAGATGATCGGCCGCGGCACCCGCAATCAGGAAGCCTGCCGCTACTTCGATCGCCTGCCCAACGGCGAGAAGAACGAATTCCTCATCATCGACTTCTGGCAGAACGATTTCGGCAAGCAGACCGAAGACCGCATTCCCGCCGAAGTGCCCTTGCTCGTCCGGCTGTTCAACACCCGCCTCGACATTCTCGCCGCCTCGCGCCACCAGCGCGAGGGCGCGGCGCACAGGCAAGCCATCGCCGATTGCCGCGCCATGATCGGCCGCATCCCCGTCGAGTCCTTCCCGGTGCGCAAAGTCTGGGCCGAGGTCGAGGCGGCGTGGACAGACGCCTTCTGGACCGACGTCACCCAGGACCGCGCCGATGCCCTGCGGCTCAAGGTCGGCCCCTTGCTACGCTTCGTGCCGGACGTGGACATCGCCGCCGAGACCTTCGCCCACAAGGTCGAGCGGCTGAACTTGCAGCGACTCCGGAGCCAGCCCTCCCCCGAGCTGCTGCAATCCATCGCCGATGACGTGAGCCGCCTGCCGCAGTACGTGCTCGATGCCGCCGGCAAACAGCCCTCGGTGAGTCTCGCCTGTCGCAAGACCTCGCCCAGGCCGGCCCGTCGCAATTGCACCGGCTGATCGTCGACCTTGCCGACGACATGAAGAACAAGCGCCGCGCCGAGAACAGCTTCATCAGGATAGACCTGCCCGACTTCATCGCCGGCAAGGGTTATCTGCTGATCGGTCCGACCGGGCAGCCGATGCACGTCGAGGAATATCGCAAGCGCGTCGAACAGCGCATTCTCGGCATCGCCGCCCGGCACCCGGCCTTGATCGCGATCCGTGCCGGCCGCCAGCCGGACGAGAGCGATCTTGTCGATCTGGAGCGCGTGCTCCACAACGAGCTGACCAATCCCGAAATCCAGCTATCCGAAAAGACCGCGCGCCAGGCCTACGGCGTGCGGCTCGACAACCGCGCCGGCTTCCTCGGCTTCGTGCGCTTCGTCCTCGACCTCGATGCCATCCCGGACTACGCCGCCGTGGTGGCGCACAGCTTCGAGGACCACATCACCGCCAACCGCTACAGCGGCGACCAGATCCGCTTTCTGCGCTCCGTGCAGGAAGTGTTCATCGCCAAGCGCCGCCTGGCCGAGGACGACCTGTACGAAGCGCCGCTGACCAATTTCGGCCGCAACGCGGTCGAGCGCTATTTCACGCCCGAGCAGATTCGCGGCCTGGTCAAATTGACCGACCGCCTGACGGCTTAACCCCACCGATCCCCGATGCTGACCGACTCGCAACTCAAATCCGCCGTAGACGCCCTCTGGAACAAGCTCTGGGCCGGCGGCCTGTCCAATCCGCTCGACGCCATCGAGCAGCTTTCCTACCTGTTCTTTCTCAAGCAGATCGACGAGCGCGAGCAGGATGGCGAACGCCGGGCCAAGCGGCGCGGCGGCAAGTTCAAGCCGCTGTTTCCCGACCCGACCCTGCGCTGGTCCCATTGGAGCCAGTTGCCCGCCGACAAGGCGCTCAAGCACGTCAAGGAGAAGGTATTCCCCTTCCTCAAGAAGCTGGGCGACAAGGCCGGCTCCTTCGGCGCCCAGATGGAAAACGCCGAATTCAAGATCAACAAGCCGAGCCTGCTGATCGAAGCCTGCCGCGCCATCGAGGCGATGCAGATTTCGGCCCAGAACCAGGACGTCCAGGGCGATCTTTACGAATACCTGTTGTCCAAGCTCAACACGGCGGGCACCAACGGCCAGTTCCGCACCCCGCGCCACATCATCCGCATGATGGTGAAAATGCTGGACCCGCGCCCCGGCGAACGCGTCTGCGATCCGGCGGCGGGCACTTGCGGCTTCCTGGTCAACGCCTGGCAGCACCTGCTGGAAACCCACACCGACCCGCGCGATCTCAGCTTCGACGAGGAAGGCTGGCCGCACGGCCTCACCGGCAGCGGCCTCAAGCGCGAGGAATACGAGTTCGCGCAAAAGGAAGGCTTCACCGGCTACGACAGCGACTCGGGCATGACCATGCTGCGCATCGGCAGCATGAACCTCATGCTGCACGGGCTGACCTCGCCGCGCTTCCACTACGCCGACACCCTCTCCAAGGCGTTCGACGAAGAGCGCGCCTACGACGTCGTGCTCGCCAATCCGCCGTTCAAGGGCGCCGTCGACAGCGCCGACGTCAATCCCTCGCTGCCGGCCAAGGTCAAGAAGACCGAGCTCCTGTTCATGCATCTGTTCCTGCGCCTGCTGGAAAACGGCGGCCGCGCCGCGGTGATCGTGCCGGATGGCGTGCTGTTCGGGTCGAGCAACGCCCATGTGGAAGCGCGCAAGCTGCTCATCGAAGGCAACCGCCTCGACGGCGTGGTGTCCATGCCCTCCGGCGTCTTCCGGCCCTATGCGGGCGTTTCCACGGCCGTGCTGCTGTTCACCAAGGGCGCCGCCACCGAGCGCATCTGGTACTACGACATGGAGCACGACGGCTTCTCGCTCGACGACAAGCGCCAGCGCGTGGCCGAGAACGATATCGGCGACCTGCTCGCCTGCTGGCAAAATCGCCACGACCCGAAGTTCCAGAAGCAGCGCGATACACGGTTGGCGAAACTCCAGAAACAGATCGCGCCGTTGAAGCAGGACCGGCTCGCGCATCATGCCGTCATCCATGGGCTGAAGTTCGAGGAAGTGGTCGCCAAGGATGCCGATGCCGCGCGCAGCGCCCGCGAACAGGCCGAGGCCGAACTCGCCGAACTACAAGCGCGCATCGCGCCGCTGGAAAGCGAAATCAACCAGCTCACGCGCCAGTTCTGGGTGACCAAAGAGCAGGTCGCGGCGAATAGATATGACCTGTCGGCGAGCCGCTATCGGCAGGTCGAGCAGGAGGAAGTGTTCTACGAAGACACGGCTGTTACCCTGGATAGGATGCGGCGATTGGAACAGGCGGCGGAACGCGACGTGACGGCTTTGGAAAGCATGCTCGGAAACTGAAATGGACAACATTGCAGGTGCGGCCGGGAAGAGGGGTCTCTTCACAGACGGTGATTGGATCCTCTCCGAGAATATGGCGAAGCAAGGAACCGTCGGCGTCATCCAACTCAAACATGTGGGTGTTGGTGAGTTCCTCTACAAGGATTTCCAGTTCATCAGCGAGAGCACGTTCAACGAATTGGGGTGCACGGAAGTACTGCCGGGCGATGTGCTGATTTGCAGGATGGCAGATCCAATAGGCCGCGCTTGCATTGTGCCCAAGCTGCCATTCCGGGCCGTAACAGCGGTCGATGTTTCGGTTCTTCGCGTTGACGATTGCGTTGCAGATAGCCGTTTCATCACCCACCTGTGCAACTCTCGCTCGGTCCGCAACCAAGTTGAAAAGGTTGCCCGCGGAGCGACTCGAAGTCGGATCACAAGAACAGAGCTTGGCGAGATCACGGTGCCGCAAGTTCGTTTGTCCGAACAGAAGCGGATCGCGGAGCGTTTGGAGCTGGCGAATCGGCTGTGCCGCGCCCGCCGGTACGCCATCGAACTCAGCGACCGTTTCCTCCCCGCCGCCTTCCTCGAGTTCTTTGGTGACCCGGTTGCGAATCCTCGCGGCTGGGACCGGGCCAAGGTTTCTGAACTTGGAGATGTCGTTACCGGTAACACTCCGCCGCGAGAAAACGTCGACTACTACGGCAACGCAATCGAATGGATCAAGTCCGATAACATCGGACTCGCGCAAATGAGTCCCACCGTGGCCGCGGAAGGTCTTTCGGAGAAAGGCATGGCAGTCGGAACAGTCGTCGAGGCTGGATCGCTGCTCGTGACCTGCATAGCAGGAAGCGAGACTTCCATCGGTAATGTCGTGTTGACGGACAGGCGAGTTGCCTTCAACCAACAGATCAACGCGGTAATTCCTCAGCAGGACGTAGCCCCATGCTTTCTTTATGGGGTCTTCTTGACTGCCAAACCGGCGATCCAGCGCAAGACGACCCAGGCGATGAAAAGGATGATCACGAAAGGCAAACTGGAGGAGTTGCTCTTCTTCAAGCCACCCCTGGCGATGCAGCATAAGTTTGCCACGTTGGTCGAACACCACGAGCGCCTGCGCGCCACCGAGCGCGAAGCACTACGCCAGGCCGAGCACTTGTTTCAAGCCCTGCTGCAACGGGCGTTCAGACAGGCGCCGTGACGTGGCCATGCGCTACGACACCGACCATCTCCTCGAAGCGCAATTCGAACCGGGTTCGCGCGGGCGCGTGCTGAAGAACTTTCTCGGCATCCGCGCCAAACGGCAAATGGACGCACTGGAAGCCTTGCATCTTTCGGCTGCCACCGATTGGGCGATCCGCAACGTTACCGCCGACCAACGCTTTACCGCCGCCGATGTCTGCCGGTGGCACAGGCAATGGCTGGGCGAGCTGTATCCCTGGGCGGGCGAGTACCGGCAGGTGAATATCAGCAAGGGCAGCTTCGTCTTCGCCATGGCGGCGCAAGTGCCGCGCCTGATGCGGGAGTTCGAACGGGATGTGCTGGCGCGTCATACGCCTTGCACGTTCGACGATCCGGACGAGGTACTACAGGCACTGGCGATCACGCACTGCGAATTGGTGCTGATCCATCCGTTCCGTGAAGGCAATGGGCGCGTGTCGCGCCTGCTCTCGACGCTGATGGCCTTGCAGGCCGGATTGCCGCTGCTGGATTTTTCGGGAATCAAGGGGAAACAACGCGCCGCGTACTTTGCCGCGGTGCAGGCCGCGATGGGGCGCAACTACGCGCCGATGGCGGAAATCTTCAGGAAGGTGGTTGCTGCCAGCGGCTAGCGCTTCTTGGCGGACAGTTTTCCGGGAGCCGGGGAGAGCGCGCGTTCGGCCGATTTTCTTACGCCCTCGATGCCCGTCGAAGAAAGCACATTGGCGCGCAGAGCCCGCTTGTAGTCCTGCGCGTTGCGCAAGTGAGGGTTTTGCTGGATCAGCGCTTTCGGTGCCATGGGCGAACTATAAGAGAATCAGCGGGTTTGTTCAACCGCATGCTTGCTTTGCTCATACACCTCCGAACGTCTCTCGACCGACGAATAGCGGATGTTCGGCTGGTCAATTTCGAAGAGATTAGATTGGCAGCTTGTGGCCGGAAGTGTGAGTTCAGCAGCGATCCACATGCGGTTATTCGCCAGCGCCATTTTTCGAGGCTGGCTGAGCGGCCACAATCTGCTCGAATGGGAAGAGGCCCAGGCGCTGCTGCTCGTAAGGATCTATGACCATCGGGACTTCCTGTGGGATGAAGTCTTGCCGCTCGTGTGCCCCAGAGGCACAAAATCCAGATTGACTATGGCCGCCAGACTCAGAGATACTATCGAAAATGCCGTCTAATTGGCTATCCTGGGATACGACTCGCAGTTGGCGATGGATCCCTCTCCGTGTAGACAACCCCGCCTGCCTCCCCGAGGCCGCGCCAGAACGAGCAGGAGGACGCGATGGCGTTCCAGCATGGCATAAATCCCCAGGACGGACCCAGGCACGCCGAACCCGGGCTGCTCGATGTCCCTGGCCTGCGCTACAGGGCGGATGACAGGATCCTGCGAGTCACGATCTCAGATCCGCCCAATCGCAACGCCTTGACCCGCGCGGCTCTGGACAGCCTGTACGAAACCGTCAGCCGCTTTGACGAGTTGCGCTTTGATGGACTGGCCATCGAATTCGACACAGCCTCCACCTCGGTCGCCTGCGCTGGCCTCAACCTGAAGGAATTCGAAGCGTGGGTCCGGCATCTGAGCCCGGGTGAAGACATGCTGGCGTCCGACAACTATCTCGTTCGAGCGACCTCTGCCCTACGCGCGTTGGGCCGAACGATCCCCACGACGGCATTCGTGGACGGGCATCTCGTGGGTGCCGGCGTCGAGCTGGCCCTGAGCTGTCGCGATGTCGCCTGCGCCCGGCCGGACGGCAAGATCCTTCTGCCGCACCTGCGTATCGGCGTGCCCTATCACACGGCGGGGCTTGGCCACATGGCCAGCATCATTGGATGGGATGTGTTGTCGCGGGCGATGGTCACGGACGCGATTCCCGTGCTGCTATCTCAGGTCCTGGTCGATCGCCCGAAGATCAGCCGCTTCTCCCCGACCAAGCGCATCCACGACGCAAGGATCGCCCTCGATCGTATGGCGGCCGTCTTTCATGGCCTGCCGGTGCGAATCGGCGGCGATTCCTTCACGGTGGAAGACCGTACCGGAAAGACCCGACACATCGCCGAAGCCCACATGCTCCAGATCATGTCCCATGTGTTCTTCGGCGGAGACATAGCCGACGTGCCGTCCGCGCTGCAAGAGATCATCAACGCTCCCCGCATCCGTGCGTCATCATGCGCCGAGAACCGGGTGTCCGAATCGATTGCTAGCCACCGCGAAAAGCCCAAGCATCTTAATCGCCACTTTTCGAAAGCCATCGGCGCCCATCGCCCGTCCGATGATCCAGGGTCGGCTGCACCGACCTGAACTCCAGGAGGAACCCCGTGGAAGCGATAACCCTTGAACGAGGCATGCGCGAGAGAAGGGCCATCAGGCATTACAGCGATAAGCACATCAGCGACCCGTTGCTGTCGGAGATCTTCGAACTGGCGTCCTGGGCGCCCTCTCCGGGCAACACTCAGGCATGGAAGGTCATCGCACTGGGCCACCAAGCCTCGGCGGACGTGATCAGGCGCTTTGAGTTGGCTGGATGGGAATCGGTTTTCCCCGTTTTGGGGCAGGTCCTGCGCAACGGCTCCGCGACGCCTTTCCCTGCGAAACATAACGGCGATGGGACCACCGGGCCCCGACCCGCCACCGCAGCCGAATGGAATCGGCACGTGATGGATATGTATCACGACCACTTCGAGGTAAGAGGCTCTCCGAGGTTGGTGTTCATCTATCGCACCATCGACAAGAAGCGGTATCTAGACCTCCTTCTTCTGTCCCTATCGACGCTGATTCAGCGAGCCAAAGAGAAATCTTCGCTGGCCGAGGGGCTCCTTCATTTCTTTTCTTCCCTGCGAAATGTGCCCACGCTCATTCGGGTGAATGCGCTCACGAGAACCATCGGATTGGCCAATTTCACGTACGCCGTCACCCTGGCCGCCCATTCACGCGGTTTGGCCACATGTATTCAGTCCAACTACCTCAACGTTCAACGGGATCTTCGGCGCTACCTTGATCTGGCCAATGATGTCGACATCGTCGCCTCCGTGTTGATCGGGCACAAAGCCCCAGACGCCTCCCTTGTGCCGGAGTTGTTCCGAACCCGAAAGCCGGTTGCCGTGGACTGGATTGATGAACTTCCTGGCTCCGGCCAAGTCCCTCGATGCAATGGGAAGCCGGCCGGGGGGGCGATGGACTGGCGCTGAGAGTCACCATGCCCGAACTGGTGCTGCCCGTAGGGCTTCAGTGGCGGTTTCTGACCAACCAGCTTGCCTTTGTTCCATGGTCCCGTGTGCTGAGTAGATTCCATGACAGATTCCCTCGTTGCTGATCGGAGCCTGACTGTTTTCCTTCGGGACGAAGGGCGGCTTTACGGTGCGGATGCTGGACGCGCACAATCGGCCATAGGCAGACAGACGCTAGGCCGACGCAAAGCGGGCATTTCCGCGTCTCCATTCGGTTCGATGAGGGGAATGTGGAAACGGGGTTATGGCCAGGTTACTTGGGCACCAGCAGACGAAAGGGCCGAAAACAGACAAACCAATCCTACGGCTACCGCGCCACATTCCTACTCTACCGAATTCCCTCTCCATGTTGCCGGAACAGAACCCTTGGGAATGACTTCGCGTCCTGTAGCACAAAAGTGCTACATCATCTTCGCTAACACAGAGGAGAAGACCATGCCGACCACCACCATCCGCTTGCCGGAAGAACTGAAGACCTGGGTGCACTGAACGTACTCGAACGCAATACGGGCAATTGTGTCCGAAACTCCTGGTCGGAGTTCATGGCATGAAGATCGGTCCTAGCCCATCAGTCTCGTGTAGGACGCCTTGTCGGTCTTGTAGCAGCCGCAGGATGCGGCTTCCAGACCGCTACGGTCGAGGACCGTGATATCTCCGCGGGTGTAGCTGATCAGCCTTCGTCTTTGGAGCGAACTGGCCGCTTTGGTAACGCCGACGCGGCGTACGCCAAGCATGTAGGCCATGAACTCGTGCGTGAGGTGAAACTGGTCCGAATGGGCCCGGTCCTGGGTCATCAGCAGCCAACGGGCGAGGCGGGCCTCCACGACATGGAAACGGGTGCAGACGGATGTTTGCGCCAACTGGCACACGAAAACGTAGAGGTAACGCTTCAGCGCTCGATCGAGCGCGGAACAGCGTCCGAGTTCGCGTTGAAACGGCGCGGCGTCCATGCGCAGCGCCGGGCCAGCGCCCTGCACCATGGCGTGCAATGGTGAAACGTCCATCCCGAGCACGAGCGGGATGCCGAGCATGCCTTCGTTTCCGACCAGGCCCACCTCCAGGGTTTCGCGTCCATCAATCGCAGTGGTCAAGGAAATGAAACTGTCGGTGGGGAAATAGACGTGGCGGAGGCGCTCGTTGGGCTCGGCCAGTATCTCGCCAAAGCCGAGTTCGACTGACTCGCAGCCCGCCAGTAATCGCTGGCGATCGTTGCGTGGCAAGGATGCCAGGAGACGATTGGTGGCAGGGGCGGTTTGGGCGGGCGACACTGGACTCTCCTGGTGATGGGGAAACTCCGCGAGTGACGCGCAGAGCGGTGGCGACACAGTTCCGTGGTCCCTTGCGGAGCCGTTACGAATGGCTTCACCTGAATCGACTTTACGCAGCTTGGAGCGAAAACCGGCAATTGTCTGCGCGGTAGCGCACAAAGGGCCGGCGATCGAATTCTGGTTATGTTCGTTAGCGAACTGATGATGACAGAAGGTTGTCGTAGGCTATATCTGACCAAGGCCCACTTGTCTGCCGGCTCCGTAGCGGCCAGGTGGCGAAAATCGGCGTGCTGGGGAAGGATAAGCAATGACTCCCGATTTCCACGTTGCATCGGCGGCGGTGTACGATCCAATACTGCGAAGGATTCAGAAGCACCTGGCCGACCGGGTCAAGATTCCCTTCGAGATCCGCTTATGGGGAAACCGTGTCTATCGCTTCGGAGAAGGAGAACCCACGGTCGATATTGTGGTCCATGATCGAAAAGGCCTGACCGCCCTCGGTCGCCTGGATGAAATGGGCATCTGCGAGGCCTACATGTCCGGCAGCCTCGACGTCGTCGGTGACATGCTGCGTTTCGTCAGCCTGCGGGGAACGTTGAGCGATAGCCATCCGCTGGTCTATCTGTGGCGCCGCATCGCTCCGTGGATCCTTGGGCGGTCCACGACCAACCGGCAGGCGATCGCGACCCACTACGAATTTGCCAACGGGTTCTATCTGAAGTTTCTCGATTCGACCCGCTGCTATTCGCAAGCGGTGTTCGGGCGCGACGATGAAGCACTGGAAACCGCCCAACGCCGCAAGATGGATTTCGCCATCGAGTCCTGTCGGCTCAAGCCCGGAGATCGCGTCCTCGACGTGGGCGGAGGCTGGGGCTGTTTCACTGAACATGCCGGACGGCACGGCATCCAGGTCACCTCGCTGACGATTTCCCGCCAGTCGGAGGCGTTCTTGATAGACTTGATCGACCGACTGCAACTGCCCGCCCAGGCGCTGAACGAGGATTTCATGACGCACCGGTCGCCCGAACCCTATGACGCGATCGTCATTCTCGGTGTGATGGAACACCTGCCCGACTATCCCGCCGTGCTCAAGCAATTCCATCGCCTGCTGAAACCGGGCGGACGCGTGTACCTCGACGCCAGCGCTTTCCGCGAGAAGTATGTCAAGCCCACCTTCGTCTCGCGCTACGTCTTCCCGGGCGACCATTCCTACTTCTGCCTGCACGACTTTCTGGGCGCGGTGGCGAAGACGCAACTGGACGTGCTGGCGGTCTACAACAATCGCCACAACTACTACCTGACCTGCAAGGCCTGGGCCGAGAAGCTGGAGGTGGCTCGGGATGAAGTCATCGAGCGCTGGGGCGAAGCGCTTTACCGTCGTTTCCGGCTCTATCTCTGGGGCTCGGCCTACGCTTTTCTCAATCGCGGCATGGAGGCCTACCGGGTGGTCCTGGAACGGCCCCGGGAGGGCTGAGCATACCGACATCACTGCCCGCCACGCCCGTGGATCCGGTCACTGACAACGCCGGCCTGTCTGGCGCCGAGGCCGCTTCGCGCCTGTCCAAATTCGGTCCCAACCTGTTCCGCGATCACCAGGAACGCCCGCTGCTGTTGCAGTTTCTTTCGCGCTTCAAGAATCCGCTGGTCATCCTGCTTCTCGTCGCCAGCGGAATCTCGGCGCTGACCGGCGACGTCACCAACTTCCTGCTCATCGGCTTCATGGTGCTGTTCAGCGTGACGCTGGATTTCGTCCAGGAGCACCGTGCCGGCAAGGCAGCGGCAAGCCTGAGGCAGTCGGTTTCGGTGCGGGCAATGGTCGTCAGGGACGGCAAACAGTTCGAGGTGCCGGTGGCCGAGGTGGTGCCGGGCGACCTCGTTGTGCTCTCTGCCGGCGACATGATCCCGGCCGACGGCCGGGTGCTGGAGGCGCACGACTTCTTCGTCAAGCAGGCGCTATTGACGGGCGAAACCTACCCGGTGGAAAAACGGCCGGGCGAAGCTGCCGCAGGCGCGAGCGAACCCCAGGATGCCGCCAACGCAGTGTTCATGGGCACCACCGTCATCAGCGGCAGCGCCCGGATCCAGGTCGTCAAAACGGGCACCGGCACCGCGATCGGCGCCATCGCCGACAGCCTGACCCGGCAAGCTCCGCCGACAGCCTTCGAGATCGGCACGCACCGGTTCGGCCTGCTCATCATGCGCCTCACCATTCTGCTGGTGCTGTTCGTGCTGCTGGTGAATGCGCTGCTGCACCGGCCCTGGTTGGAGTCTTTCCTGTTTGCGGTCGCGCTTGCGGTCGGCCTGACGCCGGAGCTGCTGCCCATGGTCGTGTCGCTGACGCTGTCGCGCGGCGCGCTGCACATGGCGAAGAAGCGGGTGATCGTCAAACGCCTGGCGTCCATCCAGAACCTGGGCTCGATGGACGTACTGTGTACCGACAAGACCGGCACGCTGACCGAAGCGAAGATCAAGCTTGAACAGCATGTCGATCCGCAAGGGAAGCCGAGTGCACGCGTACTGGAACTCGCCTACCTCAACAGCTTCTTCGAGACCGGCCTCAAGAGCCCGCTCGACGAGGCGATCCTGGCCCACGAAAACATCGACGTCAGCGCCTGGAAGAAGATCGATGAAGTGCCGTTCGACTTCGAGCGGCGGCGCGTGTCGGTCCTGCTGGACAAGGGCGATGGCCGATTGCTGGTCGTCAAGGGTGCCTCCGAGGAGATCATCGGCCTGTGCACCCACTACGAAGAACAGGACAAGGAAGTTCAGAGTCCGCTCGACAAGGACTCCCGGGCGCGGATACACGAACAGCATATCGCCATGGAGAAGGAGGGCTTCCGCGTATTGGGCATTGCCTGGCGCGAAGTGCCGCCGGATCATCCCCATGCGGTCATCGGCGACGAAGCGGAACTGGTGCTCGCCGGCTTTGCCGGGTTTCTCGATCCGCCCAAGGAGAGCGCCGGCGCCGCGCTCGCGGCGCTCAAGGAATGCGGCGTCAGCGTGAAGATCGTCACCGGCGACAGCGAACTGGTGACCCAGCATGTCTGCGCCCAGTTGAACATTCCGGTCAAGGGCGTTCTGACCGGCAAGGAGATTGCCGAGATGGACGACCATGCCCTGCGGGTCAGGGTGGCAAAAGCCAACCTGTTCTGCCGGGTCAACCCGTCGCAGAAGGACCGGGTGATCCTCGCGCTCAAGGCCCGCGGTCACGTGGTCGGCTACTTGGGCGACGGCATCAACGACGCGCCGTCGCTGCACTCGGCGGACGTGGGGCTGTCGGTGGATTCGGCCGTCGACGTCGCCAAGGAAGCGGCCGACATGATCCTGCTCGATCAGGATCTCCACGTGCTCTACGAGGGCGTACTGGAAGGCCGGCGCACCTTCGGCAACATCATGAAGTACATCATGATGGGCACCAGTTCCAACTTCGGCAACATGTTCAGTATGGCCGGCGCCGCGCTGTTCCTGCCCTTCCTGCCGATGCTGCCGACGCAGATCCTCCTCAACAACGTTCTCTACGACGTTTCCGAGGTGCCGATTCCGCTCGACGAGGTGGATGCCGAGGAATTGCGCAAGCCACGAGTCCTGGACATGAACTTCATCCGCGATTTCATGCTGGTGATCGGGCCGATCAGCTCGGCCTTCGACTTCCTGACCTTCTACGTCCTGCTGATGGTGCTGAAAGCCGACCAGGCCCTGTTCCAGACCGGCTGGTTCGTCGAATCGCTGTGCACCCAGGTGCTGGTGATCTTTGTCATCCGCACGCGCGGCAATCCGTTCAAAAGCTGCCCGCACCGCATCCTGGCGGCGACCTCCGTCGTGGTGGCGGCGGTCGGCGCAGCGCTGCCGTTTACACCTGTGGGAACGTATTTCGGCTTCGTGCCGCTACCCGCGAAGTTCTACCTGATCCTGGCAGTCATGGTCGTGATCTACCTGCTTGCAGTCGAGCTTGCCAAGAAGGGTTTCTACCGCTGGCACAAAGCATCCGGTTCGTACAGAAGTGCGGCCAGGACAAGATTGACCAGTCGCGTCAACTGAACTTCGCCTCCGGCAGCAGGCGCTCGAACTCCTTCCTGACCACCGCATAGCATTCGCAGACGCGCTTCTCCAGGCCGGGGCGGTCGATCACGGTGATCTTGCCGCGGCTGTAGTTGATCAATCCGGCCCGCTGCAAAGCCCCGGCTGCTTCGGTGACGCCTTCGCGGCGTACTCCGAGCATGTTGGCGATCAGTTCCTGCGTCATGACCAGTTCGTTCGATGGCAGGCGGTCCAGGCTCAGCAGCAGCCAGCGGCAGAGCTGCTGGTCGACCGAGTGGTGGCGGTTGCACACTGCCGTCTGGGCCATCTGCGTCAGCAACGCCTGAGTGTAGCGCAGCAGCAGACGCTGCATCGGGCCGGCGCGGAAGAACTGGTCCTTCACCAGTTGGCCCCTGAGCCGGTAGGCGTGGCCGGCGCTTTGCACGACGGCCCAACTGGTGGTGCTTTCACCGCCCATGAACAGCGACACGCCGACGATGCCCTCATTGCCGACGACGGCGATTTCGGCCGAGGCCCCGTCCGCCATGACGTAGAGCAGCGACACGATGGAGGTGGTGGGGAAATAGACGTGGCGCATCTCGACACCGGGCTCGGAAAGGCCTTGGCCGAGCGGCATCGGCACCAGTTCGAGACTGGGCAGGATGAGCGCGTATTCCTCCGCCGGCAGGGCGGCGAGAAGGTGGTTCTGGCGGGGATCGTGGGAGCTGGGCATGAGCAGCCTCCTCATTATTGACAGCGCGGTCAAATCGACATGCAAGCGTGGCCGGATCGCTGAAACTGCGGGCCACGACAATTATAGCTGCCTCCCCCCCCCCGCTTTGACAATGTGCGTTATCGCGCCGATACCAGACCCGGGCCGGGGCGCCCGTATTCGCCGGCACGGCAGGCTCGGTCGTCGAGCGGTCCAATAGGCAGGGGTTCCGTTTCCATGCCCGGCGCTACTATGACGGCGACGGCAGGCAACGCGAAGTCTATGTGGCCGGGCCGGTCGGCAATGCCGAGGCGGACGCTGCCGCCAAGCGTCTGCGCGAGTGGGTCGCCGAAGTGAAGGCGATGACCGCGGACCTGCGCCTGCTGGGACGCGAGGGCTTTCAACTGGCCGACAGCCGCAGTTACGCCACGCTCGCACGCGTTCGGCGTTCTCCTGAACCAGTTGGGCATCCGCGCCGCCGGTTACGCGACCGAGGATATCCATATCGCGCGGCACGAACCACTGGCCTTGCCATCCGCGAGTGAACGGAGCTTCCTCGACATGCTGCGCGAGAGTGGCATTCCGTTCGTCGAAGTGCCATAACTCGATGCGCGGGAACCCTCGACCAGCTTCAAGCAGCGCGGCCGATCGCGCTTTCACGTTGATCTACTGGTTCCGAGCCCCGACAACAGCTTTTCCGTTGTGGCGGTGCCCGAGTTGCGGGCGCACGCCACCGGCCTGCCGTATCTGGCCTACCTGCTCGGTGCGACCCAATTTGCCACGCTGCTTTCCCGCGAGGGCGCCTGTCCGGTTCGCGTACCGCAACCGCCGCGCTTCGCCCTGCACAAGCTGTTGGTCTCCCAACTGCGCGGCGGCGCGAAGGCTGAGAAGGACCGCTTCCAGGCCGCCGTCCTGCTGGCGGCCATCGGTGAAACCCAGTCCGGCGCTATTGCCGATGCCTTCGGCGAATTGCCGCGCTCCGCCCGGGCGGCCGTGCGCAAGGCATTGCGGCTGGTCGAGCCGCAACTGGCCGACAATCATCCGCGCGCCTGGGAGGAGTGCGCGGAGTTGCTCGCGGGTTGAATCATCACTACAACGAGCGGGGTTGCTACGGGTGACTTTCGATCAGTGGCGCGATACCGGCTGAACGAGGATGGCCTCGTAGGAATCTATGAACTCCTCGAATTCCTCCTCGTTGTGTTCTTGGGTCAGGAATTGGCTGAATTCGCCGCGCATGCGGTCGGCCGTGGCGCCACGCAACAAACCCATCCGGCCATTGCGCTTGTCGAGAATCTCCAGGGCATCATGTCCCGGATAATCGATCACGTAGAGCATCGGGTTGTTGAAGAGGACATTCATGGCGATTCTCCGTTGACGGCTGGTGTGGTAGATGCAGCCGATATCGCGGGATTCAAGTCCCAGGCGGGGTTGAGGACGGGAAACAAGCTCCGCAATCCGGTAGCCATCATCTCCACCGCGATGGCGGCAAGAATGAAGCCGCCGATGCGCTCGACCATATGCCCAGGAAGGTCGCCACCAGCAGGGCCACCGTGACGGCGATGGCGACGGTCCGCGCGAAGCGGCCTTTGCCGGAAGCGTTCAACCTAGAAACCGTAGCTGGACGCGCCCGATGGTGCGCTCGGGCGAGAGACTGACGCGAAGCGAAGACGCAGCAGGCTCATACCTGCAAGGAGGAGCGACAAAGTCAGGCGCCCGTCCGGGCGTGCCAGCGGGTGCGTAGCGGACTCACCAACAGGGTGAGCGTCATCGAACGTGAAAAGCTCTGTATTCATGGGGCTGACAAGGCAATGGCGAGCTGTCGACTGCGGTTTCTGGGTTCAAACCTTCTGCAGCGGCGAGGAAGATAGGGATCATGGAGATCGGTCCGGCCAGGGCGAACAGCGTGACCGCTTTCTTGATCGAGAGGGCTGCGATGGTGAGCATGGTCGAGAGCCTACCCCTATCGCAGAAGACCGCGCCGGCGCAAATGAGCGGGATGCGGACTTTGCCGGGCGAGGGCGATGCGGCTTGCGAAGTTCTACCGAATCGGGCAACATTGCATTACAAATGTGACGCAAAAGGATGTGCCATGAAAACTGCTGCCATCCCCGCGGTGCGGGTATCGCCGGCACTTCGCCAAGCCGCCGAGGATTTGCTCCAGAACGGGGAGACGCTGTCGGGCTTTGTCGAGGAAGCCGTGCGGCGCAATGTCGAATATCGCCAGGCACAACTCGAATTCATCAAGCGAGGCCTCGCGTCCGCCGAGGCGGCCAGGCAGTCCGGCAGGTATGTCTCCTCATCCGCCGTGATGAGCAAGCTCGCCCGGCGTCTCGACAAGGCCCGCAAGGCGCGCGTCGCGGCCGCATGACGCGTTTTCGGGTTCGCTTCACGGCAGAAGCGGAAGCAGACCTGCTACGCCTGTTCGACTTCATGATCGAGCAGGATTTCGCCGCCGCCGAGCGCGCCGAAGCGGCAATCGCCAAGGCCGTCGAATTACTGGAAATCTTTCCCTTCTCCTGCCGCAAAGCCGTTGGCGGCGCTGGCGGACCTTTCCTGCGCGAACTGATCATTCCCTTCGGCGGTTCGGGATACGTTGCGCTATTCGAGATCGAGAACCCGCGGACGGTCACGATTCTTGCGGTGCGTCACCAAAGGGAAGAGGACTACCACTGAGGCGCCGTGTCTCGTCGCTCCGAGCCGTACCGCCACGGCTGACTTTCGAGGGAGTCCGAGAACGGCCACGACCGGCCGGTCGCTGTTACATTTCATTCGGGCCCAGATTCCTCGTGTTGATCGGGCGCGCGGTTTCACATACGGCGCTCGGCGCGATTTTCGAGGAACTTCGCTGCGTCCTGGAGCGTGAGGGCGTCCTGAAG